>JAHHSG010000004.1 GCA_020025305.1 Oscillospiraceae bacterium
AGAGTCTATATAGCAAAGATTACTTTTACTACTCTTATTGACCATTTCACAAGTTTATGCCACCCGGCACCGGTTTATAGTAACCAACTTATAAAACTGAGCTTTTAACTCAATCAATAAGGCAACAGAAGTTGCCAACCGCACCTGCGGTTTTCGGCATTCGACCCGGCTGTCCGTATGGCCTTAGCCGATTTGAAATCGGCGGTCGTATCTTGCTTTGGAAAGACTCTTTCCAATTGAGACGCATAAATTTTAACACCTGACAACTAAAATGTCAACTATTCAGCCTGAGATATTTTGAAATATTTTCTTTTAAATGTGAGAAAAAGAGACGCTGAGAAGTATAAATGCGCCTGCTGATGTCCTGAGGAAAGGCATGGTATGTTTTAAAAATAGTTGAAAATACTGCGAGAATATGATAATATACCCATAATACTGAACAGTGGCGCAGTATCCTAGTCAGATCTGCCGTTTCCGAAGAAGGGCCTAAAAATCCTTTAAAGGGCACAACTGTGAAGCCATTGGTGCCTGCTTTTTACGCCCAGTTTGGGGTGGGTGCTGGTGGTAGGCGCGGGATCTTCCCGCTGCCTGCGAATGTCGGGCGACCTCCAATGGCATGGAGGATCCGACCCTGCTTTCGTGGAGACCTGCTGTTGTGCATAGGCGTACTCCCTTCGTGGTAAGCGACCTGTGTACGAAGCAGATTGAGAACCTGCAATGCGGTGCTAAATATCGCAGGATATGAACGCTGTGTGCAGAGTAGCCTGCCTTGCGTGGGTATGGCGAATAGAGGAGCTTAAGCACGAGATCCCCGGCCAGGGATGCAGTGCTATTCTCTTGAAACCATGTCTGCAAAAGAGGCTAAGAAACGGTTTGACTGCAGTGGAAATCACCTAGGCTGTCCTTTGGGGTGTCGGGGGGATTGCAGTACGGACTAAGTGGCAGTCGGGTACCATGACCGGTAACATCATGGCATAGCACCGAACGGGAAACCGCCTGATCGGCAACGAGAGGTGTGCTGTGGGGAAATCCAACCCGTACCTAAGCCGTAAGATTAACTCCCGGAACTGCCCTGTTCAGTAATTATTTATAAGAGTGAGGATTGAATTTTTTGAGCGATAGGGAAAAAAGCAAAAAAAAGCGCAAAAGTCATTGGGCACTGCGTGTTTTTCTGATTTCGGTAACCTTATCCGCCGTATTGAGCTTTTTCTCGTCTACGGCACTGGCTGGGACAGGCTATGTGGTCGCCCTGGTGGTATTGGCGGTTTTCATCGGCTTGGGCATTATTTTTGATATGATTGGTGTTGCGGTGACGGCTGCCGATCCTAAGCCGTTTCACTCCATGGCAGCCCATAAGGAAAAGGGCGGTCATGAGGCGGTACGCCTTCTCAGCAAGGCGAACGAGGTCAGTTCCTTTTGTAATGACGTTGTCGGTGATATCTGCGGCATTGTCAGCGGCTCCACGGCAGCTGTGATTGTCTCTGAGCTGCAGCAGAACTTTAATACCCACACGGTACTTTTCTCTATCGGTGTCACAGCCATGATTTCCGGTATTACCATCGGGGGAAAGGCGCTGGGTAAGTCGATAGCGATTAACGACAGCACCAACGTAGTTTATCGTGTAGCGCGCATCATGCATGCGCTGCACCTTTTCCGCAGATAGGAGATGTTTTGTTTTGATTTTAGAGAAGATCAACAATTCTTCTGATATAAAAGCACTCAGTAATGAAGAAGTCGTCCGGCTCTGTGGTGAGCTGCGCCGCTTTCTCGTAGACCGTGTTTCTAAAACCGGCGGTCATTTGGCGTCCAATCTGGGCGTGGTAGAGCTGACGGTGGCAATTCACAGGGTTTTTGATACCACGGAGGATCGATTGGTGTTCGATGTGGGACACCAATGTTATGTACACAAGGCCCTTACCGGCCGCAGCGGCCTTTTTGACACGCTGCGCCAGTTTCAGGGCCTTTCCGGCTTTCCTAAGCCATATGAGAGCAAGAGCGATGCTTTCATTGCGGGCCACGCATCCAACTCCGTGTCGGTGGCGTTGGGTATGGCGCGGGCTCGTTCCCTGGCAAAAGACCACTACCATGTTCTGGCACTGACCGGAGATGGTGCGTTGACCGGCGGCCTCAGTTTCGAAGGACTCAACGATGCCGGTGCGTCCCACGAGCCCATGATCGTCATCCTGAACGACAACGGGATGTCCATTGATCCCAATGTGGGCGCTATGTCGAGGCATCTTTCCGCACTGCGCACCAGTCGGGGCTATGATGAATTTAAACGCTGCTATCGTAAGGCATTGAAGCAGTCGGCAGTGGGCCGTAAGGTTTATGCGGCAGGGCACGATGTGAAAAGAGCACTCAAAAGTTCTCTCATTCCCAAAAGCAGCTTCTTTGAGGCTATGGGATTTCACTATATGGGGCCGGTGAATGGTCACGATGTAGCGGCGCTCACGGAGACATTACAGTGGGCTAAAGAGCAAGATGGCCCGGTTCTGGTGCATGTTTACACCATAAAAGGAAAAGGCTACCGTTTTGCGGAACAGGAACCGGAGCGCTTCCACGGTGTAGAACCTTTTGATGTGGCAACCGGTGCTCTGAAGAAAGCGCCCAGTCCCAGCTTTTCCAGCATATTTGGAGAGACACTTACTGACCTTGCCAGAGAGAACAAAAAAATCTGCGCGATCTCCGCTGCTATGGCAGGCGGCACAGGCTTGAATGAATTTGCCAAACTGTTTCCCCGGCGATTTTTTGATGTGGGAATTTCCGAAGGTCATGCCGTGGCGATGGCTGCCGGCATGGCTAAGCAGGGGGGAATTCCTGTATTTGCAGTCTATTCCAGTTTTCTGCAGCGTGGCTTTGATATGCTTTTGCATGATGTGGCTCTCAGCGGACTCCATGTGGTCTTTGGCGTGGATCGTGCCGGACTGGTAGGTGCCGACGGCGAGACACACCACGGATGTTTTGACCCCATCTATCTATCGTTGATCCCCGGCATGACAGTGCTATGTCCTGCCAGCTTCAGTGAAATGCGCTCCATGCTTCGCTATGCGGTTGAGGATGCAACCGGTCCGGTGGCTGTCCGCTATCCGCGCGGCGGGGAAGGCGATTATCAAGGCTGCTGTGGTAAGGAGGCAGCAACAGTGCTGCGTCAGGGGAAGGATTGTACCATCGTCAGCTACGGCGTTTTAATCAATGAGGCGCTGGCCGCAGCGGAAATGCTGTCACAAAAGGGAATTTCTGTCCGGGTGGTCAAGCTCAATCGCATTGCCCCGCTGCAAATAGAGGATATGCAAGAGGCCCTTGACAGTACGGAACAGTTGTTGGTATTGGAGGATTGTGTGCAGTCTGGATGCGTCGGAGAGCGGCTCACCGCCTTAATGGTGCAGTCTGGCATCGGTCCGAAGCACCTTGTTTTGAAGAATTGCGGCGACAGATTTATACCACAGGGCAGTGTTGCACAGTTGAACCATGCACTGGGGCTGGATGCAGCGGGTGTCGCCTGTGCGGTGGAGGAAATGCTGCATGAGTGCTAAAACTAGATTAGACGTTCTTCTGGTAGAGCGTGGATTTTTCGATAGCCGCCACAAGGCGCAGGCGGTTATTATGAGCGGAAGCGTTTTTGTGGACGGACAGCGGGTGGACAAGCCCGGCACTTCTGTGCACAATGAGGCTGAGATCGAGGTGCGAGGGCATGGCTTACCGTATGTAAGCCGCGGCGGTTTGAAATTGGAGAAGGGCCTGAAAAACTTCCCGTTGACGCTGGAGGGAAAGATTTGCGCAGATATCGGCGCCTCTACCGGCGGATTTACGGACTGCATGCTGCAAAATGGAGCTGTTAAAGTTTATTCGGTGGATGTAGGTTACGGACAGTTGGACTGGAAGCTCCGTAATGACCCCCGCGTTGTCTGTATGGAGCGTACCAATGCCCGATATCTTACCCACGAGGAGATCCCCGATGCATTGGATTTTGCATCCATTGACGTATCCTTTATCTCTTTAAAGTTGATTTTCCCGGCATTGTATGGCCTTTTGAAGGATGGCGGAGAAATTGTCTGCCTGATTAAGCCTCAGTTTGAGGCGGGACGTGAGAAAATTGGCAAGAAAGGGGTTGTCCGGGATCCGGCTGTTCACCTTGAGGTGTTGGAGAATTTTTTGGTACATGCAAAGGAAAATAACTTTACAGTGATTGATGTTACGTATTCTCCTATTCGTGGGCCGGAGGGAAATATTGAGTATCTGGGCTATCTTCGCAAGGAGACGGCGCCCAACGGTACATTTGATTTGGCCGCAATTGTGGAGGCATCCCACAGCGACCTGAAAGATTGAGAGGGTTGCTTATGAAGAAAGTCATTCTCTGTCCCAATCCCTATCGAGATAATGATTTGCGTGTGGCTAAGCAGTCACGGGAGATCTTAGAAAGTCTGGGCTTTAACACGGTGGTCTGCTTACCTTTTCAGCGAGAAGGGTATGGAGAGGAGTTAGGTGTTCCCATGCGGCCGCTGCAGCAAGAGATCAAATCGGCGGATTTGCTCATTGCTTTTGGCGGGGACGGCACGATTCTGCATCTTGCCAGAACAGTGGCACTAAATAATATCCCCGTGCTGGGAATTAACTTAGGAAGTCTCGGCTTCATGTCGGAACTGGAGCCTAATGAGCTCCATCGGTTGCGGGATCTGGCAGATTGGAACTTTATAGTGGAGTCCCGTATGATGCTGGATGTGAACGTGATCCGAGATGGACACAGCGTGTATAACAATATTGCAATCAATGACGCAGTCATCTCTAAAGGTTCTATTGCAAGAGTTGTAAAGCTGAGTATCTTCACAGAAGAAGGCCCGTTGACACGGGTGGGTGGTGATGGCGTGATTGTCAGCACCCCTACGGGCTCGACAGGTTATTCCATGGCTGCCGGAGGTCCTATTGTAGAGCCCATGGCACGTAACCTTCTTATTACGCCCATCTGCCCACACGCGATGCGGGCCGTAGCCTATGTGCTGGACCCCAGCCATGTAATTACGGTGGAAGCGGCGGATACCAACCGCAAATTTGTCTATCTTTCGGTGGACGGCGGTAAGGCCTTCTCGCTGAAAAATGGTGACCGGGTACGGGTGAAACAATCCCGCCACACCATGAAGTTAGTGCGCCTTTCTAAAAAGGGATTTTGCGAAATTTTAGAGAAAAAAATGGGAACGGAGGCCGCCCGTTATGAAAAATGACCGACATGAACAGCTGCTGCAGATTGTTACCGAAGAGATCATTGAGACGCAGGAACAACTGCTGGAACACTTGCAGGCGCGGGGCATCAAATGCACGCAGGCAACCATTTCCCGGGATATTAAAGAGCTTCATCTGGTGAAGGAGCCTGCCGGTCAAGGACGCTACCGCTATGCTGTTTCCGGTCACCGGGCAAAGCTGAATTTTGCCGAGCGCCTCCGTACGATTTTCCGCGAAAGTGTGCTGAGCGTAGATTATGCCCAGAATTTGGTGGTACTCAAGACCATGCCGGGTTTGGCTCAGGGGGCGGCTTCTGCGCTGGATGGGATGGAGATAGGTGATATGGTAGGCTGTCTTGCCGGAGATGATACCGTTTTGATTGTTATGCGCAGTTTGGAGAGTGCTTCGGACTTCACATTGGAGATCAAAGAGATGATGCGCTGACAGAGCGCTTTACGGAGGAAAAAGATGCTGCAATTACTGCACATTGAAAATATTGCCATCATTGAGCAGGCGGATATTACCTTCGAACCCGGCTTTAACGCCCTAACCGGTGAAACCGGTGCAGGTAAATCCATCGTGATTGATTCCATGAGCGCGGTTTTAGGACAGCGTGCCTCCCGCGAATTGATTCGCACAGGAAGCGACAAAGCCTTTGTCAGCGCCTGCTTTACCTGCATCCCTGCAGGTGTGTGGGAGACGCTGGGCATGGAGCCGGAGGAGGAGCTGCTGCTGCAGCGCGAGATTCATACCGATGGAAAGAACGTGTGTCGTGCCAATGGGCGGCCTTTGACGGTAACACAGTTGCGCCAAGTGGGCAACCAGCTTTTGAATATTCACGGACAGCACGATGGGCAGCAGCTGCTGGATGAAGAACAGCATCTGGTCTATTTGGATGCCTTTGGACGAGTGAGTGCAGAATTGGGTGCATATCAGGAGAAATTCCACACTTTGCAGGAATTGCGCCGCAAAATACAAGCACTGCAAATGGACGAGGCAGAAAAGGCGCGCCGCATGGATACGCTTCGTTATCAGATTCAGGAACTGGAACAGGCCAATCTAAAGGTTGGGGAAGAGGAGACGCTGATGAATCGCCGCAGTCTCCTGCGCAACGGCGAGAAGTTTATTTCTGCTGTGGAGGGCGCAGATTACTGCCTGAATGGAGATGATGGCTCCGATGGTGCATTGACACTGCTGCGGCAGGCACAGACGGCGATTGGTACGGTGAAAAATCTGAACGAGGATTTCGGAGAGATGTTCTCCCGCCTGGAGTCTCTCTACAGTGAGCTCTATGATCTGGCAGACACGATTCGGGATCGCCGGGAAGATTTTGATTTCTCACCCCATGAGCTGGACGAGGTGGAGAGCCGCCTGGATCAGCTATACCGCTTAAAGAAGAAATATGGTCCTACGGCAGAGGAGATGCTGGACTATTTGGAGCGCTGCCGCCATGAACTCGATTCCATCGAAGATGCGGAGGATACACTGCAGCGCTTGGAACGCCAGCGGAGCAAGGCTGAGGAAGAGACGCGAAAAGCCGCTGCACTTCTTACTTGCTCGCGCAAGGCCGCAGCAAAGGAAATGGAACAGCAGATTCTCTCTGAGCTTCAGCAGCTGGATATGGGAAAGATCCGTTTTGAAGTTTCCTTTGCCCCCCAAGAACCGGCAGAGAATGGTATGGATACCGTGCGTTTCCTGATGTCTGCCAACTTGGGAGAGGAACTGCGTCCGATTCATAAGATTGCTTCGGGCGGTGAATTGGCCCGCATTATGCTGGCTATGAAGAATGTGCTCTCAGAGCAAGACCATGTGGGCACGCTGGTTTTTGACGAAGTTGATACTGGTGTTTCCGGACGGGCTGCGCAAAAGGTGGCGGAAAAGATTGCTCGGATCTCCCAGAAAAAGCAGGTGCTGTGCGTAACCCATCTGCCGCAGCTGGCAGCTATGGCAGACACCCATTTTTCCGTGGAGAAGGGAGAGGCTAATGGGCGGACCTATACCCGCGTGCAGGTGCTCTCACGGCAGCAGCGCCGGGAGGAACTGGCTCGTCTTACAGGCGGGTCCCATGTGTCGGAGGTCATGCTCTCCGGTGCAGAGGAACTGTTGGTGGAGGCGGAAAAATTCAGAAAAAAACTAAAGACGCCGGATCACCGTTGACAAACGGGAAAATAATGTTTATAATATCACCGATAACAAGTTTATATTCCACAGCGATGAAGGGAAGAAGTAGCCTGCTGTCAGCCTGCAAAGAGAAGCCCTGTTTGGTGAAAAGGGAAGAGGCAGAAGTACGGTGAATACATCCTGGAGCAGCCTTCTGAAAGCGCTTTGAGCGTCGGTAGGGATGTGTCGGGCTCGCCCGTTACAGCGACAGGGTATGTTTGTACCCGATAAGGCCTCTATCTGTGAAGGTAGGGCGAACATGAGGTGGTACCGCGATATTTTGTCGCCCTCTGTCATAAGGCAGAGGGCGATTTTTTGCACTTGCTCCTGCCGAAGGAAATGCAACAATGCAAAGGAGAAAAGAAGCGTATTATGGGAATTTATGAAGAACTGGTGGAGCGTGGACTCATTGCTCAAGTAACCAACGAAGAAGAGATTCGAGAGATGATCAACAACGGCAAGGCCACTTTCTATATTGGCTTTGACTGCACAGCGGACTCCCTCCATGTGGGGCACTTCATGGCATTGTGCCTGATGAAGCGGCTGCAGATGGCGGGTAATAAACCCATTGCCTTGATTGGTGACGGCACCACACTGATCGGCGATCCCTCCGGTCGAACCGATATGCGTCAGATGCTGGATGAGAAAGCCATCAAGCACAACGCCGCATGCTTTAAGCGCCAGATGGAGCGCTTTATCGATTTCTCTGACGACAAGGCTTTGATGCTCTACAACTCTGAATGGCTCAAGCCTTTGAACTATATTGAACTGCTGCGTGATGTGGGTGCCTGCTTCTCGGTCAACAACATGCTGCGTGCCGAGTGTTATAAGCAGCGCATGGAGAAGGGACTCAGTTTCTTGGAGTTCAACTACATGATTATGCAGAGCTACGACTTCTACTACATGTTCCAGCATTACGGGTGCAATATGCAGTTCGGCGGGAATGACCAATGGTCCAATATGCTGGGCGGTACGGAGCTGATCCGCCGCAAGCTGGGCAAGGACGCCCATGCCATGACCATCACACTGCTCCTCAACAGCGAAGGCAAGAAGATGGGCAAAACCGCCTCCGGTGCTGTATGGCTGGATCCAAACAAAACCTCTCCCTTTGAATTCTATCAGTATTGGCGCAACGTGGACGATGCAGACGTGCTCAAGTGCATCCGTATGCTGACCTTCCTGCCGCTGGAAGAGATTCACAAGATGGACAACTGGGAAGGCGCTCAGCTCAATGATGCCAAGGAGATCCTTGCTTTTGAACTGACGAAGCTGGTTCACGGTGAGGAGGAAGCCGCTAAGGCCAAGGAGGCCTCTCATGCTCTCTTTGCGGGCAAGGGCAGCAGCGAGAATATGCCTACCACCGAACTGACCAATGATGATTTAGGCGGCGGTTCCATCGGCATCATTCCTCTCATGGTCAAGTGCGGCCTGTGCGCCAGCAATGGGGAAGCACGTCGCCTCATCCAGCAGGGCGGCATTTCTGTCAACGATGAAAAGGTCACTTCCATCGACACGGCGTATGGCCTGGAGCAGTTCACCGGCGAGGGTCTTGTGATTCGCAAGGGCAAAAAGGTATTCCACCGCGTCATTTTGGTGTGATGATGCTTCTTTCTGAATGAGAAAGTCGGCACAAGAACATTTTCTGCTGTGACAAAACAAGGGACGGTGTGAAAAATCGCACCGTCTCTTTGTTGCTTTTCTCGCTGCCTATTGAAATAGACGAGAATCTATACTATAATAAAAAATTGCAAAATTATAAAAATATAGCTTTATGGGATGATCGTATGAGAACAAAAGATTTTGATTTTGAATTGCCGCAGGAGCTGATTGCACAGACCCCTATTGCAAAGCGGGACGCTTCCAGACTGTTGGTGCTGCATAAGGACACCGGTGCGTGGGAGCATCGCCATTTCTTCGACCTGCCGTCCTATCTCCATCCTGGCGACTGCCTTATTTTGAACAACTCCCGTGTACTGCCGGCACGCCTGCTGGGACATCGCCTGCCTGGCGGCGGGGCCTGCGAGGTGCTGCTGCTCATCGACCGAGGAGAGGATACCTGGGAATGTCTGGTGCGCCCCGGCAAGAAAATGCGCATTGGCACTAAAGTCTCCTTTGGCGATGGACAGCTGACCGGCCAGATCGTGGAGGAGTTGCCCGGTGGTAATCGGTTGGTACACTTTTCCTATGAGGGGATTTTCTTGGAGGTACTGGAGCAACTGGGAAAGATGCCTCTGCCGCCCTATATTAAAGAAGAATTGCAGGATCGTGAGCGGTATCAGACCGTCTATTCTAAGGTCAACGGATCGGCGGCTGCACCAACGGCCGGACTTCACTTTACACCGGAATTGCTGGAGAAAATCAGTGCTATGGGTGTCAATATTGGCTATGTGACACTTCATGTAGGACTGGGTACCTTTCGTCCGGTGAAGGAGGATGAGATAACAGACCACGAGATGCACAGTGAATACTGTATCATTCCGCAGGAAACAGCAGATCTTATCAACGAGACAAAACGCAGGGGAGGCCGTGTCATCTGCGTGGGTACTACCTCTTGCCGCACGTTAGAGGCGTGGGCGGAGGAGGATGGAACCGTCAATGCCAGCGCCGGCTGGACGGATATTTTTATCTATCCGGGTTACCGCTTTAAGGTATTGGATGCGCTGGTAACCAACTTCCACCTGCCGGAGTCTACTCTTTTGATGTTGGTCTCAGCGCTGGCAGGCCGGGAACACATTTTGGCTGCTTACAACGAGGCGGTGAAGGAACGATATCGCTTCTTCAGTTTTGGTGATGCGATGTTCATTGAATAAAGGAGTTTACGGATGTTTGAAGTGATTAAAAAAGAGGGGAAGGCCCGGCGAGGTCGGTTTCGCTGTGCCCATGGGGACGAAGTGCAGACACCGGTCTTTATGAACGTGGGCACCCAAGGCGCCATCAAGGGCGGCATTGATGCCTTTGATTTGAAAGAACTCGGGTGCCAGATTGAACTTTCCAACACATATCACCTCCACCTGCGCCCCGGCGATGATGTCGTGCGCACCATGGGCGGACTTCATGCGTTTATGCGCTGGGATGGGCCGATCCTTACGGATAGCGGCGGATTTCAGGTGTTCTCACTGGCGGGATTGCGGAAAATTACCGAAGATGGGGTTACCTTTGCTTCGCATTTGGATGGGCATCGCATTTTCATGGGGCCGGAGGAAAGTATGCAAATCCAGTCCCATCTGGGTTCTGATGTTGCAATGGCCTTCGATGAATGCGTGGAAAACCCTGCCACGTACGAATACGCCAAGGCATCCTGTGAGCGGACACTGCGGTGGCTGCAGCGCTGCAAAGTGGAACATGACCGCCTGAATGCCCTTCCCGATACGGTAAACCCGCAGCAGATGCTCTTTGGTATCAATCAAGGGGCTACCTTTGCAGACCTTCGTGTCTGGCATATGAAAGAAATTGCCAAGATCGACTGTGACGGCTTTGCGATCGGTGGTCTGGCAGTGGGGGAGCCGACGGAAGTGATGTACGAGATGATTGATGCGGTGGAACCGTATATGCCGGAGGAGAAGCCCCGGTATCTCATGGGCGTAGGAACCCCTTCGAACATAATCGAGGGTGTAGCACGTGGCGTGGATTTCTTCGACTGTGTGATGCCGGCGCGGAATGCGCGCCATGGCAAGCTCTTTACATGGGACGGAGCACTGAATATCAAAAACGCCAAGTACAAGCTGGATGATCGTCCCATTGATCCAAAGTGCGACTGCCCGGTGTGCCGCCGCTTCAGCCGCGCCTATATCCGGCATCTCTTTACCGCAGAAGAAATTTTGGCCATGCGCCTGGCGGTGATGCACAATCTCTACTTCTATAATAAGTTGATGGAACGCATTCGGGAAGCGCTGGATGAGGATCGTTTCGAAGCGTTCCGACAGGAATACAGTGAAAAATTGAATAGGCGCATATAATCCGCGTAAACCCTCTTGCAAAAGTTCATGAATTTTTGTATAATTACTCTTATATCTTGTAAAAAGGAGATCATTTCATGTTTAACTTGATCGAAACGGCACATGCTGCCAGTGGTGCTGCTCCTGCGGCCGGCGGTATGGGCTCTACCATCCTCATGCTGGTGATTATGATTGCCATCTTCTACTTCTTCCTCATTCGTCCTGAGAACAAGCGGAAGAAGGAAGCCGAGCAGATGCGCAGCACTTTGAAAAAGGGTGATTGGCTGACCACCATCGGTGGTCTGTACGGCCGTGTTGTGGCCATCACGGATCGCACAGTGGTGCTGGAGACCAGCGAGGATCGTGTCCGCGTGGAATTTCTGAAATCCGCCATTAGCTCTGTGGGTACTCTGGATGAGCAGGCTGCCGCTGCACAGCGCACTCGTAAGGAGAAGAAAGCTGCTGACGCTGCAAAGGCCGCTGAGGCTAGCCAGGCCGCAGAAGAGGAGAAGAAAAACTCTCCCGAGGAGTAATTTTCTGCATAAGAACACCTCTTCCGAATATGCTTCCAATAGAAGCTGTTCGGAGGAGGTTTTTTTATGCCCTTTTGGAAGGAAGTGCTGGAAAAGCGTTTTTGGTTGGGAGTAATGCTTTTGCTTTTAACGACGGTTGCTGTGGATGCGTTGGGAGCTGCGGTACTGTGCCATGGGTGGCTGCCTATGTCGTATGCCCATCCGTGCATGCTGGCGGGCTGGCTCGTAGGCGGTTTTGTCGGCGGAAGATTCCTACTGTCAACAGGGAGGGAGCAGCCTTTGCTCTGTGCCGTGCTGCTCTGTGCGGTTACCTATGTACTTGCTTGGGGGATCGGCCTTGGGTTTTCACAGGGCAGATGCAGCCCGGAGAGCTGGTGGCAGGTAGGTGTCGCACTGATTGCGGCAGCTCTTGCGGCAGCACTGATAGGGCCGGGGAAGAAACGCGGCCGTCGGAAAAAGGGGAAACGCGGCGTTGGAAAGAGTCGGTAACATAATGCATATAAAGCATATATAGTGAAAATCACAAAAATGAAGTTTCCCCCAAAAATCGTTTGACTTTTCAGGCATCATCTGCCCTACATTTTTGATCTGCCATGTCTTCTATATGTAGGGGAACCTAGCATTCTACGATTCCATATATTGCCCATCTTCCAGTGAAGCGCACTAGTAGGAAGGACGGTTTTACCAGTTTACATAATGTAGTTAACATAACATTTTAACATAATTGCCAAAAAAACTTTATTTGGAGGAAAACACTTGCGATTTCTGCGGTTCTGCCATATAGTGTATGATATAGCGACATGTTCGGATACTTCTAATTCCCCGGCTTGTCTCATAGACTGAACCGAGGTGAAGTTTCATGAACCGTGGCCGTACTTTTCAAAGGTGGAATATTCATTTAACATTTCGCGTACAATTGATGTTGTTATGTATCCTTTTTGCTGTGGGTGTCGTGCTTGGCTGGAGGCTATATGGAAACATAGCACAGCAGAGTAGCCAACAGTTACAGGAATATCTGACGGATTACAGTGAATTGATGGCCTGCACCAAGGCGGCACCCGCCTCACTGCTGTCTGCGCTATTTCTCTATTTTCGTTATCCGCTTTTGATTTTTATATTTGGTTTTTCGGCGCTGGGAGTTTTCCTGATTCCGCTCCTATGTATGACGGAGGGCTTTTTCCTGTCCTTTGCCGTCACATCTTTCGTGGCCTCCATGGGCCGCAATGGTGTGCTGCTGGCGCTGGCTGCACTGGGCGTGCGGTGTCTTTTCACACTGCCGTGCATTCTTTTTCTGGCTATGTGGGCCATGAATGCGGCACGGCAGTTAGGAAAGCGGGGAACGTTGGGAGGCCGAAAAAGCCGGGCAATTTATGAGCCTATTTATTTTTTGCGATTTGGTGCGTGTGTGTTGATCTTGCTGTTGGGCGTTGTACTGGAAGTCACTTTCGTCCCTCGATTGTTTCAGGCAGCCTTGACAGTGATTTCGTAAGTGAGGAGTGAGCATTTGGCATGACAGACTACATTCAAGCGTATCGTACATATCTCATGGAGGAACGGCATGTATCGGCTAATACGCTTAGCTCCTATCTGCGGGATATGAACCAGTTCTGGGTGTGGCTCACAGGAAATGGTGTGGTGGATCTTCGCAAAGTGAAAAAAAACGTGATCTCTCAATACCTCCAGCATATGGAACACATCGGAAAATCACCGGCTACCATTACGCGCAGTACGGCATCCATCAAGTCCTTTTATCAGTTTATGGTGGCAGATGGATATATGAAGGTGAATCCTGCCAAGGCAGTGACCGCAGTAAAGGTAGAACGAAAATGTCCGGAGATTTTAACCAATCAGGAGGTGGAGCTCTTTTTGGAGCAGCCCAAATGTGTGGATGAAAAGGGATACAGAGATCACGCCATGCTGGAACTTTTATACGCTACCGGCATCCGCGTTTCCGAACTGATTGGTCTGAATGTTGATGACATTAACCTCTCCATCGGTATTATCCACTGCCATAACCAGGATAAGGAGCGGGTGATTCCCCTTTACCATGGAGCTGTAAAGGCTTTGCAGGACTATATACGTGACATTCGCCCGCGGCTGATTGCCGACCCTGACGAACAGGCACTGTTCGTCAATATGAACGGTGAGCGTATGAGCCGGCAAGGCTTTTGGAAGATTATCAAATACTATCAGGAAAAGGCGGGAATCGACAAGGAGATCACGCCCCATATGCTGCGGCATTCCTTTGCCGTGCATCTCTTAGAGAACGGAGCAGATCTTCATTCCATTCAGGAGATGCTGGGACATGCCGTTATCTCTTCCACTCAGATTTATGCACAGGCAGTCAATAAGCAACTGCGGGATGTCTATCAGAAGGCACATCCTCGCGCATAGGAACAATCGAAACCGCTGTCACGATCCCGTGAGCAGCGGTTTTTGTTGCCTTTTAGAAGCCGTTTTGGTATAATACACCTTATTGGAGGGATGGAGCCATGCGAATTTTGGGGATCGACCCCGGGGTAGCTACGGTAGGTTTCGGTGTGATTGAGTCGGATCATGTGCGCCAGCAAATGCTGCAATACGGCGCTATTACCACCCCGGCCGGCCAGCCTTTGGCCAGACGGTTGGTACAGATCGGTGAGGATATGACGGAATTGATCCGTCAGTTTCAGCCGGACGAAATCGCCATCGAAGAGCTCTTCTTCAGCAAAAATATCACGACCGGAATTGCAGTGGCGCACGCCCGCGGTATTATTCTCTATATCGCGGAAAAAATGCAGGTTCCCATCTACGAATACACACCTATGCAGGTCAAGCAGGCCGTTGTTGGCTATGGCTTGGCGGAAAAGCGGCAGGTAATGGATATGACGCGACGGCTTTTGCATTTGAAGGCCATCCCGCGGCCGGACGATGCCGCGGACGCTTTGGCCATTGCGATCTGCCACGCCCGCAGTATGACCAGTATGCTGCGGCGTTGCCAAACGGATGTGAAAGAAACCGTCTAAGGAGGTTCTCCGTGTTTTATTATCTCAACGGCATCGTGGCGGAAACAGGTGCCAATCTGGCCGTCATTGATTGCGGTGGTGTAGGCTACAGCTGCGCCACTACCAATTACACGCTGGCACAGCTGAAAAAAGGGGAGAAGGCAAAGCTGTACACCTATCTCCATGTACGGGAGGATATTTTCGAACTCTATGGTTTTGCCAGCCAAAGCGAACTGAACAGCTTTAAAATGCTCATCAGCGTATCTGGCGTGGGCCCCAAAGCTGCACTGGCGGTACTGTCGGCCACAACGCCCAATCAACTGGTGTTGTCTATTGTGACGGGGGACGAAAAGGCACTGACGGCTGCCCCCGGTATCGGCAAGAAGATTGCCCAGCGGATCATTCTGGAATTAAAGGATAAACTGGCAAAGGAGCAGAGCAGCTTTACGGCGGACAGTGGTACTGTGCCTGTGGTAGTCCAGAACGACAAGTCTGCGGAGGCCGCCGCCGCACTGTCTGTGTTGGGCTATACGTCCCAGGATATTGCCGTTGCCCTCAAGGGAATCGATATGGCTTCTCTTCCATTGGAAGAGGTCATCCGACAGGCGCTGAAAAAAATGGTGCGATAAGGAGCAAATACTGTGAGTATTGACTTTGGAACGGATATCTATGAAGAACCGATAGTATCAACATCCTTCTTGCCGGAGGATACCGCCGAACAGTCCCTGCGTCCTCGGACACTACAGGAGTATGTGGGGCAAACTAAGGCCAAGGAGAACTTGTCCGTCTATATCGAGGCGGCTCGCCGCCGCACGGAGGCGCTGGATCATGTGCTGCTCCACGGCCCTCCCGGCCTCGGCAAGACAACGCTGGCCGGAATCATTGCGGCGGAGATGGGTGTCAATATACGTATTACCTCCGGGCCCGCCATTGAAAAGCCGGGGGATCTGGCAGCACTGCTGACCAATCTCAGTGAAAATGATATTCTCTTTGTGGATGAGATCCATCGGCTCAATCGTTCGGTGGAGGAAATCCTCTATCCTGCAATGGAGGACTACGCCATTGATATCATCATCGGCAAGGGGCCTTCCGCGAACTCCATCCGCTTGGATCTGCCGAAATTCACCCTGATTGGGGCTACCACCCGTGCAGGCTCTCTGTCTGCACCGCTGCGTGACCGCTTTGGCGTAACGCTGCGCTTGGAGCTTTATACGCCGGAGGAGCTGGCGCATATCGTTACGCGCAGTGCCGGGATTTTGCAGGTACCCATTGAGGCATCCGGGGCTATGGAGATTGCCCGCCGTTCTCGCGGCACCCCCCGGATTGCCAATCGTATGCTGCGGCGTGTGCGGGACTTTGCACAGATTAAGGCTGACGGTGTCATCAGCAGGGAAGTGGCAGATATGGGACTGCAAGCGCTGGAAATCGACGATCTGGGTCTTGATCCCGTGGATCGCCGGATGCTGCGTGCCATTATTGAAAATTACGGCGGTGGCCCGGTAGGGCTGGATACGCTGGCTGCCACCATTGGTGAGGAGTCCATTACATTGGAGGATGTTTATGAACCGTATCTCATGCAGATTGGTTTTCTCACACGAACGCCTCGCGGACGCTGCGTGACACGTAAGGCCTATGAACACCTCCATATGGAGCTGTTGGGGCCGGAGCAATTAGAGATTTGATGACGAAGGAAAGGCTGGTTTTTATGGGTAAACTATTTGGCACGGATGGAATCCGTGGTGTTGCAGGGATGCAGTTAACTGCTGAGTTGGCATTTCATGTCGGCCAGTCCGTAGCCACGGTGTTGCGTGAGGAGAAGGGAAGTGCTCCTACCGTTACGATTGGCAAAGATACGCGCATTTCCTCGGAAATGCTGGAGTCGGCACTTGTGGCCGGTATTTGCTCCGTGGGAGGCAACGTGATTCCTTTAGGAACAATCCCTACACCGGCAGTGGCATTTTTAACCATGCAGGAGAAGGCAGATGCCGGTATCGTGATCTCTGCCTCTCATAACCCCTACGAATATAACGGTATCAAAGTTTTTAATGCGCAGGGCTACAAGCTGCCGGATGCCATGGAGCAGCGGGTAGAGGAACTGATCCTTACCGATACGGAGATGGCATGTAAGTCCGGGGATGAGATTGGTCGGCGATACGAGGTGTGCGGGGAACTGCGCCAGAGTTATATCGAGCATCTCCTCTCAACTATTGACGTAGATACCAGCGGGCTGCGTGTGCTGGTGGACTGTGCTAACGGTGCTGCCAGTGCTACGGCACCAGATCTTTTTTCCCGCTTAGATCTGCAGGCGGATTTCATCTATACGACACCGGACGGAATCAATATCAATAACGGCTGCGGCTCTACCCATATGGAGACGCTCGCCAAGAAGGTGGTCGAAGGGAAGTACGATCTGGGCATTGCTTTTGATGGTGATGCGGATCGATGCCTGCTGGTGGACGAGCAGGGAAATATGATTGATGGCGACAAGGTGATGGCTATTTGTGCCATTATGCTGCGCCATGGCGGCAAACTCAACGGTGATGCCATTGTAGCCACGGTCATGTCGAATCTTGGGCTTCATGAGTTTTGCCGTAATAACGACATGCATTTGGTATGCACTCCGGTCGGCGACCGCAACGTGTTGGAAAAAATGCTGGAGTGCGATTACTCCATTGGCGGAGAGCAGTCGGGACATACGATTTTCCGTGCCTATTCCACCACCGGTGATGGTCAACTGACAGCATTGCAATTTTTGCAGGCGCTTTGTCAATCCGGTAAAAAGGCGTCCGAGCTGGCTTCCTGCTGTGCTCAATATCCCCAGGCGCTGGTCAATGTGGAGCTTGGGCATACGCCGGGTGTGAAGGAGCGCATTATGGCAGACAAGGAGCTGCAAAAGCGCATCCATGAAACAGAGGAAATGCTTGGTGATGAAGGCCGCGTATTGATCCGCCCCTCCGGTACAGAAGCATTAATCCGCGTAATGATAGAGGCAAAGAGCGATGAAATGGCACACCACACCGCAGAATCTTTGGCTGATTTCATAAAGAATTTGTCAAATCAACGATAGTTCTGACAAATTTTTGCGGATAGCTTGACAAATTATTTGTTTAATAGGTATAATGATATATGGATAATATTAGCGAAGCAGTATTTGACAAAGAGTTGAATGACTTGAGTGATGAGCAGTTGTGCCAAGCACTGCAGGGCGGGAATCGTCAAGCAGAGGAATTGCTGGCTACTCGTTATCACCGTTTGGTACGCGCCTGCGCCCGTCCGTATTTTCTCGCCGGAGGCAACACGGAGGATCTCATGCAGGAAGGGATGTTTGGTCTCATCAAGGCGATGCGCGAGTATGATGAGAGCCGTGATGCGTCATTCCATACCTTTGCCAGTACCTGTATTCGCCACCGTCTGTGCTCTGTCGTAAAGGCGGCCGCCAGCGGGAAGCATCTTCCGTTAAATCAATCGGTTCCCTTGAATCCCTCTTTCTTTGATATCCATCTTTCGTTCTCGCAGGTTGATCCTGAGGTTCTGATGATCGACAGAGAAAAGGCCGCCAGTTTGTTGAAGAATACTCGCAAGCAGTTGTCCGAATTCGAGGTGAAGATTTTAGGGTATTATTTAGACGGTCTCACATGTCGTGAGATCGCGGAAACTGTCGGCAAGTCTCCGAAATCGGTGGACAACGCTGTGCAACGTATTCGCCGCAAAGTAGCGCGGCAGCTTTCTAAGAGCGATATCAGCAAAAGCTGAACGCATATATTTTTTCTCAAAGAGAGGGTAACATCATGTACGAAGACAAGACTTTAGTATGCAAAGAGTGCGGTAAGGAGTTTGTTTTTACGGCCGGTGAGCAGGAGTTCTATGCTGAGCGTGGCTTCCAGAACGAGCCTCAGCGCTGCAAGTCCTGCCGTGACGCTCGCAAGAATGCAGCTCGCGGTCCTCGCGAGTTCTTCACTGCTACTTGCGCTATGTGCGGTGGCGAGGCTCGTGTGCCTTTTGAGCCTAAGAGCGACCGTCCTGTTTATTGCAGCGAGTGCTTTGCTAAGATGCGTGAAAACGGCTGATATTCTTTGCTGAATCTTGATAAATGAAGCGGCGTGCTTAAAGCACGCCGCTTTTTCTTGTGCGTATACCATCTGTCCGGTAAGGGTTAAGCGGGCGGATATGCAGCCGACGACATTTACAAAACAGCAAGCAAACAGGGAACAAAGGGGTTTTACTTTACCTTTGAAATTTTTTGTTGAAAAATTGATCAAAACAGGGTATACTAATATCGTAAAATTTTATGGAGGTTTGAACAATGATTGAAATTACCAAGGATACGATCATCGGTGATATTCTGGATATTGCTCCTCAGACGGCCCCCATCTTCTATTCCATCGGCATGCACTGCCTGGGCTGCCCCTCTTCTCGTGGTGAGACCGTAGAGGAAGCTTGCATGGTGCACGGAATCGAAGTGGACAAGTTGTTGGCGATCGTCAATGAGGAAGCCAATAAGTCTGCAAAATAAATAAGCACCAAGAACGCATACGGTCAAAAAACCGTATGCGTTCCCTTGTATGGAGACAAATGTGCGGCTGCCGTTCCGGCATCCGGGATATAAGGAAATGAGGAAGCCCATGGAGAAAAAGCAATTACAATTGCAGCCCCGCCTGCAGATGTTGGCTGATCTAGTACCGGAAGGTGCACAATTGGCGGACGTGGGAACGGATCACGGATATTTGCCGGTGTGGTTGCTGCAGCGCGGTCGGATCCGTACCGCCATCGCTTCGGATATTGGCGAAGAGCCGCTGCACCATGCACGACGTACAGCGCAGGAGCAGGGCATTGATGGTATAGATTTCCGCCTCTGTGACGGTCTACAGGGGATTGAAGCGCAAGAGGCAGATACGGTAGTCATTGCTGGTATGGGCGGCGAAACCATTGCTCATATTTTGCAGGCAACCCCTTGGACAGCAGACGGTGCCCATACACTGCTGCTGCAACCCATGACAAAGGCGGAACAGCTTCGATTGTGGCTCTCTCAAAATGGCTATCACTTTATAAAAGAGCGGTTAGTGTGGGATAAAGATTTTCTCTACCCCATCATGCTGGTGACTGGCGGGGCACAGGAGGTACTGGCAGATGCCGAGCAGTACAGCGGCGTACTGTTGGAGGATGATCCCTTGTACAGCCAATATTTGCAGCATCAAATCGATCGACTGCGGCGTGCCATTGATGGACGAAGCCGTGCCAATCATGAAACGGACCGTGAAGAGGCCTGTCGGCTGAGAGCCATCTGCCACACGCTGGAGGAGAAAAAAGGGAGGCTTTTCCATGGCAACAGTACATGATATTGAACAGTTTCTATTTGATTGGGCACCCCAGGAATTGGCGGCGGAATGGGACAATGTAGGGCATCTGGTAGGAGCGGGAGCGGCGCAGGTTCATAAAATTCTGGTATCTCTGGATATTACGGAGGCCGTGGTGGACGAGGCCGTTGCCGCTGGGTGCGATCTGATTATTTCTCATCACCCGGTGATGAACTGCACTTGGCACAAGGTCCAAAGTATACGAAACGATACCCCACAAGGCCGGATACTGATGAAAATGGTACGCTATGGCATTTCTTCCATTTGTATGCATACTAATCTGGATGCTGCACAAGGCGGTGTCAACGATGTTTTGGCAGAAAAATTAGGATTGACAGACGTCAATGCCTTAAATGCCGAAAAAATTGGCAGATTTGGTGTACTAAAATGCGAAATGCCCCTTGTCGATTTCACCCAATCTGTGATAAAATGTTTAGGTTGCAATGGCTTGCGTTATACAGATGCCGGCAGACCCGTACACCGCGTAGCGGTGGGCGGCGG
Source organism: Oscillospiraceae bacterium (assembly GCA_020025305.1). Classification (GTDB taxonomy): domain Bacteria; phylum Bacillota; class Clostridia; order Oscillospirales; family Oscillospiraceae; genus Vescimonas. Next base: position 20,682 of record JAHHSG010000004.1, read on the forward strand.
TTCTTGCGGCGATTATATCCCGCAGGCTATCGCAATGGGCTGCGACACGTTTGTCACATCTGACCTCAGCTACCATGAGTTTTTGGACAACCGAGAGATCAATCTCATTGACGCAGGACACTTTCCTACAGAAAATCTGATTTGCCCCGTGATTGCCCAGCGGCTGAGAGATGCATTTGCGCAGCTGACGATTATACCATCGGCCGCACACTGCCGTGAGGTCATCCAATACTGCATTAAAGGAGAAGAGTAATTATGTCCGGACATTCCAAATGGCACAACATTCAAAAGACCAAGGGTGCAGCTGACGCCAAGCGCAGCGCCGTCTTTACTAAAATCGCCAAGGAAATCATTGTAGCCGTCAAGCAGGGCGGCAGCGGCGATCCCGCCAATAACTCTCGTCTGGCTACCGTGGTAGCCAAGGCGAAGGCTGCTAATATGCCTAACGATAACATCAAGCGAACCATTGACAAGGCACTGGGCGCCAATAACACCGATAACTATGAGTCTGTCACCTATGAGGGCTATGGTCCTTGCGGCGTTGCCGTAATCGTAGAAGCTCTGACGGATAATCGGCAGCGTACCGCTCCTGAAGTCCGCCACTACTTTGATAAGTTTGGCGGCAATCTGGGTGCGCAGGGCTGTGTGTCCTGGTCCTTTGACCGCAAGGGCGTAATCGTCATTGATAACGAGGACGAGGAACTGGACGAAGATACTGTCATGATGGATGCGCTGGAAGCCGGTGCAGAGGATATGCAATCCGATGGTCCTGTTTTTGAAGTGACCACGGATCCTGAGAGCTTCGCTGAGGTACACAAGGCGCTGGAAGCTAAGGGATATACTTTTGTCAGTGCTGAGGTGGAGATGGTTCCCCAAAACTATATCACACTCACCAAGGAAGAGGACGTGAAGATGATGGAGAAACTGTTGAGTTATCTGGAAGATAACGATGATGTCCAGAACGTGTGGCACAACTGGCAGCAGGACTAAGCGGAATTTTACATCGTGTGAAAAGCATCCCTTTGCACCTGCTGCAAGGGGATGTTTTTGTCTGAACCGTCTGTAAAATGGCGCGCCACGGGGCATGATAACTACCATCAATATAAAGAATACATGCACACCTCTTCGTGCATGAGAAGGATAACTCTATGCTGATTCTTTTAGGGATCGGGGTGGCACTGGTTTTGAGTGCCATCCAAATCCGGATCCTGCATCGCACAACAACTGTGAAAGCTTCCGTTTTTCTCACACTGAAGAATATTTTATTCCTTCATGTATTGTCTGTAGCTGCTTTTCAATATGTCTTTCACCACCGCCACTATTTGATCACATCGTTCTATGGCCCTACGGATTTTTTGCTCTATTTGGGCCTTTGTGTGGTGATGGGTCTGCTTTTACTATTGATGGATCACGTTCTGGCAGGCAGGCCGCGGGAGACGACAGGAAAGAAGGAGAAGGGCTTGTTGCCAGAAGTGTTAAGCGTCCTATTTGTTTTTGTAGGCGTTCTCTGTATCACACTGACTAACTGGGGCAAATCCGAATTTGGTGATCTGCCAATCGATCAGGCTCTGATCACGTATCTATCCCCTACGGTAGGCAGCAATACGATCGATATTATCTCCGCCATCGAGGGCCCCGTATTTTTTGCATTTTTGTGCGCTGTCGGCATGGGTTTGTTTGCCTTTGCCCGCATCAGCTTTCTTACACGATGGCTCCACCGCACCATAAGCCTAGCGTTGGCTATCGTCGTTTTGCTCAGTGGTGCTGCTTATGGTGTGCGGAAGTTCCAGCTCACGGATCTTTATTCCCACTACTTTTTACATTCGACCATCATTGATGAGAACTATGTGGATCCGCGCAAAGCCAACATTCAATTCCCAGAGAAGAAGCGCAACTTGATCCATATTTACCTTGAGTCCATGGAAAATAGCTATATGTCCACGGAAAACGGCGGCTTTATGGAACAAGATCTGATCCCGGAGCTGACACTGCTGGCCGGTGAAGGATACAGCTTTTCTCATTTGGACAAGGGCTTTGGCGGCCCCCAGTCGGCTGTCGGCACCACCTGGTCAGTGGCCTCCATGGTAAATATGAGTACCGGTCTTCCCATGAAATCTCCCATAGACAGGAATGCCTACAAACGAAAGGACAGCTTCCTGCCGGGCGCTTGGGCACTGGGCGATATTCTGGCAGCAGAGGGATATGAGCAGACGCTGATGTTCGGTGCAGACGCGGATTTTGGCGGCTTGACGACCTACTTTAAAACGCATGGTAATTTCCATATCATGGACTACAAATATGCCAAGGAGACCGGAGCTATCCCCAAGGACTACAAGGTTTGGTGGGGCTATGAGGATGAAAAACTTTTCCAGTTTGCCAAGGAGGAGCTGATACGGCTGAGCAATACTGGCAAGCCTTTTCACTTTACCATGGAAACAGCAGATACCCATCGCCCCGATGGGTATTTGGAAAAAGGCACCCCCACACCATACCCCAATCAATACGCAAACGTGGTGGCACACAGCGCAGCACAGGTCTATGATTTTGTGCGCTGGATTCAGCAGCAGCCCTTTTACGATCATACGACCGTGGTCATTATTGGAGATCATATCAGCATGGAGTCCAATTTTTTCAAGTTTTATGGATTCCCTAAGGAGTATCGACGCTCCCAATATAATGTGATTCTCAATCCGGCTCCCGGCGTTGCCTCTCGTGATCCTCAAATTTTAATGGAACGCGATTACGCCAACTTTGATATGTTTCCCACCATTCTCTCCAGTTTGGGGGTTAGCTTCGATGGCAGCAGGCTGGGGATCGGAACGGATCTCTTTTCGGGTGAAAAAACTCTGTTTGAAGAAAAAGGGTTTTCATTTGCTGACAGAGAGCTAACCAAACGGAGCGAACTTTACGACAGAGAGATTTTTGGTCATCCCAACTGACGCCTCAAATCAAAGAAACCCTTGGAATGTCCTAGTGTTTGAACATTCTGCGGGTTTTCTTTGTTTATTACAGCTATCTCTTCTAACTTGCCCACCTTCCTCATACATATGACTAACGGAAAATCAAGGCAAACGGAGGAAGGCACTATGAATCAAACCGCATCCATTTATCAAGATATGGCGAGGCGCACAAAAAACAGCGTCTATATCGGCGTTGTGGGGCCGGTGCGAACAGGAAAATCCACCTTTATCAAGCGCTTCATGGAGACACAGGTGTTGCCCAACATGGACAACAGCTACCGTCGTGACCGGGCCAGAGATGAACTGCCGCAGAGTGGCTCAGGCCGTACCATCATGACTGCAGAGCCAAAATTCGTGCCGGAGGAGGCCGTGGAGATCTGCTTGGAGGGGGAGGCCTCTTTCTCCGTTCGCATGATCGACTGCGTAGGTTATATGGTGCCTGGCGCTGTCGGTCAGTATGAGGATCTCACACCCCGCATGGTCATGACACCTTGGTACGACTACGAGATTCCCATGACAGAAGCGGCAGAAATCGGCACGCGCAAAGTCATCACCGATCACTCTACTGTAGGCGTTGTTGTCACCACAGACGGCACGGTCACTGATATTCCCCGTGAAGATTACTGCGAAGCCGAAGAGCGCGTCATTCGGGAACTGCAAGAGATTGGCAAGCCCTTTATTGTCCTCGTCAATTCCAGCCAGCCGGAGAGCAGTCGCTGCCGTGCCATCGCTGAGGAGTTGGAGCAGCGCTATCAAGTTCAGTGTATGGCCGTCAATTGCCAGACCATGGAGCAGCCGGAATTTCTGGAGCTGCTGCGAAATCTCCTGTATGAGTTCCCATTGCAAGAGTTAGATTTCTTTTTACCCCCCTGGGTAGATGCACTTCCTACAGATCATCCTATTAAGCAGGGGCTCTATCAATCCATCGCCCAGCAGGCCCGGCCCATCGCCCATATCCGTGAGTTGGATGCCTGCCTTTCTAAAATTCAGGAGGAGGAGTCCGTTCAGAGTATTTCTGTGCGGGGCATTGACCTTGGTGTCGGCGTTGCCGTGGCAGAGGTACAGCTGCCACGCAGTCTCTTTTATACGACTTTGAGCCAGCGTTCCGGGCTGCAAGTGGAGGATGATGGTGATCTCATGGAACTGCTCACGCAGCTTGCGGCCATGAAAGGGGAGTACGAGCAGATTGCCCCGGCGCTGCAGGCAGCGCGGGAAACGGGCTACGGCATTGTCCTTCCTCGGGTAGAGGAATTAAATCTGGAGGATCCGGAGATCGTACGTCAGGGTGGCCGCTACGGCGTACGAATGAAAGCCAGCGCACCGTCCATTCATCTGATTCGAGCCGATATTGAAACTACGGTTTCCCCCATCGTCGGCAACGAGAAACAATCTGAAGACATGGTCAACTATCTGCTGCAGGAATTCGAGGGAGATCCCGGAAAGATCTGGCAGTCCAATATTTTTGGAAAAAGCTTCCATGAGATCGTGGGTGATGACTTGCAGGCAAAACTAAAGCGGATGCCGGAAGATTCTCAGAAAAAACTACGGGAAGCTCTGGAACGCATTATCAACGAAGGGAGCGGCGGCCTTATCTGTATTATACTGTAAAGTTAATATTCTTTACACTTCCATTTACTGCTTGCAAGGAGTTATTGAAGCATTCTTTCTTTTTCTGCCTTGCTATTGCGGAAAGGCCGTGGTAAAATAAACTTACTTAATGAAAAAAGGGAGGACTTCAACTATGCTCTTAGCCATTGATGTAGGCAATTCCAATATTTCGGTGGGCCTCTTTGCGGCAAAGCAGGATATGAAGTTTCTTGCCTCCATGGACACGGACCAGCGGAAAACAGCTGACCAAATCTGCATTGATCTCATCCATATTTTTCAATTATATCACTACGATTTAAAGGATGTAACCGGTGCTATTTTTTCCAGCGTTGTGCCGCCTATGAATTTTATGCTGAACAAGGCGCTGACCCGGCTTTTAGGTAAGCCACCCATGATGGTGGGGCCTGGTGTCAAAACGGGGCTGAACATCCGTATGGAGGTGCACAACCAGTTGGGGGCGGATCTGGTGGCCAACGCCGTGGCAGCACTGGATAAATATCCTACGCCCATCATTATGATCGATATGGGAACGGCGACCACCGTGTCCTACATTTCCTCTCACCGCAGCTACGAAGGCGGTTTGATGTTTCCGGGGGTGGGTGTCTCCCTCTCAGCGCTCTCCAACCATACGGCACAGCTGCCAAACATTTCTTTGCAGCACCCTAAGGCCCTGATTGGTAAGAACACAGAGGACTGCATGCGTTCCGGCATCATTTATGGTACGGCTGGTATGCTGGACGGCATCATCGACCGTATCTGTGAGACAATGGATGAGACCCCTACCATTGTAGCCACGGGCAATACCGCCCCGGTAATCGTCCGCTACTGCCGCAATAAGGTGCTCTACGACAAGTATCTCTTAATGGAAGGGCTCTATCATATCTACGAGAAGAATTGCTAAAAAAACACCCGCACTGCTGCGGGTGTTTTTATACTTATTTACTTGGCTAGTATCTTCTTCAGCTTGCAAAAGCGGGGCAGGGAGTCCACCTTGGGAAGATCGGGCTCACCCTGGATAAGGGGCAGGGCATATTCGATAAACTGGTGGTTCACGCCGTTCCCCGCATCGTTGATCCACTCACGGGGCACCTTTTTCTCCGTGTTAGCTACCTCCATGAGGGGAACCAACTTGGTTTTGCAAGCGTACTTACCATCCTTGATACCGCGTTCAAAGCCCACCATACGGCCGCTGATACCGTTGACAGCATTCTCTACAGCGGTCTTACCGGCCATAAAGGATTCCTCAATATCGGTCTCGGAGGCCAAATGTGCCCCGCAGCGCTGCAGCAGGTTCAACTCGATACCACGCACCTTAGCGCCGGTCTCCTCCTTGAGTACCTGCGCCAATATGGTGGCCAGACCGCCCAGCTGGGCATGGCCAAAGCCGTCGGTAGCAGCCGTCTTTGCTTCGGATACGAAATCACCGTCCTCATAGTGAATTCCTTCGGACACGGCGATCAGGCAGTTGCCCTTCTCGGCATAAATACGCTTCACATCCGCAATAAAGGCGGGCATACTGAAATTAGTTTCAGGCAGGTAAATGAGATCGGGACCTGCACCGTACTCATTTGCCAGAGCAGCGGAGGCTGCCAGCCAACCGGCATGACGACCCATAATTTCTACCACTGCGATCATACCGGTGTCGTAAACACGGGCATCCTGATAAATCTCCATCATGGAAGTTGCAATATACTTAGCGGCAGAAGCAAAACCGGGGCAATGGTCAGTGCCTACCAGATCGTTATCAATGGTCTTAGGCACGCCCATCACGCGGCACTCGTACCCCACGGACTGCATATAGTGATGGATCTTATTGCAGGTATCCATAGAGTCATTGCCGCCATTATAGAAGAAGTAGCGGACATTGTGCTTTTTAAATACTTCCAGAATGCGCTTATAATCCGTATCATCTACTTCAGGATCTGCAATCTTATAACGGCAGGAACCCAGTGCAGAGGAGGGGGTATACTTCATCAGGCGCAGCTCTTCGGGATCCTCCAGTCCCATATCAAACAGGCGATCGTTCAAAACGCCCTTGATCCCGTGCTCAGCACCCAACACCTGTGTAATCGCACCGGACTTCAGCGCGGTGTCGATGACACCGTAGGCACTGGCATTAATCACAGAAGTGGGACCTCCGGACTGGCCGATAATGCAGGCGCCTTTCAGTTCTTTCATAACAAATACCTCCTGGTCAAAAGTTTTTTTGCCTAGGAAATATCTTATCATGTAAATCCATAAAAGTAAATTGGTTATACTTGCAAAAAGAAAATTTTGTGATACAATAGGACTATACGATTTATACCAATCATTCCGTACAAGCAAATTCTTGGTCATAAAGGAGAAATCATTATGTCACTGGTAACTACAAAGGAAATGTTTGCCAAGGCCTATGACGGCGGTTACGCTATCGGCGCATTCAACGTGAATAATATGGAGATTATTCAGGGAATCACCGAGGCTGCTGCCGAGTTGAAGGCCCCTCTGATCCTGCAGGTGTCCAAGGGTGCACGCGCTTATGCCAACCGCACTTACCTCATGAAGCTGGTAGAGGCTGCTATTATCGAGACTGGTCTGCCCATCTGCCTACATCTGGATCACGGCGACAGCTTTGAGCTGTGCAAAGCCTGCATCGATGACGGGTTTACCTCTGTTATGATCGATGCTTCCTCCAAGCCCTTTGAGGAGAATATTGAGCTGACAAAGCAAGTCGTTGCCTACGCCCACGATCACGGTGTTGTGGTGGAGGCTGAGCTGGGTACTTTGGCCGGTATCGAGGATGAGGTTGTTGTGGCTGAGGGTCATGCTTCCTACACCCGCCCTGAGGAAGTAGAGGAGTTTGTCTCCCGCACCGGCTGCGACTCTCTGGCGATTGCGATCGGCACCAGCCACGGCGCTTATAAATTCAAGCCCGGCACCAAGCCCCAGCTTCGTTTTGACGTGCTGGAAGAGGTTTCCAAGCGTCTGCCCGGTTTCCCCATTGTTCTGCACGGTTCTTCTTCCGTTCCTCAGGATCTGGTAGCGAAGGTCAACAACTATGGCGGCAATATGCCAGGAGCCATCGGTGTTCCTGAAGATCAGCTGCGCAAGGCTGCTTCCATGGCTGTCTGCAAGATCAACATTGACTCCGACCTGCGTCTGGCTATGACTGCCGCTATCCGCGAACACTTTGCACTGTATCCTGATCACTTTGATCCTCGTCAGTACCTGAAGCCCGCACGTGCTGCCATTAAGGACGTTGTTGCCCACAAGCTGGTCAATGTTTTGGGTTGTGACGGCAAGGCATTCTAATCTAAATACCCTTATACCTTTGTAAGAAAAGCGCAGGAGAAGATTTTCTCCTGCGCTTTTTTATGCCTATCGCTATGACACGTAGGGTGCTATGGACACGTAGGCAGAGGTGTAAAAAAAGAGGCGTGACTGTATGTCACGCCTCTTTTTTTACAGTTATGATTTATGATTTTACAAGGTTTCCTTAATCTTAGCAGCAATCTGATCTGCCGTCAGGCCGTATTCACGCAGTACATCCAGTGCCTTGCCAGACTGGCCAAACTGATCGTTAATCCCGATTTTACGGAACTTGCAGTTTACCTGACCCATCAGCACATCGGCCACAGCGTCACCCAAACCGCCGATCACGCTATGCTCCTCCACGGTAATCACATTACCGCACGCCTTTGCGTACTTAGTGATACACGCAGCATCGATGGGCTTGATGGTATGCATGTTGACCACCGTCACCTCGATGCCATCGGCGGAGAGCAGCTTGGCGGCCTCCATGGCCTCGTTGACCATCAGGCCACAGGCGAACACCACAGCATCCTTGCCCTCACGCATCACGTTGGCCTTACCAATCTCAAAAGGATAGTCCTCCTCAAAAACAGGCGTGGCCAGCCGTGCAAGACGCATATAAACAGGCCCCTCCATCTCCGCCACAGCAAAGACGGCCTTACGGGCTTCCTTCGCATCAGCAGGAACAACGATGGTCATACCGGGAATCATGCGCATCAGACCCATATCCTCAATGGATTGATGGCTTCCGCCATCCTCACCTACGGATACGCCGGCATGGGAGCAGCAGATTTTCACGTTAAAGTGGGGGTAGGCAATGGAGTTGCGAATCTGCTCATACGCACGACCTGTACCAAACATGGCAAAAGTGGAGCAGAAGGGGATTAGGCCCATGGTAGAAAGGCCGGCACCTACATTCATCATATTGGCCTCAGCAATGCCGCAGTCAAAGAACCGATCGGGATAGGCCGCCTTGAAATGCTTAGTCATCGTAGCACCGGCCAAGTCGGCATCCAGGACCACTACTTTATCATTGACAGCACCCAACTCTGCCAGAGCCTTACCGTAAGCTTCACGGGTAGCAATCTTTTCACTCATGGTCTCAGTCCTCCAATTCCTTTAACGCCTGGGCACGCTGCTCTTCATTAGGAGCCTTACCATGCCAGCCAATTTGATTCTCCATGTAGGAGATACCCTTACCCTTGACCGTGTGGGCCAAAATGCACTTGGGCTTACCGGGGGTAGGCTTGGCACTCAGTGCATTCTCAATGGCATCCAGATCGTGCCCATCTGCCAACTCATAGAGATCAAAGCCAAAAGCACGAATTTTGGCAGGCAAATCACCCAGAGACATCACCTCTTCGTTGCTGCCATCAATCTGCAGGCCGTTATTGTCAATAATAACGGTCAGGTTGTCCAGTTTAAAGTGGGCTGCAGACATGAAAGCCTCCCAAATCTGTCCTTCCTGACACTCACCGTCACCCAGTACCGTGTAGACCTTCGTATCCTTGTTCTGGAGTTTGGCACCCAATGCCATGCCTACGGCAATGGAGCAGCCCTGTCCCAGTGAACCGGTAGATGCATCAACACCGGGAACCTTCTTGCAATCCGGGTGTCCCTGCAGGATGCTGTGCAGCTGCCGGAAGTTCTTAAATTCGGCATGATCGATAAAGCCCAACTCCGCCAAAACTGCATAGTAGCAGGGAGCGCAGTGGCCCTTACTCAGCACAAAACGATCACGGTCCGGATTCTTGGGATTCTTAGGGTCAATGCGCATATGATTGTAGAAGACACTGACCATCAATTCCGTCACAGACAAAGACCCGCCGGGGTGTCCGCTGCCAGCATTGGCGGTCATGTTAATGATATCCCTGCGGACTTGTTTGCAAACTTTGGAAAGCTCTGCAGTATTCATGAGAAACCTCCATTTAAAATATAATCACTGTAATGTAGAGTACCGCACATATAAAGTAAAGTCAAGACAAAACCCTTTGATTTCGATAGATTCATTGCTTTTTCTCTGGGACTGCCCAGCCAAGAAACATAGGGATAAGACTACGCATCTTCATGATTTTCCTTTTTTGTTTCACTTATTTTCCCAGGAATTTTCATATGTGACAAGGGATTTGCCTTTGCAGCTATACGCAGCGATTCATTATCAATATGGGTATAAATTTCTGTTGTATTTAAATGTTCATGGCCCAAAACTTCCTGCACAGCCTTTACATCCACGCCATTTTGCAGCATCAATGTTGCCGCCGTGTGCCGCAGCTTATGGGAAGAGTATTGGGTGCTGTCAAGACCGGCCTCCGAAAGATATTTTTTCACCAGCGCATGTACCATGGAGCGGCTGATTCTCTGGTGGCGATTGGATAGAAACAGCGCCTCTTGATCTTTTCCGGAAATGGGACGGCGCACGCTTAAATATTGACGCAATGCCTCTTGGCAGGCCTGATTTAAATAGACGATCCGTACCTTGTTGCCCTTGCCAAGGACACGCAGAGCATCCTCTTGGATATCTCCACGATTGAGGCCAATCAATTCTGAAATACGTAATCCGCAATTGAGGAACAACGTCAAAATGCAATAATCCCGCTCCCGATTCGGGCCGTCCACTGCCTCCAGCAGGGAAATACTCTCATCCAGTGTCAGATAGTGGGGAAGAGTCTTTCGCAGCTTTGGAGAGTCCATGTCTTTACAGGGATTGTTCTCTAAAAGGTGCACTTTATTGCACAAATAGTTAAAAAATGATCGAATAGTAGCCAGTTTTCTTGCCCTTGACGCTGGAGAAAGCCCTTTGTCAGATTTTTCACTATTTTGATGAAGTACACGGTCACGGCTTAAATAGGACATATAACCATAAATATCGGTCAGGGTAATGGTGCGGATCAACGGTAGATCAACATCCATGATACTGATTTCGTCCAAAGGTGTATCCCGCAATGCCGGATCGCGTACCTGCTTTAGATAGCGGAAAAAATTCCGCAAATCCAGAAAATACTCATCCACCGTACGCTTGGAATGTGCTTTGATGGTTTCGTGGTACGCCAAAAAATCCAGCAGGATCTGCGGCGACTGCAGGCGATAATCAAGAGACATAGTTTTGTCTTATTGTGAGGAAATATTGGTTCTGTAACAATTGAAATAACGTTGCAAATAACGGCCCATTGCAGCACCAAAGAGTCAGTAAAGCTCGTGAAAGCTAAAACGCCAGCCGTATATTCATGGAAGCTGCATTGAAGCAATCTACTAAGCATCTCTGCGGTAAAGCCGTTTTAAAGAGGCAAAATGCAATTCTTGCCTCCTCTTAATTGAACAAAATTTTTATTTTGTTCAATTACTTGTCGTCATTGTACGCCGCAGCCCCGCCCTCCGGTCGGCAGCGCACCCGGCGGGAATGCGCTGCACACTGGTGGCTGAGCCCGCCGGGTGCTTGTCCCGGTGGATGCTGCGGCAACAAAATAGCTGTTATTCTTCAATAAGGACGCGCAGGCGTATTCCTCACACATCCCCCTTTCAACTTGATGGGCAGCGCTGGCACGCAAGGCTTGCGCTGCTCTCAATCTATCACGCAGTGCCGATAATGTCAAGTCAGACTTCCGCCTATTTGCTGTTTTCCTCTTTAACAACTCGTGCATCTTTACGTAGATTGCGGTTACACTGGGACGCTGCTCTGCCTTCATAGGTAAAGTACCCGGAAGAAATTTTTCTTCCGGGTACTGCCCGCATATAAATGCCACAATGGACTAGGATTTGACTTTTATGACCACATTTTCGTTGCCCAGCCACTCTTGGCACTCTTCAATCAGCGCCGGATGGTTGAGACAATATGTGCCCAGTAATTTGCCTGTGTCGGCGATCCGCATCTTCACCGGCGTCTGTCCCTCGAACATTGACATGACCAGCTTGATGTGTGCAAAGGCCGTGGAGTCTACACTGGGAAATTTCAGATAAATGGTAGTTTGAGGCTCTCCTTTTGTAACCTTCTCCTTCGCGTTCTCTTTTCCTGCCTCTTTGTGGAGCGGATAAATGGAGTCACACATCATTTGAGGAGGCTTTTCATCCCGCACGGAGAGACGACCTTTTACCACCACAGGGGCATTGACCTGCATATAACTGCCGCACTGCTCGATCACTCGGTTAAAGCACAAAAGCTCCATGGAGGCAAGTTCATCCTCCACCATCACATAGGCCATCAATGTATTATTTTTTGTGGTGCGGGTTTTACTGGAGGTCACAACACCGGCAATGGTGATGTTCTGCCCGTCCGAAAAGCGGCGTGGGCCGCCCTCTGCGGCAAAATCCTCCAGAACCATGTGTATAGGCGTTGCCCCGACTCGATAGGCCGCCTCTCGATAATCGCTCATAGGATGTCCGGAGAGATAGAGCCCGGTGGTTTCTTTCTCCATGTACATCCGCTCTACAACGGTATATTCCGGGATATCCGGTAGTTCAATTTCCGTGTATGCGTTACTCTGGGCAGCGGTAGCCATTCCAAAAAAGTCCAACTGTCCCTCTATATTCTGGCGACGGTTGGCAGCAATGGCATCGAGCACCTTTTCATACACAGCAATCAATTGCGATCTCCGTGCACCCAAACAGTCAAACGTACCGCTACGAATCAAATTCTCCACGGCCCGTTTATTCATATCACCGCAATCAAACATTCGCTCACAGAAATCCTGGAAAGAGGTAAATGCTCCTCCCTGCTGCCGCTCACGAACCAGTGCCTGAATAAAGCCGCGGCCGATATTCTTAATCGCTACCAATCCGAAGCGAATGCCCTCCTCCTCCACCGTAAAGCGGTCATAGGAGTGATTCACATCCGGCGGCAGCAGTGCAATACGGCACTCTTTACACTCAGTAATATATTCCGCCACTTTATCGGAGTTATCCAGTACGCTGGTCAGCAGTGCCGCCATGTACTCTCGTGTATAGTGGCACTTGAAATAGGCGGTCTGATAGGCAACTACCGCATAGCTAACAGCGTGGGCCTTATTAAAGGCGTAGTTGGCAAAATCATAGATCTCATCATAGATTGCCTCCGCTGTTTCCTCTGAAATGCCGTTAGAAACGCAACCTGTAATGCCTCTTTCCTTGTCACCATGAACGAAGGATTGCCGCTCCTTTTCAATCTCTTTGCTTTTCTTTTTGGAGATGGCACGGCGCACCATATCCGCCTGTCCCAAAGAATAGCCACCCAGTTTACGAAAAATTTCTATGACTTGCTCTTGATAAACAATGCAGCCGTAGGTGACGGACAAAATCGGTTCCAAAGACGGATGCTTATAGGTAATCAGCTCCGGATTCTGCTTACAGGCGATAAAGCGCGGGATGGAGTCCATAGGACCAGGACGGTAGAGCGCAATGATTGCCGTAATATCCTCGATACTATGCGGTTTCAAGCCAAGACAAACGCCGGTCATTCCGGTGGATTCCATCTGGAACACACCGGAAGTCCGTCCTTGGGTCAGCATAGCAAACGTATCTTCATCATCCATGGGAATGTCGGCCAGCTGGAAGTTCGGTTGGCGTTCCTGCACCATTTTGACAGCGTCATCCAGCACTGTCAGATTCCGAAGTCCCAGAAAGTCCATCTTCAGAAGCCCTAATTTCTCCAGCGTTTCCATGGTATATTGGCATACCATAGACTCATCGTTACGGGCAAGAGGAACATATTCATATACGGGCCGCTTAGTGATCACTACGCCGGCAGCATGAGTCGAGGCGTGACGAGGCATGCCCTCCACAGCCTTAGCCATGTCGATAAGCCTATGAACACGTTCATCTGCTTCATACAAATCAGAGAGTTGTTTGGAAAGACGCAGGGCATCGTCCAACGTAATATGAAGCGTGGTAGGCACAAGCTTGGCCACGGCGTCCACCTCAGCATAAGGCATATTAAGTACACGCCCTACATCTCGGATGGCACCACGCGCTGCCATGGTACCAAAGGTCACGATCTGGGCCACGTGATCATCACCATACTTGCGGCGCACATATTCCACCACTTCCCCGCGGCGTGTATCGCCGAAGTCCATATCAATATCGGGCATGGACACGCGCTCCGGATTGAGAAAACGCTCAAAGTAGAGATTGTACTCCATGGGATCGATGTCCGTGATGCGGAGACAATAGGAGACCATACTGCCCGCAGCACTGCCACGTCCCGGTCCTACCGGGATGCCAACACTCTTGGCATAGCGGACAAAATCGGAGACAATGAGAAAATAGTCGGTAAAGCCCATCTTCTCGATCATATCCAACTCATACTCCAGCTGCGCGCGGTACGAAGGCTTCTCCGCACCATAGCGCTGGGCAAATCCTTCGTCACACAACTTGCGGAGGTAGGTCGGCGAATCGTAACCGGGAGGCAGCGGAAATTCCGGCAGATGGTATTTTCCAAAGGTAAAATCAAGACGGCAGCGCTCAGCGATCCGCTGGGTATTCTCAATGGCATCGGGATAACCGGCAAAGAGCGACTCCATCTCTTCGGTAGAACGCAAATAGAAGTTTTGGGGTTCATAGCGCATACGGTTGGTATCATCCACGGTCTTTCCGGTCTGGATGCATAGCAGTACATCATGAGCGGCCGCGTCCTCTTTGCGCAGATAATGTGCATCGTTGGTGGCTACCAGCGGAATTCCTGTCTCCTGATGAATGCGCAAAAGCCCACGGTTCACCTCTGTCTGGGCTGGAATACCGTGATCCTGCACTTCGAGATAGAAATTGCCCTCTCCCAAGATTTCCTGCATCGTAAGGGCATATTCCTTAGCCCCCTCGTAGTTGCCGTTCATAAGCCGCTTGGGGATCTCACCGGCCAGACATGCAGAAAGGCCGATCAGCCCCTGTGCATGCTCGCGCAAAAGATTGAGATCAATCCGCGGTTTCATGTAGAAACCCTCCTTAAAGGCTTGGCTCACCAAATAGGAGAGATTGCGATACCCCGTCTCATTCTGGCACAGCAGTACCAGATGGCGCGACTCGGCATCAAACTCATGCATTTTATCAAAGCGGGTACGGGCGGCTACATAGACCTCGCAGCCGATGATAGGATGAATTCCTTCCTCCTTGCAGGCGCGATAAAAGTCAACAGCACCGTACATGACACCGTGATCCGTAATGGCAACAGCCGTCTGCCCCAGCTCCTTGACACGCTTGGCAAGTTCCGGGATGCGGCAGGCACCATCCAGAAGGCTATATTCCGTATGGACATGGAGGTGTACAAAGGGCATCGTATTACTCCTCTTTCTGTGCCTTTAATTCTTCCAAATAATCATACAAAATTTCCGCCGCAGAGACGATCAGCAGGTCGCAGTGCTTGACAGCCCCCAGTTCTGCCGCCATCTCCGTTCCTGCCAATTCCTTTTCGGCCAGCAGATCCCGACAGTCAAGCTTGGCAAAGCGTTCTTTAAAGCGGCGCTCAAATTCTACCGTACGGTGCATGGATGCGCTCTTCCCTTCCGCATCATTCTTCTGATCGTGGGGAAAGAGGAGTCCCAGCACCATTACGGCGCCACTCACAGCACCGCACAAACCACCATAACGAACGCCGCCGCCAAAACCTGTGGCAATAGCAAAACTCTGCTGTTCTGTCAGACCTGTCTGATCCTGATAGGCCGCCAGAACACTCTGGGTACAGTTAAAGCCGCTTTGATGGTAAGTCAGGGCTTTCTGGCAATACTCTCTTTTGGTCATATTAATTCCCTCGCTATCTCTAATAACTTTCTCATCCGGTGATTGATGCAGGATTTTGTAACCGGCGGGTCACATCGCTCAGCAATCTGGCCAAGCGACAACTCTGGGTTTTCCAACCGCACAAGGGCGGTTTCCCGCAGTTTTTCGGGCAGCAGTTCCAGCTTTCCGGCAGTTCGCAGCCTTTCAATTGCATCGCACTGCACCTGCGCTGCATCCAGCGTTTTATTTACATTAGCCATGTCACAATTCATGGCTCGGTTGGCCTCGTTACGGATTTCTTTATCCAGCTTGGTCGTCATGATCTCCACTGCGGCAGCCGGTGCGCCGATCGTGGTCAAGAAATTTTCAATATGCTCACACTGCTTAAAGTAGATGACGCTGTTGCCGCCCCGCATGACACTGCGGGGTGAAAAGCCCATCTCCGTTAAAAGGGCGGACATCTCACGGCTGGCTTGTGTATGCGAGCTGGATAGTTCCAGGTGATAGCGTTTTTCCGGGTCGGTAACACTGCCGCCGGAGAGAAACGCACCACGCAGCAGCGCATTGCGGCAGCACTCCTCCTCCAGAATGCCAAAGTTTACATGGAGTACGGTATTTTGATGCACATCATAGCCCAGCTGGCTGATAATACGCTCCAACTTTTGAGGATCTACCATGCGGAACACCATCTTGCCTCGTCCGCCCTCCTGCTCCGGCAGAAAGTCAAAGCGCAGATCAAAGGCTTTTTTAAAGAGGCGGGGCAGACGGGCGGCAAAGTCCGGATTTTCCGTAATAATCCGGATTTCCTGTGAATTGAAGGTATTGCAGTACAGCAAGACCCCATAAGCCTCAGCTCTGCAGCAGCAATGGCGTGGAAAGCCCACGCGGCATAATTCTTTTCTTACCTTGTAGGCAAAGGATTGCATCCCTGTTCCCTCTTCTTTCTTCATTCCATTCGGTACTGTGCACTTTGCTGACCGTGCCCCGCAATACGGATGCCGCGATGGGCATGCAATTCTACCAATTCCCGAGCCAGCTGCCCAGGATTGTGACGCACTTTGCCGTTCTCCACCGCAGCTATCGGCGCCGTAAGTATTTCCACGCCCAGCGCTTCACAGGTCTCTTTGTCACAGAAAATCGTATCACAGCCCTCCTGCCGATAGCGCTGGACGATGGCGGCAGGAATGGTACCGTTATTAATCAGGCACAAGTCAAAAAGCCCCTCATAGGCGTGGTTAAATAGGGCACGGATATGGTCGGAAACGGTATACCCTTCTGTTTCCCCTAACTGCGTCATTATGTTGCAGGCATAGATTTTCATGGCCTTGCTGCTGCGGATGGCCTCTGTGATCCCATCTACCAGAAGATTGGGAATGATACTGGTATAGAGACTGCCGGGAGCAAAAACAATCATCTCCGCTTGTGCAATCGCCTGCAGGGCAGATTCCAGCGCCGGTGGGTGCTCTGGAAGCAGGCGCACTTTGCGAATACGGCAGTTCTGCTCTTTTTTAAACTGGGCAATACTGGACTCCCCTACCACCGTAGCGCCGTTTTCAAATTCCGCTTCCAGCTGCACATCGGCGGTGGTTACAGGCAAAACCCGGCCGGTAATTGCCAGCACCTGACTCATACCGTCCACAGCCTGATCGAAGGTCGGCAGAATGCCGTGGAGTGCCGCCAGCAGTAGATTTCCAAAACTCTGTCCCGCCAGTGCGCCGTCCTGAAAACGATACTGCAGCAGCTGTACCATCAACGGCTCGGCATTAGCCAGTGCCTCCATGCAGTGGCGGATATCGCCGGGAGGCGGCATCCCCAGATCCTGCCGAAGCACACCGGAGCCGCCGCCGTCATCTGCCACAGTGACAATGGCCGTAATATGCTTTGTATATAGCTTTAAACCGCGCAAAAGCGTCGATAGTCCTGTTCCTCCACCAATAGCCACGACGCGTGGGCCGTGTTCCGGGGGAATGTGATAGATACTGGAGCTCATAGCATCGCTCCTTTAGCGGGAAATATCCCGATGGTTTTCCGTCACTTGATACCCCTCCTTGGCGATGTAGCTAGTGATTTCGTGAGCAATAGCAACGGAGCGATGATGGCCTCCGGTGCAGCCAATGGCCACCACCAAAACGCTCTTTCCCTCTTCGGCATAGAGCGGCAGAAGGAAGCTGAGCATATTCTCCAGCTGCTTCAAAAATTCATGGGTCTGCTGAAAACCGAAAACGAATTCCTGCACCGCACTATCCAAACCGGTCTTGTGCTTTAGCTCCTCTACATAGTAAGGATTAGGCATAAAGCGTACATCGAATACCAAATCGGCTTCCAGCGGAATGCCATGCTTAAAACCGAAGGACTGGACATTGATGTTAAGACCGTTACGGCTGTTCTGATCTCCGAAGAGACTGAGAATCTCACCACGCAGCTTGGCCGTAGAGAAGGCGGTGGTGTCCAACACAAAATCGGCATGATCCCGCACCGGCTGCATCATTTCCCGCTCCAGCTGCACCGCCTGCTCCACGTTTAGCTTCTTTCCTGCCAACGGATGCACGCGCCGTGTCTCCTTATAGCGGTTGATAATGGTACGGGTGTCCGCCTCTAAAAACAGCAGTCGGCATTTAACACCGCTCTCCTTGATTTTCTCCACGGTTTCAATCAGCAGATCAAATGGCTCACCGGCACGCACATCATACACCAATGCCACATGGTCGTAGCGACCGCAGGATGTGGCACAGAAAGCGGCAAATTTCGCCATCATCTCCGCCGGCAGATTGTCAACGATATAGTAACCGATATCCTCCAGATAAGAGGCAGCCCGGCTTTTGCCGCCGCCGGAAAGCCCGGATATAATTAAAATTTCCATGAATACCTCCTTAGGGAATCATCTTCACTTCAGGCTCCAACAGGACACCCCACTGCTCCAGTACTCGCTTTTGTACCTGAGTAATCAGCCGCTTCACATCCTCGCAAGTGGCATCGCCGATGTTAATGACAAAACCTGCGTGTTTTTCGGATACTTGTGCGCCGCCCACTGTCAGCCCCTTAAGCCCCGTCTTTTCAATGAGTGTACCGGCATAATTCCCTATGGGACGCTTGAACGTGCTGCCGGCGCTGGGGTATTCCAGCGGCTGGCTCTGCTTCCGGCGCGCCATCAGGTCATCCATCTTGGCACGAATCTCCAGCGGATCCCCTTTGGTAAGGCGGAGTGCTGCCCCCAGAATCACAATCTCCGGCTGATTGGAAAAAATACTGCGGCGGTAGGAGAACTGTAATTCCTCCCCGGTTAAATGGCGGATCCCATCGGGAAACAGTGCGGTGACCTCCGTTACCACCTGACTCATTTCGCCGCCATAAGCACCGGCATTCATACAAATACCGCCGCCAAGGCTGCCGGGAATGCCGTGGGCAAACTCTAACCCGGCAAGTCCGGCCTGCTGGGCAAAAACGGCGAGCCGTGCAAGAGAAATACCGGCATCTGCTTCCAACGTTACATCGCCCGTGGAACGCACCGCAGACATATGTTCCGCGGTTTTGATCACCAGTGTGTCAAGCCCTGCATCATCTACCAGAAGATTCGTTCCTTTTCCTAAAATAAACGGGCGTATACCGCACTCCTGGGCAAGCCCCATCAAAATCACCAACTGCTCCCGATTTTTCGGGAACGCCATCCTTCGAGCGGCGCCGCCCACACGGAACGAGGTGTGCCGCTTCATGGATACCTCCTGCTCTACCGAAAGATCCGGCAGATTTTCCTTTATTTTCTGATCTAATATCTCATACCAGAGCATATTTGTTCCTCCAAAAATCATGTCTCACCGCTTCATCTTACCAAGCAGAGCCGCACCGACAATCCCCGCATCATTCCCCAGCTGTGCCTTGACAATCCGGGTCATTTTATCCCGGTTGCAGGGAATGCTCTCCTTGGCCACCTGCTGCTGCACGGGAATGAGCAGCTGGGCGTCCGACTCATGGCTGACACCGCCGCCAATGGCCAATGTATCGGGCTGAAAAATATTGATAAGGTTGGTGATGCCTATGGATAGGTACCGAATGTACATATCACATACACGCTGCCCCACCGGATCTCCCTGTCGGGCCGCAATAAAGGCTGACCGACCGCTGACCTCGCCGCCATTCTCTGCGACTACTTGGGCAAGAATGCTGTGGGGATTGCGCTCTAACGCCTGCTGTGTCAGGCGCTTGAGGGCGCTGGCAGAAGCATATTGCTCCCAGCAGCCCCGCCGACCGCAGGGGCACAGTTCACCATCGGCAACAATGCACATATGGCCCACCTCGCCTGCCATGCCATTGGAACCGTGGAAGATTTTCCCGTTGTGAATGATACCGCCCCCGATCCCCGTGCCCAGTGTAATGGTCACAAACCGCTTGCTGTTCCGCCCCGCACCGACATAATACTCCGCCACAGCCGCACAGTTGGCATCGTTTTCGATATAGAGCGGCAGTCGGAGATAGCGATGAAAAAGGCGGCGCAAAGGCACGTTGCGCAGCGGCAGATTGCAGGTATAGAGAATGGAGCCGGAGCGGATCTCCACTGCGCCGGGGACGCCCACGCCTACCGAAGCGATCTCGTCCAAGGAAATGTTCGCAGCGGCTGTCAGGTTTTGAATCATGGACACCATAGTCCGGGCCAGCTTCTCCTGATTGTCAATCTGAGCGATCTTCATTTTTTGCAGTGTCAAAATCTGACCTGCCTCATTTACCAGTCCGGCTTTTAGGTTAGTGCCGCCGATATCAATGCCAATATATGTCATCGAGTCTCCTTTGCCTGCCGGGCCATTTCATCTACTTTTCGGTCAAACTGTGCCACAAAGTTTCCGGCAGGATTGTCACCGTAGGCCATCTGCCGGTTTTTCATGGTTGCGATCTCTACAATACCCGCTAAATTACGGCCCGGGCGCACGGGGATGGTCAAGTAGGGCACAGAAACACCCAGCATGGTGTAGGTGTCCTCGCCAAGCCCCAGCCGATCATAAAACTTTCCGTCAACCCACTGCTCCAGCTGCACCACCATGTCAATCTCCGTTTCAAACTGCACAGCTCCCATACCAAAGAGCTTCTGCACATCAATGATACCTACACCACGGATCTCCACATAGTGCCGAATGATCTCCGGTGCCGTACCGTACAAAGAGTTGGAGACCTGTCGTATCTCCACGGCATCATCGGCCACCAGTCGATGCCCTCGCTTTAAAAGCTCAATGGCTGTCTCACTTTTTCCGATGCCGCTGTCACCCAGCAGAAAAACGCCCTGTCCGTAAATATTCATTAAAACGCCGTGGCGCACGATCTGGGGAGCCAGCGCACGGTTAAGATAGTCAATGATATGGCTGGTCAGTTCTACGGTCTGCAGATCCGTACGCAGCAGCGTTCGGTCGTGCTTTTTGGCAAGCTCCAGCAGCTCCGGGAACACCTCCATATTTCGTGCAATGATCAGCGCCGGGATTTCACAGCGCAGAAAATTCTCAAATACGCTGCGCCGCTGGGAAATATCCATGGCGCGCAGGAATGTCATCTCCGCCTTACCGAGGATCTGCAGACGCCGAGGCTCAAAATAGTCATAGAACCCCACCAGTTGCAAAGCCGGACGGTTCACATCGGAAATTGTGATCTCTCGGGTGTCATAGTCAGAACCTTTATGCAAAATTTCCAGATGGAAACTTTCCACCAGCCGGCTCAGTTTTGCAGGGGTGCGCTTTACTTTTTCCATTCTCAGTATCCTCCTGTAGGCAGGGGTTAGAGCAGATGCTTTTTACAACAACTCTACCGGAATTTATATTACTTTATTATAACTTATGTACTAACTTTTCGCAATACTTTCCGGACCGCACAAAATTTTTTGCTATTTTTGAAAATAGCCCTTGCAATTTGTGCCATAATCTGCTAAGATATTCAATGCTTGCAAATGTAGTGTGAGCATAATGTTAGTTACAGCAAGGAGGTGCAACGGATGGCTAAGTGCGAATTCTGCGACAAGGGCGTAAACTTTGGTATCAAGGTTTCCCATTCCCACAGACGTTCCAATCGTCCCTGGAAGCCCAATGTCAAGCGTGTAAAGGCATTGATCAATGGCACGCCTCGCCATGTGTATGTTTGTACCCGGTGCTTGCGTTCCGGCAAAGTTACCAGAGCAATCTGATCATGGTTGGATTTAGAATAAACGGTATCAAGGCGCTGCCTGATACCGTTTATTTTATTGTCTGCACTTTCCCTTTGGGCGTGAAATACTGCAAGATAATGGAAAAAATGGTATACAAGAAACAAAAAGGATGACATTTTCGATGTCATCCTTTTTATTTTCTCGGCTTTTTATGGATTCTCACTTACCTGTTTAGATAAGGGCTGAAACTCCAAGAACTTAGTTCCCTGAAAAATAATCTTGACCTTATCCCCTTCGTTGAGCTGCTCATACACGTCCTCTGGCACGGCAAACTCAATAGGCTCATCGTTTTTCAACCGAAAAACAACGGAGCACTCCGCAGGACTATGGGAATGCTGCTGCTTTTGCTTAGAGTGGACCACTACCTCCGCCCCCAATCTGGGGGAACGTCTGTTTCTCCGCCAAGAGGTAGCAGTACGAGCAACGCCTGATGTAAAAATAGCCAGCACGGCAAGGATCGCAACGGAAATCACGAGGTTCATCATCTGTGGTTTGTCCATAATTCGTTCTCCTATATTTTATTCTTTCTTCAAGTGGACTCCAGCCGCCTTCAGCATCAGCTTTTTGGTACCCACTTGATCAAAAGCTACTTCGATGAGCGCATCGCCGCCCATAGGCCGCACACTAAGCACCATGCCGCGTCCAAAGGCATCATGTCGGACACTCTCGCCCGGCTGCAGCTGCAGCAGCGGGGTACTGCTTATGCCGCTCTTTCTTATACCGCCTGCCTCCGCCATGGGCTTATGGGGAATTGCTGTACGGGATGCATGGTTGGAAGATTGCGTAAATTGTCCCTCGCCGGACCATGTATCCTCCCAGTGAGAAGTCATCCGAGGCTCCGGTTTGCTGAGCCACTCCCGATTCTCCTCCGGAACTTCGTTGAGGAACCGAGACTCCATTGCCGGGGTCGTACGACCATAAAGGGTACGCTGTCTGGCGTGGGTCATGGTCAATTTTTCCCGTGCACGGGTCATGGCCACATAGCACAGCCGCCGCTCTTCTTCCATCTCCTCCGGATCACCCATGGCACGGTTTCCGGGAAAAAGCCCGTCCTCCATCCCCACCACAAACACCTGCGGGAACTCCAAGCCCTTGGCGCTATGCATGGTCATCATTGTGACGCAGTTATCCGCATCGTTTTGGCTGTCCAGATCGGTATAGAGTGCCACTTCATCCAAAAACCCGGACAGCGTGGGATTCTCCGGATCATTCTCCAGAAATGCCAGAATACTGGACGTCAGTTCCTGTACGTTCTCCAACCGGCCACGGCTCTCCATATCGTTCTTCTCCTGCAGCATGCGCACATAGCCTGTGCGCTCGCAGACGTATTCATAGAACTCCACCAGTCCCATGTCCTTGGTATGGCGCCGCATTTCTTCCATCATATCTGTAAAGGAAATTAACTTGCTTGCAGCCGATTTTAGTTCCGTATATTCACTTGCGTTGCGTAAAATGTCATAAAGCGGCACATGGTAGGCCGTAGCAAGCATCTGCGCCTTGTCCATGGTCGCCGTGCCGATCTTGCGTGCCGGCACATTGATGATTCGGCGGATGCGCAGATCATCTGCGGGATTATTGATCACGCACAAATAAGCCAACATATCCTTGACTTCGGCACGGTCAAAGAACTTCATACCGCCGATGACCTTATAAGGGACGCCATTGCGCTTGAAAGCATATTCCAGTGCATTGGACTGGGCATTGGTGCGGTACAGAACGGCATGATCCTTCCAATCGGCCCCCCGATTGTAGTTCATCATGATCTGTCCCACCACAAAGTTGGCCTCGTCTCCTTCGTTAAAAGCGGTTTTGATCGTAATCTTATCGCCGGCACCATTCTGGGTCCAAAGAGTTTTGCCCTTTCGTTCCGTATTGTTCCGGATCACCGCATTGGCAGCGTCCAGAATATTCTGCGTACTGCGGTAATTCTGCTCCAAACGAATAACGCGGGCGCTGCGATACTGCTTCTCAAAGCTGAGAATATTGGTAATGTCAGCACCGCGGAAACGATAAATACTCTGGTCATCGTCACCAACCACACAGATATTCTTATGTCCGCCTGCCAACAGGCTTGCCAACATATACTGCATCTGGTTGGTGTCCTGATACTCATCAATAAGGATGTAGCGGAACTTGCGTCGGTAGTAGTCCAACGTTTCACTACTGGTTTGCAGCAGTTCTACCGTATGGAGGATAATATCATCAAAGTCCAGAGCGTTGGCCTCCCGCAGGCGGCGGTTATACATGCTGTAGATCTTTCCAATACGGGTCTTGCGCCAATCATTCCGACTTTCGGCCTGCCGGGCAAACTCCTCCGGCGTCAGCATATTATTCTTAGCGTTAGAAATGGTGGACTGTACCTCTCGCACAGGGAAGCTCTTCTCCTCCAAATTCAGTTCTTTGAGGATGTCCTTGATGACGCGTTTGCTGTCGTCTGTATCATAAATAGTAAAGCTGCGGTCAAAGCCAATCTTATCAATATCCCGGCGCAGAATCCGCACGCAGGCGGAGTGGAAGGTCGCCGCCCACACATCCCGCGCCTCCTCCCCCAGCATGCGCTCCAGACGTTCCTTCAGTTCGCCCGCAGCCTTGTTGGTAAAGGTGATGGCTAAAACTTCCCAAGGGCGAGCCGGCTCTACTGCGCACAGATACTGCATCAGAGGTTTTTGTGCCGGATCAGGGCTGCAAATATACTGCTCCAGAAACTCCACTTCATCGGTCGATATCGGAATAGGGATTTCCTCGGTGTCACTGCCTCGCCCATAGCGAAGCAGATTTGCCACACGGTTAATGAGAACCGTGGTCTTGCCGCTGCCTGCACCGGCCAGCAGCAGCAACGGCCCTTCAGTCGCCATAACGCCGTCGCGTTGCTTATCGTTCAATTGGGCATAGTCCAACTGGATCGCCTGCCGTCGTGCCCGGATAAATCTCTTCTCAAGTTCGTTCATAATGTCCTCTTCTCTTTGGTTGTTCTCCCATATTCTAATACAGAATCCCCTTGGGGTCAACACTGCATCCTGCGATATAGAATTTTTGTTCGATAACTATTGACAAGAACATCCGTTCGATTTATAATGCCTATAGAACAAAAGTTCCATAGGAGGATGAAAACATGATGACATTTGAAATGATAATGACTTTGCTGGGGGCCGCTTCCGTGGCATCAGGACTGGTACGGTTCTTCGATTTGCTGGATCATCCCCGTTCCCGGCGTCGGGCTGCCTGATATAAAAGATATGGACCTTTTGGAAAAACTGGCGATCCTGACGGATGCTGCCAAGTATGATGCTGCCTGTACATCCAGCGGCGTACACCGCAGTTTTCAACCAGGACGGATTGGAAATACCACCTCCTCCATCGCCGGTTGCTGCCACAGCTTTTCCGGTGATGGCCGGTGTATCACACTATTAAAGGTCTTACTCAGTAATTGCTGCGCCTACGACTGCAAATACTGTGTGAATCGTTGTTCCAACGATACCCGGCGGGCCACTTTTACCCCGCGGGAGCTGGCAGAGCTTACCATCGGCTTTTATCGGCGCAACTACATCGAGGGGCTTTTTCTTTCCTCGGGTGTGCTGGGTAATCCAGACTACACCACTGAACAGATGATTCGAACACTGCGGCTTTTGCGTGAGGAGTATCGCTTTAATGGGTATATTCACGCCAAGGCTATCCCCGGCACAGCACCAGAGCTGGTAGAGCAGCTGGGCCTGCTGGCAGATCGTCTGAGTGTCAATATTGAACTTCCCTCCCAAGAAGGATTGCAGACATTGGCGCCGGACAAGACGAAGCAGGCCATTTTGCGGCCCATGGGCTTTATTCGGAATCGGAGCGTTGAGAACAAGGAAGAACTGACCAAGTATCGCCATGCCCCCGTTTTTGCGCCAGCCGGACAGAGTACGCAGTTGATTGTGGGCGCCACGCAGGACACAGATCGCCATATTCTGCACCTGACCCAATCCCTCTATACTCGCTACCACCTGAAACGGGTTTTCTATTCCGCCTATGTGCCGGTGGTAGAGCACAGCCTTCTCCCTGCCCTCGATACCGCACCGCCGCTGCTGCGAGAACATCGGCTGTATCAAGCGGATTGGTTGCTGCGTTTTTACGGATTCCGTGCCGAGGAATTGTTGAACGAGGAGCAGCCAGATTTCAATCCTCTCTTGGATCCTAAGTGTAATTGGGCGCTCGGCCATTTAGAGCAGTTTCCTGTTGAAGTAATGCGGGCTGACTACGAACTGCTGCTGCGAGTCCCCGGTATTGGCCCTGTCAGTGCTAAAAGGATTCTTTCTGCACGGCGCACAAGCCATCTGCGATTTGAAGATCTGAAGAAACTCGGGGTTGTGTTAAAACGTGCCCAGTATTTTTTAACCTGCTGCGGGCATATGCCCCAAGGCCTGCGATTCTCTGCCGATACGCTACAGCGCCAGCTGGAGGACGTAGAGCAGAAGCGACTTCCGCCTCAAGAGCTGCAGCAGCTATCACTATTTGATTGTGTGGGGTGATACCATGACGTGGACAGATGTCATTTTTCAATATGACGGTACCTTTTACGGCTTTCTATGCTGTGTATTTGAGAGCTATGTACACAAAGAATTCCCCATCGCCTTTGAAAGCGATGAGGAATGTTTCGTGCTCTCCCTCTATTCTGTTCGTACCGTGGAGACGGTTCCCGCCCATGCCCAGCGCGTCTACCGCAGTCTTGTGAAGCTTTCGCCCACAGCCGTTCAAGTAGTGCGCCGCGGATTTCTCACCTGCATGCAGGATAAGGAAGCCCGGCTCTACGCTTTGATCCAAAAACTCTATCGGGAGGGGTGTGGATTTTTGAAAAATCCGGCAGATGAGGTTTACTATCCGGTAATAAAAGCCCTCCGGCATCTCAATGGAGAGTTGGAGAAACTGCGTGGTTTTGTTCGCTTTTCGGACTACGGCGGTGTTTTAGGCGGAGAAATACAACCCAAAAACCGAGTGCTGCCCCTACTCCGCAAGCACTTTTGCGACCGCTATGCCAACGAGTCCTTTTTTCTCTACGACCGCACGCACCATGATCTGCTTCTCTACGCCAAGGGGCGCTCTCAGATTGTTGCTGTAGATAGCTTAGAGTTACATCCGCCCGGCGAGGAGGAGCTCTATTATCGAAGGCTCTGGAAATGCTTTTTTGATTCGATTGAAATAAAGGATCGACACAACCCTCGTTGTCAAAATAGCTTCCTCCCCAAACGCTACCGCAGCACCATGACGGAATTTATGCCGCAAGACGATGAAACTCCACCGAAGCTCCCCTCTCCGGGGCGCAGCTTTCCCTCCAGTTTTCCTAAATTGATGTAATGCTTATTTACTTTACTCTATAAGTATTTCCTTTAAATGCGAGATAGCGCGCCGTTCTAATCGGGACACCTGCACCTGTGAGACCCGCAGGATACGGGCTGTCTGTTCCTGTGTAAGCCCCTTAAAATATCTTAGAATAATGGTCATTTTTTCGCGCTCCGAAAGACGTTCAATCGCCTCTCGCAGCGCAATTTTTTCTACCAAATTCTCCTCTGGACCTACCGTACCCAAGGTAGACTCTAAGGTAAGGCCCTCCGCAGTTTCCTGCTGCAGCGATTCTGGCGCCCCGGTGGCTAATTCCACACTGGCGATCTCTTCCACACTCATACCTGTTTCCGCTGATAATTCTGACAGCTTGGCTTCGCGGCCCAATTTCTGCCGCAGCCTCTCCTTAGCACTCCATAGGGTCTGTCCTTTTTCCCGGATAGTGCGCCCCACTTTGATCGCACCATCATCCCGGAGAAAACGCCGTATTTCTCCGGCAATCTTAGGAACTGCATAAGTAGAAAACTGCGTTCCGTATGTAACGTCAAAACCCTTTACAGCTTTTATAAATCCAATACATCCAAGCTGAAACAGGTCTTCTTTCTCCACGCCGCAGCCGTAATAGCGGCGCACAATCGCCCAGATAAGGCCCTTGTTCTCGCAAAGTACCTGCTGACAGGCATCATCATCTCCGTTCTGCGCCCGATCCAGCAAGGCAAACATCTCTCCCGTGCTCATCTCATCCCTGTCAGGCGCTGTGAGATCCGCTTTCGCATGGAAACAGTTGTGCCCTTGCCGACGGCAGATTTGACACGCAGTCGATCCGTAAAGCTTTCCATAATCGTAAAGCCCATGCCGCTGCGCTCCTCTCCTCCGGTGGTAAAAAGAGGTTCCATAGCTTTGTTTACATCCGGGATACCACAGCCCCAGTCCCGAATGGAGATTTCCAAAACATGATCTTCCAGAATTTTCATTTTCATAACGATTTTTCCCAGTTTGTCGGGATAGGCATGGACGATGACATTGGTCACTGCCTCGCTCACTGCGGTTTTGATGTCGCCCAGCTCGTCCAACGTCGGGTCAAGCTGGGCGACAAAGCCGGCAGCCGCCATACGTGCAAAGCTCTCATTGCTGCTGCGGCTGAGAAATTCCAGTACCACATAATTCTCCACTTTCATTGTTTTCCTCCCTTATTCCATTTCAACGATTCGCTGTATGCCAGCAGCCTCCAGTACTTTCCGTGGCTGCTGTGCCGCTTTACACAGCTTCACGCTGCCGCCCAACTCCCGCATTCTCTGCCGACAGCGCATTACCACCGCAATTCCAGAGCTATCCATAAAGCTGACGCCGCCAAAATCCAGTGTCAGTTGCAGCGGCAAGCTGGCCTCAATTTCTTGATCCAGCCGCTGCATCAAGCCTTTGGCCCCGTGATGGTCCAGTTCGCCTATCAGCAATATTGCCAGCGAGCGTCCCTCCTTTTTCGTCTGTACCTTCATTGTCCTGCTCCTTTGCAAAAAATAATCACCGCAGATCATTGATCTACGGTGATTATATACAAAATCTCTGTATTTTTCTGCCGAAAACCGCCTAATCTCGTAAATTTAGGCCTGCATGGCAGCTGCGGACTCGTCCAGTTTGACAATCAGTGCGCGGCACTTCTCCGCCTTTTCGCGCTCGGCTTGAACCACACTCTCCGGTGCGCGGGAAACAAAGTTCTCGTTGCTCAGCTTCTTTTCGATTCGCTCCAGATTCTCCTGGGCTTTGGAGCGTTCCTTAGCGATTCGTTCCAACTCTTTCTCAAAATCTACCAACTCCGCCATGGGCATATAGACGTTGGCATTATGGGTAACCACGGTGACCATGCCGTTGAGATCGGCAGGTGCCGTCGACGTTACCGTCACTTCACTGCCATAGGCCATACGGGTAATGAAGTGCTTGCCCATCTCGTAGTTCTCCGGGGTAGCGGTCACAATGATCATACGGGCCTTCTTGGAGGGAGGGACATTCATCTCAGCGCGGCGTGTGCGGACGGCGGAAATAGCTTCCTTCACCGCCTCCATAGCTTCTTCATCAGCCTTGAAGTTCATCTCCTCGCTGTACTCCGGCCACTTGGCACGGATCAGGTACTCACCCTCGTGGGGCAGCGCCTGCCATATTTCCTCCGTAATGAATGGCATGAAGGGGTGCAGCAATTCCAAGATCCGCAGCAGCACATAGCACAATACGTTCTGAGCCGCCAAATTGGCAGCCTGATCCTCGCCGTTCAGGCGGGTCTTTGTCAGCTCAATATACCAGTCGCAGTAGGTATCCCAGATGAAATCATAGATCTTAGCAGAGGCAACACCCAGCTCATAGGCCTCCATATTATCGGTAACTTCACGAATAAGGTGATTCAGCTTGGAGAGAACCCACTTATCCTCCAGTTCCAGCTTTTGGGGAAGCTCTACCTTGTCAATGGTTAGATTCATCATGACAAAGCGGGAGGCGTTCCATATCTTGTTGGCAAAATTTCGCATAGCCTCGCATTTCTCAACAAAGAAACGCATATCGTTTCCGGGGCTGTTGCCGGTAATCAGGTTGAAGCGCAGAGCGTCAGCACCGTACTGTTCGGCCATCTCCAGAGGATCGATGCCATTGCCCAAAGACTTGGACATCTTGCGGCCCTTATCGTCACGAACCAAACCATGGATAAAGACGGTTTTGAAGGGTTCCTTTTTCATTTGCTCCATACCGGAGAAGATCATACGGGCAACCCAGAAGAAAATAATATCGTACCCGGTAACCAGCACAGAGGTTGGATACCAGTAGTTCAGTTCTTCAGCCTCTTGATCAGGCCAGCCCAAGGTGGAGAAGGGCCATAGAGCCGAAGAGAACCAGGTATCCAGCACATCCTCTTCCCGTGTCAGCTTGGTACAGCCGCACTTCTCACAGCAGGTAGGATCCTCACGGCTCACATTGATGTGTCCGCACTCATCGCAATACCATGCGGGAATCTGATGTCCCCACCACAGCTGACGGGAGATACACCAGTCATGGACGTTCTCCATCCAATTGATATAAGTCTTTGTAAAACGTTCCGGCACGAACTTAACACGGCCATCCTGCACCACACGGATAGCCTCTTGAGCCAAGGGCTGCATCTTCACAAACCACTGGGCGGAAATCAGAGGTTCCACGTCGTTGTGGCAGCGATAGCAGGTGCCCACGTTGTGGGAGTAGGGCTCGGTCTTGACCAGATAGCCCTCGGCCTCCAGATCGGCCACGATGGCCTTGCGGCACTCGTAGCGATCCATTCCCTGATATTTGCCGCCGTTTTCATTGATAGTGCCATCGTCAGCAATGACACGGATCACTTCCAGATTGTGGCGCAGACCTACCTCAAAGTCGTTGGGGTCATGGGCCGGGGTCATCTTGACCGCGCCAGTACCAAACCCGATCTCGCAGTATTCATCTCCCACAATAGGGATCTCGCGATTCATAATAGGCAGAATGCAGGTCTTGCCGATGAGATGCTTGAATTTCTCGTCCTCAGGGTTTACCGCCACACCGGTATCGCCCATCATAGTCTCTGGGCGGGTAGTGGCAACCACAATATCACCACTGCCGTCAGACAGAGGATAGCGGATATACCAAAGACTGCCGGGCTTATCGGTATACTCCACCTCGGCATCGGAAAGCGCCGTCAAACAGTGGGGGCACCAATTGATGATACGGCTGCCCTTATAGATGAGGCCTTTATCATAGAGCTCACAGAAAGTCTCACGGACAGCCTTGGAGCAGCCATCGTCCATGGTAAAGCGGGCACGATCCCAATCACAGGAAGCACCCATCTTTTTTTGCTGCTCCACGATGCGGTTGCCGTACTTTTCCTTCCAATCCCAGACGCGTTCCAAAAACTTTTCACGGCCCAGATCGTGGCGGGTCAATCCTTCCTCGTTGCGCAGCGTCTCCTCCACCTTAATTTGCGTGGCAATACCTGCATGGTCAGTGCCGGGCAGCCACAGCGCCTCGTACCCCTGCATACGCTTAAAGCGGATCAGAATATCCTGCAGCGTGGCATCCAGTGCGTGCCCCATGTGCAGCTGACCGGTCACATTGGGAGGCGGCATAACAATGGAGAAGGGTTTCTTTTGAGGATCTGGCTCCGCTTTAAAGCAGCCGCCCTTCATCCACATGTCGTAGACCCGGGGTTCAACGTCCCGCGGATCATACACTTTAGGCAATTCTTTACGCATATCTTTTCTCCTTTTCGAGTCTTTGACAAAAATAAAAAGCCCGCTCCGCTTTGCTAAAAGCAAAACAGGGCGAACTTGTGTCCGTGGTACCACCTGTATTCGGGAAAGTCCCGCACTTTGCCGATACTAAAATATATCGTGTCCTGTTAACGGTGGACTGCCGTCGCCGCCTACAATCCGTTCAGCGGGAAGCTCCGGGACGACTTCGACGGCGCATCACGAGAGCTCTCACCAACCGCTCCCTCTCTTAACATCAGCCAACCGCTTACTACTTCCCATCTTCGCATTTTCATATTGATTTTAGTATAATATACCCGCTTTTCCTTGTCAAGATGTCACGCGCAGTTTTCTTCATTGGTTGTCCCTATGGAAGGAACCATATAGTCCCTAGATTGATTCCTTACGTTTCCCTCCTTGCCACCGTTTCCATATGAAAAAAGGACACCCAAGCCGGGTGTCCTTTTTCATGATCTTTCCAGAAATAAGGCCTGACACTTAAAGCATGGCAAGGAACTCCTCTTCTGTCAGTACAGGAATGTTTAACTCCTGGGCTTTGCGCAGCTTAGAACCGGCACCGGGACCTGCCACTACATAGGTGGTCTTTTTAGAAACGGAGGAAGCTGCCTTGCCGCCGCGCTTCTCCACCATCTCCCCCGCTTCTTCCCTCGTGAATTTTTCCAGGGCACCTGTGAGGACGAAAGTCATTCCGGCAAAACGATTGTCAACCTTTTTCTCTTTACACTCCATATTGACGCCAGCCGCCTGTAAACGAGCCATCAGGTCCTTGGATTGAGGGCTTTCCAGCCAGCGGCGGATGTAGGCTGCTGTGACAGCACCGATATCGTCAATGGCGGTAAGCTCCTCCTCCGTGGCGTTGCAAAGAGCCTCAAAGCTGCCAAAATGGCTGGCCAACACCTTCGCAGCCTTCTCACCCACCTGCCGGATTCCCAAAGCAAAAAGGAGCCTCCAAAGGTCGTTTTCTTTAGACTTTGCAATGGCCCTCACCGCATTGTCCGCCGACTTTTTACCCATGCGCTCCAGCTGAGCAATCTCCTCGGCCCGTAGGCTGTAGAGATCGGCTGGTGTGCGGACAAGGCCGTTTTCAATGAGCTGATTCATCACCGCAGGGCCGAGGCCGTCAATATCCATGGCGCTGCGGCTGGCAAAATGGGTGAGATTCCGCAAAAGCTGAGCTGGGCACTCTGCACCGGTACAGCGGATGGCAGCGCCGTCCGGATCGCGGGATACCGGAGCGCCGCACACAGGGCAAGTATCCGGCAGGAAGTAGGGCTGTGCGTTTTCAGGACGCTTTTCCTTCACCACTTCCACGATCTCGGGAATAATCTCTCCCGCCTTTTGCACGATGACTGTATCGCCGATGCGAATATCCTTTTCGGCAATATAGTCCTGATTGTGCAGTGTTGCATTCGTGACCGTGGTACCTGCCAGACGCACCGGATTCAAAACGGCCTTCGGCGTCAGCACACCGGTACGGCCTACCTGTACCACAATATCTACTACCTGGGACATTTTCTTCTCCGGCGGATACTTGTAAGCTATGGCCCACTTGGGACACTTTGCCGTGCTGCCCAGCACCTTGCGGTCGCTGAGATGATTCATCTTAATGACGGCACCGTCCATATCAAAGGGGAACTCCATGCGTACATCGTTCAGCCGCTCAATCTCCCGCAGCATCGCCTCGGGGTCGCTGAAGCGCCGATGAGGGATCACTTTAAAATGCTGAGAGGCCAGATACTCCATGGTTTCTGTGTGGGTGGCAAATTCCCTGCCCTCCGCCAGCTGCAAATTGAAAATTGCAATGTCCAGCCGACGGCTGGCAGCCACCTTAGGATCCAGCTGACGAAGAGAACCCGCCGCCGCATTACGGGGATTGGCCATCAAAGGCTGGCCGTTGATCTCGCGCTGGGCGTTCAGCTCCTCAAAAACACTACGAGCCATGTAAACCTCACCGCGGACAATGAGTCTGGGTAGCTTCTCCGGCAGCGTCATCGGGATGGAACGGATGGTACGGAGATTCTCCGTTACATCCTCGCCCACATGACCGTCCCCGCGGGTTGCCCCCTGATAAAAAATGCCGTTGCGATACTCCAAGGCCACTGACAAGCCGTCTACCTTAGGTTCCACACTGTATTCGGCGTAGGGAACGATCGCCTCCACGTGCTCTAAGAATTCCCGCACTTCCTCCCCGTTGAATACATCCTGCAAACTCTCCAAAGGTACCGGATGGGATACCTGCTGAAATTCGCTGAGGGTCTGCCCCCCCACTCGCTGTGTGGGAGAATCGGGTGTAATCTCCTCCGGATGAGCCTTCTCCAAATCCTCCAGCTGCCGCAGCAGATGATCATATTCATAGTCGGAGATCTGAGGATCATCCAACACATAGTAACGATAACCATGGGCATTGAGTGTATCCCGCAATTCTTTCATTTTCTCACGATAATCCATTGTTTCACCCTATCCGTTATTTAGTATATAATCTTCCGCATACTGATCCTGTTCTTCCGGTGTGGTGTCAAAGCTTGTAAATGTCTGGGGTACATTGCCAACGATCACTGTCTCCCCTACGGAAATCTCTTTACTGACTCTGGTGGAAGTGCTGAACATGGGCAGAAGAATACTCACATCGACATCCACGGCCAGAAGAATCTGGTGGCGTGTCTGATTGATTCCTGCCGCTGAAAAAGTATTGCGAAATTTGGCGTCGGCCGACCCCACCGACTGCATCTTCACCCGGATGGAAGGCCCGCGCCCCGCCAGCAGCGGTGAACCGGTGAGCGTGCCGATGGGAATCGCCAAATCCTCATCGGAGACCTGGGCCAGCCGCAGCAGAATGCTGTCTGCAATCTGGGACTGCAAACGGTTAAAGGATGCCATATCGCTTTTGAGCGCCGTGATACGGCCTTCTTTGTCCTTTTCAAACGTGATGAGGGAAGTATACTCCAGCTTTCCGTCGGTGATCGCCTCATTTACTGCGGCCACTACGATGCGGCTTACCGTATTGGCCACCCGCGCTGTGGCGAGGTTGGCCAAAATAGGTTTCATATGTCCCAATGCTATGCTGATGAAAATGATCAGTAAAAGAACGATCGCACAGAGCCAGATAACCGATCGCTTCTTCGTACTTATGCGCATGTACCGAAGCTGTTTCATCCCACACACCCCCTCATAGCAGTGTATGTGGGTAGAGCGTGATTGGTTACTGCCAACTGTTGACGATTTTCTTAAAAGTATCGCCTCGCTCCATAAAATTCTTAAATTGATCAAAGGCAGCACACGCAGGGGACAGCGTCACAATATCCCCCGTCTCTGCCCGGTCACGGGCTGTCTCCACCGCCTTTTGGAAGCTGGGCACTATAAGGATTTCCGGTTGACCGGGTATATATCCGGAGGAACTCTCTACTGCGGTGCGGATTTTCTCCGCCGTAGCGCCGCAGAGGATCAGCAGCTTTACATGATCCACGATCTCAGGTCCCAGCACATCAAAAGGAATTTTTTTATCATACCCCCCAGCCAGGAGGATCACCTTTTGCGCAAAGGAATGTAATCCCGCAATGGTGCGGCTGGGACTGGAGGCAATGGAATCATTATAGTAGCGCACACCGCCCAGTTCCCGCACCAGTTCAATACGGTGCTCTACACCGCCGAAGGTGCGTGCAAAATCCCGGATGGTTGCATCGTCTACCAGACCTTCCACTGCGGCAATGGCCGCCATGTAGTTTTCAATATTGTGTATACCGGGCAGTTTGCTGTCCGCTGTGGTCATTACCGCCGTCTCTGCGCCGTCATGACAGCGCATAATGGTTTCTCCTCGTAAGAAAACACCGTTCTCCACGCGCTCGTGTCGGCTGAAGAGCCGCACCTCGCCCTTGGCACGGGTACTCTGCTCCCTCGTGATGGCATTATCCCAGTTGAAAATGGCCACATCCCCCGTATTCTGATGGAGGAAAATGTTTTCCTTGGCCGCTACATATTCCTCCATGCCATGATGCATATCCAGGTGGTTGGGCGCCAGATTGGTCAACACGGCAATGCGGGGACTTTTATGAATCGTCATCAGCTGAAAAGAGGATAACTCCAGCACGACCCAATCCTGAGGCTGCATCTGCGGTGTCATAACCAGCAGCGGATTGCCAATATTGCCGCCTACATGAACGGTATGGCCCGCTGCGCGAAGAAGGCCGGCAATCATGGTGGTGGTTGTTGTCTTGCCGTCGCTGCCGGTAACAGCAATGATTGGGCAGGGGCAAACATCAAAAAACACCTCCATCTCAGAGGTAATCACACTTCCCCGCGCCTGTGCCCGCTGCAGCTCCGGCACATCCGGGCGAAGGCCGGGTGTACGAAAAATCACGTCCTGATCCAAGCCTGCCAGGTAGTCCTCCCCCAACCGCAGTACGGCCCCTTGGGATTCCAACTCCTGCGCCAGTGTTCCCAGCTGCTCACGGCTTCTCTTATCACAGGCAGTAACGCTGATGCCGTTTTCCAGCAGCATCTGCAGCAAAGGTGTATTGCTCACGCCGATACCAATCACGGCAACGCGCTTCTCTTTTAAGGATAACAGGTATTCCTGTAAGGTCATCCGATGTTCCCTCCATCAATAGTTCTATAGGACGCATCCCGACTGCTGACTCCTTCCCTGTCATGGGAAAAAGCGCAGTCCAAACAGTATTAAAACACAGTATCATTATTATACCCCATCTTTCCTTGCAGTTCAATGAAAATAACTTTCCCATGGCGTTGACTTTCTCTCTAACATTTTGTACAATAAGACGTGCGAGCAAGCCAGACAGTCGCGGGGACAAGGCGAAAGCCTGTTCATGAGGAAAGTCCGGGCTCCGCAGGGCAAGGATAACGGGTAACGCCCGCCGAAGGCGACTTCAGGAAAAGTGCAACAGAGATATACCGCCTGCAGCCTCGGCTGCGGGTAAGGGTGGAAAGGTGAGGTAAGAGCTCACCCGACGGCTCGAAAGTGTCCGTCGCTGTAAACTCTATCCGGAGCAACACCGCTATGGGAGCATTAGGTCGGCCCGGCCGCTCCCGGGGTGGCTTGACCGCATCGGCAACGATGCGGCTAGATAGATGACTGTCGAATACAGAACCCGGCTTACAGACTTACTCGCCATCATATGAGGCCGTCGGCGTAAAACGCTGATGGCCTCTTCCGCATTCTCCCCCGGGACATAGTTGCTTTTCTATGAACCCGATTTCCATGTCAAAACCAGCATGATTGTAAAATCGCACAGTTTACCGCAGCGAAATCCACAGTTTATTGTTTATATTTGCATCTTTACACTATCACGCTAAAGTGGTAGTATGTTAATAATCTTAAACAAGGGTCGTGCATAGCACCCCCAATAAAAGTGGAGGAAGAAACCATGAAAAAGATGAGTAAAGTTTTAGCTCTGGCCCTTACATTGGTCATGACTGTGTCTTTGCTGGCTGCCTGTGGTGGTGGGCAGGACACCCAAAATCCTGAAAATTCCAAGGAAGTAACCGTAGGCATCACGCTCTTTGAACCTATGAACTACTATGACGAAAACGGCCAGCTGGTGGGCTTTGAGACCGAGTTTGCTACCGCTGTTTTTGAGAAGCTTGGTATGACCCCCAAGTTTCAGGAAATCAATTGGGACAGTAAAGTGATGGAACTGAATTCCCAAAACATTGACTGTATCTGGAATGGCATGACCGTTACCGATGAGCTGGAGGCAGCGCTGACCCTCTCCCTTCCCTACGTTCAGAACTATCAGGTAATTGCCATCCGCGCTGAGAATGCAAATAAGTATAAAACCACTGCCGATCTGAAGGATGCTAAGATAGATGCCGAGGCCGGATCTGCCGGTGAGCAAGCGATTCAGGCAGACGAGAATCTTTCTAAGGCTGCTTATACCAGTGTTCCCATGCAAACAGAGGCGCTGAAGGAAGTAAAGACCGGTGCTGCTGATGCCTGTGTTTTGGACTTTGTGCTGGCGAAGGCGATGGTGGGACAGGGCGACTATGCTGATCTGGCTGTGATTCCCGACCTGCGTCTGTCCGTTGAGGAGTATGCCATTGGTTTCCGTAAGGATGACGCGCTGGCCGAACAGGTCAACACCGCCATCGTTGATCTCTACAAGGATGGTACCTTGATGAAGCTGGCTGAGAAGTACGGTCTGGCCGAGCAGCTCATTGAGCAGAAGTAAAAGAAAATAAAGTGGCGGAGAAGATCCCTTCTCCGCTGCTCCACTGTTTAGAAAGAGGATCACTATGAGCTTTTTGACCGTAAATATGATGTTAGGGAAGAGCTTCCTGCTCAACTGCGAGATTTTCTTTGTCACGCTGCTGCTGTCTCTGCCTCTGGGCCTGCTGCTTTCCTTCGGCTCCATGAGCCGCATTAAACCTTTGAGTTGGATTTCCCGTCTCTATGTCTATCTGATGCGCTCCACACCGTTGATGTTACAGCTGGCAGTTGTCTACTATGTGCCCGGATTTTTGAATCCAGGCCACATCCTGCCCCGTATGACAGCGGCATGCTTAGCTTTCGTACTCAACTATGCGGCATATTTCTCCGAAATCTTCCGCGGCGGCATTCAGGGCATTCCCAAGGGACAGCAGGAGGCCGGTCAGGTGCTGGGTCTTACAAAAGGGCAGATTTTCCGCAACATCACACTTTTGCAGCTCATTAAGCGCATTGTTCCTCCCATCGGTAACGAAGTCATCACTCTGGTCAAGGATACATCCCTTGCCAACTTCATCATGGTCAAGGAAGTGATTGCCATGGCCAAGGAGTTTGGTAATAAGGCCATGATCTGGCCCCTCTTCTATACCGGTATATTCTTCCTCATCTTCAACGGCGTTGTGACTCTGCTCCTGAACCGCACAGAGCGCAAGCTGTCCTATTTCCAGTAAGGAGGCGCAGCTATGTCTATTTTGGAAGTCAATCATCTTGAAAAGCATTTTGGTGCCACACACGTACTTAAGGACATTTCTTTTACGCTGGAAGAAGGACAGGCACTATCCATTATCGGCTCCTCCGGCAGCGGCAAAACCACACTACTGCGGTGCTTGAACTTCTTGGAGACACCCGATGGCGGTACCATCTCCGTTCGTGGGGAAACACTGTTTAATGCCAAGGACTCTAAGGCTCAATCAGAAAGTGAGATCCGCCAAAAGCGCCTCCACTTCGGTTTGGTGTTCCAAAACTTCAACCTCTTTCCCCAGTATACGGCACTGCAAAATGTGACGCTGGCCCGTGAGCTGCTGGCTAAGCGCGAAAAAAATGGGGAGTCTATGACGGCCATCCAGTCCGAGGGAAAGGCTCTTTTGGAGCAGATGGGGCTGGCAGACCGCATGAACAATTACCCCCACCAGCTCTCCGGTGGTCAGCAGCAGCGCGTAGCCATCGCCCGGGCACTGGCTATGAAACCGGATATTCTCTGTTTCGATGAGCCTACCTCCGCACTGGATCCGGAGCTGACCGGTGAGGTGCTAAAAGTGATCCGCGGCCTTGCCCAGCAGCATACCACCATGATCATTGTCACCCACGAGATGGCCTTTGCACGGGATGTGGCGGATCACGTTATTTTCATGGATAACGGTGTCATTGTGGAGCAGGGTGACCCGCACCAGGTCATCAATCATCCGAAAGAGGAGCGCACCCGTCATTTCTTGGCCCGCTTCGGTGCATAGTATTTTCCCAAAATTTGCCTATGCTCCAGAGCGTGTATGCCCACAGCGGCATTGGCTGAAAAGAGTAAAGGAACATCAGTTTCCGTCATTTCCGTAAAAACGGGAGGTCGATCATCGACCTCCCGTTTTCTTATGTCTTTGGCTGTTCATAGCAAACTGCCGCTTACCTCATTTGGGGAATCAGCACCATCCCCTCTGGCAGCGGCTCCCCCTCCGCAAGATCGTTGGCTTGGAGAATCAGGGCGGGATCGGTGCGGTAGGCCTTAGCCACATCCCACAGTGTCTCTTCCTCCCCTAAACGCCGCAGCACCAGCGAAGGGCGCTGTCTCTCTTCCGGCTCCGTCAATTCTACGGCATCAATGCTCTGTAGTTCACGGGGCGTCTCCCGTTCGGCCGCAAAGGATAGGGGCAGCCGCACCTGACCGCTGTTGCCGGACATCTGTATCATCCCGTTGCCGCAAGTGGCTCGAACGATTCGTGGAACATCCGATACCTGCGCCGTCACCTCTTCCATGCGCTCTGCGCTGATGGGTGCTCCCGATTCATCCAGATAGAGGAATTTCAGCCGCAGATTGGTTCGAAGTGCTGTATGATCCCCCTCCGGCTCCGCAGTTACTGCGCCGCATTCAGCACCTGTGAGACAGGCAAAAGGTGTCTCTCTTCCAAATTCCAACTGTTCTACCGCTTCCTGCTTCGTACTCTCGGCAGGATAGGCAGCCGTCAGAGTCAGCGTTTGACGATGTACATCCGCCTCGTAGCGGGTGCTGTACAGATCACGGAGATACAATATCGTCCGCTTCTCGTAAACCTTTACCAGTACGCCGATACGCTGCGAGATTCCAAAACCTATGGCTCCCTCCATCCGAGTCAGGCGGATGTGGCTGTCTGCCATCCATGCCTCGGCACGATACACCGCCTCTTCCGGTAATTCCACGCTGTCAAGGATTTGCGAGAACGGCAGCACCGTTTCATAAATGCGCAATGCCTGTTCCTCCGTACGATAGAGGAGCGACAATGCCACTTCCCCCTTCACAATCAGCTTTCTGCCGATGCGCTGGCAATCCGTCATCTGTAAGCAGCAACGATCCAGCAGCAAGTCTTCCGGCACACCGCCCTCCGGCACACATTCTTGCGAAAAGTTGAATTCCCGCTCCAGAACTGCCGTGAGCAAACTGGTTTCCACCGTCTCCTGCCGCAGATGCAGCGAAGGATCTTCCTCCTCCACACCGCTGCACAGCTTTTGTCGGGTGCAGGCAATGCCCTCTACCATGAATTCAGGCATCACCCGGATGTACAGTTTCCGAGATGTTAAGGATTTTGCCTCCAGCAGCGGCAGCCGTCCGCAGACGCAGACACTGCGGCAGCCCTGCAGCCGCGGTTCCTCTGTGCGACAGGCAAAGGGTACCGTTAGAACCAGACTGCGCAGGCCAGGGCTCTCCTCTGAGGTATAGAGTACCGTTACACGCACATCACCGCTGATACTCAACCGCCCTTCCGACAGCACTTTTTCACGGACGCGCAGCTGTCCTGCTGTATCCACGATTCGTGCAATATCCGGGCAGTACTCCGGGATAGACGTCTCCAAAGATTCCTCGTGGCTGACCACCACGTTTCCCACTGTTGCACAGCAGGAAATTTCCTCCATTTTCAATCCAAGCTCCATTCAGACACCCTCTCATTCACTTATACTTCCTGTGCTATCAAAGCGTATGAGTGGGTCATCACCATTATACCTCCATCTTGAAAAAACGAGCCAGAATACCTCGCAGCATTTTAGGTGCTTTCCAGACCACGATCTTCACCATTATCCCTCCTATCTTCGCAGACAAATGACGCCGCAGGCAATCAGCAGGAACGCCACAATGAACAGCAGCGCACACGTTGGGAATACGGCTGCAATCAGGATTCCCAGCCCCAGTGCCAGTGCACAGCATCCCAGAAACCCTCCGCATTTCCCCCTTCTCATAGCAATCCCTCCTCTGGTTCATTATATGAGATAAAAAAAGAGTGGGTACCTGAAAAGGCATCCACTCTCTTCACCTTCTTATGCCTGTCATCTTACAGGGAAAGGTAGGGCACAATCAGGCCCATCAGCATCAATGCCGCCATCAGCAGTGCAATGCCCGCTGCAATACGGCGTGCCCATTTGGGACTCATTCTTCTTCCTCCTTGCTTACAATGCGTTTGATGCTCTTCTCTACCTTGCGCCGTGGGGCCATCATCTCGTGTCCACAGCCAAGGCATCGCAGCTTCAGATCCATGCCAATCCGCAGTACCTCCCATTGCCGGCATCCGCAGGGGTGCTCTTTCTTTAGTTCCACCACATCATGTAACTTCAGATCCATGGCCTTTACTCTCCTTTGATCTGGCTCCAGTAGCGTTTCGCCGCCTGTTCCGTTTTATTTTCACCGTACTCATAATAGACGGTGTTTCCAAGCGCTTCCGGCAGATAGCGCTGCTCTACATAGTGATTGGGGTAATTGTGGGGATACTTGTAGGCGGCAGTCTTTCCTGTTCCGGCACTGTCCAGATGGACATTCTTCAAATGTCGGGGAATTTCTCCCATGTGCCCCTTTTCAATATCCGCCATGGCAGCAAGAATGGCATTGTGGGCAGAGTTGGATTTCGGCGCCGTGGCCAGAAGAATGGCAGCCTCCGCCAGCGGAAGCCGCGCCTCCGGCAGCCCGATCTGCACTGCCGCATCTACACAAGCCTTGGTCACCACAATGGCTTGCGGATAGGCAAGTCCTACGTCCTCTGCTGCAATGACAAGTAAACGGCGGCAGGGGGACAAAAGATCTCCTGCCACCAGCAGACGTCCCAGATAATAGACGGCGGCGTCCGGATCTGATCCGCGGATCGACTTTTGGAGTGCCGATAAAAGGTCAAAGTGGTCGTCTCCTTCTCTGTCATAGCGCATGGCACTGCACTGAGGCAGCTGTGAAGCATCTTCACTTGTCACATATAATTTCCCGTTTTCCGGGCGGGCAGACTGGTAGAGCAGCTCTACAGCCGTAATAGCCTTGCGCACATCACCGCCACAGTTCCGCGCTACTGTCATGGGCAGGGTGTCCTCCCACATAAAGGGCAGGCTGCTGCGCTCCTGCTCAATCCGTAAGGCCCGCTCCACAGCAGGAAGTGCATCCTCCGGTGACAGAGGCTTAAATTCAAAGACGGTACTGCGGGATAAAAGTGCGTTATAAATATAAAAATAGGGATTTTCTGTGGTAGAGGCGATTAAGGTAATTTTGCCGTTCTCCATAAATTCCAACAGGCTCTGCTGCTGCTTTTTATTAAAGTACTGGATTTCATCCAGATAGAGTAAAATCCCGTTGGGTGCCAGCATGGTGTCTACATCTGCAAGGATGTTCTTCACATCTTGCAGCGAAGCCGTGGTGGCGTTGAGATGGTATAGACGTTTCTCTGTACGTTTTGCGATAATACTTGCAATCGTTGTCTTTCCGGTCCCCGACGGCCCGTAAAAAATCAAATTTGCCGATGTCCCACTCTCAATAAGGCGGCGCAGCAAAGCCCCCTCCCCCAGAAGATGCTTTTGTCCCGCTACCTCATCCAATGTCCGGGGTCTGATTTCGTCTGCCAGCGGCTGCATGGCCACACCTCCCTTGCAATGATTATTGTAGTATACCATATTTCTTCTCTTTTTGCATCCCTGAATTGCATTTTCTCCCCGAGATTGTTATAATGCCCTTGAGGTGATGCAATTGAAAACAAATAAGGAAATTTCTTCCATGATAGATATGCTAAAAGAGCTTTACCCTGATGCGGAATGTTCGCTGGACTACCAAAAGGACTATGAACTGCTCTTCTCTGTCCGTCTGGCGGCTCAGTGCACGGATGCGCGGGTCAATCTGGTCACACCTGCCCTCTTCGCCCGCTATCCCACGCTGGAGGACTTCGCCACGGCAGACGTGGATGAGGTTGGAGAATATGTCCACTCTACCGGCTTCTGGCGCGCCAAGGCACGGGACATAGTGGCTGCCGCCAAAATGCTGGTAGAGACATACAACGGTAAGGTTCCCGACAATATGGAAGATCTGCTGCGTCTGCCCGGTGTTGGTCGGAAAACCGCCAATTTGATTTTAGGCGATATCTACGGCCAGGAGGGCTATGTCTGTGATACTCACTGTATCCGCATTACCGGGCGGCTGGGGATCACCGATGGCAGCAAGGATCCGGTGAAGGTGGAGATGCAGCTGCGCAAGTGCATTCCCCCGGAGGAGTCCAACCATTTCTGCCACCGTATGGTGCTCCATGGGAGAGCCTTATGCACCGCCCGAAATCCCCAGTGCCACAGCTGTCCGCTGTCCGCACTCTGTACTTACGGCAAAGCGGCTCAGGAAACCGACTGATGCGCAAAGATCTGTCCCAACACAGTCCTACATCTACTGGATTGAAAATTCTTTCTTTTATTGTTTCCTTAAGAGAAACTTTTTGTTGACTATGTCTCTTTTTTCTGCTATACTGAATGAGCTATATTGATACAATGAGGAGGTGAAGTTGTGGGTTCTTTTTCCTATCATGTTGGACAGCGGATTAAAAAGTATCGCAAAAGCCGCGGCTATACGATCGAAGAATTCTCGGCCATGATTCGTAAGAGTAAAGCTACCTTATCCAAGTACGAGAATGGGACCATTACCATTGATATTGAGACGCTGTACGAGATTTCCAAGGCGTTGGATATTGATTTGAAGTGTTTTATCGACTATCAGCCGCCAATCTTCAATCATGATCTGGTACTTCCCAAGAGTTTCTATTTCAACCAGCCTCGGGCCTATATGTACTACTACGACGGGCGAATCCATCAGGTCGTCCGATCCCTGCTCTGCTTCTCCCCTGCCGCCTCCGGCCAAGCCATTGACGTGATGCTGTATGTAGGTGTAGTCTCTTTTTCCGAGCCTGACCGTTGTCAGCATCTATTTACCGGCGAGATGAAGCCCTATGACACCATTACTCATATGGTACTCACCAACCAAATTAATGAGGCGGAGAAGATGTACATCTGTATGCTCAATCCCATGCAGAATCGGATGCCCGCCATTGGTCTGCTCTCTGGTATCGGCAGCACACCTTTCTTTGCACCCATCGCCATGAAAGCACTGATTTCCAAGGAGCCTCTGGCGGAAAATGATAAGCTCCTCACCACCATCAAGCTGGATAAGGAGGACTACCACTGGCTGCGCTCCTATAATATGATGGTAGTAAATCGTCCCTCGGCTCTGCCGCTGGACTAAATTTTCAAACAAAAAGAAAAGGACAGCATCTGCACATGCAGATGCTGTCCTTTTCAGCTCATGCGGATGATTTCACGGCGAAGGCGTGCAATAATCCGCTTTTCCAAGCGTGAGATGTAAGATTGAGAAATGCCCAGACGATCCGCCACTTCCTTTTGTGTCAGCTCCCTGTGTCCGTAGAGGCCAAAGCGCAAGGTGATGATTTCCTGCTCCCGTCCAGAGAGCCGGGACACGGCATCTCCCAACAGCTTGCGGTCCACATCTTCCTCGATGGGCCGCATCACCACATCACTGTCTGTCCCCAGCACGTCGGATAAAAGCAATTCCTTACCGTCCCAATCGGTGTTGAGCGGCTCGTCAAAGCTGACCTCTGTGCGCTGAGAGGAGTTCTTCCGTAAATACATCAAAATCTCATTTTCAATACAGCGGGAGGCATAGGTGGCCAGTTTAATATTTTTATCTGCACGAAAGGTATTGATGGCTTTAATGAGTCCAATGGTGCCGATGGAGATCAGATCCTCAATATTGATTCCCGTATTTTCAAATCGCTTTGCGATATAGACCACCAAGCGCAGATTGTGCTCAATCAGTGTCTGGCGTACGCTCAGTTCCCCTTGGTCCAACCGTGCCACCAGATCCCGTTCCTCCTCCCTTGTTAATGGCGGCGGC
Source organism: Oscillospiraceae bacterium (assembly GCA_020025305.1). Taxonomy (GTDB): domain Bacteria; phylum Bacillota; class Clostridia; order Oscillospirales; family Oscillospiraceae; genus Vescimonas. The sequence goes on from JAHHSG010000004.1 coordinate 65,548, forward strand.
AGCGTATCGCTTCCGCCGATGTACATGACCTTATCCGGCCTGCTGTGCCTGACAATCCATAGTCGCAGCTTTTCTATGATTTTTCGTATCATGCCGTCCTCCTTCCACATCCATGCCCCCCCATAATCCGCAGTAGCCGCCACCATCACTGAGCGGACCTTCCGCCAGCGCCACCAGTGTCCGAGGATATTTTTTCTTTTCCAGGCTGATATAGTCACTGCGCACCGCCAGCAGCAGTCCGGACGCATTGCCAACACTGCGAAATGGCAGCAGTGTAAAATCCGTGCCTGCTCCTTTTTGGTGGAGCAGCACCATCTTTTCCTCTGGCGGCAGTTTACTGGTCAGAATTGTTTGGATCTCCGCCGGCCACAGGTTCATCAGAACGGTTTGTTCCAATACAAGCACCGGCCGACCGGTTCCCGGCTCCCGCAGCGTATTTCCTGTATCATGCAGCACTGAGAGTTGCTGTTGATGCTGATGAAGCGATACAGTCACTGTCATAATCTCTCCTCCCCCGTGTCTGGCCCCCTGTCGAAAGACCAGATGCAGCAATATCATCATCGAAGTTGTAGTCAGCAGCAGAATCGGCCAATTGATTTGGGCGTAATACAGTCGACGGAAGAGTACACCCGGACTTCCCGCCGCCAAGCCGACCGCCAGCAGCAGTCCCGCCAAGGCCCCAGACAGCAAAAAAAAGAGTGCCATCAGCCGCCAACAGCGAGGAACAGGACGGAAAGCCAGATAGGATAGGAGCAAGCCCGCTGCCGCTTTGCACGGTGCGCAGGCTAAAATCTCTCCTCCCGGAATGAAAACCGCCACCGCATAGGCCGCCCCCAGTGCGGCACAAAGGAGCAATCTCCGGCGGTGCAGTGGTGCGCCGGCCAGCCGTGCTGTACATAGGAGCAGCAAATAGTCCACCGCAAGATTCAGCACAAAAACCCGGTCGATGTAAATCACCGTCATCCCCTCACCTCCCGCAGGCTTATTATACCGTTGCTGCAGGATGAAATTAGTCATAAAAAGCCGTCATACGTATTTCCATCTCGGTGAAAAAAGATTTCCATACATATGTACGGAGATTTCCGCTTATCAAAAAAACTGACCGCAGACGCGGTTCGTCTGTTCTCATAGAAGGAAAAGATGTCGTAAAAACGGATCGTCGGAAGAAATATGCGATCATTGAGATCCATCCAGTGGCTGCTATAAATGACGGCATTTCTCGTTAAGAACATGAAAACCTACTTGACAATGGCAATGCTGCGCTGTATTATAAAGAAAATAAATAAATCTTCAGGGCAGGGTGAAATTCCCTACCGGTGGTATAGCCCACGAGCCGCAAGGCATGATTCGGTGAAATTCCGAGGCCGACAGTTAAAGTCTGGATGAAAGAAGATGTGATCCGAAAGTGTAGTTTTTTTGCTGCACTGTTCTGATACGTGCTCTGGAATCATGGATTCCAGAGTTTTTTATTAGAAAATTTTGGATGTGAACAAGCCCTGAACATTATGTTCAGGGCTTTGCTGTTGGGAGGCGATTGGATTGAATGATCAGGACTGGATGCGCCGTGCATTAAATCTTGCGGTCCGTGGTGAAGGATGGACATCCCCCAATCCTATGGTTGGAGCCGTGATTGTCCGGAATGGAAAAATAATAGGGGAAGGCTGGCATGAAAAATGCGGTGCGCTGCATGCTGAACGCCATGCACTCTCCCACTGTTCAGAAGATCCCGCAGGTGCGACTATGTATGTTACTTTGGAACCTTGCTGCCATGTTGGACGACAGCCGCCCTGTACCCAGGCCATTATAGAAGCTGGAATCCGCAGAGTGGTCATCGGCTCTGCGGACCCCAATCCCTTCGTTGCGGGACAAGGTGTACAGATTTTACGGCAAGCTGGGATTGAAATCACAGAAAATGTGCTGGGCAAAGAGTGCGACAAAATCAATCAGATTTTTTTCCACTATATTCAAAGCAAAAAGCCATACGTCGCCATGAAATATGCCATGACGATGGATGGAAAAATCGCCTGCTGCACCGGTGAGTCAAAATGGGTCACCGGAGAGGATGCCAGAGCTCATGTCCATAGACTACGCCATCGGTATCGAGCTATTATGGCAGGTGTAGGCACGGTGCTGGCCGACGATCCGATGCTTAACTGCCGCATGGAAAATGGACGAGATCCCATTCGGGTCATCTGTGACTCTTCTCTGCGGACCCCCCTCACATCACAGTTGGTGCGCACCGCCGCCCAAATTCCTACGATTTTAGCAACGGCTCAAACGGATTCCAAAAGGGCACAGCCTTATCTCCATGCCGGCTGCACGGTCCTCAGCCTGCCGGGACCAGACGGAAAAGTAGACCTGTCTGCATTGATGGCGGAGCTCGGGAAATTGGAAATCGATTCTGTACTGCTGGAGGGTGGCGGAACGCTGAACTGGTCGATGCTGAAAGCCGGACTTGTACAGCGGGTATATACCTATCTTGCCCCGAAACTATTTGGTGGGGCGGATGCGAAAACGCCGATCGAGGGAGAAGGTTTTACTACGCCGAATCATGCCCTTGCGCTGTGCAACAGCCAAATCACCCCAATTGGGTCGGATTTTTTGATTGAAAGTGAGGTGAAACAGCATGTTCACAGGGATTATTGAAGAAATGGGCACCATCCAAGCCGTGCACCGGGGCAGTTTTTCCGAAGTGCTTACCATCGGGGCCTCTACTGTACTGGACGACGCGAAAATAGGAGACAGCATCGCAGTCAACGGTATTTGCCTTACGGTAACCAGCCGCACAGCCAACAGCTTTACCGTTGATGTCATGCATGAGACACTGAACCGCTCCTCGCTGGCCGGATTGCGGCCGGGTTCCAGGGTGAATCTGGAACGGGCCATGTTGGCTAACGGCCGATTCGGCGGTCACATTGTGTCCGGCCATGTGGATGGCACCGGCCGCATCACCAACATTAAAAAGGATGATATCGCTCACTGGTATACCGTTTCCGCTGCCCCGAATCTGCTGCGTTACATCGTGGAGAAGGGTTCCATCACCATTGACGGCATCAGCCTGACTGTGGCCTGCGTCACCGCCCGGGACTTTGCTGTATCCGTGATTCCGCATACATCGTCTGTTACTACGCTGGGTCGGAAACGCTGTGGTGATGTGGTGAATCTGGAGACAGATATTCTGGGTAAGTATATAGAAAAGCTCTCTACCCCGGCACAAATGCCTCCCGCTCAATCACACCTTACCCTTTCATTTTTACAGGAAACTGGATTTTAATCAATGGAGGAATACAATCATGGAACAGCAATACTGCACGATTGATGAAGCACTGGAAGAACTGCGGCTTGGCCATATTCTGGTTGTCATCGACGATCCCGACCGCGAAAATGAGGGCGACATGATCTGTGCGGCCCAGTTTGCCACCACAGAGAATGTCAACTTTATGGCCACTCATGCCAAGGGCTTGATCTGCACCCCTATGAGCGAGGAAGTGGCCCATCGTCTGGGTCTGGAACAAATGGTCAAGGTAAATACCGACAACCACTGTACCGCCTTTACAGTCTCCATCGATCATGTAGATACTACCACTGGTATCTCTGCCGAAGAGAGAGGCTACACCTGTCGCAAGTGCGTGGACTCTTCCACGAAGCCGGAAGATCTGCGCCGCCCCGGTCATGTGTTTCCGCTGGTGTCAAAACCACAGGGCGTACTGGAACGTAACGGTCACACCGAGGCCACGGTAGACCTTTGCCGACTGGCGGGGCTGCAGCAGTGCGGTCTCTGCTGCGAAATCATGCGGGACGATGGCACCATGATGCGGACAACTGAATTGTTGGCGAAAGCCAAAGAATGGGGATTGAAAATTACTACCATCAAAGCCCTGCAGGATTACTGCCGCCGCCACGACAAGCATGTAATTCGGGAGGCCTGTGCCAAGATGCCCACCCGATACGGAGATTTTCAGATCTACGGCTATGTCAACGATATAACCGGGGAACATCATGTAGCACTGGTGAAGGGAGATATCGGAAACGGTGAGGATGTACTCTGCCGTGTTCACTCCGAGTGCCTTACCGGCGATGTTTTTGGTTCGGCCCGGTGCGACTGCGGTGACCAACTGCACACTGCGATGCAGCTGATTGAAAAAGAGGGCCGGGGTGTACTGCTGTATATGCGTCAGGAAGGACGGGGCATTGGCCTGATCAACAAGCTCAAGGCATACGTGCTTCAGGAGCAGGGCTATGATACTGTAGACGCCAACGTAAAGCTTGGATTTGCCCCCGATCTGCGGGAATATTACATTGGAGCCCAGATTCTGCGGGACTTGGGTGTACGCAGTATGCGGCTGCTTACAAACAATCCGGATAAGGTCTACCAGCTGGAAGACTTTGGCTTAAAAATCAACGGACGTGTGCCAATCCAGATTGCCCCCACCAGATTTGATCTGCACTACCTGAAAACCAAGCAGGAGCGCATGGGTCATCTTCTGAACAAACTGGATGTACAATAATTAAAATGATGGAGTGTTTATGATGAAAACTTTTGAAGGAAATCTTGTTTCAAAAAATATCCGCATTGGCATTGTGGCAGCCCGCTTCAACGAGTTTATCACGGCAAAACTTTTGAGCGGTGCCGAGGATGCCCTGCTTCGCCACAACGTGCGGTCCGACGACATTCATGTGGCATGGGTACCCGGCGCATTTGAAATTCCCATGGTTGCCTCCAAAATGGCTAAAAGCGGAAACTATGATGCAGTGATCTGTCTGGGCGCTGTGATTCGGGGCAGTACCAGCCACTATGACTATGTTTGCAACGAGGTGTCCAAAGGGGTGGCAAGTGTATCACTGGAGACCGGTATCCCTGTGATGTTCGGTATACTGACCACGGAGAATATCGAGCAGGCCATTGAGCGAGCAGGAACTAAGGCAGGCAACAAAGGGTTCGATTGTGCGGTTGGTGCAATTGAAATGGTCAATTTGCTGCGTGACCTGGACGAGCCTAATCGATGATTGAAAGAAAGCATTCCCATATGGAACGATACCCATTTGTTGGACAGAGATCGGAACGATGATGGACGAATAGAGAACACGGGACGCAGCAGTATCTTCGCCTGCTGCGTCCCGTGTTTTCCTCTGCCTTAGAGAGCAGCGTCATGGGAAACTGCACTTCCTCCAATACTGCATGGCAGAACGGATCAAGGAACGCACCGACTTTGCGATTGCAGCCGTAAGATCACCTCGTTTTATAGACCAGAGGTATGTCCGGTAAACGCACAAGCAACCGTCCAAACCGTTACTTAAAGTCTAACGTTTTTACGAAGTATATCTGATACTTCTTCTGCAAACTGATCTATTTGCGTTTTCGTGTTGAAGGCTGAAGGGCTTAGGCGTACCGTACCCGTTTCCAAGGTTCCAACCGTCCGATGCGCCAAAGGCGCACAGTGCAGGCCTGCGCGTACCGCCACGCCGCGCTGGGCCAGCAATTCCCCCAATTCCTGGCAGTCCCGGCCCTCTATCATAAAAGAGAGTACGCCTGTCTGCTCTGTTTCCCGCTCCGCCAGCCACAGCTTTGCTCCGGGTAATTCCTGCAGTTTCTGCGCGGCATAACGTGCCAAAGCGCGCTCATGGCGTGCGATTTGCTCCACACCCACGGAGCGCACAAACCGAATTCCTTCCATCAAACCTGCAATCCCCGGCATATTATGGGTACCTGCCTCCAATCGGTCAGGAAGCTCCTTCGGCATAGCCTGCTGCCGGGAAGCACTGCCGGTCCCTCCTTCCAGCAAGGGTTGGATATGCTCACAGTTACAAAGCAGCAGTCCCGTTCCCTGTGGGCCATAAAGTCCCTTGTGCCCCGGCATTGCAATAAATGCCGCACCTAAATGCTCCAAATGAATGGGAACAATTCCGGCGGACTGGGATGCATCCACGATCAAGGGTACATCGGCTTTCCGACACAGAGCTGCGATCTCCTCCACAGGCTGGCGGTAACCGAACACATTGGATACATGGTTACAAATCACCACATCCACGCCCTGCTCGATTGCTTTTTGAAACTCTTCCACCATTTGCTCCGAACAAAAAAGCGGCGTATCCACGATGACCCGTTCCACCCGTGGTATGGCACACAGAGGACGTGTCACCGCATTGTGTTCATAACCGGAAATGACCACCCGACTTCCCGGCTTTACCAGTGATTTGATCGCAATATTCAAACTGTGGGTGGCGTTTTGCGTAAAAACCACCCGTTCCGGTGAGGATACCCCAAATAGCTCCGCAGCTTCCATGCGGCAGGTAAATGCTGTCTCCTCCGCTAAACGAGATGCCGGGTAACTGCCCCGCCCCGGCGAACTCATGGTGCGAACTGCCTTTTCCACGGCATGGCGCACAGAGGCCGGTTTTTCCAGCGTGGTAGCCCCAGCGTCTAAATAAATCATGGACTCACCTCTTCATAATCACCATTTACTTTTTTATAGATTTGCAGCGGTGCCAGCCTGTTCTGCTCCAAAAGCAGCAGCGCCTTAGCGAGATACTTTTCCTCTAAATCTATAGCATAGCTGCAGCCGTTGCTGCTCAGCACAGACGGAGCCTTCAACCAACGGCAAAGGATACCGCTTTGCTCCAGCACCCGCGCCATACGCTGCGCTTGGGTAACGGATCGCGCGATCATTAGACAACGCTCCATTGTACTCCTCCTTTACGCTCCATTTTATGGAGTGTTGAGACGGAAGGTGCTATCGTTCATAAAACAACAAAAAAGCACCATCTGCCTCCCACAGGTGATGTACCCCGCATGATGTCTGGTACCGGAAAAAGAAAGAGCGGAAAACCACGATGGTTTTCCGCTGAATGTTCTCGATTTACATGACCCGTCTTTCCGTGACAAATGCCGTCATTCTTGCATTGATCCCAGGTCATTTGATGCGTGCTTATCTGCAAGTCTTGTCCTACCTGCTCACCCATCAGGACATTCTTTCCACCAGCGCCACAGCATGAGCCGCCATACCGGAACCGTCTCCGGTAAAACCCAGATGCTCCTCTGTGGTAGCCTTGACACCCACCTGATCCACTGGGATGCCCAGTGCTGCCGCCAGATTCTTCCGCATATCCAAACGATAGGGGGCTACTTTGGGTGCTTGCGCAATCAGCGTAGCGTCAATATTGATCACCTGCACCCTTTCTTGGTACAGCTTTTCCGCCACTCGCTGCAAAAGGATCATGCTGGAAATATTCAAAAAATCAGGATCATTGTCAGGAAATAGGCTGCCGATATCTTCCAATCCGGCTGCACCCAACAGCGCATCCATCACCGCATGTGTCAAAACATCCGCATCCGAATGACCAAACAAGCCCTTCTCATAGGGGATGGTAACGCCACCCAAAATAAGAGGTCTTCCCTGCTCTAAGCGATGCACATCATATCCATGGCCAATTCGCATATTCGTTGTCATTCTTCTTTCTCCCTCATCGTGATGATGCTCTCTGCCAGTACCACATCCATCGGCGTGGTAATCTTAATATTTTCTCGATTTCCATCTGTCAAGTAAACTTGCTTGCCAAGTCTTTCTACAGCGCTGCAATCATCGGTGATCACTGCATCTTCATCCAGTGCCGCCTGCAAAGCCGCTTTCAAAAGATCCGCTTGGAAAACCTGAGGTGTCTGTACGGCAAAAAGAGTACTGCGATCCGGCGTAGATGTTACAAGGCCTTCTCCATTGGCAATTTTCACCGTGTCTGTCACCGGGACTGCCGGGGCGGCCGCATTGGTTCGAAAGGCGTAACGGATCACCGCATCAAAATCCTCCGGACGCACCAGAGGCCGGGCACCATCGTGCACTGCCAAAAATGCCGTCCGTTTATCAGACTCCAATGCTGCTGCCAATACCGATTCCGTACGAGTAGCTCCCCCCACCACAACGCGCACCGGCTTATGCAGCGCAGCGAAGTGGCACAGCTCTGCCACCGTTTCCAGCATTTCCTGCTGTGCGGCAACGATGATTTCGTCTACCAACTGGGCTTGATCAACGGCCTGCAGTGTGCGCATCAATACCGGCACACCCTTTAATTCCAAAAACTGCTTATTCTCGCCTCCCATGCGGCGAGAATTTCCGGCTGCCGGCACAATGGCTGTACAAAACGGGTGGGCAGCAGGATGTACGTTTTTTATTTTATTCCAAAATCCTCCCATATCACTGATCTCCCAGCATCATAATCTTGTCGACCCTTTGCTCGGCCTTGTCGTACTCCGTATCGGTCACCAATACAATCTCGGAAATCAAGATCTGCTTTGCTGAGTGGAGCATTTTCCGCTCACCGTTAGAGAGTCCGCGCTGGCGGTCACGCCACATCAACCCCTTGATCACCCGGGACACTTCCAATAAATCTCCGCTCTTAATCCGATCCATATTTTCACGATAGCGGTGATTCCAATTAACATTCATATCCGCGTCCAAGGCAGGGATCTCAGCCAAAATGTCTTCAATATGCTCTTGCGAAGAAAGGGGACGAACGCCGATGGTATCGCAATTCTCAGTGGGTATCTTCAATACAAGACCTCCTACCGACATCCGAAAAACATAGTACTGTGCATGATGCCCATCAATTCGTTCATCGACGATATCTTCGATGATGCCTGCTCCATGCATCGGATGAACCACTCGATCATTGACCTGAAACATCTCTGTTCCTCCTTTCTCCTACGGTAATTTTATCCATATATTTATATTATAGACAAATCTCCTCTATTTTTCAATGGAAAGCCAATCATTTTTACCATAATAACTCATAATATCTGTATTTTTTCGTTCCTAAAGCCAGGGATAGCAATATCACGTTCTAAACCGTCTCTTTGCTGCAATATATCGATTGTTTTTCCCTGTTACTGCGATCGTCACTATCTTTAATCAAAAAAATAGCGTCGGGACAGCATACTTCTGTCTCGACGCTATGCGTACCTATTAAAATGTCAGGCGCATCTGATTCCAAACCACGTTGCCGTGGACAGACTGGGAAACGCCCTCGTTGACAAAGCCAAGCTTTTCGTAATAGGGCACCAGCGCATCTTTGCAGGTGAGCACAAGCCCCATACGCCCCTGTGCTTTGGCCTCGTCAATGGCACAGCGAAGCAATTTTTCCGCCAGACCACGGCGACGATAGGACGGAATGGTATCCACGCCGAAAATCATCTGCCAATCGCCATTTTCTCGGTGCAGCTCCGCCTTTTCATACATTTCATCGGTTAAGTCCCGCTCATCTGTGACCATTCCGTTGACGAAGCTAACCAGCTTTTCCTGATCATACATCAGCCAGAAATGGTTGGGATATGCACGCAAGCGAGCACGAAATGACTCTTTCGTAGCAGCTTCGGCCGCAGGAAAGCACTCCGCCTCTACCTCTGTCAATGCTTGCAGATCCGCTAGCGACGCATGTCTGATCTCCATAGTATTCTCCTTTTCCCAGATGAAAGACCCGGCGCATTGAGCGCCGGGTCGTGTTGCATTTTCCCTGAAAAAATCAGTCGTCATATTCCTCGGCGGCAGGAACCAGCAGAGCACGAATGGACAGGGAGATTTTCTGCTTCTCCTCGTCGATTGCAGTGATCTTGGCATCCACAATCTCGCCTTCACTCAGCACATCACCGGGCTTGTCAATGCGCCGATCGGCAATCTGAGAGATGTGAATCAAGCCGTCCACACCGGGAACGACCTCAGCAAATGCGCCAAAGTCCATCAGCTTTACGATGCGGACAGAAGCCACATCACCCACCTGATAGGTCTCCATAAACTTATCCCAAGGGTTGCAGGAACGATCCTTCACACCCAGAGAAATCTTATGCTTCTCAGCATCGAAGGAAATGACGTACACATCCAGCGTGTCACCCACAGACACTACCTCAGCGGGGGTCTTGATGCGGGACCAGGACAGCTCGGAGATATGTACCATACCATCCACGCCGCCGATGTCCACAAACACGCCGTAGGAAGTCATGGACTTCACAACGCCGGTATAACGCTTACCTACTTCGATATTGGCCCAAATCTCAGCCTGTGCAGCCTGACGTGCCTCATAAGCCACAGCGCGGATGGAACCCACTACGCGGCGGCGAGCACGGTTGACCTCTGTAATACGCAGGGACACGGTCTGACCAATCATGGTGCTCAGATCCGTACCGCGAGGCTGTCCGCTCTGGGAAGCGGGCACAAAAACACGCACACCCTTCACGTTGACGACAATGCCGCCCTTGTTCTCCTCGGTGACCTTGCCCTCCAGAGTGGTCTTTTCCTCTCTGGCGACCTCAATGTCCTCCCAAACCTTCACGGCATCCAGGCGCTTCTTGGACAGCATAGCGTAGCCCTCTACGTCATTGACACGGATGATGTAGGTCTCAATCTCATCGCCTACCTTCACAACATCCTCAGGCTTTACGTTGGGATCTGCAGACAGCTCATCAATGGAAATGTAGCCAGCCTGCTTACAACCCAAATCTACCTGTACCTCGGTGGGACCTACAGCGGTCACAACGCCTGATACCTTCTCTCCTGTATTTAAAGTCTTAAAAGATTTTTCCAGCATTTCTTCGAAGCTCTCTTCCATAGCTTCCATGGTCTTGATTTCTTCGCTCATCGTTGTATATACCTCCTTAATGATGCCCGCAGGCGTGGACGCACCGGCCGTAAGCCCCGCCACAGCGCAACCATTAAAGAAGTCCGATGAGAGTTCCCCCGCCTGTTCAATCTGAATGACGGCAGGACAACGCTCGCTGCAAATTTCTGTCAAATGTTTGGTGTTGGCACTTTTACGATCTCCGACCACGACCATAGCATCAACTTCAGCCGCAATTTCAGCCGCCTCGGTTTGACGCCTATACGTAGCATTACATATTGTATCAAATATTTTTGCGTTTGTACACTGTTTTTTTATAATTTCTTCGGAACTTTCCCAAATCGCCCGAATGCAGGTAGTCTGTGCCACCATGGTTAAAGGCAGGTCACGGCGTGATACGTCCTCACTCAGCCAAAAGGCAAGCTCCTGCGGCCCATTAAATACCAAAGAGCGATCCGACCAGCTGGCTACGCCCATCACCTCGGGATGGTGCGGCTCGCCAATGATGACCGGGATACGCCCCTCCTGATCCGCCTGCGCCACCAATTGCTGGATACGCAAGACATTAGGGCAGGTAGCATTGATACACTCCGCACCAAGGGAGGTAAGATAGTTCATGACCTCTTTCTTCTCCCCATGGGAGCGAATAATGACCGCGTCCCCCGGCTGTACCTGCGCGGGACTGTCCACCTGCCGTGCGCCCAGCTTTTCCAGTTCAGCCACCACGTTGGCATTGTGAATGATGCTGCCCAGCATCACACAGCCGCCCTTTTCCTCTGCTGTTTGGCGAGCCAGTTTCACCGCCCGCTCCACGCCGTAACAAAAACCGGCACTCTTGGCAAGAATTACTTTCATTTTGACTCTCCCAATGCATAAGCCTGCCGCAAGATCTCGTCGGCATTGGCTTGATATTCCTCAGCAGTGCCTTTTCGCCCCGTGTACACCGGCGCATAAGGCTCCCCGATGACAATACGCGTTTTATGAAAGGCACGCTGCTCCGGTGAGATGTACACGGGCTGCAGCTTGACACCACTGCGGATGGCCATCATGGCAATGCCGCCCTTGGCCGCCACCTCACCCGCCTTTTTCACGCGTGTTCCTTCCGGGAAAATCAGCAGATTCCAACCACTTTTCAAGCTGGTGATGGCCGTTTTCACCGCGGTAACATCCGAGTTGCCGCGGTCGATGCCAAAAACACCCACCTTGCGCAAAAATGCGCCTAAAACTGGCTTCTCCATCAACTGTTTTTTCGCCATGATCCGCATGGGATAAGATGCGGGCAGCGCCAAGATCAGCAAAATCGGATCCATTGCATGTCCATGGTTGGGACACAGAATGACCGGCTCATCGCCGATATTCGCAAGGCCCTCCACGTTCAAAGGGAAGATAAGCCGAGCCAAAGGCCCCAGCAATAGGCAAAGCCAATAGTACAGCTGGTTTCTCAACCTTTTCACAACTTCCGCCCTCCTCGGATCACGGCAAGCATCTGTGCAAGACTCTCTTCAAAGTTCAGTGCGCTGGTATCCACCACAACTGCATCCTCTGCCTGCCGCAGCGGTGCGACACTCCGATGCATGTCTGCCCAATCCCGTTCCTCAATCTGCCGTAAGACATCTTCAAAAGACTGCGGTGTGCCGCGCTGCTCCAATTCCAGCATGCGGCGCTTGGCCCGTATTTCCACGGAAGCGGTGAGATATATCTTCACATCGGCATCAGGCAGAACCACTGTGCCAATATCCCGTCCGTCCATAATGACACTGGACTTCTTGGCAAGATTGCGCTGCATATGCAGCAAAAATGCACGCACCTCGCCAATCGCCGACACCTCGGAGGCGTACATGGATATTTCCGGGCGACGGATCTCCTCTGTCACATCATCGCCATTGAGGTACATCCGCTGCAGGCCATCCTCACCGTACCGCATTTCAATATGAATCTCCGGCAGCAGCTCAATGACCGCCTCTGTATTCTTCGGGTCAATGCCCCGGCGGAAAACCTCAAAGCCAATAGAGCGGTAAATGGCGCCTGTGTCCACATATACGATACCCAGCTCTGCGGCCACAGCCTTTGCCAGCGTGCTCTTACCAGCCCCGGAAGGCCCGTCTACCGCCACAGAATAAATTCTTTCGTCCATGTTTACCACTCCTTCTCCTCTGCGGCAGATACACCGGCAGTATGCCCAGTAGCCCAAGCAATCTGCAGATTAAACCCGCCGGTATATGCATCTACATCCAAAAGTTCACCGGCCAGATAGAGACCTTTCACCAGCTTCGACTCCATAGTCGCCGGCTGTATCTCGCTGACCTTGATACCGCCGGCTGTTACAATGGCCTCCCGCACAGGCCGGGGACCTGTTACCGGCACAGGGTACTTCTTCAAAAGTTCCACCAGTGCACGGCGCTGCTCCCGTGTCACGGAGTTGGCCTTTAAGCCTTGGGGAATCCCCATTTTTTCCATGACTACTTCCACCATGCTGTGGGGGACCAGTCCGGCGATAATCTTTTCAAAATCACGGTTGTGCTGCTCCGTCAGATCACGCAGGATGCGTGCCTCCAGCTTTGACACATCCAGCGCCGGTTTCATGTCGATCAGCAGCTGATACTGCTCCTTGTCCCAATGGCGCAAATGGGCGCTGGCAGACAGCACCAGCGGGCCGGATACGCCGAAATGCGTAAAAAGCATCTCGCCAAATTCCTTGAAAACCACCTTGTTCTTCTTATTCAAAGCGGTCAATTCCACATTCTTCAGCGCCAAGCCCTGCATTTTCTTACAGCTGGGGTCACTGCTCTCCAACGGCACCAAAGAGCCGCGCGGCTCTATCATGGTATGGCCCAGTGCTGCCGCTATGCGATAGCCGTCACCAGTGCTGCCGGTGCCGGGATAGGACATGCCGCCAGTTGCTAAAATCACCGCATCCGCCTCATAAGAAGCCTTTTCTCCGCGCACGCCCGTGGCACGCCCTGCCTCCTGATAAATCTCCAGTGCCCGATCTTGCACCCAGTTCACATGAAGCTGCTGCAGCCGCCGGCGCAGCGCATCGGTAATCGAAAAGGCACTGTCAGACTGAGGGAACACACGGTTGCCTCGCTCTGTTTTCAGCGCAACACCTGCCTTTTCAAAAAAAGCCATGGTGTCTTGACTTCCGAATTTGGAAAAGGCACTGTATAGAAAGCGCCCATTGTGAGGGATGTGAGCCAGCAACTCCTCCTGCGAGCAGTTGTTGGTCACGTTGCAGCGTCCTTTCCCGGTAATGTTTATTTTTTTTCCCAGACGCTCATTTGGCTCCAGCAGCATCACGATAGCCCCCTGCTCTGCCGCAGCAATGGACGCCATTAAACCAGCGGCACCGCCGCCGATGACTACGATTTTTTTACTCATCTTCTGTTTTACCAAAAATACTGTATGCCGACCAGACCTGTTCCATTTCGGAGAAGGTGCTGGATACTTCCTCATTTTTCTGCTGTCCAATGGCTACGATCAGTGCATTCAAGAGACTCAGCGGAGCCGTCATAGAGTCTACAAAAGAGATCATGTCGCAGCTGACCAGCAGCGATGCGCCCGCCGCCTTATAAAGCGGCGACATCTTGCTGTCGGTTATGGCAATCACCTCTGCCCCGTGGCTCTTGGCAAAGTTCACTGCACTCACTGACACTTTAGAATAGCGTGGAAAGCTGAGCCCCAGCAGAACATCACCGGGGCCAATATGTATGAGCTGCTCAAAAATCTCGCCGCCGCCGGAATTTTCTACCAGCCTTACATTTTTAAAGATCCATTGCAGGTAAAAATGTAAATATCCTGCCAAAAACGCCGAAGAGCGCACCCCCAGAATATAGATGTGCTGCGCCTTAAGGAGCTTATCCACCACAAGATCAAATTCGCTGCGATCCACACTTTCAAGTGCGTCATGAATACTGACCATATCCCGGTGCAAAACGTTTTCCAGTACGTCCTGTCCCATCATCTGATTCCGCGATACCTCAATACGCTGGATCGAGGTCAGCCGCCCACGGATCAGTTCCTGCAATGCCTTTTGCATATCCGGGTAGCCGCTATAGCCCAATTGCGCCGCAAAGCGAACCACTGTGGACTCACTGGCATGGGCTGCTCGTCCCAGCCGACTGGCCGTCATAAAGGCGGCCTTATCGTAATTCTCCAGAATGTAGTTGGCAATTCGCTTCTGCCCCTTGGAATAGCTACCCATATTAGACTGGATGATATGCAGTACATTTTTTATCATATATCATCGCTTCCCTTCAGTGCCGTGATCTCACTGTCATTTAAATATCGCCACTGTCCCGGCTGCAGATTGCCAAGGCTAAGTGTATGCTCCGCCACCCGCTGCAGCCGTACCACCTGCAATCCGCACTGTTGGCACATCCGCCGAATCTGGTGGTTTTTCCCCTCATGGATCACAATTTCCATGAGGGCTTCCGATCCATTTTCTTTTATAAGCCGTACCTGCGCCGGGCGGATAGTTTCCTCGCCCAATTGTCGGACGGCGCGCAGACGTTCCACAGCGCCGGAGAGCATCCCGCGTACCGTCACATTGTACGTCTTATTCACCTCCCCGCTGGGATGGATCAGCCGCTGCATCAAGGCACCGTCATTGGTGAACAGCAGCAAGCCTTCGGAATCCATATCCAGCCGTCCCACCGGGAAAACCCGGCTGCCGCAGTTCTGCACCAGCTGCGCCGCCGTTTTGCGTCCTCGCTCATCACAGACGGTCGTCACATAGCCGCGCGGCTTATTGAGCATGAGATAGATTGGTGCAGGCCGCCCTGCAAGCGGCTTGCCGTCAATTTCAATGGAGTCAAGCGCCTCATCAGCACTCTGCCCTAATTGAGCGACCCTGCCATTCACACAAACACGCCCGGCACGCAGCAGCTCTTCTGATGCGCGCCGGGAACAGACACCCGCCCGGGCAATAATTTTTTGTAATCGCTCCGTCATGGCGCATTTCCTTCCTCTCGCTCTGCCAAGAGGGCAAAGCCGTAATCATACAGTGCAGCGTGATCCTGCCAATCGTTGCCGTCATTGAGTGTCACTGCCACCAATAGCCGCCCCTGACGCACAGCGCAGCTGACCAGTGTGCGTCCGGCAGCTTTTGTATAACCGGTCTTCAGGCCGATGCATCCATCCACATCTCGCAGCAGGCGGTTGTGATTGGTCATAGTTCGTCCCCCAACGGTAGCCTGCCGCGTGGAGGCAATCCGCATAAGGCCGGGATTTTTTGCGGCGCAGACCGCAAGCCGCGCCATGTCCCGAGCCGTAGAGTAATGTGCCTCGTCATCCAAGCCGTTGGGATTGGCAAAAGAAGTATGCTCCATCCCCAGTGCCAGCGCCTTGTCGTTCATCTCTGCCACGAAGTCATCCACGCTGCCGCTGCATGCCTCCGCCAATGCCAGGGCCGCATCGTTCCCGCTGCATAAAAGAAGTCCATACAGCAGTTCTTCCACCGTGACCTGCTCTCCCACCTTCAAATACATGGAAGATCCCTCTGTCATGTGAGTTTCCTTTACATCAATTCTCTTATATAGAGAATCATGTTCCAGTGCAACCAAAGCCGTCATAATTTTCGTGGTGCTGGCAATCAGCATCTGCCGATCCGGATTTTTTTCATAGAGTACCTCCCCCGTCTCACCATCCATTAAAATGGCAGAGACGGCGGAGATCCCGGGCTGCGCTGCACTGCACGGTACGATACCAAACAGCAATGCCGCAGCACATAAAAACGCCCAAAATTTGCCCATGGAACCATCCTCTCAACTGATCATAGTTCCATTCTATTCATTTAAAACTCGGACTTTTCCTTTTTCTTATCGATATAGTTCTCCACACGATCCATGACCTGGGGAACCATCTCAATGACACGGTCTGCCGTAGACATTGCCGGCGCACCTACCGGCAGCATGCGCGTCACGCCGTCTTTCACCACCAGAAAGGCCACCGGTTCCACCTTCATGCCGGCCGTGCTGCCACCACCAAACTTATTGGCACCAGCCTGTTTTCCGTAATCCCCGCCACCGCAGCCGAAGCCGAAGCTGAGGCGGGAGACGGGAATCAGCGTCACACCATCGGCCGTAGTGATGGGCTGGCCCACAATCGTATTGGAATCCACCATTGCACGAATCTTGTCTATGGAGCTCTCCATGAGCTCGGTTAGAGTTCTCTTTTCGTTCTTTTCCATAGTCCGCTTCCTTTCCGTATCTTAAACAGTTTTAGTGTTTTCAGCCTGTATCACTGCCGCCCTTTTCTTCCACGCAGCGTACCATCGCAGCACCGGCACAGCCAACGTCAGTACAATGCCAATGAGGTCGCCCAGACGAAAACTGAAGCCTACAGCGCCCTCCAGCTGGGTCTTGGAGCTCTCAAAATCCGTCTCCAGATGGATGTGAGGATCCGGTATTTGCAGCAGTCGCTCCAGCTGGGGCATGACCGTCCACATGGCCGTGTTGGCCCAGCCATATACCTGCGCCAGCTGCGCCGGGTCATCTCCGCCAAAAGTCACACACAGCCGCAGGGGATCAATGCGCATACGGCGCCGTGTTTTGCCAAGTGCCTTTTGCAGCGCCTCCCAAAGGTCAGGGAGCGCTGGTCGGATTTCTCGGAAGGTAGGGCGTGGCATCTTTTTTTCCGTTGCCTCTTGGCGTCCTTTTTTGCGCTCGACCGCCTCTTCCGAGGCTTTTGTCCGGGGCTTCTTTTTTTCCTTGGCCGGCACAAGAGGAATTTTTACAGCCCCTACCTTAGCTACGACGCACAGCGTCTGGCCAAAGGTAATGCTGATCCCTACCCGAAGCAGCAGAATAAAGAGAAGCAGCACCGCTATGCCACCAAGGATCCACCAAATGACCACGCTGCCTCCCCTCCTTTCCAATCATGCTTATTCCCCGGACGGTACATTCTCCACCAGTTCGCCGTTCTCGTCCAAGCGCAGCTGTCCATCCGCTTCCAGCCCCGGCATTTCCGGCAGATCCTCCAGAGAATTCAGATGAAAAGACCGCAAAAAAGTCTTTGTGGTGCGATATAGATGGGGGCGTCCCGGAACCTGCAGCCGTCCGCATTCCTCGATAAGATGACGATCCAGCAGCAGCCCCACCGTATAGGAGCTATCCACGCCGCGGATCTGATCCACATAAGCTCGGGTGGTTGGCTGATAGTAAGCAATGATGGTCAGCACCTCCAGCGCCGGCTGGCTCAGTTTGGCAGGCTTGCGGATCTCAAACGCCTTTCGGATCGTATCTGCATATTCCGGTGCCGAGCACATCTGATAGCTGTCCTCCATCCGTACCAAGCGGATTCCGCGGCGTTCAAAGCTGTAGTAGTCCATCAGTTTTTGCAGCACCATCTTTACCGTGTGCGCATCCAGGTCGGTAGCCATGCATATGCGATCAAGTGAGACCGGCTCGCCGGAGGCAAACAGGATCCCCTCTACCGTTGCCTCAATTTCCTTCATTTCCAGATTTTCCATCGGATTATGTCCTCACTTCCATTTCAGGTTCGTCACTTTGCCACGAGACCGTACAGTCGGAACTGGAACCTGCCAGATGAATCATGTGGCTGCGGCACAACTCCAACACTGCCATGAAAGTTGCTACCAGCTCACTGCGGCTTTTGCTGCCGCGAAAGAGCAGTAAAAAGCGGGTAATGCCGCCTGACCTCAGACGATGCAGCAATTCTTTAGCCTTCGCCTCCACGGAATAAGGTTCCCGCTTAACGATCTCCTCAAAGGCGCTGAATGGCGGTGTGTCTACTTGCCCGCGCCGATCCAGAATTTCCTGCATGGCAATCACCAGATCCCCCGGGTCTTGGCTGTATTCAAAGATTTTCCCCCGCTTTACCGGCTCAGGCCCCCGGGTAATGACACTGCGCCCGAATTCGTTCATCTCTTCCATGCGCTGGGTGAGGCACTTAATCTTGAGATAGCACTCGCTTCGCTGCCGCTCCTCCAGAGATTTGATCAGGGCATCCATTTCACTTTGGGCCTCTTCATCCTCGATGGATAGCAGCATCCGCGTCTTGATATACATCAAGTGGGCCGCCATGGTGACAAATTCACTGGCTACTTCCAGATCCATCTGCTGGCGCTGCTCTAAATAGGCCAGATACTGATCCAATATCAGTGCAATGGGAATATCTTGAATTTCTATTTTATTCTTACTCAATAAAAAGAGGATCAGATCCAACGGGCCTTCGAAGTCCTCCATGGTTTCACTGGCTTTGGTCTGCACCACCTTTTCCAGTTTGAAAATCGGATTATCCAATCATTTACACCTCAAATACTAACGATATGGTTAAATAAATCAAAAATAGCCCAAATCATGCGGTTCAGCCATCCGCCACCCATGCCTGTGATGACCAGTACCCACAGCAAGATCATGCCCAAATGCTCATAGCGCAGAATAAACGCATACTGTCGGTCGGGCAACAGCGCAAGGAGCACCTTCGAACCATCCAACGGCGGAATGGGAATGAGGTTGAAAAGCCCCAAGCCAATGGAGAGCAGGGCTGTACGCATCAAGAAGACGGTCAGATATGCCCACAGGGCATGGGGCAGCACGGTCCCCGTCCCATGTGCCAATCCAAGGCACAAAAACGCCAACAGAAAGTTGGAGACAGGCCCGGCAAGCGCCGTCAAGGCCATACCTTGCTTTGGCTTTTTAAAATAATGAGGGTTCACGGGTACGGGTTTGGCCCAGCCAAACCCCACAAAGACCATCATGGCAAGCCCGATCCAGTCGATATGCCGCAGCGGATTCAAACTCAACCGATGCTGTCGCTTGGCCGTAGGATCTCCCAGTGCCAGTGCCGCAAGGCCATGGCACAACTCGTGCACCGTCAGGCACAAAAATACGGACACCAGCCGCAACACCATATCCTGCATGGAGCCAAAATCCAGCGCATTCCATAAATCTGTCAAATAATGCAAAACTGATCTCCTTTTAGGCAATATTAACCCAGATTATAGAATACAGTATACCAAAAAATATGCCCCAATACAAGGGAAATCATCCCCTGCTATTTTCAGAAAATACATTTATGACAAATAGTATCTATTTGTTACCGTTTAGCAGGAATATTTGTCATTAAGCTGTATCTTCTTTGTAACGATGATGTGACTATGTTGTGGTATAGTATAAGCATAAAACAAGATGTACCTAGCAACGTTTTAGAAAGGAGATCACTATGAAATACATCGAAAAACTGAAAACCACCATCACTACTCTGGTTATACTGTGCGTTCTTTGCGCCGTTGCCGCATTTTTCCTGCCGAATGTACTCGGTCTGGTGTTCTCCTATGCAGCCATTATTCTGGCTGCGGCCGTGCTTGTCCTCAGTGCTGCCGGTGTCACCGCACTGCTGCATAACTCGAGGCGTAATACAGCTGTATAAAAAGTAAATGTGTAAACCCGGCACAGCTTACCGCTGTGCCGGGTTTTTATTCCGTCCGGGGAGTATCAGAGGAGAAAAAAATAACCGGCCTTCCGTAGAGGAAAGCCGGTTATTTAACTCTTCAGCTAAGGAAGCGCACCTTACTTCACCATGGAAGCAATCTCAGCTGCGAAATCCTCCTGCTTCTTCTCAATGCCCTCGCCCTTCTCAAAGCGGATCGCATCCAGGAACTTGACCTTGCCCTTACCGGCGGTTTCAATATACTTCTCCACGGTCATGTCGCCATCCTTAACGAAGGACTGCTGCAGCAGGCAGTTCTCGGAGTAGAACTTGTTCATCTTACCCATGACGATCTTCTCCTTCACCTGCGCAGGCTTGGAGGCCATCTTAGGATCGTTGTCCATCTGCACCAGCATGATCTTCTTCTCCTCATCCAGAACATCCTGGGTCACCAGAGACTTATCCCAGAAACGAGGATTCAAAGCGGCAATCTGCATAGCCACGTCACGGCCGATCTCCACAGCGTCAACGTCGCCCTCCACGGCCATATTCACCAACACGCCGATCTTACCGCCGGCATGGACGTAAGCGGCAGAAACACCGTCAGCAAAGCGAGCAAAACGGCGAACCTTAATGTTCTCACCGATGGTCAGTACCATCTCCTGCTGCTGCTGCAGCACAGTCAGGTCGGTATCCAGATACTTGCACTCCATCAGAGCATCCAGATCAGCAGGGTTCTCCTTAGCCACGGTAGCAGCCACACCCTTGACGAATTCCTGGAACTTCTCATTCTTACCAACAAAGTCCGTCTCAGCATTGACCTCGACCACAACGCCGACACCGTCCACCACAGCGGCGTAAGCCATACCTTCAGCGGCAATGCGGCCAGCTTTCTTGGCAGAAGCAGCCATTCCCTTCTCACGCAGCCACTCGACTGCCTTATCCATATCGCCGTCACAAGCGGTCAGAGCCTTCTTGCAATCCATCATGCCTACGCCTGTCATCTCACGCAGGTTCTTCACATCAGCAGCAGAAAAAGCCATTTTTATATCCTCCAGTAAAATATAATGAAAATGGGGCAGGGCATCAAACCCTGCCCCGTTGGTTTACGCGGTTATCGTGTTCGATCTCTTAGATTACTCAGCATCTGCAGCCTCTTCGGTCTGCTCACCCTGACGGCCTTCCAGCATAGCGTTAGCCATGACGGAGGAGATCAGCTTAATGGCGCGGATAGCGTCATCGTTGCCGGGGATAGGATAATCAATCTCATCGGGATCGCAGTTGGTATCAGCGATTGCCACAACGGGAATACCCAGACGATGTGCCTCGGCAATAGCGTTGCGCTCCTTGCGGGTATCAACGATGAACAGAGCGCCGGGCAGCTTCTTCATATCCTTCACGCCGCCCAGATACTTCTCCAGCTTCTCGATCTCGCCCATGTGCTTCATAACTTCCTTCTTGGGCAGCATATCGAAGGTGCCGTCAGCCTGCATGGCCTTAAGCTGGTTCAGACGATCCACACGGGTACGCATGGTCTTGAAGTTGGTCATCATACCGCCCAACCAACGAGCGTTGACATAGAACATGTTGCAGCGCAGAGCCTCATCTTTGATAGCCTCCTGTGCCTGCTTCTTGGTACCGACAAACAGCAGGGACTGGCCGTTCTCGGACAGCTGACGGACGAAGTTATAAGCCTCCTCCAGCTTCTTCACGGTCTTCTGCAGGTCGATGATATAGATCCCGTTGCGCTCGGTGTAGATATAGGGAGCCATCTTGGGGTTCCAGCGACGGGTCTGGTGACCGAAGTGTACGCCTGCTTCCAGCAGAGCTTTCATGGATACGACATTTGCCATTTTGTTGTTTCTCCTTTGATTTTAGTTTTACCTCCAGTCTTTTCCTCCCCCCGGCCAACCTTGCAAGGCACCGACCGAAAGTCCAAGACTGTGCGGAATGCTGAAATATAATACCATAGATGCGAAAAAATTGCAAGAGCAATTTTCTTTTTTCTCCGCTGGTTTCTCTGCTTTACGACGGATCTTTCCGCTTCCGGTTATTTAAAACCAACGATGCCGTTTTCGTTCATTGGCAGGCTCACAACGGCGGGGCATTTTGTTGATGAGGATAATGTCATCCCCGATGCGCTCAATGCAGTCCCAAGGAATATAGTAATCCTCTCCCCTGCCAAACAGCCCGAAAAAGCGGCATGGGCCAAAGACGATCAGTGCCATTACCTCACCGTCCGGAATACGGATTTCCACGTCACCTACATATCCCAGTCGAGTACCATCACACATATTGATGACCTCTTTGCACTGTAAAAGTGAAAACCGGTTGATCATAGCCTTCACCACCTCATGGGCAGTTTATGCCCCGGCTGTTTTGTCCTATGCTCCGCAAAATCCCCGCGCTCCGGGGAGCGCGGGGATTTTTGAGTTTTCTTATACGCCCTGTGCCAACATGGCCTCAGAGATCTTTTTAAAAGAGGCAATATCGTTACCGGCAATCAGATCATAGCCCAGACCGTACGCCTCCGCAGCAGCAGCAGAAGCATCGTAAATATCGCTCATAATCTGCCGCAGACGGCGATCCACTTCTTCCCAAGACCAGCTGTAGCGCAGACTGTTTTGTACCATCTCCAGGGCAGATACCGCTACGCCGCCGCTGCCGGAGGCCTTAGCGCCTGCCGTCAAAATCTGGGGACTGAGCCGCAAGAGGCGCAGTGCCTCGGATGTGGCGGGCATATTCGACGCCTCTACATAATAGTGGGCCCCGTTGCCGATGATGGACACGGCATCGGCCACATCCAGCTCGTTCTCGGTGGCACACGGAATAACGATGTCAACCGGTACCTCCCAGGGCCGCTTAGCGGCGAAGAACTCCACACCAAAACGATCGGCGTATGCCTCCACCTGATCCTGTCCACTCTGGCGCATGGACAGCATAAAGTCCAGCTTCTCCTTGGTGGTAACGCCATCGGGATCGTAGATATAACCATCCGGGCCGGAGAGGGTCACAACCCGTCCGCCCATCTCGGCGATCTTGGTGCAGACGCCCCAAGACATATTGCCGAAACCGGATACGGCCACACGCTTACCCTCCAGCGTATCTTTCCGATGCTCCAGCATCCGCGCCAGGAAGTACACCGTACCGAAGCCGGCCGCCTCCTGACGGATCTTACTGCCGCCGTAAGTGAGTCCCTTCCCGGTCAGTGCGCTGCTCTCGGAACGGCCAGTCAACCGCTTATATGTGCCGTAAAGATAGCCAATTTCTCTGGAGCCAACGCCGATATCACCGGCAGGTACGTCCGTATCCGCTCCTACATAACGGTAAAGTGCGGTCATAAAGCTCTGACAAAACCGCATAATCTCACGGTTGCTCTTTCCGCGGGGATCGAAGTCGGCACCACCGGCAGCACCGCCGATGGGCAGACCGGTCAGTGCATTTTTATAGGTCTGCTCAAAGCCCAGGAACTTCACAACAGAAGAGTTCACCGAGGGGTGAAACCGCAGTCCGCCCTTATAGGGGCCGATGGCACTGTTGAACTGAACCCGGTAGCCGTGGCAGGTATGGGCAACGCCTCCATCGTCCACCCACGGCACAATAAAGGAAAACATACGCTCCGGTTCCACCATACGGGTCAGAAGATCCATTTTTTCGTAGCGGGGATCATCCCCCAGTGCCGGCTCGATCATCTCCAGCCACGTCCGGACACTTTGCAGATACTCCGGCTCATGGCTGCAGCGCTGTTCCAGATCTGCAATGACCCGCTGTGCATACTCATTCATTGCCATGCCTCCTTATACCACACCGTAAGCCAGCATGGCATCCGCCACCTTCAAGAAGCCTGCAATGTTGGCACCGGACACCAGATCGCCCTTCTTGCCGTATTGCTCCGCAGCGGCAGCGGCATTGTGATAGAGGTCGGTCATAATCTGCTTCAGATGCTGATCTACCTCTTCAAAGCTCCAGTAAAAGCGCATAGAGTTCTGACTCATCTCCAGAGCGGAGGTAGCCACACCGCCAGCATTAGCGGCCTTAGCCGGCGCAAAAAGCACACCTGCTTCTTGCAAAAGCTCCACAGCCTCCGGCGTACAAGGCATATTGGCACCTTCGGAAACAGCATAGCAGCCGTTGGCAATCAACGCACGGGCACCTGCACCGTCCAGTTCGTTCTGGGTAGCGCAAGGCATGGCAATGTCGCAGGGGATCTCCCAGATATGGCGGCAGCCCTCGTGGTACTCTGCTGTGGGACGACGCTGGGCGTAAACGCTGATCCGCTGCCGCTCCTCGCCCTTGATCTGCTTCATAAGCTCGAGATCAATGCCGTCCTTATCGTAGACATAGCCGCCGGAGTCGGACATAGCCATCACCTTAGCACCCATTTCCATGGCCTTTTCGCAGGCATAGGTAGCCACATTGCCGCTGCCGGAGATCACCACGGTTGCCCCATCAAAGCTGCGGCCGTGGTCACGAAGCATATTGTCGGTAAAATAGCACAAACCGTACCCGGTGGCCTCACGGCGAGCCAAGCTGCCTCCGTAACTAAGCCCCTTACCGGTGAGTACACCGGTAAACTCATTGCGCAGGCGCTTGTACTGGCCGAAGAGATAACCGATCTCACGGGCACCCACGCCGATATCACCGGCAGGTACATCCGTATCCGGGCCAATATATTTGAAAAGTTCGGTCATGAAGCTCTGGCAAAAGCGCATAATTTCCCCGTCAGACTTCCCTTTGGGATCAAAGTCACTGCCGCCCTTGCCGCCACCGATGGGCAGGCCTGTCAGGCTATTCTTAAAAATCTGCTCAAAGCCCAGGAACTTGACAATGCCTTCATAAACAGAGGGATGAAAACGCAAGCCGCCCTTATAAGGGCCGATGGCACTGTTGAACTGGACACGGAAACCACGGTTTACCCGCACATTGCCTGCGTCATCCACCCACGGCACCCGGAACTTGATAACGCGCTCCGGCTCCACCAGACACTCCAGTACGCCCTCGGTGATATACTCCGGGTGTGCTTCCACCACCGGCACCAGAGAAGTCAGTACTTCCTGTACCGCTTGATGAAATTCCGGTTCTGCCGGATTGCGGTCAATCACCCGCTCCATCAGGCCCTGCAGATATTCATTCTGAATCATTTAAAACACTCCTGTTCTCACAATGACGAATCATAAAACTACTATAATGATTTTAATAGTAGCACTCTTCCTTTTCATGCGTCAACGTTTTTCCCTAGATTAATATAACTTTTGTTCAAATCGACAAAAGCTGCCAGAGTCCCCCCTGCTCTTTTGTGGCTTCGACAGCAATTTTTTACTACTGGCACAATATGTAGATTTCCTCAATCGTCTGTTTTCATGCAGACATACTGTACTTTCATTTCCTTGGAAATAAGGAAAGCGTCGCAGGCCACACCTTGCGACGCTTCCTCTATTGTTTTTCTTTCTTGCAGGCTTTATGGCAGCTGCCGCAGCCGCCGCTGCACGTTGTTCCCCGCTTTCTTTGACGGCGCAGAAATAACACCGCCAGTACGGCGCAAACGGCTATACATCCCAATACGATCCAATCTCCGGCACTCACACCAGCAGGCCTCCCAACAATCGCACGGCAAAAGCCGCCAACCACGCTACACCGCACTGCATCACTACGATGCCCACAGTGGCCCAAAAACTATTCAATTCCTTCCGAATGGTGGCAACTGCCGCCACACAAGGCGTATAAAGCAGCGTGAACGTCAGGTAAGCTGCAGCTGTGACCGGAGTGAACACACCGCCCAGCGCACCGCCCAATTCCGCCACGCTGGTGCCCATCAGCACTGCCAGCGTGGAGACCACCGCCTCTTTGGCACTAAAACCGGACAGCAGCGCCGTAGCAGCACGCCAATCGC
The DNA here is from genome assembly GCA_020025305.1 of Oscillospiraceae bacterium. GTDB lineage: Bacteria > Bacillota > Clostridia > Oscillospirales > Oscillospiraceae > Vescimonas. The sequence continues at coordinate 91,427 of JAHHSG010000004.1, forward strand.
CGAAACCAAGGGGCACAAAGATGACCGCGATCCATTGGCCAATGACAGCCAACAGGCTGTCCGCGCTGTCGCTGACCACATTGAGTCTCGTATCAAATGTCCGCAAAAACCAGATGATGATGGTCGCCAAAAAGATAATGGTAAAGGCACGACATAGAAAGTCCTTCGCTTTATCCCACAGCAGAAGACCTACACTCCGCAAAGAGGGCAAACGATAGTTGGGCAGCTCCATCACGAAGGGCACCGGCTGCCCGCGGAACAGGGATTTTTTCAAAAGCAGCGCCACCGCAACACCGACCACCATGCCGCCAAAATAGAGGGCTATCATGACCAAAGCACTATATTTCGGGAAAAATGCAGCGGAGAACACGGCATAGATCGGAATTTTAGCCGAGCAGCTCATATAGGGTGTGAGAAGAATGGTCATCTTCCGATCCCGGTCGGAGGACACGGTGCGGGTAGCCATAATAGCCGGCACCGTGCAGCCAAAACCGATGAGCATGGGTACAAAGCTACGTCCGGAAAGGCCGATTTTCCGCAGAAGCTTATCCATGACAAAGGCCACGCGGGCCATGTATCCGGTGTCTTCCAAAATAGAAAGGAAGAAAAAGAGGGTTACAATCAGCGGTAAGAAGGACAACACGCTGCCCACTCCGGCAAAGATCCCGTCGATGACAAGGCTCTGCACCACCGGGTTGATCCCATAGGCGGTCAGCCCGCGATCCACAATCCCCCCCAGTGTGTCAATCCCCATCACCAGAAGATCTGAGAGCCGCTGTCCGATGACACTGAAGGTAAGCCAAAAGATCAGCACCATGACACCGAAGAATACGGGCAAGGCCGTATATCTGCCCGTAAGGATTCGGTCAATCTTCATCGAGCGCAAATGTTCCCGGCTCTCCGCTCCTTTGACGACCGACTGATCCACCACGTTCTCAATAAAAGTATAGCGTATATCTGCCAGCGCCGCATTGCGATCCAGCTTTGTCTCGTTTTCCATCTGCACGATACAGTGCTCCAGCATCTCTTGCTCATTCTGCTCCAGCTCCAACCGCTCCAAAAGCTCTTCATCGCCTTCAATGAGTTTCGTGGTGCAGAAGCGGGCAGGAATATCCACCTTGTCAGCGTGGTCCTGAATGAGATGCATCACGCCATGGATACAGCGGTGCACTGCCGAGTCCTCAGCGCAAAAATCGGTCACGGCAGGCAGTGTTTTACTGCGTCCTGCCTGCACCGCCTGTTGAATAAGCTCCGAAACGCCATCGCCCTTGGCCGCACTGATGGGGATGACGGGAATGCCCAAAAGGCGGCTCATCTCCTGTACATCCACAGAGCCTCCGTTGGCGGTCAGCTCATCCATCATGTTCAGCGCCAGCACCATGGGGACATGCAGCTGCAGCAGCTGCAGTGTCAGGTAAAGGTTGCGTTCAATATTGGTGACATCCACAATATTGATGATACCATCAGGTTTTTCGTTGAGGATGAAATCTCGAGACACGATTTCCTCCTGCGTATAGGGCCGCAGTGAATAGATACCGGGCAGGTCCACCACGGAACACTGCTTCAGCCCTCTCACCTCTCCCACCTTTTGATCCACCGTTACGCCCGGAAAGTTACCTACATGTTGGTTGGATCCGGTAAGGGCGTTAAAAAGTGTGGTTTTGCCGCAGTTCTGATTACCCACCAGTGCAAAAATCATTCCGCTGCCTCCACCTCAATTTTTTTAGCATCTGCCATGCGCAGCGTCAGTTCATACCCCCGCACATGAATCTCTATAGGATCGCCCATGGGCGCCACCTTTTGCAGGCGGATCTTGGTTCTGGGGATGAGCCCCATATCCAATAATCGACAGCGCAGGGAGCCTTCGCCTCCCACCGTCTTGATCACGGCGCTCTGCCCCACCTTTAATTCATCTAAAGTCATCTTTTGCAGCCTCGCAATCTCATATTTTTCATTACTCTAGTCTTAAAGAGTAACACACCTCCCACCCACCTGTCAATGTGGCATCGACGAATATTCATTGATATATGGAACAAAAGCCTTGCATCTATTGCATTTTTATGGTATCATTTTGGCATATTTACACAGGAGGCGATCCAATGCATCTGCAGGAATCCGGCGAAATGTACTTAGAGACCATTTATGTGCTCTGCCACGAACGCGGACAAGTTCGCTCTATTGATATTGTAGACCACATGGGCTACTCCAAACCCAGCGTCAGCCGTGCCGTAGGTCTGCTGAAAAACGGAGGATATATTGAGGTAGATGCCGGAGGGTTTATTACACTGACCGATGCCGGCGAAGAGGTGGCACACCGTATTTACGAGCGCCACACCGTTCTGAAGGATATGTTCATCGGGTTGGGGGTTCAGCCCAAGGTTGCCGAGGAGGATGCCTGCCGCATCGAACACGTCATCAGCCCTGAGTCTTTTGATGCCATCAAGCGCCATTTCCATCAAGAGTAAGCAATGTATATTCATTTAATCAAGAATCCCGCAAGGTATCGTACCCTGCGGGATTCTTCCTCTTTTTACTTCATCTGACGCAGTGCCTCGGTCAGCATCTTCCAAGTACGCTGTACCGATGCCACAGACATTCTCTCACGAGGTGTGTGAATCTCCTTCAGATCCGGCCCGAAGGAAATGCAGTCAAGACCCGGCATCTTTCCGGCAAAGAGGCCGCACTCCAGACCGGCGTGAATCGCCTCGATCTCGGGAGCATGTCCATACTGCTCGGTAAATACCTTCACCAACAGATCCCGCAGAGGAGACTCCTGCCGATAGGCCCAACCGGGATAGTCGCCCAGCGTCTCCACGGTACCGCCCAGCTGTGCACTCAAACTCTCCAGCCGCTGGATCAGCATATCCTTCTGGCTATCCACACTGCTGCGGACACAGAAACTGGCAGTGACACAATCCTCCTCGGTGCGCAGAACGCCCAGATTCAAAGAGGTCTGCACCAGTCCCTCAATATCGTTGCTCATGACCTGTACACCGTTAGGAGCGCAGTTGAGCAGGCAGATCACACGCTTGGTGCTCTCGGCATCCATAGCTGTACCCTCGCCGCCTTCCGTCACGCTTACCTGCAGGCCGGGGTCCGTGGTCATAAATTCACTGCGCAATGCTTCCCCCAGTTTGACGCAGGCATCTTTTACGCCGGCAGCATCCACTACTGTCAGTACTGCCTGTGCCGCAGTGGGGATAGCATTATCCTTCAAGCCGCCGGATACGCTGACGATACGCAGTTCAGATGCCTTGGCAGCGGCATATAAAAGACGGCCCAGCAGCATATCCGCATTGGCACGGCCCTTATGGATCTCCACACCGGAGTGCCCGCCGATGAGTCCGCTAACAGAAACAGTCAGCATCTCCCCTGTAAAGGATTCTCTCTTGACAGGAATACAGCTTCTGGCTGTAGCACCGCCAGCGCAGCTGACAGTGAAGATGCCCTCCACCTCAGAGTCGATATTCAGCAAACGACGCCCCTGCAGCGGCTTGGGGTCCAGTGCCATAGCGCCGTCCATCCCCAATTCCTCATCGGTAGTGATGACGACCTCCAGACGAGGATGCTCCAGATGATCTGCATCCAATGCGGCCAGCGCCATTGCTACAGCAATCCCGTCATCGCCTCCCAGCGTGGTGCCCTTTGCGTAGACGGTGTCACCGTCCAGCATCAAATCCAGTCCCTCTGTCAGCATATCCTTGCTGCAATCGGCGTCCTTCTCGCAGACCATATCCATGTGGCCCTGAATAATGACAGCCTCCGCCGTTTCATAGCCAGGCGTGGCAGGCTTAATGATAATGACGTTCTCGGCTTCGTCCTGATAGTGCTCCAGACCGCGTTCCTCAGCAAACTTCACCAGCCAATTGCTGATCTGTGTATTGTGACGTGATCCATGGGGAATGGCGCAGATTTCCTCAAAGAAATGAAATACGCTCTGGGGTTCCAAGTGTCCTAATACCGACATATAGCAATTCTCCTTTCAGAATATAAAACAAGATAGCATACAATGCATGTATGGCAAGTATACCACAAAAAGGCCGTATCGGCAAGGAAAACTCTTTCCTGAGCGATACAGCCTTTTATGCTCTCCTCTTCCCCTACTTGACACTCAGTCTCTTTACCAGCTCGCCATCCGGTGCAACATATACCGTCTGATAGGTGGTGTAGATGACCATGCCCGGCTTGGCTCCAGACGGCTTTTTCACATAGCGCGCCGGGGTGTAGTCCACCGCCACCTTGCTGCTTTCGCGCCCTTGGGAGAAATAGGCGGCCAGTACGGCTGCCTCAAAAATGCTCGTTTCGTCTGGCTCGATCCCATCCGTACAGAGAATCACATGGGAACCATGGATTTTCTGCGTGTGGAGCCAGATATCCCGAGGGCCTGCCAGTTTGGCGGTCAAGCGGTCATTCTGCCGATTGTTACGTCCCACCAAAATCCGCAGCCCCGCTGTAGAGCGGAATTCACGGGGTTGGGAGGTACGCTGAAAGCCAGAGTGCTTTTTGTTGTGACTGCGGATATAACCGCCATCCGTGAGTTCAGCGCGAATGTCGTTAAAATCCTGCTCTGCCTCCGCCTGCTGCAGTTCCTGCACCACGCTCTCCAGATAGGCAAGCTCCTTACTTCCGTTCTCCAGCTGTTCCGACAGCACCTTTTCCGCTGTCTTGGCTTTATGATACTGTTTGAAATATTTGGCCGCATTTTCCTGCGGTGAGAGACGGGGGTCCAACCGGATATCCATCATAGGACAGTTCTCTTCGTAATAATTCTCCGCCTGAAGGCGGCTGGCTCCCCGCTCCATACGATAGAGATTGGCGGTGATCAGTTCACCGCAGATCCGCCATTGCTCCCGCTCCTTGGTACGGGCATACTCTTTCTCTTGTAATGCCATTTTGCGGCGCACACGATCTCGGGCGTTGGTGGCAGTCTTCATCAGATCCTGCCCCTTCTGGCGCACACGCTCCGCCTGCTCCCTACCTTCGTAAAAGTCATCCAGCATTTGGGAAAAGGACTCGTATACCGTCTCCTCCATCCATGTACCATACTGTTGGATGGAGAAATAACTGTAATCCGAAGGCCTCCCTTCCTTTTTCAGCATACAGGGTCTTCCCTCTTGGCACGCCTTCTGCCACGCAGAAAAGGCATACCATAACTGTCCCTTCTCCTCAGCGGCCGACACATCGGTGCGGTGATAGGCACGGTAGACGATCTCACGAGCCACCAGCGGGGAAATCGCGGTGAAGGTATCCAAGATCCAGCCGTCCAATTTCTTCTGCCCATCACAGTTTTTCAAAAGCCGGCAGAAGGTCTCCTCCTCCACGTCGAACGGAGACAGTTTTTTCTGCTGTGGCGGCAGCTCGTAGTAAAGTCCCGGCAGCACCTGCCGCTGTTGCGACATCTCAAAGTCCACACGGCGCATACATTCGATGATCCGCCCGTCCTGCCCCACCAGAATGAGATTGGAATGGCGGCCCATGCACTCTAAGATCAGGCGGTAACTGCTCCGCTCTCCCAGCTCATCCATCGCCTCGATATGCAGCGTCACCACCCGCTCCAGCGGTGTCTGCTCCAAGGCGGTGATACGCCCTCCTCCGATATACTTGCGCAGCAGCATACAAAACATAGGCGGCTGAGACGGGTTATCCCTCAAAAAACCGGTCAAGTGGATGCGGGGCTGATTGGCCCCGGCATGAAGCAGCAGCCGCTTTCCACGCAGCACCAAGATCACCTCATCCCGGGCGGGCTGCTGGATCTTTTCAATTCGATGATTGACAATCTGCGGTTCAAGCTCCTGCACCACAGAGTGCAGACAAACAGCATCCAGCGGCATACTTACACCTCCTCGTCCATCATCACGGAAAAGAGCACATTGATCCGCTCATGACGTCCTTGCAGATATAGCCAGCCAAAGAGTGCTTCCAGTGCCGTGGCCTGCTGATATTCCCCACGGCTGGTATTGCGTGGCACGGTATGGACGTTGGCGTTGCGTCCACGACGAAAGACTGCCTGCTCCTCTTCTGTGAGGAGCGGCAGGATTTTCTCAGAAAGGCGGCACTGTGCCTTCGCACACACCAGCGCAATCGTGGCCCGGTGCAAGCCCTTGCCGGTCGCCTTTCCATGGACACAGAGCCAGGTACGCACCAGCAGCTCATAGACAGCATCCCCCAGATGCGCAAGACCGATACTGCTGATGCCCCGAATCTCATCCGCCGACATTTCTACGGAAAAATAATCGTTCATATTAAAATCCTCATCACAGAATATTCTTCTTCAGTATGCCACCAAACCACCGTTTGTGCAAGCCTTTTCCGTCTCTGGCACATATGCCCTTTCCTCTCGGACAGAAAACACCCTGCAGGGTACTTTTGGTAACAACAGGAAACAGCTTTAAAGTATTCGGGGGCATTTTTTATTTGCCATGTTGCGAAGTTTGTTCTCCCCCATGCCGAAATATCGGCTGACTTCCGTGAATGTAAGCAAGAATTCATCCGAAAGATGAAGGGAACGATCAAAAAACAATACCACGGGTCCACTCTCACACCCTCACACGCTCTCCCGTCTTTTCTCCCATGGTATTTGTGTTGTAGTTAGAGAAGAATGAAGTTAGATTTGGGTTAAGATGTATTTGGGTGACATACCTGTCTTTAATTTAACGCAAGCAAATCTACACTGCCGCAAGAAAGTTTTACGCCGCTTTTATCCCACTCATCCTATCTGCACAATCCCTTCTTTTCCTTTCTGAATATACGTCGAATCACCCCTCATTCCGCCGCTTCTGTATAAGGGCATTTTCACTGGGAAATACTGTTTTTATCACGACGGCGGAGGCAGGGATATGCACACTAAAGTAGAAATCTGCGGAGTGAATACAACGCAGCTGCAGGTTCTAAAAAATGACGAAATGATGGCGCTGCTGCGCCGCAGCAAAGAAGGTGACACGGCAGCTCGAGAACAGCTGATCTACGGTAATCTTCGGCTGGTGCTGTCCGTCATCCAGAAGTTTTCCGGACGTGGTGAGCAGATGGACGATCTTTTTCAAGTGGGCTGCATCGGCCTTATGAAGGCCATTGACAATTTCGATGTGAATCAGGGTGTTCGCTTCTCCACCTATGGCGTTCCCATGATTGTGGGTGAGATTCGCCGTTATCTTCGAGATAACAGTGCCATTCGTGTCAGCCGCAGTCTGCGGGATACTGCTTATCGTGTATTACAGACGCGAGAGCAGCTGATGCGCCAGCACCAGCAGGAGCCCACAGTGGAGGAGATTGCCGCCGCTTTGGAGATTCCCCGGGAGGATGTCGTATTCGCAATGGAGGCCATCAGCGACCCGGTTTCCCTCTACGAGCCTCTCTACTCCGACAGCGGTGATGCCCTGTGCGTCATGGATCAAGTCTGTGACAATACGGCAGGTGACGAAAGCTGGATTGAACAGCTGGCCTTAAAGGATGCCATCTCTCGCTTAGGAGAACGAGAACGGCACATTCTGGCGCTGCGCTTCTATCAGGGAAAGACCCAGATGGAGGTTTCCCGTCAGATCGGTATCTCTCAAGCGCAGGTGAGCCGCTTAGAGAAAAATGCCATCTGCAGCATCAAAAAAAGTCTATAAAAAAGAGTGCGGTTCCCTGTGGAACTGCACTCTTTTTACATATTGCTTACTTCTTGAAACCGTCTTTTAGCGAGACACTGCGGTTAAAGACCAAATGGTCGGCACGGCTGTCCCGGTTATCCAGGCAAAAGTAGCCCAAACGCATGAACTGGAACGTAGGCGCATTGATGCCGGTGCGGTTTTCCTGTTTATCAAAAGCAGCGGCCACCTGTTCCAAAGACTTCTCCACTTTACAGCCGGTGAGAACCTCCAGAGAGGCGGGGTTCAGGCAATCCATAAAATTCTTTTCACCGCTGTCAGGATCGGCGTCGGAGAACAGGTTATCGTAGAGGCGAATTTCCGCATCTGCACAGTTGTCGGCATCTACCCAATGAATGGTCGCCCCCTTGACCTTACGTCCATCCGCAGGGTTGCCGCCGCGGCTATCAGGATCGTAGGTAGCCAGAATCTCGGTGACATCACCGTTTTCATCTTTCACACAGCCGGTACACTGGATAAGATAAGTACCCTTCAAGCGGCACTCGGGGCCGTTGGGATAGAGACGCTTATACTTGGGAATGGGGTTCTCCAGAAAATCGTCAGATTCCACGAACAGGTGGCGGGAGAACGTAACCGTACGAGTTCCGGCTTCGGGATCGTTCGGGTTGTTCTCCACCTGAAACTCCTCCACCTGCCCCTCAGGGTAGTTGGTAATGGTCAGCTTTACAGGGCGCAGCACCGCCATCACGCGCTGTGCGTGATCGTTCAAATCCTCTCTGAGACAGTGTTCCAAGAAACTATACTCCACCACACTGGTGGCCTTGGCAACGCCGATCCGCTCACAGAAATTGCGGATCGCCGCAGGAGTATAGCCTCGGCGGCGCAGACCACACAGCGTAGGCATACGCGGATCGTCCCAGCCGGAAACCTTGCCGCCCTCCACCAGTGCGCGCAGCTTGCGCTTGCTCATGACGGTATGGTCAATGCCCAAACGGGCAAACTCAATCTGGCGGGGCTTGGCGGGCACATGACAGTGTTCCACCACCCAATTGTAGAGGGGACGATGATCCTCAAACTCCAGAGAGCACAAGCTGTGGGTAATGCCTTCCAGTGCATCCTCAATGGGGTGTGCAAAGTCATACATGGGATAGATGCACCATTTGTCACCCTGTCGATGATGGTGCATATGGTTGATACGGTAGATGACGGGATCTCGCATATTGAAATTGCCGCTGGCCAGATCAATCTTGGCACGCAGCGTCATCGCACCGTTAGGAAACTCACCGGCACGCATACGCCGGAAGAGATCCAAACTCTCCTCCACCGGACGGTCACGGTAGGGACTGGTGGCGGGCACGCCGACGCTGCCGCGAAACTCCTTAAATTGCTCGGGGGTCAGCTCACAGACATAGGCCAGCCCTTGCTTGATAAGATCCTCGGCGCACTGATACATGGTGTCAAAATAATCCGATGCATAGTAGAACCGATCACCCCAATCAAAACCCAGCCAGTGAATATCCTGCTGAATTGCATCTACGAACTCAACATCCTCCTTGGTGGGGTTGGTGTCATCCATACGAAGGTTGCACATACCGCCGTACTTCTCTGCCGTACCAAAGTCGATCACCAGTGCCTTGCAGTGACCAATGTGCAGATAGCCATTCGGCTCAGGCGGAAAACGGGTGTGAACGGTCATTCCCTGGAACTGCCCACCCTCTGCGATGTCCTCGTCGATATAGTTATGGATAAAATTTTTGCTCTCAGAAGCCTCCACAGCCTCAGAGGGGGTTCTTTTCTCCTCGGTCATTCTCTCACACTCCTTAAAATCATTCTTTTGCATAAATGCAAGTCAATTATTTATTATATCCTCTACCCGCCATAAATGCAAGAGCAGCACCGGAAAAACTCCTGTTTTCTTAGCGCATCACAGCCTTCCGTTTATTCTGGGAATACACCAGCGGAATGTGTGCTTTTTCCGGTGTGCAGCAATGATACTTTACACATTTCAAACGGCACAAAAGGGGCGCAGGTCTCCCTACGTCCCTTTATATACACGATAATGTCGCTCAGCCCTTCAAAGACTCCTCGACTGCCACAGCGACAGCCACCGTAGCACCGACCATGGGGTTGTTGCCCATGCCCAGGAAGCCCATCATCTCCACGTGTGCGGGGACGGAGGAGGAACCTGCGAAC
>JAHHSG010000005.1 GCA_020025305.1 Oscillospiraceae bacterium
AAGGAGACCAAGCGCAACCCCGGCGGCCAGATGAGAAAGAAGAAGAGCGAGTACGAACCGGCGACCTTCTCATTACGAGTGAGATGCTCTACCAGCTGAGCCATACCAGCACACAGGTACACAATACCACGAGGTGCATTTTACCACCTTCTGTGGACTTTGTCAATTCTAAGTTACGCTTTTCTTTTTATCTTCCTTTTTCTCCGAAATAATACATAACGTAATCGTAACCAACATTTCCCGTGAAAACCGGTCTGTCAATCCCCCCCATTATCCTCTCCCCCCTCTCCATCTGTCATTTTGCCCATAGGGAAAACTTGCATTCTTTTCTAAATCCCCCCTCTTTCCCCCATATTCCACCTTGTTTTTGTTGCCATTAAAATTACTAATAAATTTACATAATGTTGCCATCCATAAATACTACAATGAGTTATGCACATTATCCACATAGTTTCCCACATTTAGTTTCTCTTTTATTATCAATGCTTTCGAAAGTTTATGCACATTATGTGCAATGCCGCTACCGAGTTATGCACCTGCTTTATTTTTCTATTTTAGTTTACATAATATTGTAAAATTCGTTTCAAGAGCGAATAAAATTTTTGGATGTCTTTATTTTACCTGAAAAACGGCAAAAACGAAGGACACAGGCAGAATTATGTTCCGCTGCATCCTTCGTTCTTTTTGAACTCGTATTAAATTACTCCTGCTCGCTCAGTTCCATCGTCGCATAGGCATTCAGATCCAGCGCGGCACGCTTGCCCGCCAAATACTCATAGTAACCCTGTGCACCGATCATTGCTCCGTTATCGCCGCAAAGCTTCAGAGGCGGCAGATAGAGGCGAATGCCCGCCTTCTGGCAAGCCTCCTCCAAATCGCCGCGAATCACAGAATTGGCTGCCACGCCGCCGGCCGCCACCATGACCTGCCGCCCCGTTTGCTGTGCCGCCAACATGGCACGAGGCACTAACTCGTCACTGACAGCTTGGGCAAAGTCCCGCGCCAGCGCTGCCGCGTCCAGCGGCTCTCCCTTCTGCTCCGCGTTGTGCGCCAAATTCACTACCGATGTCTTCAGTCCGGAGAAGCTCATATCCAGTTCCGCCCCTTCCACACGGGCACGGGGCAGCGTATATTTTCCGCCTTGGGACTGCTGGGCCAGTAAGTCCATAGGCTTGCCGCCGGGATAAGGCAGCCCCAGCACACGAGCCGCCTTATCAAAGCACTCGCCCGCGGCATCGTCTCGGGTCGCGCCTAAGATCTCCATATCGGTGTAATCCTTCACATCCACAATCATCGTGTTGCCGCCGGAGATAGCCAGTGCCAGAAAAGGGGGCTTCAGCTCCGGAAAAGCCAGATAATTGGCAGCAATATGGCCACGGATATGGTGCACCGGCACCAGCGGCACGCCCAAAGCATACGCCACTGACTTGGCGAAGCTAACCCCCACCAGCACTGCTCCGATCAACCCCGGAGCATAAGTAACCGCCACCGCATCGATGTCTTTTTTTGTAAGATTGGCGTCCGCCAAAGCCTGATCGGTCAGTCCCGCAATCGCCTCCACGTGTTTTCGGGAGGCTATCTCCGGAACCACTCCGCCATAGAGGGCATGCATATCCGCCTGCGACAAAATAGCATCGGACAGCACTGTCCTTCCATCTTTCACCACAGAGACAGCCGTCTCATCGCAGGAGGACTCAAATGCTAAAATATTCATCTCTCTTCCTCCTCAAAATACCGTGTCAGAATCAACGCATCCTCCTTGGGGAGGTCGTAATAATTCTTCCGCCGTCCCACCTCTTCAAAGCCAAAGCCCCGGTAGAGGGCAATGGCCGGCGTATTGCTAGGCCGCACTTCCAACGTTAAGAAGGCCAGATGATTCGCTTTTGCAAAGTTCATAAACACTTCAATGATCTGCGCCGCCACACCGCAGCGCCGCACTTCCGGGAACACCGCCACATTGGTGATATAGCCCTCGTCCGCCATCACCAACAAACCAGCATAGCCCAGCACTTCGCCGCTGGATGCATCTTCCGCTACCAAAAAAGCGGCGCAGGCATTCTCCAGCTCTTCGGCCAGCATCCGCCGGGACCAGGGGCGGGAAAAGCAGATTTTCTCCAGACGCTCCAGTGCATCCAGATGATCCTCTGTCATAGGTACAATTCGAATATGTCTCTTCTGTTCCATACTGTCTCCTTACGCCTCTGTGTCCGAGGAGCTGTAGAGGGCAATACCGCCGATGATCACAGCACCACCCAGCAATTCCACCGCACCGGGTGTCTCGTGGAATAGGGTCAAACCCCAGATGGTGGCAAAGATAGGCTCTGCCAGCTTCAATGTAGCAATAAAGGGGGGCGAGAGGTATTTGAGCCCCCAACTGAAGATGTTATGTCCCAACAAGGTGCAGAATACAGCCATTGCCAGCGCCGTGAGGAAGTTGATTGGTTCATAACCGAAGATGGGCGTACCGCTTATCAATGCAATGACCAGCACTGTCACCGCCGCCATGCCATAGACCATAGTGGTATAGACCATGGTGGACAGCTGCCGCAGGCATACCGTGCCGATCATCGTATAGACCGCAATGCAAAAAGCCCCGGCCAGTGCCATCATATCTCCGGAGAGCATCTCCTGTCCGCCGGAGGAGCCGGTGGTCGCCACAATGACACTGCCGCCAAAGGCCAGCAGTACGGCAATGATTCCGCGCTTTGTCAGTTTTTTACGCAGCACAAGCACGCTGCCCAGCGCCACAAAAAGTGCCTCCGTATTCACCAATACCACAGCAGAGGACATGGACGTCATTCTGAGGGACTGAAAATAGGTCGCAAAGTGCAGTCCCAAAAAAGCACCGCTGCACAGGCAAGGCCAAATTTTATGCCATGTCAGCTGCCGTACTTCATCTTTATGCCGCATCAGAACCACCGGTGCCAGCATCAGTGTGGCAAAGCACATCCGATAGAATACCAAAATCAGCGATGGTGCCGTGGACCAGCGCACCAGCACCGAGGACAGCGACGCCGCCGCCACGCCAAATAGGACAATCAAGCTTTTCATTCTTTTGCCTCCCACCAATTTTTACCACTGTGTGCCTCGGCGCGCAAGGGGATCGAGAGAGTCACCACCTGTTCCATCTCACGCTCCAACAGCGTTTCTACCTGCTGCCGCTCCGCCTCCGGGCACTCCACGATCAGCTCATCGTGGACCTGCATAATCAGCCGGGCCTGTAACCCTTCCTTTTGCAGTTCCTGATCCACCCGCACCATGGCCAGCTTCATAATATCCGCCGCCGTACCCTGAATAGGCATATTCAATGCCACACGCTGGCCAAAGGAACGGAGGTTGAAATTGGAACTCTTCAATTCCGGCAGATCACGCCGCCGGTGCATCAGCGTCTCCACATACGTCTTTTCTTCGGCTTCCTTGATGATGTTGTCCATATACGCCTTGACCCCTTGGTAGGTAGCAAAGTAGCGATCTATATAGTCCTTGGCCTCCGCCACCGTCACGCCAATGTCCTGTGAAAGGGAGAATGCGGAAATGCCATAGACAATACCAAAGTTCACCGCCTTGGCACTGGAACGCATCTGGGGCGTCACATCCTTTTCCTCCACGTGGAACACCTTGGCCGCCGTCACCGTATGGAAGTCGGCACCGGTGCGGAAAGCCTCCTGCATCAGCGCATCTCCTGCCATATGAGCCAGCAGGCGCAGCTCGATCTGGGAATAGTCGGCGTCCACCAGTACCCACCCCGGCTGCGCCACAAACATCCGCCGCATCTGGCTGCCCAGCTTGGTGCGGGTGGGGATATTCTGCAGATTGGGCTCCGTGGAGCTGAGTCGGCCTGTCGCCGTCACTGTCATCTGGAAATTGGTACGCACCCGCCCATCCGGGTCAATCACCTTCAAAAGGCCGTCGGCATAGGTGGATTTCAACTTGGAAAGCTGCCGATACGCAAGCACATCCTCCACGATAGGATTTTGCCAGCGCAGCTTTTCCAGCACATCGGCATTGGTGGACCAGCCGGTTTTTGTCTTTTTCCCGTGGGGCAGCTGTAAATCCTCAAATAGCACCTTGCCCAACTGCTTGGGAGAGTTAATATTAAAGGTACTGCCGGCCTCGGCATAAATGCGTGTCTCCAACTCCTTCATCTGTCCGGCCAGCATTTCGCCAAAGGCCGCCAGCTCGGCGCTGTCCACCCGAAAACCCGCCAGTTCCATCTTGGCCAGCACACCGCAAAGGGGCATTTCCACTTCTGTAAAAAGCTGCCACATCTCCTTTTCCCGCAGCTTCTCCTCCGTGGTCTCCCGCAGTGCCGTAATGGCCGAGCAATAGCTATAGAGGGACGCCTCTGCCATGGCTGTATCACCCAGAAGAGAAAACGCATCCGGCTCCAAGTAGAGGGGCTTGGGCAGCTCCTCATTATAATAGGAGACGAACAGACGCTGCAGATCGTAGCTGCCCGCCGTAGCATCCAGCAGATAGGCGGCGATGGCCGTATCGTAGAGGAACCCCTCCGCGGGAAGCCCGTTTTCCAAGAGAAGGTGCATCAAGTCCTTCACATTGTGGGATACCTTGGCAATATCGGCGCTGAAAAGCGCCCTCAGCAGGGCGTTCCAATCGCCCTCGTACGTTTCAAAGGTCAGCTGTACCATCAGCGAGCTGTCCTCGCCGGTCGTGCACTCCACCGCCAGCACCCGAAGATCCGGCAGCGCCAGCACCGTCACCGACTCCGCCTTGCGCCAGAGCGCCAGCAGTTCCTCCGCCCGCTCCGCCGTGATAACTTTTTCCACCTCGGCGTGGAAATCCGGGGCTTCTTCTGCGCCGCCTGCGGGATGCAGACCATATTTTTCAATGAGCTTGGAGAACTCCAGTTCCAGCAAAAGGTCATAAAGCTCCGGCGCAAAGGGGCGGCGCAGATTGTCCTCCGGCGTGAAGTCCATGGGCACATCGGTAATGATGGTAGCCAGGAACTTAGAGTGCAGGGCGCTCTCCTTCCCCTCCGTCAGCTTGCGGATGGCGGCGGGCTTGGCCTCGATGTCGGGCAGCAGCTCGTAGATCTTGTCCACCGAGCGATAGCGCTGTACCAGCGCCATGGCCGTCTTTTCTCCCACGCCGGGCACCCCGGGGATATTGTCCGAAGTGTCCCCCATCAGCGCCTTCAGGTCGATCATATGGATGGGCTCAAAGCCGTACTGCTCCTCAAACGCCGCCGGAGTCATATCCTTGGTGGTGGTCTGTCCCATACGGGTAGACACCAATTTCACCATGGTCTTGTCGGTGATGAGCTGCAAACTGTCCTTATCCCCCGTGACCACCACGCACTGCCAGCCGGCCGCCTCGCACTTGCGGGAAATCGTGCCGATCAGGTCGTCGGCCTCGTACCCGGCCAGCTCGTAGCGGGGGATGTTCATAGCATCCAGCACCTTCTTCATCCACGGCAGCTGCATGGCCAGTTCCTCCGGCATCCCCTTGCGCTGTGCCTTATAGCTCTCGTCCGCCAAATGGCGGAAGGTAGGCTCCCGGCGGTCAAAGGTGACGCACAGCGCATCGGGCTGTTCCTCGTCCGTCAGCCGCTGCATCGTTGTCAAAAAGCCATATATGGCATGGGTAAAAAGCCCCTGGCGCGTGCTCAGAGGTCGAATTCCGTAATAGGCGCGGTTGAGGATACTGTTTCCGTCAAGCACCATCAATTTCATGGGCAATTCCTCCCGTTTTTACACATAGATAGTTTTATTATACGCCGTTCCTCTCTGCAAAACAAGAAAAGAACAAAAATCCACTGACTTTTCTGCTGTTGCCTTTATTCCATCCCTATGTTAAAATAAAATTTACGACTGTATGGACAAATATGCGCAAATTTCTAAAAAAGAGGTAAACATATGCTCTCCTCCTTTCTCACCGTAGGCACACAAGTGGTAATTCTTTTTATATTGATTGGCGTTGGGTTCGTGCTGGGCAAAATTGGCAAGATAGATGACCGCGCCTCGCTGGGTATGAGTAATCTGATGATCTATGTGGTCATGCCTTCCATGCAGATCGTGGCCTACCAGCGACCGCTGGAGAGCGAGAGCCTCCGCAATTTCTCTCTGGTTCTGCTGATCGCCGCCGTGGTGCAGAGCATCGGCATCCTCATCTCCCGTATTCTGATCCATAGCGGAGACACAGAACGGCAGCGCACGCTGCAGTTCTCCGCCTCTTTTTCCAATTGCAGCTTCATGGCCTTCCCCCTGCAAATTGCCCTGTTCGGCTCCCTCGGCGTTTTTTATGGTTCGGCCTACTCCATGGTCTTTACCCTCTTGGCGTGGACCTACGGCATCTACCTGCTCACCGGAGATAAATCCCAGCTGCGCTGGAAGAGCCTGCTCCTCAATCCCGGCCTCATTGGCTCTTTGATTGCACTGACCTTCTATCTTGGGCAAATCACTCTGCCGGAGATCATCTTTAAGCCGCTGGAGTACCTGTCCCACCTCAATACCCCCCTCCCCATGATCATCGTGGGCTATCAGCTCTCCAAAGCGGATTTCCGTGCTGTGATTCGGGGTGTGGATATATGGCTGGCAGCTACTTTACGTCTGATTCTCTCCCCGTTGGTGGCCATCGCCGTCTGCCTCCTGCTCCATGTGAGTTCTGATGTAGCCATCATTGTCGTGATTGCTGCCAGTGCTCCCCCCGCCTCTTTACTGGGCATTCTGTCCGCTAAATTCAACCGGGATACCAATCTCCCTTCCAGCATTGTCTCCTTCCACACGCTTCTTAGTATTCTGACTATGCCTTTGATGGTGAGCCTCGCCCAGACGCTGTGGAAATAAATACGTATGCTCCCCGCCGTACAAAATGTGAAATACGAACAGGTCCGGCAAAACGGACAACAGGCAGAATCCCCCCGGATGTAGTTTTATGTTCCTACATCCGGGGGGATTGTTCTTTGCATACGAAACGAGATACATGTTCAAGAACTTCTGCCTGCCATGCAGTCCATGGATGCAGCAGGTAAAACGCATCTGGAAATGGCAGCACATGGAGTTTTCAAACCTGAGAAGTGGCCAGAGCCCATATGTGCCCATTCTTTCCGTTTTCAGACGTGGGTACTGCAATTTTGTAAAGCCGCCGGAATAGCGCAGCATAAAGCAGATACGGATCTTGTCTCACGGGTGATGCGTCCCACAGGCATTTCATCCTTCTGTCACGGCACATCCCATATAAAAAAGAGCGGCGCTGCTCACACCGCGCCACTCTGTCTATATTCCCTTTGGCTCGTTTGCGCTGTCCGGCTGCGTCAAAGCAGTCCGGCTGTTGCAAGAATTGTATTACTTGCTTGCCAGCGCCTCCTCCAGCGCATGGGACAACTGATCCGGGCAGGATGTGCCCTTTGGTCCGCAGGTGATGCCCCGCAGTCTGGTCATAGCGTCCTCCGCCTTCATTCCCTCTACCAGAGCGCTGATGCCCTTTAGATTGCCGTCGCAGCCGCCCTCCACCTTCAAATTGTGGATGATGCCGTCCTCCAGTTCAAAGGTCATCATTCGAGAGCAGACCCCTTTGGTACGATAGCTGTATGTCATCAACATTTCCTCCTTTGTTCATCAATTCTTGCTATTATAATATACTATTTTTCTTTCGGCAAGTCTTTCTTTTTGGCATCTCTGTCATCTTTTCCCTTTCTTGATAAAAAAAGTTCGCAGAACGCCTTCGTTCTGCGAACCTTATGTGTTTTTCTCTCGTTTTCTCTCTAGTTCTTCTCTTATGCCCGCTTCATCTGTAATTGCAGCCGATCGGCAATCATGGCAATAAACTCGGAGTTGGTGGGCTTACCCTTGGCGGAGTTCACCGTGTACCCGAAGTACTTTTGCAGCGTCTCCAGATCCCCCCGATCCCACGCCACCTCAATAGCATGACGAATGGCACGTTCCACCCGGGAAGCAGTGGTTCCAAAACGCTTGGCAACCTCTGGATAGAGCACCTTTGTCACCGCATTGATGACATCCATATCATCCACAGCAATCATAATGGCCTCCCGCAGATATTGATAGCCTTTGATATGGGCGGGAACGCCGATTTCATGGATGATCGAAGTTACTAATCCCTCCAGCACCGGAGGGTGTGCTGGTTCCCCCTGCTGCGGCTGGATTGATTGGCGCATATGCTCCAAGAGAGACTCTTGACAGACCGGCTTAGGCAAAAAGAAATAAACACCCTGCTCCATGGCCCTGTGCACCGTTTCCTTATTACAGAAAGCAGATGTCACGATCACCGTGGGCATTATCTCCAATGCCTGCAGCTGCTGCAAAAGCCCAAATCCATCTAACCCCGGCAGCACCACATCCATCAAAAGGAACTGCGGGCGGTATTGCCGCACCAGTTCCAACGCCTCCGCACCGTTGCCGGTGCTCCCCACAACCTTGAATTCCCCTGTACTCTCCAGCGTCTTTTCCGTCAAAAGGCGAAACTCCTCACTGGCATCCGCAAGAATGACCTGTTTTTCGTTTTGCATAAGCCTACATCTTCCTTTTCCATAAAATTTTCCTTTTCCATAAAGTTTCGGCCTGCTGCCTCTTGTATTTATCTTCTGCAGCGGAACATATTTATATGGTAACACGAAAGTTTGCGATTTTCAAGATTAATTAGTGCTTTTTGACGGAAATTTATCGACATTTTGTGCACTTTTTTGGGCCATTTTGTTTCTACACCATTCGACAATTTTCGACCCTTCTCCTCTCATATGCAGGCACCCGGCGGCATAAAAAAGCAGCAGCTGTAAAATCTACAGCTGCCGCAACACGATCTAATTATCTTTGTCCCGCAGGAGAAAGCAGCTTTTCCGCTGTCACACAGGGACACACACTCTCCAGCGATGTGATGACCTTAGCCGCCAAACAGGTTCCCATCTCCACAGCCTCCGCCATGGTTTTTCCGTGGGTCAATCCCACAGACACGCCGGCACAGAAGGCATCTCCAGCTCCGGTGGTATCACATACCTCCACCTCGCAGGCCGGACAAATCCCCGCATTTCCCTGCTCGTCAACGTACACCGATCCGGCCGCTCCCATGGTCACGACCATCGCAGGAATCCGGGCCGCCGCCACTCTCTCCGGTAAGATGGCCTGCAAGTCACTGCAGCTCATAGTGCTGTAATCTTCTCCAAAGAGGATTCCCGCCTCATGACAGTTGCAAATCACACAGGCAAACTGCTCCATGGCATCCCGATGCTGCGCCGCAATGGTCATGTTGGACACCACCGCAAACAGGCGGGTATGATATTTTTGCGCCAGTTCCAGCGCCTTTTCCACAATTTCCTTATTAAGATCAATCTCGAGAATCACAGAGTCTGCCTGTGAAAAGATTTCATCGCCTTGCTCCTCCAACACTCCCAGAAGCGGCAGCATATTGGGGCGCTGGGAGATGGAGCCGGCCAGATCGCCGCCCTGATCAAAAATAGCCATCCATGTCCCCATACCGTCAGACCGCGTGAGCACATAGTCTGTATTTACCCCCTGCTCTTGCAGGTGACGCACCACATCTTGGCCCAAAGGCGTATCATTTACAATTCCCACATAAGTAGGATGTAATCCCATGTTGGCGATATCCTCCACCACATTCCGCGCTACGCCGCCGTGAACATACTTGACCTGTCCTACATTGCACCCACCAGACACATATGCATCTCTGGGGAATCCTTTGATATCCACAAAAGCGGCACCCATCACTACAATTCCCATACCGTTTTCTCCTTGTGCTGAATTGTTCTTATCATACCACACTTTTGTCGAAAAGCAACGAAAACCGGCGTTTTTTCCACAAAACCAAAAATCTCCATGCACTGCCCTTTGACAGTTGGCAGCGACCGCACTATAATATGGCTTGCAATATCCGTCGAAAAGGAGATACGTATGGCCAACATTATTGAAATCACCGACTTCAGCGCCCCGGAGTTGGACGTCTACGCACGGCTCACCGAAGCACAGCTCCTCAACCGTCACTGTTTGACGGACGGCCTTTTCATCGCCGAAAGCCCTCTGGTCATCGGTCGAGCACTGGATGCAGGGTGCGTTCCCGTCTCCTTCTTAATGGAGCGCAAGCACATAGACGGCGAGGCCGCCCCTTTGATCGCCCGCTGCGGCAATCTGCCGATATATACCGCTCCCTTTGACGTACTGACGCAGCTGACCGGCTTTCGCCTCACAAGAGGGATGCTGTGCGCCATGCACCGCCCCCCTCTGCTCTCCGCCGAGGAGATCTGCCGTGACGCCCGCCGTATTGCCGTATTAGAGTGCGTGATGAACCCCACCAACATAGGCGCCATTTTTCGCTCTGCTGCCGCACTGAATATGGACGCTGTACTGCTGACACCGGGCTGCAGCAACCCCCTGTACCGCCGTTCCGCCCGTGTCAGTATGGGCACTGTATTCCAGATCCCCTGGGCCTACATGGGTGATGCCATGGAGGACTGGCCGGAAAACGGTATGGCACACTTGCGTGCGATGGGTTTTAAGACGGCCGCCATGGCTTTGGATGACAATTCCGTCTCCATTGATGATCCCCGCCTGTCCGCCGAAGAAAAGCTGGCCATCGTACTGGGTACAGAAGGAGACGGACTTGCCCAAACCACCATCTCCAACTGCGACTATACGGTGCGCATCCCCATGTCCCATGGCGTAGACTCACTCAACGTAGCCGCCGCCAGCGCCGTGGCCTTCTGGCAGCTGGGACGATAAACCTCCAAAAGCGCATAGAAAAAACCGCCGTTACCGGCGGTTTTTCTTGTGCTTACAGCAGCGGTGCCAGCGCCTTGAGCACGAAACCACACAAGCGCAAGGCCAATTTTTCATGGCGCACTGTCTGGTAAGTAACAGCACGGCACTGATGCAGTGTCTCCTGCACATCCCGCTCAATGGCAGGAATGGATCTAGTCTTAAACATATAGCTGGCACACTCAAAATGGTGGTAAAGGCTGCGGTAGTCCAGATTGATGGTACCCACTACTGCCTCCCGATCATCACTTACAAAGACCTTGGCATGGACAAACCCCGGCACATATTCGTAAATTTTCACACCGGAGTCCATCAAGGAGCAATAGTGGGTCTTGGCTAGCGCATAAGGCAGCTTCTTATCAGGGATGCCCGGCAAAATCAGCACTACTTCCACGCCGCGCTCCGCGGCAAACTTCAACGCCGCCTCCATCTCGCCGTCCAAAATGAGGTAAGGTGTCATGATATGGACATAGCGCTGCGCCCGATTCAGAAGATCGATATACACCTGCTCCCCCACCTTGTCGCTATCCAGCGGGCAATCACCATAGGGGATCACATAGCCCTCCGCCTCCGGCAGTTCCACATGCGTTCCCAGATAGCGGTCAATCTCCGGTTGTGTATCATGCATACTCCACAGCTGCAAAAAGAGAAGTGTAAAGGTCTGCACGGCTGCACCTTCCACCATAACCGCCGTATCTTTCCAGTGGCCAAAGCGTTCAATGCGGTTAATATACTCATCGGCCAGATTCACGCCGCCGGTAAAGGCCACCTTACCATCGATCACCAGAATTTTTCGGTGATCACGATAGTTATAATGGGTGGAAACAAAGGGGGTCAGCGGCGCAAACACCCGGCACTGGATTCCCAGCTTTTCCAGTTCTTCCGGATAGCTGTGAGGCAGCAGTGCAAATTCGCAGGTGCCGTCGTACATGACCCGGACTTCTACACCCTCGGCAGCTTTCCGCGCCAAGATCTCCAGCACGCGTCCCCACATCATCCCTTCATCAATGATGAAATATTCCAAAAATATAAACTTTTCCGCCTTCTCCAACTGGCGCAGCAGAGTTTCAAACTTAGCCTCGCCTGTAGGAAAATAGGTGGTCTGCGTAGCATCAAAGACCGGAAAACCTTCACGGAGCAGATATCTAGCCAACCCCGCCGCGTCGGGAGCCTCCCGTGCAAATCTTTCTGCCACGCTTGCATCTTGCTGCACTTTGCCCTTTGTCTCCTCTATGCGCAGGTTGAGCACATCCTTTAAGGCACGGTGCCCCAGATCGCTCTGGGTATAAATGTATAAAAGCGCACCGAACACCGGCAGCACTGTAATGACCACCAGCCATGTCAGCTTTACTGCATTGTTGGCCCGACTGTTAAATAAGAACAGTACCATCATCACATTGAGCACCATGGCGGCACCCACATAGTGCGGAATAAATCGCTGGAAGCGCAGCATCAAGCCCACCAGCAGTGCCACCTGCACCACCAGCAGCAGAATGATCAGCCCTATGCGGCTGAAGATGATATGGAAAATGCCCTTGCGGCCTTTTGCCAGCAGCTGGATTCCCATATTTTCTGTATTTCGCTCGTTCATCTGGTTCCCCTTTCCGTACAGCGTTGTATAAAAAGGGCAGGCATCCCTTGGGAGGACGCCTGCCAAATCGTATTCCTATACCTTCAGGCAATTGCAGCGATTCCTCGCCTAATGCCCATTGTAACGCCATGCCTGTTTCCTGTCAACTCCTGTCCTTTGCTTTACACCACTGCATCCACAGCGATCCGCTGGCGACCGATTTCCACCCAGTGGATCCGCACATGTCCGCTGTCCAAATCACTGGCGCAGAACCGATAGTTTCCCATTCTGCCTTCCACCGGCACATCCCCAGAAAATACAGCCGTAAAGCGGCAAATGTAGTCCAGCAGCTCCCGGATTGCTCCATCCGTCATGTCCCCCATGAGATAATCAAAAAACTTATTCATAAGAACCTCCTGTCATGCGAAATTCTGTTTCCTCTTACTTTTGAACCCAGTATAGCAAAGTTTCTGTCCCAAAATTTTCCCACATCTTTCTTTTTCAAAAAAACTACCACCCATTTCGCTCACAGCGGTCAAAAACACTTGACAGTTCTCCTAAAAGATGATAATTTAAGTGTATTAATACATTCAATACACTTAATACAGTGTACTGACCTGTCAGCAGGAGAAAGGATATGAACCATGGAGATACTGCAATGGACGAATACGATGATGGGTATTTTATTTTTCGTTTTCTACGCTTATCAATTTGTATATATCCCGGTACCGTGGCTGCACCGGACAAAACCTCACCATACGCCGAAAGCCAACCGATACGCCGTGCTGATCTGTGCCCGCAACGAAGAGCAGGTCATCGGTGATCTCATTGCCAGTCTTCATGCCCAGACCTACCATGCCGCACCGGTGCGCATCTTCGTGCTAGCCGACAACTGTACCGACAGCACCGCCCTTGTTTCCCGCTGCGCCGGAGCCACTGCCTACGAGCGTTTCAATCAAGAGAAAGTGGGCAAGGGGTACGCCCTGCAAACACTGCTCCGCTATCTAGAGCGGGACTATCCCGACGGCTTTGATGGTTATTTCGTCTTTGACGCCGACAACATTCTGGAACCGGACTACATTGAGCGGATGAACGAAACCTTTTCCGACGGGCACCAGATTGTCACCGGCTATCGCAATTCCAAGAACTACGGAGATAACTGGATCAGCGCCGGCTACGCTCTGTGGTTTTTACGGGAGAGCCGTTATCTCAACCATGCCCGCTTCCTGCTGGACACCAGCTGTACCATCTCCGGCACCGGCTTTCTCTTCAGCCGTCAGGTACTACAGGAAATCGGGCCTTGGCCGTTCCACCTGCTGACAGAGGACATTGAGTTCTCTGCTTATCAGATTACCCGCGGAAAAAAAGTAGCCTTTTGTCCAGACGCCATTCTCTATGATGAGCAGCCCACCTCTTTTCGCCAGTCCTGGCAGCAGCGCCAGCGCTGGGCCAAGGGATATTTGCAGGTGTTCCACTCTTATGGCAGAGATCTTCTCCGCGGCATCAGGAGGGGCAGCTTCTCCTGCTTCGATATGTCCATGTCCATCATGCCTGCCTTCCTTCTCACCACGTTGAGTGTCCTTTGCTGTACAGCTATGGCGCTTGTGGGCATCCTCAGCGGCATCGGTATTCTTCCGGCTCTGCAATCCATATGCCAGATGCTTCTGGGTATGTATGCCACGCTCTTTTTCCTAGGGCTTGTGACCACCGTCAGTGAGTGGCAGTATATCCATACCACAACCGCAAAGAAAATTGTTTTTCTCTTTACTTTCCCGCTATTTATGTTTACCTATCTTCCCATCTCCCTCTCCGTTCTCTTCCAAAAGGTAGAATGGAAGCCCATTGAGCACCATGTCTCCGCAGCCAAGATGCAGCAGCAGGATAAGGAACGTCTGCTACCTTTCTAATCAGGGTAAAACAGCGGCGTCCCTGGAAAGTTTTATATCGCCGGCGCAGTCATTCTCTTTAAAAGACTCCTTGTATTCGAAGTGTTGATCCGCCCTTCCACTTCCGTTCCTTTTCTCCTTCTTGTCATTTTTTCCTGCCCGTGATACAATAATAAAAATAAACGATCACAGGAGGTGGGCCATATTGCAGCAGCAAAATAATATGCCTCGTCTGGCGCCAAAAGATCTGTGCACAGGCTGCAGCGCATGTGCCAACGGCTGTCCGAAGGGTGCCATCCATATGCTACCCGACCGGGAAGGATTCCTCTATCCCACAGTGACGGATGCCTGCATCCAATGCGGCCACTGTACCCATATCTGCCCGGCACTGAAGGAGCGGGAACTGCGCCCTGATCCGATGGTCTTTGCGGCATGGAATCCGGACGAAGCATCTCGCCGTGTCTCTACCTCCGGCGGTGTCTTTACGCTGCTGGCCGAATATATTCTGGAGGACGGCGGTGTGGTTTTCGGTGCTGCCATGTCGCCGGATCTGCAGGTACGCCACATTGCCGTCAAGTCTAAGGAACATCTGCACCTCCTTCAAGGAGCCAAGCTGGTACAAAGCGAGATCGGTGATGCCTACAGCCGGGTACGCCACTATCTGGATCGTGGCCGCCGCGTCCTCTTTACCGGCACGCCGTGTCAAGTAGACGGCCTGTACCGCTTTCTGGGGGAGCACCCGGAAAAGCTGCTGACCTGCGACATTCTCTGCCACGGTGTCCCCTCCCCCGGCGTATGGTGCCAGCTGGTCCACTCCATGGCCTACATCAAGCAGAAAAAACCCGTGTCCGTCAACTTCTACAGTAAAACAGACGGACAGCGTGAGCGCAGGTTCCATGTGATTTTCGAAGGCGGCAGCACCTATGACGCCCCCTTTTCAAAAACCGATTTTGGCCGCGGCGTCTCCCGTGGTCTCTTCCTGCGGCCTGCCTGCCACAACTGCTCCTACGCCTGTACGGACCGTGTGGCTGACCTGTCACTGGGTTCCTATCAAAATCTTCCCAAAGACTTTTATCCGGAAGAGCAGCGCCGCGGTATCTGCCTTTTGCTGGTCAACTCCCCCAAAGGGGCTCATATGTTTGATCTACTGCCCCTAAAGAGGAAGAAACGGTCTTTGGAGGAGGCGGCCGCGGGCAATTCCGCCCTATCCTCCCCTCCGGTGGCTTCGGAAAATCGCAGCGATTTCTTTAATGCTTTTGCGCAGCAGCCCTTCCAAAAGGTATGTGATCAGTTTCTGCGCTCCACTGTCCTCCCCCATATCAGGAAAACCGGAAAGACACAGAGATCTTTCCGCCTTTCCAACCCTTTCCGCAAAAAGAACTAAGGAGATACCCCTCGATGGAAAAAACACTACTGCACTGTTGCTGTGCACCCTGCTCCGTGGCCTGCATCCAAATGCTGCGTGCTGACGGGATCGAGCCTACAGCTTTTTGGTATAACCCTAACATTCACCCCTATCAAGAGTACAAGGCCCGCCGCGACACGCTGATCGCCTACGCACCTACGATCAACATGGAACTCATTGTAGAAGAGAACTACGGCCTGCGGGACTTTGTCTGTAACGTGGCAGAGGATATTGACCACCGCTGCGCAAAGTGCTACGCAATGCGCCTTGACCGCACCGCCCAGTATGCCGCCGAGCACGGCTTTTCCTCCTTTACCTCCACACTGTTCATCAGCCCTTATCAAAACCACGAGCTGATGAAGGAAGTGGCGCAAGAGGCTGCAAAGCGCTATGGTGTCACCTTTCTCTACATGGATTTCCGCCCCGCTTTCCGCCAGGGGCAGCAAGAAGCCCGGGCGTTGGGTTTCTATATGCAGAAATACTGCGGCTGCATTTTCAGCGAAGAAGATCGCTATCAAAAACAAATTCTTCGGGATTTGAGAGAACCGGAAAAGCACTTTATTCCCTAAGCTTTCCATCATTAGCTGGAGAACGATGTCTGGCCTGTCTATGATTGCCATGGTGTCGATACGCAGTTCTCAAAATGCATCCGTGGTTTTGCCAAAAGTGCAAGACATCCCAACGAATTGTCCCCCCACTAGCTTGCTTTTCCCACATGACGGGAAACAGCTTTAGGGAGATGCAAGTCACCGCCATGCGCATCCACACAGTCCCCGGCACCATCACTTACTTTGGAATGCTCCGAGAGGAGCGGATTGAAAATTTCAACCCCACCCCATTTGTCAGGCAGTATGACATACGATCTGACAAATGGGGTAATTTATATTCCAAAGGGAACGCCAACCAAACGCTGCACATCGGAATGCGGGAAAATCATGGTAACCCCATGCGCAAAGGGAAATTGCGCTGCGTTGCATAGGTCAAAAGGCCTTTCGGCCGCCTGCACAAATTTTTCAATATGCTATCCCACGGAGGGGAGGCACTTCATGATGTGTGCTTTTTATTACGGCGTGCTGCACCCTATGGTCCTCACGCTATGTACCTTCTCTTAGATGCGGATCTCACCTTTGTGCATATTTCCCCCAGGGGACAAGGGGTTGAAATTCTTATAAAACTGTAGTATCATGCATAAATGGGCTTTATGCCCTTTTATGCACTGCATTTGCGGCAATGCAGTATTTTGTTTCGATAATTGGTCGAAACCCTTCTGTTTACTTAGAAATCTCATTCGTAGGGAGTGCAAATATGAAAGGAAGAAAAAAAACACATCGCATTGAACACTGGCATAAAGTCTCTATTCTACTGGCACTTTATGACATTGCAGCGGTCAATGTAGCCTATATTTTGGCTCTGTGGTTCCGTTTTGATTGCAGACATTCCATGATTCCCGATGTCTATCTGAATGCCTTTGTGCGCTTTGCGCCAATCTACACGATACTCTGTTTGCTGGTATTCTGGGGTCTTAAACTCTACAACAGCATTTGGCGTTTTGCCAGCTTCCGTGAGCTGACACGTGTGGTAGTCTCTTCTTTTATTACCTCAGCCATCCATATTGTAGGCATCACCGTTTTTTTCATGCGTTTTCCCATCACCTATTACGTGATCGGTATGGGGCTGCAATTTCTGTTCGTATTGGGGATTCGCTTTTCCTATCGTTTCTTCCTGATCGAGCAGAGCCGTCTGAACCGTTTCTCCGGTCAGGGCCATCCCACCCGCGTGATGATCATCGGTGCCGGCAATGCCGGGCAGATGATTCTTCACGATGCTCTGCGGGTACAAAATACACGTTTGGACGTGCGATGCATCATCGACGACAACTCCAACAAATGGGGCCGCTATATTGAAGGGGTTCCTGTGATTGGCGGTCGGGATGATATTTTGCTGGGCGTAAAGAAATATAACATCGAGCGAATCCTTGTGGCAATCCCCAGCGCCCCTGCAGAGGAGAAGCGGGATGTACTGAACATTTGTAAAGAGTCCGGCTGCGAGTTGAAGAATCTTCCCAGCATCTATCAGATGATGTCCGGCAGTATCGGTGTGGGCGATATGAAGGATGTTGCTGTGGAGGATTTGTTGGGGCGTGAGCCAATCAAGGTGGATATGGAGGATATTTACCGCTATATCTCCGGCAAGACCATTCTTGTCACCGGCGGCGGCGGCTCCATTGGCAGCGAGTTATGCCGTCAGGTAGCCAATCACAATCCGAAACAGCTCATTATCTTTGACGTCTATGAAAATAACGCCTACGATATTCAGCAGGAGTTGAAGGAAAAGCATCCCAATCTGAATTTGACCGTTCTCATTGGTTCTGTCCGTGACAGCCGCCGCATCAACTCCGTGTTCGCCACCTATCGGCCCGACATTGTCTACCATGCAGCCGCCCATAAGCATGTGCCTTTGATGGAGGACAGCCCCTGCGAGTCTATTAAAAACAATGTCATCGGCACCTACAAAACCGCCTACGCCGCCATGCTGTACGGATGCAAGCGTTTTGTACTCATCAGCACTGACAAGGCGGTCAATCCCACCAATATTATGGGGGCAAGCAAGCGGCTGTGTGAGATGGTCATTCAAAGTTTTGACCGGGCGATCAAGAGCGGCAAAGCCAGTTCTCTGCCCTGCCTCTTCACCCACAGGCCAGATGATTCCTCAGAGCTTCCATCCGCCGTCATGCCGGAGCATCCCACTACCGAGTTTGTGGCTGTGCGCTTCGGCAACGTATTGGGCAGCAACGGCTCCGTCATCCCTCTATTCAAAAAACAGATTGCCAAAGGTGGCCCGGTCACGGTCACACATCCGGATATTATCCGCTACTTTATGACCATTCCCGAGGCAGTGAGCCTGGTGATGCAGGCTGGTACCTACGCCAAGGGTGGAGAGATCTTCGTTTTGGATATGGGTGCACCAGTAAAAATTGACGATCTGGCCCGCAACCTTATTAAGCTCTCCGGCCACAAACCCGATGAGGATATCCCCATTCTCTATACGGGTCTGCGCCCCGGTGAAAAGCTCTATGAGGAGAAGCTAATGGCTGAAGAGGGTCTGCAGAAGACGAAAAATGACCTGATCCACATTGGTAATCCCATTCCCTTTGACACTGCGGAGTTCTTGCAGCAGCTGACATCTTTGATGAAAGCAGCCTATGCCAACGATCCCAATATCCGAGATCTTGTGGCCCAGATGGTTTCCACCTATCACCCCGCCCCTAATGGCAGGGACAAAAAGGATGCCACTTTTGAAAAACTGCACCAGCAAGCCGTGGAAAATGAGTGATTGGCAAGGTGTGGCCAAAAAGATACCCCAGAGGCCCGAAGTTTCACCCGTTTACTTGCCTTAAAAAAGGAAGTCGCAATTCTTAGAGAATTGCGGCTTCCTTTTTTCGCTTACAGGGCGTGCTGACAGGGTATAAAAGGGTCTTGCGTTTTGGCTTTTCCGGAAAGGTTTGGGGAAGAAATGACAGATAAACGAAATGCACACGGGGGCACATAGCCGAGAAAAGGCGGCTGTGCCGAAACACAGCCGCCCTGCCGCAAGAACCCTTCTTCCATTGTATCGGGGTGTAGGATAAACCCTGGCGAAGGAAATTCCTGCTTTTTTATTTTGTCGTCCCATACTCTTTGCCCAGCACCGCCAGCACTGTACGAAACATCGTACGAATATCCGACCAGAAACTGAACGAGCGGATAGACTGCAAATTGTAGCGCATCTTATCCGGCAGAATCTTCTGCACATAAACCGCATCCACGTCTTGCGCCGTTTCCAACAGTTCATCCTCATCCTTATACCGGATGCTGGCCTCGCTGGTCACGCCCGCAGGAAGCAGCAGCGTTGCCATCATCTCCGGCGTGTAGGCCGCCACATACTTGGGCACCTCCGGACGAGTCCCTACAAAGGTCATCGTTCCACGCAAAATGTCGATCAACTGGCAAATTTCGTCCAGTCGGCACTTACGAACCAGCTTGCCCATGCGGGTAATACGGCTGTCGTTCCCCACCGTCACCTGCGTCCCCATTTGATCGGCATTGGCAACCATGGAACGGAACTTGAAGATACGAAACTTGCGCCCATATTGGGTAACCCGCACCTGCCGATAGAAGACAGGGCCGGGGGAATCCAGCTTAATGGCAATGGCCAGCAGAAGAAATAGAGGGGAAAGAAGCACCAGCATGAAAGCGGAAATCACCACATCAAAGATGCGCTTGCACACAAGACTGGCCCGCTTTCGAGCTAAGAGCTCATAGTAAGGGCGCACCTCTTCCCTTTGCAATTCTTGCGGGAGATCCTCCCATTTCTTTAAAATCATGGAATATACTCTTTCAAAATATCTGTATAGCACTCGATCACATACGCCACTTCTTCATCTGTCAAACAGGTATGCAGCGGCAAGGTGATCTCATTGACAAAGCGGGCATACGCATTGGGAAAATCCTCAATCGAAAAACCCATGTTCTTATAAGCTGTATGCATCGGAAGCGGCTTATAATGTACATTGCAGGCCACACCGCGCTCGGCCATCTTAATGATGATCTCATTGCGCTGCTCCAATGTAATACCGGGCACACGCGTAATATAGAGATGCCCGGAGGATGTATGAGACGCCGTATAATGGGAAAGCGTCTCCAGTCCCAATGACCGGAAGGCTGCATCATAGCGCTCAATGATCTCCTTACGGCGTGCCAGCATTTGCGGATAGCGCTTCATCTGTACAAGTCCGATGGCTGCCATAATATCTGTCATATTGCACTTATACCAAGGGCCCACAATATCGTATTCCCAAGCCCCCAGCTGGGTCTTGGCAAGGGCATCCTTGGACTGGCCATGAAGGCTCAGCAGCTGCACTTGGTGGTAAATTTCTTCATTATCTATACCTGGGATATTGTTCCACGTCAATGCGCCACCCTCAGCCGTAGTGAAATTCTTGACTGCATGGAAGGAAAAAGAGGAGAAATCTGCCAAACTGCCAGCCGGTTTTTCACCGCAGGCCGCACCAAACGCGTGGGCAGTATCCGCCATAACGGCCACACGCCCCAACGCTTCCTGTATCTTGGAATTGGGACGGAACAGGGCTTTCTTTTGCTCCACGACCTCGTAGATTCGCTGATAGTCGCAGGGCACGCCGCCCAGATCGACGGGAATGATTGCTTTGGTGTTTTCATTGATGGCCGCCGCTACTTGATCATAATCCATCTCGAAAGAATCCTCACGACTGTCCATCAGTACCAACTTTGCACCCACATGGCACACCACGGATGCAGAGGCTGTATAGGTATAGGCCGGAACAATCACCTCATCACCAGGACCAACTCCTAAAATATGCAGTGCCATCTCCGCACACGCTGTCTGGGAGTTCAGACACACCGCCTTTTCTGTATCGCAAAATGCTGCGACTTGCCGCTCCAATTCCTTTGTCCGCGGGCCGGTGGTGATCCATCCAGAGCGCAGCGCTTCAGCCACCTCTTTAATTTCCATCTCCGAAATATCGGGGGGAGAAAATGGAATATTCATCATTACACACCTTTCCTTATCTCACGAAGCATGATGCAAGTTTCTCAGAAACCTGATCCGTTCCATCACTTTCGGTACCTTTTCATTCATTGTTGCCACATCTTACAGCCATCTTAGTGCATTTTATCCCAGCCTATAGATAAGTAAGTTTATCACAACCGCTTTTTCTTTGCAAGTCCACGGTTGTATGCGCAGGCGTTTTCGGCAATTCTCCCTGCATGATTTCCGTTTCATTTCTACTTTCCACCCGATATTTCATCTATTTTTCTCTATGGCGGAGAGCATGAGCCAAGACGAAGCGTTTTATTTTTATATACAAGGCACAGGATACACCCGATTAATAGTTTCCCCCCAATATCCCACGTATAAACGTAGGAGAGCATAAAAGTGCTCCCTGTGACAAATGAAGAAGAACTGCCGGCATATTTCCCACCTGTGGTCTGTCCACCAATAAGTTTTCTTTGCTTTCCCGTGGCTTTTCTGCTATGATACAGGCATAAGAGGGAGCAGCTATCCCGCAGCTTTCCCGTCCCTAAAGCGCTTTTCCGTGATCAATATCATTTGGAGGCACGCATGAAAAAGAATTTTTTTGAGATCATCGACTACGAGGATCGCTACAAATCGGAGCTTCTGGCCCTATCCCTTCCTTGGCTGGAGGAATACCATCTGGTAGAGCCGGCCGACTTGGAACAGTTAGAACACCCGGAACGAATTTTAGAGAAGGACGGACGCATCCTGCTGGCTCGTATCGGCGAGGAGATTGTCGGTATGATGATGATCGAACCCATGGGAGAGGGCGTTTGTGAGTTTTTTAAATTCACTGTGAAGGCGTCTTGGCGCAACCGGGGCATTGGCCGTGCGCTGATCAACGCATCCCTGGATGCATCCCGCGCCATGGGCCAGCGCACAGTTGTGCTCACCTCCCACCACGACCTGAAAGCCGCTCTCCATGTGTACGAGAGCAGCGGCTTTGTTCTTCAAAAGCACGATCATGTGGCGTTTGAACTCTCCGATATTTGTATGCAGCGGGAGCTATAGCGCCCCCTCACATCATAAGCCTCCCTGTCGGGGGGCTTTTTCTCTATAACGGAGGAGGATTTACCGCCGTACAAAGACAATCTCATCGTAGCCGGTTTCCGCATCCTGCTCCACATCGCATCGCCAATCCTCCAGTTCTCCCAGCACCAACTCGCAGGTGGTGTTCACTGTGCAGCCCTCCATCAGATGTCCCCCTATCGTGGACAAATCCTCTCTGGAAAAGGAAGCATGGAGATGGCATCGTTTGGTGCTCACCGTTCCCTGCAAGGACACGATCTCACAAGGTTCTTCCACCTCTTGCACCGTGACACCTCCGGCATCCCGGAGCCGCACATGGGTAACACAGCCTACGCCAGAGAGCACCACTGCCAAATCCAATCTCTCTTGTTCCGCTATTGCTCGGATACTGCCCAGCAAGTCATCGCCCCGGCGCAGTCGCTTACAGATGATTCGCATCCCATCCCCCCCTTTTTCTCCATCATACCACAGACTTTACATCTGCGCCAGCCTCGTGTTATAATCCTGACTAAGATAAGGGAGGTAACTTCTATGACCATTGCACCGGGAAAATATCGCCACTTCAAGGGGAATGACTATCGTGTGATCGGGGTAGCCCTGCACAGCGAGACATTGGAAGAAATGGTGGTCTATCAGCCCCTTTATGGGGAAGGTGGGCTATGGGTGCGGCCCGCTGCCATGTGGAATGAAACCGTGGAGCGGGACGGCTACTGCGGCCCCCGCTTTATCCGAATCGACGAATGAGTGTTCCTGCCTATACCCTGGTGCGCTCTGACCGCCGCACACTGTCCATCCAGATCACAAAAGACGCCAAAGTGGTGGTGCGTGCCCCCCGGTACACGCCGCAGGCGGTCATTGATCACTTCGTTGCCTCTCAAGAAGGCTGGATTCATAAGCACCAACAGCGGCAAGCAGAATACCTTTCCACCCATCCTCCTCATACGGATGCAGAGATTGCCGCACTGCGCCAGCGTGCTCTCGAAGAGCTCCCGCCGCTCATAGCGCAGTGGGCTGTGCGTATGAATGTTCAGCCCACGGGTTTTCATGTGACTTCTGCACGCACCCGTTTTGGCAGCTGCAGCGGGAAAAACAGTCTCAGCTTCTCTCTCTATCTGATGGACTACCCTCAAGAAGCCATCGAGGCTGTCGTGGTTCACGAACTGGCCCACATTCGCCACAAAAACCACTCCCCCGCCTTTTATGCCGAGGTGGAGCGCTATCTCCCCGACTATCGCCGCCGCGTCAAACAATTGAAAGCCTAGCAGGACAGTCCCGCATGCCGGGCACTGTCCTGTTTCTTTTGTGACGAGTTATGCTGCATCCTCTGCCAACGAAGTCCCCCTGCTCATGACACTTCTCCCAATCAAATATATACAATTTGTATCATCGACATCATATATCACAATTCGTATTGATTTTACCTTCTGCGCAAGCGGCATCAGCATTCTTTTGCCTATTGTGGCTTATGGCGATCCCTCTCCGTGCGCCGACGAAAAACGGCCCAAAGCAAAATACTTTTCGTATAATAGACATCATCTATCACGTTTCGTATTCATTCCACACAAGATCCGAAGGAAAAAAGCGCCCACATGGGGCGCTTTTTCTTATTGGAATTGATAGCGGCGATACTCCGTGCCATCCAGCTCTTTGAAGATGACGCCCTCTGCATCCAGCAACAGATATCCGTGGTGCCCTTCATCCTTGGGCAGCGACACGGAGCCGGGATTAAGATAAAGAAAATCCTCATACGCCGTGCAGGCTGAGATGTGCGTGTGTCCATTGAGCAGCACGCCGCCCTTCGCCATAGCCGGCGGGTTCTTCTCCCCCCATTGGTCGCCGTGGGTGGCAAAAACCAAACGACTGCCCAGATCCAGAAGAAGGTAGTCCGCCATCACAGGGAACGGCAGCAGCATCTGATCCACTGCTGCCTCGCAGTTGCCGCGCACGGACACCGTACAGTCCTTCAGCTCACTCAGCAGTGCCACGCACTTTTGCGGATCATGCCCCTCGGGCAGTGGATTTCGGGGACCGTGGTACAAAATATCCCCCAACAGGAGCAGCCGATCGGCTTTCTCCCGACGGAATGCCTCCACCAGCTTTTCGCACCAATAGCCGCTGCCATGTATATCCGATGCAACCATCCATTTCATACCCTTATCCTCCTAATGATAATCGTGTGGTCATCATAGCACATTTCTTGCGTTTCTACCACTATTTTCTAAAAAAGGAGGAGCGCCTGTGCGCTCCTCCTCTGTGCAATTGCCACACTGCACTTTTACGGTGCCGTGATCTCCTTGCCATCATATACCTGTTGGATCAGATCCTTAGCCACAGCCACGGTGGACTCATCGGGATACATCACATAGGCATACTGGCTCATAGAATAGGGAATCTCACTGCCGCCTGTACCGTTTACACTATAAGTGACGATATTCCAATTGCCCCCTCTGTTGATCTGATCACGTACCAACGAGGCAATCATGCTATAGGGAACGCTGGTTTCGAAGTTCCCCTCCACTGCGCTCAGCAGGGAGTTATAGTTCTTCAAAATATCGGGTGAGAGCGCCTTGTTGATGACGCCCTGAATGACAGCCATCTGGTTCCGTCCGCGCTGGCGGTCGCCTTCGCTGAAGGAATACCGCTCACGGGCAAACCGCAGGGCACTGGCACCGTCCAGATAGTTCTCCCCTTGTTTGTAAGAGTAACGACCAGATGTAAACTCATAGTCCGAGTAAACGGTAATTCCTCCCAAACTATCTATAATGTCCTTAAAGCCGCTGAAATTGACGCGGAAGAAATAATCGATGTCCCTATCGAAGATCATGCCCACGGTATCCTTAGATACATCTACGCCATAAATGCCGGCATGGGTCAGTTTATCAGGAATGCCACCCGAAATAGACAGCGGCACAAAGTAGTCACGAGGCGTGGACACCAGCAAGATCTGGTGCGATTTAGGATTGATGGTCGCCAAAATGTTTACATCGCTGCGGCTTCTGGCTGAAACATCTCCATAGGTGTCGATACCGCTCATATAGACGGTAAAGGTTTCATTCTCCTGCGGATCATTCTTTGGCTTCTCTACCATCTTATCACGGAATTCCACCTGATACACGGAGCGCAGCTGCTCCACAGTTGTTTCATATCCGATCATATCGCTCAGAAGGCTCAGATAGCCTTCCCGCGTGATGATAGCGTCCACCTCATCGTCCATCAGCGCATCAATCATATCCGTTACTTTGTCGTAAGATTCCAACCGGATTTCCTGGCCCAGCTCCTGATTGATCTGCTGGATGGTCTCTTCCACGTGCTCGTAGTCCGGACACGTAAAGACGCCAAAGGTATAGCCTGCGGTATCTTCCAAACTCTGCGCCGGGTCTTCCTGTCGAACATACACATCGACAATGTCCACCTGCTCGCCCTTTGTGATTTTATTAAGGGCCTCTACACCACGGTTAAGATAGAGCCCGCCCATGACCAGCACAGCCGTCATCAGAAGGCTCAACACAAACCCAGTCCAGAAGCGGCCCTTGTGCTTATGATTAGACACCAGAAAAATTTCTAATCCCAACAGCAGCAACAGCACAACGCAGCCAGGAATGATGTACTTGGCCGGCAGCAGTTGTGAGCGCAGCAATGTAATCAAAAATCCTACATTGACCACCGTTATAATGGCAGCCATCAAGATGCCCGGAGCAGTAAAACGACGCTGCCGATTTGCAGTACTCCCGCCCATCTGCGCCCCGCTTTGATTCGGGTTTTTTTCTTTATCTTTCATTGATTGTCATCTCCTTTATTTCGTATATATCTGGCATATTCTTATATTATAATGGTTTCCGGCTAAAATACAACCACATAAAGCACAAATTATCCCTAATTCTCGACTGTTTTCATCACAAATCTGCGTATAAAAAGCAGACAACCCATAGGGGGCTGTCTGCTTTTGTGTTATTATGTGGATTAGGAACGAAGCGTTTACCACTCCAGATTCTTCTCTGTCTCCTTGCTGAAGACATGAGCCACATTGCCGCCGAAGGTCAGATTGACCTCGCTTCCCATAGGGAAGGGGGTGCTGTTGCCATTGGTAGGCACAATCACGATCAAATCTCTGCCGTTGGCATTGATGTGCAGATGCACAGAGGAGCCCATCATTTCGGAAACATCCACCTTGCCCTTAATGCCATCAGCGCACAGCATCAGGTGATCGGGACGGACACCCAGAACAATATCCTGCTCGGGCACATTCTTAGCAGCCAGCCGTGCCTGCTTATCTTCCGCCAGTTCCACACAGATACTGCCGGTATCCACCATGTACTTGCCATCCTTCTTCAGGAGCTTGGCATCCACCATATTCATCTGAGGCGTGCCGATAAATCCGGCCACAAACAGGTTGGCAGGGTGATCAAAGACCTCCTGAGGCGTACCGATCTGCTGGATAAACCCGTCCTTCATGATGACAATGCGGTCACCCAGCGTCATAGCCTCGGTCTGATCGTGTGTCACATAGATAAAGGTGGTGTTGATGCGCTCACGCAGTTTAATGATTTCAGCGCGCATTTGGTTACGCAGCTTGGCATCCAAGTTACTCAAGGGCTCATCCATCAGCATGACTTGCGGGTTGCGGACGATGGCACGGCCGATGGCTACACGCTGACGCTGACCGCCGGACAGAGCCTTAGGCTTACGATCAAGATACTGGGTAATATCCAAAATCTCCGCAGCCTCCCGGACACGCTTGTCAATCTCTTCTTTATTCACTTTTTTCAGTTTCAGAGAGAATGCCATGTTCTCATACACGGTCATATGGGGATACAGTGCGTAGTTCTGGAAAACCATGGCGATGTTGCGATCCTTAGGCTCCACATCGTTCATCTTCTGATCGCCGATCCACAGCTCACCGTCAGAGATATCCTCCAGTCCCGCGATCATACGCAGGGTGGTGGACTTACCGCAGCCGGAAGGGCCGACGAGAACGATGAACTCCTTGTCGGCAATGTCCAGGCTGAACTCCTGAACGGCCACAACCCCCTCGTCCGTGATCTGCAGGTTGGTCTTCTTCGCAGGGGCGTCGCCCTTCTTTTTCTTCTTTGGCTCGTTGTTGGGGTAAACCTTCTTGAGATTAACCAGTCTTACTTCTGCCATAATTTCTTTGACTGTAATCGCTGTGCCTCCGCAAGCAGCGACCTCACGGCGAGCAAAAGCTCCCACCGCATTGCGACAGGTCTCCACACTGCCGCACCGCCAGTCCCAGCGGCACTTGTTCCTCCTTTGAATGACCTCCGCACGCCATAAAGTGGAGTGGCCATGCAGGGGGCGGAATAAGATACGCTCATTTTAACATAAGCAAAAGTCAAATGCAATGTGGACAGCTTCTGTTTTCAGAAAAAAGTCCGTGAAATTCTGTGATTTCACGGACTTTTTTATGATTTTATACACCCAGTTTCTCAAGGGCTGCCATGCGCAGGCAGCAGCAGAAAACAGAGATGGCCTGTTCCAGCTCTTCGACCGGAGGCAAGGATGGCGCAATGCGAATATTGGAGTCCGCCGGATCGATGCCATAAGGGAAGGTGGCACCGGCACCGGTCATCACCACACCCGCCTCGCGGCACAGCTCCAATGTCCGCTTTGCCGTACCGGGCATAGCATTGAGAGACACAAAGTAGCCACCGCGGGGCCGCTCATAATGCGCAATGTCCAGCGGTGCCACTTCCTCATCCAGTGCTTTGATCACGGCGTGGAACTTAGGCCCCAGAATCTGCGCGTGACGGCGCATCAGTTCCAGCGTGTGCTCCCGATCCTTCAAAAAGCGTACATGGCGCAGCTGATTGACCTTATCATAGCCGATGGTCTGCACGCCCATTATCTTGCTGAAATAGGCAATATTGGCCTCGCTGGCAGCCATCACGGAAATACCGGCACCGGGGAACGTCACCTTAGAGGTGGAGGCAAACTCATAGACCATATCGGCGTTGCCATATTGCGCACACAGAGAGATAATGTCCGCAAAGGGCACGAACTCGCCCTCAAACTCGTGGATGCAGTAGGCGTTGTCCCACATGAGCATAAAGTCCGCAGCGGCAGGCTTCATGGAGGCAAGACGGCGGATGGTTTCATCGGAATAGATGATGCCATCGGGGTTGGAGTACTTGGGAACGTTCCACATACCCTTCACTGCCGGGTCTTTGATCAGTTCCTCCACCACATCCATGTCGGGGCCTTCCGAAGTCATGGGTACGGTGATGAGGGTACAGCCCAACGACTCCGTGACCCGGAAATGGCGGTCATAGCCGGGTGCGGGGCACAGCCACTTCACCTCGTCCAGCTTGCTCCAGGGCTTCTCGCTGTGGGCAAGGCCGTTGGTGAAGGCCATTGCCACCGCGGCATACATCAACTGCAAGCTGGCATTGCCGCCAACGAAACACTGCTCCGGCTTGCAGCCGAGAATATCGGCAAAAAGGCGGCGGGCCGCAGGCAGGCCGCACAGCTCACCATAGTTGCGGCTGTCAATGCCGTCGCTGAGATAGTCCTCCGGCCGGGTCATGCCCTCGGTCATGCCCATGACCATATCCAACTGCTCACGCCCCGGCTTGCCGCGGGCCATATTTAGCTGCAGCTTCAGCGCCTTCAATCCCTCGAACCGCTCCGTCAGGGCAGCATACTCCGCTTGGCGCTGTTCCTTCGTCATCTCTGTATATTTCATTGCTCAGACTCCTTTTGTGATGATTGTCTAACGGGTGTAGTGTAGCACAAAATACCAAAAACTACAATTATTTTTCCACAAGGCTTACAAACGATCCGCCCACTCCTGCTCGCGGAAACCCACCAGAACAAAGTCGTCTCCCACCAAGATGGGGCGCTTGACCAGCATACCGTCACTGGCCAGCAATGCAATCTGCTCATCCTCCGTCATGGTGGGCAGCTTGTCCTTCAGCTGCAATTCCTTATAGAGAAGTCCGCTGGTATTGAAAAACTTCTTGAGCGGCAGCCCCGATTTCTCCCACCAGCGGCGCAGTTCTTCGGCGTTGGGATGATGGCTCTTGATATCCCGCACCT
Source organism: Oscillospiraceae bacterium (assembly GCA_020025305.1). Classification (GTDB taxonomy): domain Bacteria; phylum Bacillota; class Clostridia; order Oscillospirales; family Oscillospiraceae; genus Vescimonas. The sequence continues at coordinate 29,278 of JAHHSG010000005.1, forward strand.
CTACACTGACTTCCCGCTCCTCCAGCCACTTTTGTGCCTTGCGGCAGGTAGAGCACTTTTCATAGCAGACAAACAGCATCTTTATGCCTCCTTTCAATATTCACGCAGGATAAGATCGGTAACACCCGGAGCAATCCCCGTCTCAATTCGCAAAACACGGGGATGCTCTGCGTATTCTTTCCGTATCATATCCCGCAGAACGGTACCTCCGTGGAATCCATGGATACACCGGATCCGGTAAGTCGCTCCCGACGCACGCCGCAGCACGGCGTCCAGCGTCACCTTCGCCTGATAGCTATTCTTCCCATGAAGATCTACCTCTATCACGCCAGCCAACATCATACCGCCTCCTTTCCTACCATTATTTTAATGGTAGGAAATTGAAGTTGCAACCGTTTCCTGCTATAATAATCCGTATTCTATCTAAGGAGCACAATTATGAAGATCCTCGTCCTCTCCGATTCCCACGGAAACGTGCAAAACATGTGTACCTGTGTGGAGATGCTGCATCCTTGTCACATTCTCCATCTGGGCGATTGTATGCCAGATGCCGCGGAACTCCACCGACTGTTCCCGGACACTCCTATCCACATGGTGCCCGGCAACTGTGACTGGGGCTGCACAGAGCCCGGTGAGCGTCTCATTGAGGTGGGGCAGCGGCGAATTTTAATGATGCACGGTCACACCCGTGGTGTCAAGGAAACCACCATGCGTGCTCGCTACGCCGCCAAGGAATGCGGTGCGGACATTCTGCTCTTTGGTCATACCCACCGCCCCTGCGTGGACTATGACGGCTCTTTGTATCTGATGAATCCCGGTTCCATCGGTGACCGGCTTCGCCCCTCCTACGGTGTCATCACCATTGAGGGGACAAAAACGGACTGCTCCGTCTATTTATTAAAGTAGTATAAGGAGGCACACTATGTTTTATATCGGCTGCCATCTTTCCCCCTCTGCCGGATATCGGGCCATGGGCGAAACGGCTCTCTCTATTGGTGCGACCACGTTTCAATTTTTCACCCGCAATCCTCGAGGCAGTAAAGCTAAAGCCATTGACCCCGAGGACATGACGGCGCTGCGCGCGCTGCTGACCGAGCACAAGTTTGGCCCGCTGGTGGCACACGCCCCTTACACCATCAATCCCTGCTCCAAGGATGAGCGCACCCGGGAATTTGCCCGCCTGACGCTGGCAGACGATCTGGCCCGCATGGAGTATCTCCCCGGTCAGTTCTATAATTTTCACCCCGGCAGCCACACCGGGCAGGGCATGGAAAAGGGCATCGAACTCATTACCGAGGCACTCAATGCCGTTTTACGCCCGGAACAGCAGACCATGGTACTGCTGGAAACCATGGCGGGCAAAGGCACAGAAGTGGGCGGGCGATTTGAAGAGCTGCGGGAAATCATCGATCGGGTGGAGCTGAACGATAAGCTGGGGGTGTGTCTGGACACCTGCCACGTCTCCGACGGCGGCTATGACATCGCCGGAGATCTGGACGGTGTACTGACGGAATTCGACCGGGTGATCGGCCTTTCCCGACTCCACGCCGTCCACACCAACGACTCCCTCAATCCCGTAGGCGCCCATAAGGATCGCCACGCCCGGATCGGCGAGGGCTATCTGGGGGTGGACGCTTTCCGGCGCATCATCAACCACCCCGCCCTGCGCCATCTTCCCTTCGTGCTGGAAACGCCCAACGAGCTTCCCGGCTACGCTGAAGAGATTGCTCTTCTCAAGTCCCTGCGAACAGAATAAACGCCACATAGTAATTTCTTTTCAAAGAGGTCTTTCCATGAAAAAATTCCGCACTTGGCTTAGTAAACTTTTGGGATACGGCATCACAGCGCTGCTTATTTTCGGCGTATTTTCCCTTGTAGCACTGTTCGGCGGTGCGATCATGCACTTTTTCGGCTTCACCTATGAATCCACCGGCAGTCTTATTTTGTTCTTTGTGATTGCAGGTTTGGCAGGCTTCCCCTGCGAAATTCTGGCAAACGCCCTGCCCATGGCGCTGTTGCACATGGGAAAGATTTCCAAAACCGCAGCGCGCGTATTATTCGTTCTTCTGGATACGACCGTCACCGTTTTTTTCATGCTGCTTGTGGACTATCTGATGGACAGTGTAGCGGCAACGGATCTATCGGTGATTGTCATTGCCTTCATCATGGCCATGGGCAGTGTGAAAGATATCCGGGAACGCCCGGAGGATGTGGAAGAATCATCGCCCTCCCACAAAACGGATAATTGAGACACTTTTCCACTAACCATAAAAGAGAGCACTGTCCCGGAAAGGGGAACAGTGCTCTCTTTTTACGATTGCTTATTTGCCCGCCCGCTTTTTAGCGAAGGCGGCTTTTTTCTTGGCGGACATGGGCGGCTTCTGCCCCGGCGTATTCTTCCGTCCACGGCTGGAAGCGGCTGCGTGGTTTGCGCCATGGGCAGCCTTTGTTCCGTAGGTGGAAGTCGCTGCGTGCGCAGATGCCTGCCCACGGGTGGAGCGGCTCTCCTTGCGGCGATTATCCCGACCACGACGCGGCTCCTCGTGGGACGCCTTCTTGCCTCCGCCGTTCCTGGACCGGCCCTCCGCCTTCTTTCGGCCGTGCTCCTCTTCCTTTTTCCCATAGCTGTGTCCCCGCTCCGGGCGCACCAGACACTCCTTGCCGTAGCCGATGAGGTCGGTTCTCCCCGCCTTTTCCAGCGCCTCAAACACCAGAGGGCGCAGCTGAGGCTTGCCCCACTGGAGAAGGGCTCTTTGCAATGCCTTTTCGTGAGGGTCACGGGCCACATACACCTCGCTCATATCACGAGGATCAATGCCGGTATAGTACATACAGGTGGAAACCGTTCCCGGCGTGGGATAGAAGTCCTGCACCTGCTCGGGCTGGCGGTTGTTGCTCTTGAGAAACTCCGCCAGCTGCACGGCGTGCTGCAGTGTACATCCGGGGTGGGAGGACATGAGATAGGGGACCAGATACTGCTCTTTCCCGCCCTTTTCGTTCAGCTTACGATACTGCGCCCAGAACTTCTCAAAGACATCGAAGTGGGGCTTTCCCATATAGTCCAGCACCGTGGAGACACAGTGCTCCGGCGCCACCTTCAGCTGGCCGCTGATGTGGTGATTCACCAGTTCTCGGAAGAACTCCTGATTCTTATCCTCCAGCATATAGTCGTAGCGCACACCACTGCGAACAAATACCTTCTTAATGCCGGGGATGGTGCGCAGCTCCTGCAGGAGCTTGGTATACTCGCTGTGGTCGGCATCCAGATTCTTGCAGGGAGTAGGTGCCAAACAGCTCTTCCCCTTGCACATACCATGTTCTTTTTGCTGGGCGCAGGAGGTGTGGCGGAAGTTGGCGCTGGGGCCGCCCACATCGTGAATGTAGCCTTTAAACTGGGGATCTTGGGTGAGCATCTCCGCCTCACGTTTCACTGACTCGATGCTGCGGGAGGTGACCATGCGGCCCTGATGGAAGGCCAATGCGCAGAAGTTACAGCCACCGAAGCAGCCACGGTTGTGGGTGATGGAGAAGCGCACCTCCTCAATGGCAGGCACTTCCTCGGTGTACATGGGATGTACCTCCCGGACATAAGGCAGATCATAAAGCCGATCCAGTTCCTGCCGCTGCAGGGGCTTTGCCGGAGGATTCACTACCAGCAGCCGTCCTTCACACCATTGCAAAATAGCCTTACCCCGAATGGGATCATGCTCCTCATACTGAATCTTCGTGGCCTTGGCATAGGCCGTTTTGTCGGCGCAGACCTCCTCATAAGAAGGACAGTGCACCTTATGATACCGACATCCGCTTTCGTCGGCGGCAATATAGGCAGAACCCGGAACATCCGTTATATCCGAAATTTTTTCTTTTCGGGACAGCCGCTTGGCAATCTCACGGGTCGCCCGCTCCCCCATTCCGTAGGTCAGCAGATCCGCCGGGGCATCAAAGAGGATGCTGCGGCGCACTTTATCGTCCCAGTAGTCATAATGAGCAAAGCGGCGCAGGGATGCCTCCATACCGCCGATAATAATGGGCGTATCGGGGAATGCTTCCCTCGCCCGATTGGCGTAGACAATTGTAGGCCGGTCAGGACGATATCCCATACGCCCGCCGGGGCTGTAAAGATCCCGGGAGCGGCGTTTTTTCGCCACTGTATAGTGCGCCACCATGGAGTCCAAATTGCCCCCGCTGATTAAAACGGCGTACCGGGGCTTGCCCATGGCAAGGAACGCCTGACAGTCCCTCCATTCCGGCTGGGCCAAAAAGGCCACACGAAATCCATCCGCTTCCAATGTGCGGGCAATCAGGGTGGCACCGAAGCTGGGGTGGTCGATATAGGCATCCGCCGATACCATCAAAAAGTCATAGTAGTACCAGCCTCGCTCCAACATTTCCTCCCGACTCACCGGAAGAAATTCAAATCCTCTCATATTTGATCCTCATATCCGATATATTTTTCTAAAATGTCCCCACCAACAGGGCGGAAACCGTATTTCTCAAAAAAACCGCGGTATCTATCCTCGCCGCAGCGCAGACGCAGACGTTCACGACCTCGGGCACGGTAAAACTGCACCGCTTGTCCCAAAGGCGGAAGTCCTAAGTTTTGTCCGCGATACTCCGGGGCAATCCAGTACCGACCGATCCAGCCAATCTGTTCCGTTTCAGCCTCCAGCAAGAATTCCACCAAGCCCATCATCTCGCCGTCCATGACCACGGCCACACCCGGCGTATGGGCTTTTACCTCCACGCCCAGTTTTTCGAGAGCCGCCGCCGCATCCTCGTCGATGGGTCTATAATCCTCTCCGTTATCAAACAGCTTCTTATCTTTCCACCATTTTTGTCTGCCCAGCGTAGAGAGATTCTCTGCCAGCAGGTGACGATTGTCATCCCGATAGACCACATGCAGCCGCCCGTTCTCCGCCTCCAGCAGGGAAACAGCGGTATTATCCCCATGGGGCGTAGTCCCCAACTCCTGCAAGGACAGTCCCTGCAGCGTACCGAGGGTGATACGCAGTGCAGCGCCGTGGCTCACCACTGCCACCGTTTTCCCCTCATTTCCCGCCGCGATTTTTTTAAGCTCCGCCATCATGCGATCCCGTACATGGGCCGCCGGCTCACCGCCCTCCACCTGCCATTGAGACAAATCCCAGTTAAAGTTATACATCTGCTCCGGGTCATGGGTGGTTAGATCCTGCCAGGTGCGTCCCTCCCATCTGCCCATATCCACTTCCCGCAGTTCCCGTCGCTGCTGCAGCGGCAATTGCTTCGGCCCGTAAATAGCCTTGGCGGTGGTACGGGCACGAAAAAGATCACTGCTGTAGACAGCATCTACAGGAATGTGGGCAAAGCGCTTTTGCAGTGCGGCAATCTGCCGATACCCGCGCTGCGTAATAAGTCCGTCATAGTGTCCTTGCGCAATGCGGTAGACGTTTCCCTCCGCCTCAGCATGGCGTACCAGATAGATTTTTGTCATTCCTTTGCTCCTTTACAGCACCGTAATCCACTGCTTCAAGCCCTTCACGGCAGCATCAATAGCCGCCGCCGGATTCTCGACATATTGAATCTTCTCGTCCACCAACAGGGCCTTGCGTCCATAATCGTCAAAGGCATAGCTGGCAGTCTCGTAGTCGGCATTGGTCACGATCAAAAAGACATCCTCCAGACGGTGGCGCACTTCCCGGATATCCAGAGAGTAGCCTGTCTCAATGACGGCGCCAGCGCCGCGGCGATCCATCTGATCGCCTACCGCCAGATAGAGACGACGATCTCCGCCCACAAGGTTTTGCACCTGGCCGCTGCCGCTCCCCACCGTACGCAGCAGGGCAAATGCGCCTTTATCCTCGTCCGTTGGCAGCCCATCACTGCCCTCATAGGGCAGCACCGCCACTGCATCAGCAGCGGGAACAGTCGCCAGCCACGCATCCGGGTCAGCGCGGCAGTCCAAAATCACGTAAAGCCCGCTGTCATGCGCCGCAGAGGCCAGATCGGCAAGGACATCCATACCCATGGCACCGCAGCAAAGATAGGGTGCAGTGCGAAGATAAACGGCAGGCAGGCGCTCTGCCGCCGCATCAATCAGCTGGCAGCCCCAGTCGCGATAACTTTCGCAAAGAACCCTGCATTGATCGCCATATGCCTCTGTAAAACGATGCAAAATCGTCTCAGGCACATGCGCTGCAGACGGGCAAAGGCCAAGGGCTAACGGCGTTTTCTTTTGCCGTATTTTTTGCTGTAATCGTTCTATAGACATGGAATGACTCCTTTATCTTATGTTATTTGATTTATTATAAACGTTTCTCCTATTTTTGGCAATGTGTTCTCCGGTTTTTTCCGCGTTCAGTGGACATACTATCTTCGTCGCAGGAAAAAAGGAGTGATCAAAGATGTGTCATACCGGTTCATTTATGTGCGGTATTTGTATTGGCCTGACGGTCGGTGCATGTGTGTGTCTGATGGCTGACCCTCAGCTGCGCCCCAGTAAACATGCGGTGGAAAAAACCATGCGTAAAGTGGGCAAATCCGTGGACTCAGCCATTGAAAATGTGACGGACATGATGGAGTAAGACACTCCGGGCATCGCAACGACAGAGGGGGAGCGGCAAACGCCGCTCCCCCTCTGCTGCTCACCCATGGATCGACCACAAAACCACACGGCAAAATTTTCAGACAAAATCTATGTTTTTCCTTGACAAGCAGAATTTCTCTGATATAATAATCAATGCTGCATGAATTAGCAGGATATTATGGAGTAGTATCGAAGTGGTCATAACGAGCACGATTGGAAATCGTGTTGTCGCCAAAAGCGGCACGAGGGTTCAAATCCCTCCTACTCCGCCAGAAAAAACCGAAACACTTTTGATGTCAAGGCGAAAAGCCTTAGAGGATCAAGGTGTTTCGGCTTTTTTTATGCCGAAAATCACGCTCTTTCTGAAATATTTTGAATGACAGAATCCGGCAAATGAGGATTTTCAGCCATACGTCCCCGGATATCCAGAAAAAGAGCAGGATGGGAACTATTCTCCTGCGGAAAAAATATTTGAATGCTTTTGGAATGGTTGGGATACCGCACAGGGCGGTGATCAGAAAGAGACCCTCCCAAAAGCTGCGCTCTGGCATGCCTCTTCCAAACTTGCAGCACCCATCAGCTTCTTGACATGCTATCCTTTTTTCGGTACAATAAGCAAGATTAATTAGAATTCCAAATAAATTACAGAAAAGAGAAGGATGGTGATGGTATCAATGGACAGCTCAGGTAGTGACGATTGTACCCCTTGGCCTATAGTTTGGTTTGCCTGTGACTTGCTTGCACTCGTTTTGCGGGAATAAGTATGGCACTTTGTTCCCTGCTTACAAACCATTCTATATTTTCACAAGGAGATTACATTATGCTAACTAGTATCGTTGCTATGATCATATGCGTTATTTTATCTGCCTACTTTTCCGCTACTGAGACTGCTTTTTCGTCTTTGAATAAGACCCGAATTAAAACTCTGGCTGAGAGCGGAAACCGCAAGGCGATATTAACGCTGGAGTTATCCGGAAATTATGATCGCTTGATTTCCACCATTCTCATCGGAAACAACATTGTCAACATCGCAGTGGCTTCTATCGGTACGCTGCTGTTTGTCGAGTTGCTCGATCCGGAATTAGGTGCGCCGATATCCACTGTTGTGGTCACAATTGTTGTGTTGATTTTCGGCGAAATCACTCCCAAAAGCATTGCCAAAGACCATCCCGAGAAATTCGCAATGTTTTCCGCACCGCTTCTGCGCATTCTGATTTATGTGTTGATGCCATTAAATTTTCTTTTTGAACATTGGAAGAAATTTGTGGGAAAACTTTTCCGCGTCAAAGAAGATCATAAGATGTCCCAGGAAGAACTGCTGATGCTTCTCAATGAGGTGGAACAAGAGGGATGTATTGGTGAGAGCGAAGGAAAGCTGCTGAGAAGTGCAGTGGAATTTGGTGAACTGGAAGCACAGGATATTCTCACACACCGAGTAGATTTGGAGGGAATTGAGCTCCATGCTTCCAAAGAGGAAATTGCAAAACGCTTTGAAGCGTCCCACTATTCTCGTCTGTTGGTGTATGAGGATACCATTGACAAAATTGTAGGCATCCTGCACCAAAAGGATTTCTATGTAGGGACCGGTATCACCTCCGCCGCTGTAGCTGAGATCATGTCCGCACCTGTCTTTGTGTATCAAACCGAGAAGATTGATGCTCTGCTGCAAAAAATGCGAGCAGCCAGAACACATATTGTCATCGTCATCGACGAATACGGCGGCGTTGCCGGCATTGTGACAATGGAGGACATTCTGGAAGAGCTGGTAGGCGATATTTGGGATGAGCACGACGAAATCGAAGAGTCCATTCTGCCGGGAGAGGGTCATACCTACACGGTGGACTGCCGGATTTCTCTGGACGATTTCTGTGATTTCTTCCATGTCAAAGCCGATTCGGAATGTGTGTCCCTGGGCGGCTGGATCATGCAGTATATGGGCTGTATCCCCAATGAAGGCGATCAATTTGATTTCAAAAACTTGACCATCACCATTGCCGAAACCAATGATCATCGGATTGTTCGTGTCTACGTCGATGTGCAGGAAAACAAGGAAGCCAAACAGTAAACGCTTCCCCTCAAAAATCTTCGCTGCACGCCATATGTTATGAGTTTCCTTTTCCCCGGCTGACAATTGCCGATTAAGCCTCTTTCGCCTGTTGGAGGCACAGACGCTCTGCTGATACCTGCAAAAAGCAGCCCTCAAAAGAGGGCTGCTTTTCTTTTTTTGCCACCTTGTCTCACGATTTAGCGGTAACGTCCCGGCGCAAGCTCCGTCAATATGTCTTACATTTTTGTCACTTTTTCATTTTTTATGTTGAATTTCTCCCTGCTTCATGTTATGTTAAGGAAGTATTAATGCCACTCAACGGAATATTTCCGCCGCACTGCGGCTGCGTTTAAATAGGAATCGCCTATGAAATCTTTTTCTTTTCTATTAGAGAATTTCTTCACACATAAAGATTTTCTGCCGCCGGCCGAACAGATGCCAGGCACGCTTTTCACGCCTCTGCACTTCCTCTTTGCCTCTGTTCTGCTGGTGCTTGTCATTTCCAGCGCCATATATGTGGCAAAGCGCCCCCACATCATTCGCCCCATATTTACCGTGCTCTGGATCACGCTGGTGGTGTTGGAAGTAGTAATCGTCACATGGGAGAGTGTCTGTGCCCGAAACCCCGGTTTTGACATGCAGACCAACCTCTCCCTCTATCCCTGCAGCATTTTTATGTTTGTGATGCCCTTTGCCATTTGGGGCCGCGGCATTTGGAAACAGATGGCCTGCGGCTATGTATTCACGCTGGGGCTTTTGGGTGCTGCCATCAACTTTTTCTATCCGGCCCTCCGCCTGTCGGAATACTCCTGCATCTCCTTTGCAGGCTTCCACACCTTTTTCTATCACGGTGCCATGCTATTCACCTTTTTGGTAATGCTCCTATCTCATTACCACGCCTATCACGCCGAGCATTGGTGGGATCTCTTCCTCCCCTGCACCGCATCACTGCTGGTCTCCATCCCCGCCAACATCATTAACTATTCCCCGATCCATGCCGATTATATGTTCTTCCGCGGACATTTCCCTCTGCTCATGGCCTTATTCCCGAATGCTCCGGACTGGGTCGTAACAGTGGTGCTCTATGCCCTCTACATCTTTATCCCAGCCCTTTTCTATCTGCCGTCTTATCTCATCCACCTGCGGCAAAGGAAATGCGAAACCGTATTGGCATAAACAGTAACATCACGTAGGCAGACCCCGCTGCAGTATACCGCAGCGGGGTCTTTTTATAACCTCTTCCCTTATTCGTTGGCTAACTTCTCCAGCTTTTTCCGATCGGTGATCTCCACCGTACCGCGCGTCAGCCGCACCCAGCCCTCGTTCTGGAAGTATCGCAGCATCCGGGTTACCACCTCACGGGCGGTGCCCATATGCTTACCAATGGTCTCATGGGTCACCTTGATCGTCTCACTGCCCTCCAGCGCCGTCTCCTCCAGCAAAAAAGCCGCTAATCTCTTATCAAAGCTTTTCCACATGATCTGCTCGATCAGCCACATCACCTCGGAAAAACGGGCCGCCATAATCTCATTGGTATAGTTGGCCAACGGTGCAGACTCCTCCATCACGGATTTATATGTATCCGGCGGGATCACCCAGAATTCCGTGTCCTTCTCTGCCTCAATGGTGATGTCAAACTGAATGCTCCGCATCATGCAGGAAGCAGAGAAAAGGCAGATATCCATCTCGAAGAGGCGATAGAGCGTGATTTCCCGCCCCTCCTCTGACATGATGTAAGCCCGCAGCTGTCCGGAGTGGATCAACAACAGCCCCACGCAGTCCAGCGAACCATTATGGATCACCGTCCCCTTGGGCACCTTGCGGTACATGGCCGAGTTCTCAATCTTCTCCTGCTGTTGGGCCGTGAGCTGCTTCCATATCGGAAAATATTCTGCAATAGTACTCATCTTCTCCGCCCCCTTTTCTCTTGCAGTATAGAATAATCTTGTCCTAATGTCAATCTTGTCCTAATGTCAACAAAGTATTTGACATATGTCAATTATAGAGATATACTACAATTGAAAATGGCATATGTCATAAATAGCAAGGAGGTGTGCACGTTGCCGAGACCGAGAAAATGCCGCCGCGTGTGCCGTATGCCCCACAACACGGCGTTTATCCCTGTCAACAGCGCTCAGGCGAACCGCACCGTGGTTTTAACAGTGGACGAGTATGAGACACTGCGTCTCATTGATAAAGTGGGACTTTCACAGGAAGAGTGCGGCAGCTATATGAGCATCGCCCGCACCACGGTACAGCAGATTTACACTGTAGCCAGAAAAAAGGTAGCCGATGCGCTGGTGGATGGGCTTCCCCTGCGCATTGAGGGCGGTAACTATCAGCTGTGTGAGAAGCCGGCAGAACACTGCACCTGCGGCTGCTGCCTGAGAAATCGTCAAGCACAAACGAAACCAGAACAGGAGGCTATCAAATGAAGATTGCAATTCCTTTAGACGAAAATAGGAAGGACGTGTGTGTCACCTTCGGACGCGCCCCCTACTTTCTCTTTGCCAAAGACGGCAAGCAGGAGATTTTGGATAACCCGGCAGCGCAGGTACAAGGCGGTGCCGGAATCAAGGCAGCGCAGTTTATCGTAGATCAGGGCGCCGAAGTGCTCCTCACCGTCCGGTGCGGTCAGAACGCCAATGAGGTTTTTCAGGCCGCCGGATTGAAGGTCTATCAGACGCAGGGTACGAATGCCCTTGAAAACGTGTCCGCCTTTATGGAGGGGAAACTTGCGGAGTTAACGCACTTCCACGCAGGTTTCCACGGCCTTCAATGAGGCTGGCCATACTCAGCGGTAAGGGCGGCGCAGGCAAGACACTGCTGGCAGTCAATCTGGCCGCTGCCGCGGGGGACGCCGTCTATGTGGACTGCGACGTAGAAGAACCGAACGGTCGTCTTTTTTTGAAGCCAGAGGACATATCCACCCGGCCTGTACACACTCTTCTCCCCGACTTTGATCCCCAAAAGTGCGATGGCTGCCGTAACTGTGTGGATTTCTGCTGTTTTAACGCCCTCATTTATATCCGAAACACACCCAAAGTTTTCCCCGAGGTGTGTCACAGCTGCGGCGGATGCCAGCTGGTCTGTCCCGTGGGTGCTATCCGGGAAGTCCCGCGCCCCGTGGGGCATCTGGAACTGGGGCATCGCGGCCATTTGCAGGTGGTCACCGGTATTTTGGAGCCCGGAGAGGCCTCCGGTGTGCCGGTGATTTCCGCAGCACTGGAGAGTGTCCGGAATTTTAAGGGACTCACCGTGGTGGACTGTCCCCCCGGCAGCGCCTGTCCTGTCATGGAGAGTATTCAGGAGGCAGACTACTGCCTTTTGGTGGCAGAGCCTACCGCCTTTGGTTTCCACAACTTCTGCATGGTCTATGAACTATGCTCTCTATTGGGGAAAAAATGCGGCGTTGTCATGAACAAAATGGATATCCCCTATGAACCTCTGGAGACTTTCTGCAAGGAACATCATCTCCCCGTTCTCGCCCGCATCCCTTACGAGCCCCATATAGCCGATCTGGTGGCACAAGGAGCGCTGCTCTATGAAGCGGATGCAAAACTGGCACAGCAATTTCGAAAGATCCTCACGGAAATCGGAGGTGTTTGGCAATGAAAAAGCTGCTCCTACTCAGCGGCAAGGGCGGCACCGGCAAAACCACTACAGCGGCGGCTTTCCTGCGCTTTGCCAATGCAAAGGCGGCAGCGGACTGCGATGTGGATGCCCCCAATCTCCACCTTGTAACCAATCTTCCCCCACAGCCGGAGAGCACCGACTTCATCGGCGGCGACAAAGCCTGCATTGATCCCACAAAGTGCATCGGCTGTGGTCTGTGTGCTGAGAAGTGCCGCTTCAACGCTCTGGAAAAAGACGGCAGCAACTATCGAGTCAACGAATTTTTCTGTGAGGGCTGCGGCGTGTGCACCTATGTCTGCCCCCAGCAGGCGGTAACACTTCATGAGGACGTGGCCGGTGAACAGCGGCTCTATCAAACCGATACCGCCGTCTTTTCCACAGCCGCTTTAAAGATGGGGCGGGGCAGCTCGGGCAAGTTAGTGGCCAATGTGAAGCTTGCTATGGCCCGCAAAGCGCCGGAATGTCCGCTGGCCATCATTGATGGTTCCCCCGGCATCGGCTGTCCCGTAATCGCCTCCATCAGCGGTGTGGATCTGGTGCTGATTGTGGCAGAACCGTCTCTGTCCGGCATCAGCGATCTCAAGCGGCTGATCCGGTCAGCCGCCATGCTCCGCACCAGCGTGGCGGTGTGTGTCAATAAGTGGGACACAAGTCCTGCCTATACAACAGCCATCGAAGATTTCTGCTGCGCCGACAGCATTCCTTTTGTGGGGAAGATTCCCTATGACAAGAGCGCCTCTGCCGCCATCAACGAGGGCAAAAGCCTTGCCGATATCGACTGTCCGGCACAGCACGCCCTCTATGCAATATTTGAAAAAACGAGCGAACTGCTCGGCTTATGAAAAGGAGATTATTACTATGAAAATCGTTGTAGCTGCTATGGGCAACATGGTTGCCGGCCACTTTGGTCACTGTGAAAATTTCATTTTCTTCGATACGGGGAACGGCAGAATCACCGCGCAGAATGCGGTTTCTAATCCCGGCCACAAGCCCGGTTTCCTGCCCAACTTCCTGGCTGATCGTGGTGCACAGGTCATTATCTCCGGCGGCATGGGCGGCGGTGCCGTGGATATTTTCAACGAGCGGGGCGTGGAAGTGGTTGTCGGCGCACAGGGCGATGCCCGTGTGGCTGTGGAGGCCTATCTCCGGGGCGAGCTGATCTCCACCGGCGAGGTCTGCCACGAGCATCAGCACGAGAGCGAGTGCCATCAGTAAGTGTCTCTCCATAAGCGCAGGAACACCGGCCCATCCAATGGAACTCCCATTGCTCCGGCCTGCAAAAAGCCTCCATGGTAAGGCGCATCATAAAGTTCAAAGGAGTGGCACGGCTTGTGCGGTGCCACTCCTTTTTATACCGAACGCCTCGTGTCCATAGAAATCTGCGCTCAGCCTTTCCCAAAATATCAGCCGCTTTGGCATTGCTTTTCTATTGGGTCCATTCAAACGGATGCACAGGCGTTCGTTTTTTATTTTGTTTTCTTCTGCCACTGCTCCACAGCATACAGGATCGCCGGATCCAGCACGCCGGCTACCACCCAGATCACCCAGCTGATTTTCCAGTCTCCGCTCAGGAAGCTATAGCCGAGGTAGATGGCCGTCACAACGGGCCAATACACCGCATTCATGCGCTTTCCCGCTCTGGTGTAATCCCCCTCCTGCAGCAGCATCTGATAGCTGCCCCAGAGCACGCCCACGCGGACAAACAGCACCACAGCAAAGGCCACCACAAGGAACATACACGCCACCATGGCAACCACCAGCAGATCATTCTCCTCGTTGATGATGACGGCGGCAAACAGCGGAACAATGCTCAAAATGCACAGCACTACACCGATCACATTATTCCGCATATAGCGCTCCTTAAACGCCTCTTTTCGGGCATTGACCATACCACAGACACCGTATTCCGTTTCGAACGTCTCTTTTTCCATGTAGCCATACGCCGTGGTTCGTCTTCCGCTGAGAATGAAAATCGCCACCGCAGCAGCGATCTGCACCAGAAGTGTGATGATGCCCATCCCGGCAGCCATATTCTCAGAAATTCCCCACCGGGGCTCCTCTGACATCGCCGCCAGCAACAGCAGCACCACCGGGGAGGTAATGCACAAAAATACGCCCCACGCAATAGGGTTCGCCGTTCCCGCCTTGGCGCTCAAAAACGCACTGGCCTCCTCCATAGAGACACGACGCACCGGGGAGGAGTCCTCCACAGAAGCCGCCATATCCGCACTGCCCAGTTCATCTTTCAACAGATAGTCGGTGCTGACGCCGAACAGTTCCGAAAGCCGCACGATCTTCTCCAGATCCGGGATGGTCTGTGCTCCCTCCCACTTGGAAACCGACTGGCGGGAAACATTCATCTGCTCTGCCAGTTCCTCCTGGGACCAGCCGCTCTTCTTGCGAAGCTGAATGAGTTTATCTGCAAAAATCATCGTATTCTCTCCGTTTCGCTTGTTGATTGCAGCTTCAGTTTAGCAGAAAAGCAAGGGGAACACCACCCCTTTGCACTGTGCAATTTGTCGCCCGCCAGTTGCATTTTTTCTCTTGCCGGTTGCCATTCTTATCCGCGGCAAGGACGAATCGATCCAAGGGCGGCAGACATCCATCATACCGCCCTTTACTCTTTTATTTTAACGTACCACCGGCATTGAGCATGGTTGTGCTATAGAGAAACAGCACGTCGGCATTGGTGAAATCCACATACTCATGCACCAGGGCAGAAGTAATATACCGCAGATCCACCACTGTCACCTTACTGTACCCCGAGAGCAGGAGCGGTGCCATACTGCTGCCGAAGCTGTCTCGGAACAAAATCAAATGCCGATCGGTTTTGGCGTGAGGATTTTCCAACGTCAACAGCGCTTCGGCACCGGAGAGATACACATCGTAGGGGTCCATTCCCGCAAAATTCTCCCACACATAGACGCTCTTTCTGCCCGGGTGCTCCAGACTGGTCACCACAGCATCCCGGGTCACATCACTCTCCATCACAAAGAGCGTGTCCGGCTCCACCGGCAGAGCCGCCTGCCCTGCGTACACACCATAAAAGCCCTGCCGTGTCTCCACAGTGTAAGCATCTGCCGGGTCCACGGATACGCCCATGGCCTGTGCCAAGGCCTGCGCCGCCGGTAAGATGCGATCCTGCCGCCAATGGCTGTCGGTGCGGTAGTAATCCGCCTCTGTCAGATAGGGAAAGAGGTCAATATGTACACCCCGGATCTTGGAGGTTTGTGCCAGCAGTGCCTCGTAGTCCATGGCAGGATACCCATGTTTCTCTGCCAAAAAATAGTTTTTATCGGGAATGACCGCATCATATGCCGCCGCCATCTCCGGATGGGCATCGATTATGGCATTCATTCTGGCCACAGCCAAAGAAATTTGGGTGGACTCCAATTGGGGTTCCAGTTTCATGAGGTGTCCCTGCGCCTGATAGAGCTGATTGTTGTCCTTCATCCCCAACACTTCATAGCGAAAGACCGCCTTCATCATGCGAAAATACTGCCGTGCGGGGAACTGATCCAGCAGATATTTCTCCAGATCAGCGAAATAGTCGCCGCTGAGGACAGCCTTTGCGGTGATTTCCGGCGCCTGTGCCAGCTTGCGGCGCTCCGGGCCGGATAATGCCGCATCCGGCAGCAGCAAATGGGCCGCCGCAATACCAAAAAGGGTAAGCACAAAAACGGCTGCCACTGCGATTTTTTTCATTTTTTCCATGTCGATCTCCTTAGAAACGGAAATACAGGAAGGGATTAAAGCTCCCATCCACCAAATGGGCCGTGGTCAAAAGCAGCATTACCAGCACAAAGGCCGGCTCCGCCGCCGTTGCTGCCGCCGTTGCTGCCGCCGCCCCCGGCTTTGTCTCCGTAAAACGTGTCCACAGCTTTTTCATAAGAGGTGTGGCACCCACAACGGCGGTGAGCAGCAGCAAGCCATAGCTTCGCACATAGTAGCCCGTATCAAAGCTCCACAGCGGCAAACCGCTCAAGCCGAACAACGCCTTCAAATCTCCGGTTAACTGCCCAAGCCCGGAAGCATTGAAGATAATGAAGCTCACCAACAGCACCGGAAGCATATAGAGATAGCGCACCACCGCAGGCACTTTTTTCAAAATCGACCCCAGCACCAGTTTTTCCAGCACCAGAAAGACACCGAAGTAAAGCCCCCACCAGAGGAAGTTCCACGCAGCGCCGTGCCACAATCCCGTGGCAGCCCACACCACCATCACATTGAAGATCCAGCGCCCCCGGCTGACCCGGTTGCCGCCCAAGGGGATATAGAGGTAATCACGGAACCAGCCGCCCAGCGTCCTGTGCCAGCGCCGCCAGAACTCAGTAACGCTCTGGGACATAAAGGGATAGTCAAAGTTCTCCGGGAATTGGAAGCCCAGCATATGCCCCAAACCAATGGCCATATCGGAATAACCGGCAAAATCAAAGTAAATCTGCAGGGCAAACGCCGCACCATAGAACCAGTAGAAGGCCACCGACGGATCGGCACTGGCACGGAACAAGGCACAAAATTCCCCCAGTGCATTGGCAATCAGCACCTTTTTGCCCAGTCCCACTGCAAAGCGCCGTACGCCCAGATAAAACCCATCCAGCGTTGTATGCCGGGAGTGCAGCTCGTGGGAGACATCGGTATAGCGGACAATGGGGCCTGCCACCAACTGGGGGAACAGGCAGACAAATGTGGCCATGGTGGCCAGATTTCGCTCGGCGCGGGCGTCGCCCCGATACACATCAATGGTATAACTCATGGTCTGGAAGGTAAAGAAGCTGATACCGATGGGCAATTCCACACCCGTGAGCGGAATGCTGGTTCCCGCAAGGCCGTTCACCGCACCGATGAGGAAATCCGTGTACTTGAAGAAAAACAGCATCCCCAGATTGATCACAATGGAGGAGAGCAGCGCCCCTTTGTCCTTTTTTGTGCCGCGATGCTTTTCAATATACAAGCTGTGCGCATAGTCCGACAACGAGGAAAAAAGCAACAGCAGCACATACACCGGCTCTCCCACAAAGTAAAAAAGCAGACTGACAGCCAGCAGTACATAGTTGCGCCACTGCTGCGGTACTATATAGTAAAGAGCCAGCGCCGGCAAGAACAGATATAAAAAGCTGATGCTGGAAAATAACATAACATATCCTCCGGGTCATGGTAATCGTAACAGAGCCTCCGCCAGAAGCGGAGGCTCTGCGTGTTATCCGATGCAGCTTAGTTCCACAGGGCGTTGAAGTTGGCTGCAATGGCATCGGCGGTCTCCACATCGGACATGACCAGCAAAATCGTGCTCCCGTGTGCCACTACGTTTACCTTTTCCGCCTCCACACAAACCCACTTGGCCGGGTTGGCATTGGTCTCGATGTCGGCACGGACAGCCTCTGCATCGGCACCCTCGGGCAGACGCAGCAGCACTACAGAGTGCGGGACACTGGTAATGGCGGCATCGTAAACCACAACCTCAGCCCCTTCAACGGAGGGGATAAAGAGATAAGACTTGAACAGTTCATCTACCACCTGCTCCTTGGTCATGCCGTTTTCCAGAGGGATCCCCTCTGCCAGCGCAGAGAGCGTGGTGGGAGGCATCATCATCGGCAGCTCCTCCTCGTTCAAACCCTCCAGCAGCTTTTCAGCCATTTCCGCAAGGGGCATGGTGTCCTCGGCACCGCTCTGATTGGTGTCGTTCCCTCCCTTACTGCCACAGGCCGCCAAAGTCAGCACCAGCATAGCACACAGGATCAAAGACAGAACTTTTTTCATTGTTTGTAATCTCCTTCATTAAAATACATCATTCGGCAGGACTCTTTTTGCCCCGTCTATCCATTAGACGGAATCCCTACCGGAAAAGTTCCCATACTTTTCATTTTTAACACCGATATCTTTTCCTCATCCCCCATGGTTAAGCGGCAACGGGTGCGTTTTGCTCCTGCCTCTATGCTCCGTTTTCTCTCTCCCGGCTTATTTTTGCGGCTATGTCCCCCGCTTTTCTTTGTTTGGTTCCATTGTTCCCGCAATTTTTTGTGCATTTTAACTATTTTGGAATTTGTGTTACCATTTTGTAATTTTTGTGTAGCTTTTTCGAAATAGATGTGGTATCATACTCCTTGGTTGAATTTTACCAATGCGAGGTTTTATCATATGAACAGGAAATTTTCCTGCCTCTTTCTGGCAATGACCATGGCACTGTCCGGTGTTGTGCTGGCCTATGCCAACGATTCGGTTCCGCAGGAAACCTTTGCCTATAACGAGGCGGTAGAAACACTTTCCGCCGTCGGCATCCCAAGTACGGGAGAAAATGCCATGGAAAACGGCCTGTCCGTAGCCTGTGAGGTGGGCCTTCTGCGTCAGCGCAGCGCCATGCCCCTCTCTCAGCTCTCTGCACAGGCGCTGCTGATCCGCAAAGAGCAGCAGCTCGAGGAAGAGCAGGCCGCCCATGCCCAGGCTGCCCGCAATGCCTTCTTGGCACAGTATGACGGAATCATGGTTGTTAACGACGGGCTCTATCTTCTTTCCGATCCCAGTGAGGATGCCTATCCTCTGCGCTCCATGGCCTCCGGCAAAGTGGGGCGGCTGGAAGACATCTCCGGCGACTGGTATCTGGTCTCTTACGCCGGCAATACCGGTTATCTGAAAGCAAGCGACTGCCGCGGCGTGGCCTACCGTGACTACGAGGGCACCCCAGCAACCCAGACCCTGTTTGAACAATTAGAGTCTGTGGCCTATACCTATCTGGGAACTCCCTACGTCTACGGCGGCGTCAGCTACAGCGGCATTGACTGCTCCGGATTTACGATGCAGGTCTTTGGCAAGCTGGGCTATTCCTTGTCCCACGGTGCCAGCGACCAGTATGCTGCCGGCACACCGGTCACTTCGGAGCAGCGGCAAGCGGGGGATCTGGTGTTTTTCTCCACAGCTCCCGGTTCTTCCTCCATCGGTCATGTGGGCATCTATCTGGGCGGGGGTGCCTTTATCCACGCCAGCTATAGCGCCGGTGTCACTGTCAACTATCTGGGCGAAAGCTACTACGCCTCCCACTATTTTGGCGCCTGCCGCATCATCAACGAATAACCCGTTCCTTCTAAGAGGGCGTCCTATCCGGGACGCCCTCTTCTTTGTATACTGCATAATTGTATATTTATTCATACTTTACATGAATAAATCCATTTATCTTGAATATAAGGCACTGTATACAGGTTCAACTGAAATTTTATTGAAAATTTATTCATTTTCCCATTGACAAGAATGTAAAATCCATGTATAGTAAGTATTGTTCCAAGGAGAACACAGCAACGTCTGTATTCCTGCTTTGCTAGGTTAGAATATAGATCCACAATTTATGTTTGAGAAAGGAAGAAGAGAAATGAAAAAGACGATTGCACTGATTTTGGCCATGCTAATGGCATTCTCACTGGTCGCCTGCGGCGGCGGCAATGATGACGGGGGCAGCCAGGAAAAGCCTGCCAAAATTATCATGGGTTCCTCCGTAGACTACGCCCCCTTTGAATTCAACATTTTGGAGAACGGCGAAAAGAAGCCCGTGGGCATTGACGTATTTCTGGGGGAACAGATTGCCAAGGACATGGGCGTCGAATTGGAAGTGGTCGACATGAGCTTCGACAACTTGATGACTCTGATGGCACAGGGCAACTGTGACATGGTCATCGCCGCCATGGAGTATAAGGCAGAGCGTGCTGCCAACGCCGATTGCTCCGATCCCTATTATACGGACCTGCCCCCCGTCATTGTGACTAAGAAGGGCAACGAGGGTCAGTACAAGTCTCTTGCAGACTTTGCCGGCAAGACCGTAGGTGCTCAGATGGCCACCACGAAGGCCGACGTAGTCACCGAAGATATGCCCGGTGCCAACCCCAAGCTGATGAGTTCCGTCATTGATCTCATGAATGAATTGGTCTACGACAAGTGTGACGCTGTGGTTCTAGATGGTGCCGTGGCCAACAAGTATCTGGAAATAAACAAGGATCTGGCTGCTGTGGCCATTGACATGGGCGAGGCCGCCGAGCCCTTCCGGGTTTGGGTTGCTAAAGGCGATCCCAAGGGCCTTTTGCCAGAGATTAACAAGACCATCGCCCAAGTAACCTCCGATGGCACCATGGAGAGCTGGATTGAGCAGGCCAACGAACTTTCCAAGGACGCGATTGCGTAATCTGCCAGCCTTACAACCATAATACTTCGCCACCGTGGAAAGCCGGAACTGCCGGCTTTCCACGGTGGGCTGTCATCACTTAGGAAAGGAAGGGTTCTCCCCTCATGTTTGATTCCATCGCCAATGCGTTCACTAATCCCGGCCCTGCCAGCTTTCTGAACTTCAAATTTCTGCCCAAGTACGCCCCCTACTTTATCGACGGCATTGCCAATACGCTGGCACTGTCCATTGTTTCGGTGCTGCTGGCCGTGATCCCCGCACTGCTGCTGGCTTTAATGCGTCTGAGCAAGAATAAGTTCATCCACGGACTCTCCGGTGCCTACATCGCCGTGTTCCGCTCCACCCCTATGTTGGTACAGCTGAGCATTGTCTATTTTGGTGTCTTTAACCTGATCAAAATTCCCAATGTTTCCATGGGCTTTATCCGTCTGAATATGTTCATCCCCTTTGTGGTGGCACTGGCCCTCAACAGTTCGGCCTATGTAGCCGAGATCTTCCGTGCCGGTATTCTGGCAGTGGATCGCGGCCAGATGGAAGCTGCTCGCTCGCTGGGTATGACCAAGACACAGGCCATGTATCTGGTGGTGCTGCCCCAGGCCATCAAGAATGTCTTGCCTGCACTGGCCAATGAGGTGGTCACCATGGTCAAGGAGTCCTCCATCTGCTCCACCTATGGTATGATGGAGCTGATGTGGGCTGCCAAAAACGTAGCCGGCACCACCGGTATTTCCATCGGGCCCTACATACTCGTAGCCGCCATTTACTTCTGTATCAACTATCCTGCCAGCAAGGGCATTGAAGCCATCGAAAGGAGAATGCGCCGTGGCGACGAACGATAATCTCATTCAGGTCATCGGCCTGAAAAAACACTATAATAACGGAGCTATCAAGGCTTTGGACGGCATCAACGTAGACATCAAACGTGGAGACGTGATGGTGGTGGTTGGTCCTTCCGGTTCGGGTAAGTCCACCTTTCTGCGCAGCCTCAACCTGTTGGAGGAGCCTACCGAAGGCCAGATTCTCTTTGATGGCGTAGATATCACCGACAAAAAGGTGAATATCAACCTTCACCGCCAGCGGATGGGCATGGTGTTCCAGCACTTCAACCTCTTCCCCCATAAGACCATTATGGACAACATGATCATGGCCCCCATCAAGGTGAAGGGCATGAAGAAAGCCGAGGCACGAGAGAAGGCGCAGGCCCTTCTGGAGCGTGTGGGTCTGGGCGACCGCGGCGGTGCGTATCCCGTACAGCTCTCCGGTGGTCAAAAGCAGCGTGTGGCCATTGTCCGGGCCCTGATGATGGAGCCGGATGTGATGCTCTTCGATGAGCCCACCTCCGCTCTGGACCCTGAAATGGTAGGCGAGGTACTGGAAGTCATGAAGGAGCTGGCCCACGACGGCATGACCATGGTGGTGGTAACCCACGAGATGGGCTTTGCCCGTGAGGTGGGCAACCGCGTCCTTTTCATGGCGGACGGCACGCTGATGGAAGAGGGCACACCGGACGAAATTTTCAACCATCCCAAGTGCGAGCGCCTCAAGGACTTCCTCTCCAAGGTACTCTGATTTTCCATTTCTCTCAACTATGCAAAAAACGGTCTGCCTACCGGGCAGACCGTTTTTTCTTGCATTCCCCATAGATTTTCACTATACTGAAAGATATACCACCTATGAACAAAGGAGCCTTCCTATGATTCCCCATGATCTCACTTTTTCATCTCTCTTTTTTGATACATACCTGGGCTATGCCTTGCAGCTCCTCCCTTTTGCGCTGCTTGCTGCCATTGTCTACGCCATCTACAAGGATCGGCAGGTTCCCCGAGATTCCTCCCCCCGCATCTTTCTATCTTCCCTGTTTGTGGCCTATTTCACAGGGCTGATCTGTCTGACGCTGCTGCAATCCCTGATCAGCCGCTGCTACTATTTTCTCTTCTACCATGAGTGGAGCGGAAGGGTCTGGCTGGAGCGGGAATTTCTTTACAATTTCACTCCCAGTTTCTTTCGGAAATTCACCGACGAGCGCATCGCCAATATGTTTCTGTTTGTGCCCTTCGGCTGTCTCTACCCCCAGTTCCGCCAACGCTCCACATGGCCGCACACACTGGCAGTGGGCGTTCTGACCTCCTTTGCCATCGAGTTTATACAGCCCTTTGTAGGACGCAGTTTCGATGTAAATGACCTGATCCTAAACGCCGCAGGACTGCTCATCGGCATTGCCGTCTACTATCCCCTTCATGCGCTGGCCTTTCGCCGTCGTGTACGGAAAAGCCCCGGTCAATCCAGATGAAAAAGCTCGGATCAAAAGATCCGAGCTTTTTTTACATCATTTTTTGCACTTCCTCGGCATAGCGCACCGTCTCCATCGCATCCTTGGCGTAGTGATCGGCACCGATGGCTGCGGCATATTCCCGCGTTAACACAGCACCCCCCACCACAATACGGCACCAGGGTGCCTTTTCCCGCAGCTGTCGGATTGTCTCCTCCATTGCAGGTACCGTCGTAGTCATCAATGCACTGAGTCCCACCAGCGGTGCATGGCACTTCGTTACCGCGGCCACAATTTGCTCTGGGGCCACATCCCGCCCCAAATCCATTACGGCAAAGCCGTAATTTTCCAGCAGGAGCCGCACAATATTCTTTCCGATATCATGGATATCCCCGTGTACCGTTGCCACTACCACAGCGCAGCCAGTGGTGGAGGCAGGTGCATTGCTCATAGCGTCTTTGATTTTTTCAAAAGCGCTCTTGGCGGCCTCGGCGCTCATAAGAAGCTGGGGTAAGTACACCCGCTTGCTTTCAAAGCCGCGTCCCACTTCGTCCAGCGCCGGGATGATTTCCTGCTGCACGATATCCAGCGGAGCACGGGTCTCCAGCAGCTGCGCCGTCAGCGCACCGGCCTGTTCCCCCAGCCCTTTGCCGATGGCACGCTGCAGGGCGCTGCCGCTCCCCTGCACCGGAGCGGATACCGTGGATGCAGATTTTGTCTCTATTGGCACATAGTGGGACATGAAGTCCATATAAGCAATGCAGTTCTCATCCAAGCCATGGAGCGCCCGGTGGGCATAGTACATTTTCATCATGTCGCCTGAGTCCGGGTTCATGATCGCTGCCGACAGTCCCCGCTCCAATGCCGCAGCAAAGAAGGCCGCATTGATGGCCTGCCGCTGGGGAAGTCCGAAGGACACGTTGGAGACGCCCAGCGAAGTGCGGCAGTTCAGCTCTTTCTCAATGCGCTCCAATGCGCCAAGGGTCACCATGGCCGCATCCGGGGCCGCACTGACGGTCATGGCCAGTGTGTCAAAAATAATATCCTTGGGAGCAATGCCATACTCCCTGGCGGTATGCAGAATCTTCCGGGCAACATCCAGACGGCCCTCTACCGTAGCAGGGATACCGCTCTCATCCAACGTCAGCGCCACCACTACGCCGCCGTACTTTTTCACCAGCGGGAAGATGGCCGCCATGCTCTCTTCCTTGCCGTTGACAGAGTTCACCATGGCTTTGCCGTTATAGCGCCGCAGTGCCCGTTCCATGGCTGCGGTATTGGAAGTATCCATTTGAATCGGCAGGTCGATGACCGCCTGCAGCTCGCCCACAGCCCGCTCCAGCATCTCGGCTTCGTCAATCTCCGGCAGTCCCACATTCACGTCCAGCACCTGCACGCCTTTCTCCTGCTGACGGATTCCCTCATTTAAAAGGTAATCCATATCCCCGGTACGAAGCGCTTCTTTAAACCGTTTTTTACCCGTGGGATTGATCCGCTCACCAATCAGGATAGGGTCACGTCCCAAGCACACCGCATGGGTATAGGAACTGATCACCGTCCGCCCCTGATCGGTAATTTCCACCGCCTTCACATCACGGCTTTGCTTGACAAGGGAACGAATATAATCCGGCGTGGTGCCGCAGCAGCCGCCGGCAATCCGCACTCCTTTTTTTAAAAGGGCTGTCACGTCCTCTGCAAAAGCTTCCGCCGCCACATCATAGACTGTCTGACCGTTCACGCTGCGGGGAAGACCCGCATTAGGCTTTAAAAGGACAGGCACAGAGGCACAGGCAAGCAGCTCCTCCACCACGCCGTGCAGCTGCTTGGGGCCAAGGGAACAGTTGGCGCCGATAGCGTCGGCTCCCATCCCCTCCAGCATTGCCACCATCGCCGCCGGAGAAGCGCCAGTCATCAGCTTTCCGTCCTCCCCATAGGCGTTGGAGACGAATACCGGCAGGTCGGAGTTTTCTTTCGCCGCTAACAGCGCCGCCTTCGTCTCGTAGCTGTCGTTCATGGTCTCGATCATCACGAGATCCGCACCGCAATCCACACCGATGCGTACTACCTGCGCAAAAATCTCCACTGCATCCTCAAAATCCAAGTCACCATAGGGACGCAGCATCCGCCCGGTAGGGCCGATATCCAGTGCCACGAACTTAGGGCCCGGATGGGCGCTGTGCTCCGCCGCCCAACGGGTGTGCCCTACTGCCGCGCGAATCATCTCCTCCAGCTCTTTTGGTTCAAATTTTAAGCCATTGGCGCCGAAGGTGTTGGCAATCACCACATGACTGCCCGCGTCAAAATATGCTTTTTGCAGCTTCCGGATGATCTCCGGGTGACTGAGATTCCACCGCTCCGGATATTCTCCCGGCTGCAGGCCCTCCTCCTGCAAAAGGGTTCCCATACCACCGTCCAAATAGAGGATATGGTCCTTCAAATACTCTAAAACCGTCATGTTCCGTCTCTCCTAAATGTACAATCCTGCTTGCCGCACACCTGACAGCCCTCCATCGCGCACGGTGTACCGCCGATACCGATAATGGCAGTCACCGACTTGGTGGGGCTCATCAAAAGGCTCTCGTTAAGAAAAAGGCCAATGCGCCTGGGACACTCCAGCAGCTTAAACAGATCCCGCTGCGCCGTCAAGGGCAGATCCCCATAGCCCGGAGAAAACCGGGGCTGCATACTTCCGTAGCGGGTCTGCATCTCTTCATTAAAGATATCACAAAGGGTTTCCACCCGCTCTGCCCCCAATGCCTGCAGCATCAGCCCCTTTGCCGGGGAAAGGTGTCCGTAGCGAACAATCAGCCGATCCAACGCCAGCCCAACCGTTGCAGCAAACACCACTGCTTTTCCACAGCCCGACAGCCGCTGTGCCAGCTTGTGCGATGTCCACACCGTCCCCTCCAGACACACGGTATCCCCCGTCACCTGTACCTCCATCTCCCGCCAGCAGACACGGCCTTGCACCACGGGTGCACTCTCCGCTGCCGCCCATTGCGCCAGTGCCGTCACATCCTCAGACGTTTCCCGGCACGCAGCATAGCGCAGCACCTCCGACAGCTTTACCGGTGGGAGTTGGTAGGTTTTCACTTCGATCGGTGTCATCACTTGCCCAAAATATCCGACAGATTCTCCTGAATTTTCCGAGCCACGTCCGGCTTATTCATGGTATACACATGGACATTGGTCACATTGTTGGCGAAGAGGTCGATGATCTGGTCGGTAGCATAGGCGATGCCCGCCTGCTTCATGGCAGCAGGGTCGGAGCCGAACTTATCCACAAGGCTCTTAAATCGCTGCGGCATATGAGAGCCGGAGAGCTTAATGGCCCGCTCCACCTGTTTGGCATTGGTGATGGGCATGATCCCAGCCACCACCGGCACGGTAATGCCCGCCTCCCGGATCTTATAAAGGAAGTTGTAGAGAAGGTTATTATCGAAGAACATCTGGGTGGTGAGGAAGTCCACACCAGCCTCCACCTTCTCCTTCAGATGCAGGATGTCCTCTTTCTGGTTGGCGCTCTCCGGATGTACCTCAGGATAACAGGCACCACCGATGCAGAAATCACCGCCGCTCTGACGGATCTCACGCACCAGATCCACCGCATAACGGTAGTCCCATGTGCTCCGATCCTGTCCCTCCATCTCCGGTGTCAGGTCGCCCCGCAGTGCCATAATATTCTCAATTCCAGCGTCTTTTAACTCCTGGATCCGCTGATGCACCACGGACCGATTGGAAGAAACGCAGGTCAAGTGGGCCAACGTAGGCACACCGTGACGCTCCATGTCCCGGGCGATCTCCAATGTATAGGCGCTGGTGCCGCCGCCCGCCCCATACGTCACGCTCATAAAGGCGGGATGGAGCTGCGCAATCTCCTCAGTAGCGCGGCGGACACTTTCAAAGTTGGTACTTGTTTTTGGAGGAAACACCTCAAATGACAAGGACAGCTTATCCTCTTTCAAAATATGGATTACTTTCACAGTGGTACACTTCCTTTATCGAATTTATCCAGCAAGATTTGGAATAAGTAGCTTTATATTATAAAACACACCTCGCCCTCTTGCAACCTTATTCTGGAAATCCGTTTCCCCTAAGACACAAAAAAGATGCACCTAAAAGGTGCATCTCTTTTACATGAAAATTTTTAAGTTTTTCCGTGGATCTCCCCACGACACTTGGGACAGGTGATCACGATTTTTCCCTTCCCTCGGGGAACACGGCACACAGCACCACAGTTGGGGCAGGTGAAATACTTATGATCCTTATCCTGCTTTTGCTGACGCGCAGTGTTGAAACGACGTTTCACCGGCCACCAGACCTTTTCCAAAAATGCGGCATTTTCTGCTCTGCGCTTGGGGAGATTCCGGGAGAACATACGAAAAAGCGCCCAGAACATCAGTACGGTAGTCAACAGGTTCAAAAGTGATGCCACAACCGCCTGGTGTACAAATGCATTGATGATACTCAGCACTACCGCCGTCCAGATGGTGGTCAGCCCCAGATGATCCGCACCGTTGCGTCCATACATAAAACGGGCCAGCGCATTGCCAACTTTCTGTAAAAAGCCCATAAAACCGCCTCGTTATTGCTTTAAATCTCGTTCCATTGATAGAACAAATTTATTCTACAAGAATTTTCAATAAAGGTAAAGGGCTGTAGAGTAAAATTTACAGATTGGACACGAATTCACTTTTCCCCGCCTCCTCCCTCTTTCTCGTTGCAATCAGAGCCTGTAGGCGGTATAATATATATGTATTGTTATGCACAATGGGGGTCGACAGATTGCTCCGCCGACCCCCTATCTAAAAAGCGACGCCCCGGCGCCCGGCAGGGACGGGAGGGCGGCTGCGTCGGTAGGCCGGTTTTTGCCGCCATGCGCGCCGCTCAATGTATCCTATGCTGCCCGGACTCTATGGGTGCAGTGCCCTCCGGTTCCACCGGAATAGCGAAAGGAAGGTTCTCCCATGATCAAAATTGCCCCCTCTATCCTCTCGGCAGATTTTGCCAATCTGGAGCGAGATATCCAGCGCATTGCCGCCGCGGACTATGTTCATGTAGACGTGATGGATGGTATGTTTGTGCCCAATATTTCCATCGGTATTCCGGTGGTCAAATCCATTCGTCCCACCACCCCCCTGCCGCTGGACGTTCACCTTATGATCCAACAGCCCATACGGTATGTGGAGCAGTTCTGTGATGCCGGGGCGGACCTTGTCACCTGCCATGTGGAGGCCGATACGGAGGCGAACATTCGTGCAGCCCTGGAAAAGATCCGCGCCAAGGGCAAAAAGCCCGGTATTGTTGTCAAGCCCAAGACCCCGGCCTCTGCCGTACTGCCGTTTATCGACATGGTGGATATGATTCTTGTGATGACGGTAGAGCCCGGCTTCGGAGGGCAGAAGTTTATGGCTGACATGATGCCTAAGGTACAGGCGATCCGCGGCTATATTGACGCCATGAACCCCTCCTGTGAGTTGGAGGTGGACGGCGGCGTAGATCCCAGCACCGCTCCCCTCTGCATTGCCAGCGGAGCCAATGTCCTGGTAGCCGGTTCTGCCGTCTATCAAGCGGAGGATATTCCCTCCCGCATCGCTCAGCTGCGAGGCTGATCCCTTATTTTCCCCATATTGGAGGTCAATATCTATGGAATATTTTCCTGCGCCGCTGGAAAAGCTGGTGGAGCAGTTTGCCCGGCTCCCCGGCATCGGCGGCAAATCCGCACAGCGACTGGCTTTCTATGTCCTCGGGCTTCCCTTGCAGGAGGCTCAGGAGTTTGCCGATGCCATTATAGAGGCCAAAAAAGGTGTGACCCTTTGCCCTGTCTGTCAAAACCTGACAGCCGGTGGTCTTTGTCCCATCTGCGCCTCTCCCAAGCGGGATGAGCATACCATCTGCGTGGTCGCCGATCCCCGGGACGTGATCGCCATAGAGCGTTCCCGGGAATATACGGGGCGCTACCATGTACTCCACGGTGTCCTGTCCCCTATGAACCATATCGGCCCAGACGACCTGCAAATCAAATCCTTGCTGGATCGAGTGGCTGCCGGCGGCATCCAAGAGGTCATTATGGCGACCAATCCCGACACAGAGGGCGAGGCCACGGCACTGTATCTCTCCCGCCTTCTCAAGCCCTTCGGTGTTCGGGTCACCCGGTTGGCTTACGGCATCCCGGTGGGCGGTCATTTGGAATTTGCCGATGACGCCACACTCATGCGGGCACTGGAAGGCAGACAAGAACTGTAAGGTGATATGATGAAACGATTTTCCTGTATGCTGCTCGCACTGGTGACGATTTTGCTCCTCACCGCCTGCGGCAGTCAGCAAAAATTACAGACACATCAGATCTTCGCCATGGATACGGTTATGGACTTCGCTGTTTACGGTGGTGATTCCCAGGGTTTCTTCACCGCCGCAACACAGGAGATCAACCGTCTGGAAGCACTCCTCTCCCGTACCAAAGCCGAGAGCGACATCTCCCGCATCAACGGCGGCGGCACTGTCACCGTATCGGAGGAGACGGCAGAGCTTTTGCAAGAAGCCCTGTACTACGCCCAGCTGACGGATGGCGCTTTTGACATGACCGTAGCCCCGCTGGTAAACGCCTGGGGCATCCACACCGAAGCCCCGAGAGTCCTCACCCAGGACGAAATTGCCTCCCTGCTGCCGCTGGTGGGCAGTGAACACCTTCATCTGGATGGGACCACTGTCTCTTTGGACGAAGGCTGCTCCATTGATCTGGGCGGCATCGCCAAGGGGTACGCCTCCGTGCGCCTTGCTCAGCTTTTTGAGGTCTACGGCATCCAAGGCGGCTGGGTGAGCTTGGGCGGCAACGTATATACCTATGGCACCAGAGATGGCAAAGCTCCCTGGCTGGTGTCCATCCGAGATCCCAGCTCTCCCGCCGGTGCGGCGGTGATGGTGGGGCTCTCCAACCAGTTCGCGGTCACATCCGGTGGTTATCAGCGGTATTTTACCGCAGAGGACGGCACTGTGTATCAGCACATTTTAGATCCCAAAACAGGCGCACCGGCGCAAAGCGATCTTCTCTCCGTGACCATCATCTGCCCGGACGGCACCATGGCCGATGCCTATTCTACAGCGCTGTATGTGATGGGCGCACAAGGTGCTGCTGACTTCTGGCGCAGCCACAGCAGCAATTTTGACATGATTCTCATTACAGCAGACGGTCAACTGCTCTACACCCCCGGTCTGGAGAATTCTCTGACGTTGGAGGAGGGAGGCCGCTATGAAGCACGCCCCCTTACCTAAACTGCGTCCTACCATCTGGGACGGCCTTGTGGCGGCATTGGTTCTGGTGCTGGCCGTAGGTACCGCCGTGCTCTTCTACGGGAATTTAGACCACGGCGATCAGCTGACCGCCGTCATCACCCACCGTGGCGAAACGGTGGAAAACGTAGTTCTCGCCTCTTTGCAAGAGGAGAAAATCATCCACATCGACGGGCAATACCATCTGACCATCGCCCTCCACCCCGACGGAGTGCAGGTTACGCAGAGCGACTGCCCCGGGCAGGACTGCCTCCACACCGGCACCATCCGCCGCGGCGGGCAGAGCATTATCTGCCTGCCGGAACAGGTGGTCATCCGTCTGGAGGGCAGCGGCGGCCCCGATCTGGTGCTGGGCTGAACTTTCTTCACATTCCAACCAACGGAGGAGACCTATTTTGCGTATCAACACAAGATCTCTGACCCTGTGCGCCGTGCTGACCGCATTGGCGCTGGGGCTGAGCACGCTGGAAAATCTATTTCCGATCACATTGGTCATCCCTTTGCCCGGGGTGAAGCTGGGTCTGGCCAACATCGTGACGGTATTTGCTCTCTATGCCTTAGGAACGGGCCCGGCAGTGGGAATTTTGCTGGGGCGTTGTCTGCTGGGTTCCATATTCGCCGGTAACTTCTCGGCACTTCTCTTTTCCCTGCTGGGCGGCTTTTCCGCTATACTAATGATGATCGCCCTGCATCATATGCCGGGTCTTTCCATCTTCGGCGTGTCCATCGGCGGCGCTGCTGCCCACAACATAGGCCAGATTGCCGCAGCCATGATCACACTGGGCAGCACAGCAGTTTTGGGCTATCTTCCCATCCTGCTGGGCGTTTCCCTTTTCACCGGTGCGCTCACCGGTTTTGTGGCATCCCTTCTCTTCCGCGCCATGAGGCATATACATTTTCAAACAGGAGATACGAGTTATGGATAAAAGAGACGAGATTATTCTGCAGCAGCTGGACGTGATCCGCACCATGAGCGATGGGGCATTGCGTCGCATGAACGAAGACTTTTGGGGCTCCCCTTTTGCCAATGTGGGTAAGAAAAAGGCGGAGAGCGTTGTGGAAAAGCCTACTGCTTCCGGCAAGCCTAAGGAGGAGGCAAAAGAAGAGGAGGAACCTTTGCCGCCTCCGGAGAAAATAGAGGATTTGCTGGCAGAACTGGACTCCTACGTGGGACTGGATCTGATCAAGGAAGAGGTGCGCAGTCTCATCAACACAGTGAATGTCTACAAGCTGCGCCGTGAGCATGACCTTCCCGCCCCAGATCTTTCCCTGCACATGGTTTTTTCCGGCAACCCCGGCACCGGCAAAACGATGGTGGCCCGCCTCATGGCCCGCATCTACCGCTCTCTGGGGATTCTCTCCAAGGGCCAGCTGGTGGAGGTAGATCGAAGCGGCCTTGTCGCCGGCTATGTAGGTCAAACAGCCTTGAAAACCCAAAAGGTGCTCGACAAGGCCATGGGCGGTGTTCTTTTCATCGATGAGGCCTACGCCCTCAACGGCAATTCCTCCAATGACTTCGGTCAGGAGGCCATTGATACTCTCTTGAAGGCGATGGAGGATCACCGGGACGATCTGGTGGTGATCGTGGCGGGCTATACGGATCTGATGGATCGCTTCATCCACTCCAATCCCGGTCTTGAGTCCCGCTTTAACCGTTTTATGCTTTTCGAGGACTACAGTCCCGATCAGCTGATGGAGATTTTTGATATGCGCTGCCGCAAGGGCTGCTATGAACTGACAGAGGAGGCCAGGCCGCTGGTCAGAGATTACATCAACGAGGAAAACGGCGACCCGGAAACCTTCGGCAACGGGCGTGGTGTGCGCAACATCTTTGAAAATCTAGTAGTGGCACAAAATAACCGCCTTGCTAAAATGGAGACGGTCACCCGGGAGGATCTGATGAAAATCACGGCAGACGATGTACTCCACGCCCGGGGAAAGCTGGATGATGAGGCGGAAAAGAGTGAGGGAGAGAGGGCATGAGACGTTTCCTTTCCTTTCTTTTGACGGCTGTACTGGCGCTGAGTCTGTGCAGCTGCGGCAGCCCTTCCCGCAGCGTGGATAACTACTATGTGGACGAAACGGCAAACGGCTGGTGCATTCTCTATAAGGACGAGGACGGTGCCGTGGAGGAGATCGCCGTCATGGGCAGCTACCGTCAGCCCTTGGTGCTGGAGCAGGGACGCTTTTACTTTATCCAGCCCGGTGCCCTGCTCAGCGTGAACGCCGACGGTAAAGATCTCCAAACGCTCTCCATCCCTGATATGCCCGCCGGCAGCTATATCGCCTACGTGGATGAGGACGGATTCTACTGTGTGGCAGAGGATGCTGCCACTACCTGCTGGCAGGTGGATAAAGGGATGCAGTCGGCACAGGAGGTCATGATCCCTCACAAATTCCGAACGGTGGACTATTCCGCACTGCTCGCTCAGATTGTGAAAGACACCGGTGCGGTGGATAACGACATCCATGTGACCAACGCTCGGGCAGTACTGGACAGCAACGGAAGTCTTACACAGCTGGGGCTGGAGCTGCTGGTCTATCGGGGCGAAGTAAGCTACACGCCCACATGGAACCATGTCGGCGTATCTGTCACCGTCACAGTGCAGGGGCCGCAGGTCACCTGCACCGATCACAACCTCCCCCTCTCTCTGGGCGAGGACACCGTGCAGCAGAATATCTCCCTGCAGGATTTCTTTGCAGCGCTTCAGAAGGCAGATACCGCTGAGGTGGCCGTCAAGCACGCTGACGGCACGGCCAACGCCTTTTTCCTTGTCTACGCCGATGAGGACTTTGCCTATAACGCCGCAAACGCCCCTACTTTTACGGTAACAGGTGAGGCCACGGAGCGAAATGCGGATGCCCTCCAGCTCATTTTGGCACAGGTGGGCGGCACGGAAACGGTCATGACCGATCGGCGTGGCACGCCCTGCGGCAATCTTCTGGTATTGCAGGCAGACTAAGCACGAAAATCTGACTACGAAAAAAAACCTCCCGCCAACAGGACGGGAGGTTTCCATTGCATTTGATCAGCCGTTTCCGGTGGGGATAAAGGGTCGGATCGACATAGCCACATTAGAAATAGGCATGGTCTGCAGCCAAACACGGCCCGGGCCGGTGAGCACCGTATTAAAGACTCCTTCACCGCCGAAGAACATATTCTTCAGGCCCGGCACCTGCTTGATTTCCATGCTCACAGTAGGGGTAAAGCCCGCTACATTGCCAGTGTCCACCACGATCTGCTGTCCCGGCTGCAAGTCGTATTCTACCAGTTCTCCATCGATTTCCACAAAGGCTGTGCCGCTTCCGGACAGGCGCTGCATAATAAAGCCCTCGCCGCCAAAGAAACCGGCCCCCAGCTTTTTATTGAAGTGAATGGACAACTGCACACCGGTCTCCGCCGCCAAAAAGGCGCTCTTCTGCAAGATCATCTCCTGCCCCGGTGCAATGGTGATGGGCTTGATCTGTCCGGGAAAGCTGGAGCCGAAGGCAATCATTCCTCTACCACGGGCAGTGTAGATATTCTGGAACATGCTCTCGCCCGAAAAGGCACGGGAGAACATCTTCCCGAGGCCGCCTCCCTTTGTCTCCATCTGCATATTGGGACTCATCCACACCATAGATCCACTTTCTGTCATCATCTGCTCGCCGCTTTCCAGCTGGCAGATGACCACGGGGAACGATCCACCCTTGATTTCATAATTCATCCGTGTTTCCTCCATTTTTCAGACTTTTGGGATAATCGCGGTTGTTTGCTGTCTATGCTCATTATACAAAAGGCGGTCGTACCTGTAAATATAAAAAGACGGTGATTTTCAATATTTCCTTGCATCCCCGGTGCCAATCCCCTATAATGCCCCTGATAAGAGAATTGTCTTCTCCGTTGTCTGGGCATGCTCTGCCGAGCGGATTCCTGAGAAGAAAGGGGCTGAACCTGATGGTTCAGCCCCTCTTGTCCCCTAAAAATGATTCATCGCTTGATGAGATAGTACGCACGAGCCGTCAGCTTCTCCCGGATTTCTCGAATATGGGCATGGTCACGGGTCTCCAGCACCATGGTCACAATGCAGGCCCCCACATCGGAATCATAGGACTCACGCGCATGATTCACATTGACAATGTTGGCGCCGGTCCCCGCCACAATCTCCAACAGCTGCAACAGGCTGCCCGGCTTATCGCTGATTTTGGTGGTGATTTCCACAAGCCGTCCAGATTTGGAAAGCCCTTTGGTGATCACGCGGGAAAGGGTTGTCACATCTACATTGCCACCGGACACGACACAGACGGTCTTGCGCTTGGTGGCATCCAACTTTCCGAACATAGCCGCCGCCACCGCGGCAGCGCCTGCCCCCTCTGCCACCGTCTTTTGCCCCTCCAACAGCTGCAGCATGGCGCAGGCGATCTCCTCCTCGCTGACAGTAACGATCTCGTCCACATACTTTTCACACATCTCGAATGTCAGCTCACCGGGACGCTTTACGGCAATGCCGTCGGCAATGGTGGATACACTGCTCAATTCTACGGCCTGTCCGTTGAGATGAGAGGTATACATAGAGGCCGCCTCCGCCGCCTGCACACCGATAATCCGGCAGCCGGGTTTGCAGGTTTTGGCTGCCAGTGCCACGCCGCTGATCAGCCCGCCGCCACCGATGGGCACTACAATCTGCTCCACATCCGGCAGCTGCTCCACGATTTCCAGACCGATTGTTCCCTGCCCCGCAATCACATAGGGATCGTCAAAGGGATGGGCGAAGGTATAGCCCTTTTCTTTTTGCAGCCGCGCCGCTTCTGCCGCTGCATCGTCATACACCCCGGGCACCAGCACCACCTTGGCGCCGTAGGCACGAGTGGCCTCCACTTTACTGATGGGTGCACCGGCGGGCATACAGATCACTGCCTCGATCCCCAGCTTAGCCGCAGAATAGGCAATCCCCTGGGCATGGTTGCCGGCAGAGCAGGCGATCACGCCGCGTGCCGCCTCTTCCTTGGTCAAGGATCGCATCTTGTTATATGCGCCGCGCAGCTTAAATGCGCCGGTCATCTGCAAGTTCTCTGCCTTGATATAGACATTCTTTCCGATTTTAGGTGCCGGATCCAACGGCGTTTTGCGGGCTACGCCCTCCAGCGCCTTCTTGGCCTCCTCAATCATTGCAAAATGGACCATCTTTTTCTCTCCTTTTCATCCTCTCCGTGGCAGGCGAAATCCATATTTTCGTATGCCCATCATATTCCATTTCTCTCCACGGCACAATGCACAAATCTCACAATGTTTTTATGCGACGTACCATTCCATCGACTATTGTCTCTTCACTATAGACACTCCATGATCCGTCCTGTCTCCTCTATTTTTCCACCATCCCCCCGCCTTAATATCTCCTTAATGAAATCTTAATATGAAATCGATTGATACTAATACCTTTTTCATAATGCTTGTGCCATACTCAACATTGAGTACATATACAAATACGGAAGTGAGATATACTTATGTCAACCATAGGAAAACATCTTTCCTCTTCACAATTGATTCTTTTAAGCTTTGCCGGTGTCATCCTGACAGGCAGCCTTCTTCTGATGCTGCCCTTTGCCACGCAAAGCGGATCTGGCGCCTCTTTCCCCGATGCCCTCTTCACCGCTACCTCCGCCGTGTGCGTTACCGGGCTCATCGTCCATGATACTGCCACCTATTGGTCTATGTTCGGGCAGAGTGTGATCCTGCTCCTGATTCAGATTGGCGGCATGGGCGTGGTGACGATTGCCGTGGCGCTGACCATCCTGTCCGGTCGCAAAATCGGCCTTAAACAGCGCAGCACCATGCAGGAGGCCATCTCCGCACCGCAGGTAGGCGGCATTGTACGGCTCACAGGCTTCATCATTAAAACAGTGGTGTTGATCGAATGTATCGGTGCCATCCTGCTGCTCCCTGCGTTCTGCTCGGAATTTGGGTTTTTTAAGGGGCTGTGGTACAGTATTTTCCACTCTATCTCCGCCTTTTGCAACGCAGGCTTTGATTTGATGGGGATTCGTGCGCCCTATTCCTCCCTCACCTTTTTCGTGGCCCATCCCCTCATGAACATGACCATTATGGCGCTCATCATCAGCGGAGGTCTGGGCTTTCTCACATGGCACGATATAACCACGCATCACCTGCATTTTCACCGCTATCGGATGCAGAGTAAAGTCATCCTCGCCACCACTGCGATCTTGATTCTCCTGCCCGCCATTTACTTTTTCTTTGGTGAATTTTCCAATCTGTCCGCAGGCGAGCGGTTTTGGGCAGCCCTCTTTCAATCTGTGACCCCACGTACAGCCGGCTTTAACACGGTGGATCTGACGGCGCTCAGTGAGGTGGGTCTGGCCATCATCATTCTTTTAATGATCATCGGCGGCTCTCCCGGCTCTACCGCCGGTGGTATGAAGACCACCACCTTTGCGGTGATGATCTCCTCTGCGCTCTCCGTCTTTCGCCGCAAGGAGCACACGCATTTCTTCGGACGGCGCATTGACAACGAGGTAATCCGGGAGGCAGGCACACTGCTGACCATGTACCTGATTCTCTTTTTAACCGGCGGCTTTATGATCAGCCGGATAGAGGGTTTGCCTTTGCTGGCCTGCCTATTTGAAACAGCCTCCGCCATCGGTACGGTAGGTCTGACAGTCGGCATCACTCCGGAGTTGGGCTTGGTGTCACGTGGTATTTTGATTGCGCTCATGTATTTTGGACGTGTAGGCGGCCTGACGCTGATTTTTGCAGCTATGGCTCCCCGGCAGCGTATAACAGCAAAGCTTCCTCAGGAAAAAATGACAGTAGGATAAGGAGTTTATCATGAAATCTGTATTGATTATCGGTTTAGGCCGTTTTGGCCGCCACATCGCCTCTAAGCTCAATGAGTTGAACCATCAGGTCATGGCGGTGGACATCAATGAGGAGCGGGTGGATTCCGTTCTTCCCTATGTCACCAATGCCCAGATCGGTGACAGCACCAATGAGGACTTCCTCTCCTCACTGGGTATCGGCAATTTCGATATTTGCATCGTGGCCATCGGCGATAATTTTCAAAATTCACTGGAGACAGCCTCCCTTCTCAAGGAGCTGGGCGCTAAAACCGTCATCGCACGTGCCGCTACCGACGTACAGGAAAAATTCCTGCTCCGCAACGGTGCCGATGAGGTGGTTTATCCCGAAAAGCAGCTGGCCAACTGGACGGCTATCCGCTGCACTTCTCAGCATATTCTCGACTATATCGAGCTGGACGGCGAATACTCTATTTTTGAGCTCTCCACCCCGGACGCATGGGTGGGTAAGACAATCTTGCAGGTGGATATCCGCCGAAAATTCGATATCAATATTCTGGGAATCCGGGAAGACGGACGACTCCATATGCACATTTCCCCCGAAACGGTACTGCCGGCCAACTCCTCTTTGCTGGTGGTGGGCCACCCCAAGTCGGTTCAGTGGTGCTTCCACATTTAAAGCAAATGTTTGAAAAGGCTCCATGGTCATAGATTTTGCCGCTTTTCTGTGATAGAATATTTCTCACAAAGGAGGCGATGACCATGCACGGGAAGAACAGCGGGCAGCTGTGCATCTTCTTCAGCTACGCAGAGGGTATGGGCGAAACCTGCGCCATGCTCCGCTGTGCGCAGGCCCAGCAGGATCAGGGGTTACGTGTTGCCATAGCCTCGCTTGCGCCCTCTATGGAACAGGAAGCGTCCGCGTTAAGTCAAGGATTTCCCCACCTGCCCCCGCAGATGATCGAAGCGCAGCCGGAGTTAGATCTGGATCTGGTCCTGGCAGAAAAGCCGGATCTGGTCATCATTGACCATTTGGCACACACCAACCCGGAAGGTTTCCGTCACCGCCGCCGCTATCAGGATATACAAGAGCTTTTGCAGCATGGCATTGACGTCTATACCACCGCCCAGGTCAGCAGCATCGAAAGTCTCCACGATACAGCAGCCGCCATGATCGGCACTGATATGCTCGAGCGCATCCCTGACTCCGTCTTTGATGGTGCCTCACAGGTCAAATTCATCGACGCAGAGCCCCAGTTGCTGTTGGAAGGCCGCAGCGGCTTGACTGTGTCCCAGTTGACAGCTCTGCGCGAGATGGCATTGCGCCGCTGTGCAGACCGCCTGCAACTGCTCTTTCATCGGACAAGCGATACTTTCCATACAGGTGAACACATTCTGGTGTGCCTGTCCTCCTCTCCTTCCAACGGCAGAATTATCCGCTCTGCAGCCACCATGGCTCATGCCTTTCATAGCCGCTTTACCGCGCTTTTTGTGCAGACCCCCTACACGCCGCTCCTCTCCCCGGAGGATCGGCAGCGACTGCAGCAGCACCAGCACCTGGCCGAGGAGTTGGGCGCCAATATTGAAATGGTAATGGGCGAGAACATCCCCGCCCAAATTGCCGAATTTGCACGGCTCTCCGGCGTTACGAAAATCGTTCTCGGGCGCAGCGCCGTTGCCCGCCGCCATCCCTTTGGCAAAGCAACACTCACCGAACAGCTGCTATCCTTTGTCCCGGAACTGGAGATCCACATCATCCCTGATAAGAGCACCGAGACTGCTTACCGTCCCCTGCGAAAAGTGCCCTCCCGCACCCGCAGCATTTTTATAAACACCGTCAAAAGTCTGTCCATTCTCCTTGCCACCACCGTTTTGAGCCAGATTTTTTATCATCTGGGCTTTACGGAGGCCAATATCATCATGCTTTATATTCTGGGTGTGCTGCTCACCTCGGTGGCCACTTCCCAGCGCATTTACAGCCTTGTTTCCTCTGTGGCCAGCGTGTGCATTTTCAACTTTCTTTTTACGGTGCCCCGTTTTTCTTTTTCTGCCTATGAAACGGGCTATCCCGTCACCTTTGCCATTATGTTCATCACCGCATATGTGACAGGCACCTTTTCCATCCGCTACAAGGAACAGGCCGGGCAGTCGGCAAAAATCGCCTATCGCACCGGTATTCTTTTTGAAACCGACCAACTGTTGAGCAAGGCACAGAATAAAAACGAAATTCTCCACGCTACCGCCAAGCAGATTACCAAATTGCTGCAGCGGAACATTGTCATCTTTGAAAATGTGGATGGGCATCTCTCTTCCCCCCAATTTTTCCCCACGCTGAGAGAGGAAGACATCCCCTTCCCCCAACAGGAAATTGATGCTGCCACATGGACGCTGCACCACAACCACGCCGCTGGCGCTACCACAGATACCCTCTGCGATGTGCGCTATCTCTATCTTGCACTGCGCGTGGATCAGCGTGTCTACGGCGTAGTGGGTATCGAGGCTCACAGCAGCCCACTGGACCCTTCCGAGCACAGTATTCTTCTATCCATGCTGGGCGAGTGCGCACTGGCGCTGGAAAATGAGAAGAACGCCCGGGAGAAAGAGGCAGCCGCCATTTTGGCAGAGAGTGAACAGCTGCGCGCCAATCTTCTGCGCGCCATCTCCCACGATCTGCGTACACCGCTCACCTCTATTTCCGGCAACGCCAGCAATCTTTTGAGCAACAGCGCCCATTTTGATGAGGCCACCCGTCAGCAGATCTACTCTGACATTTACGAGGACTCCCTATGGCTCATCAATCTGGTGGAGAACCTTCTTTCGGCCACCCGGATTGAGGAAGGACGTATGACACTCCATACCTCCACGGAGCTTCTGGAGGATATTGTGGACGAAGCCATCACCCACAGCCGCCGCAAAGCCCATCACCATGACATCTCCTCTATTTGCCAGGATGAACTGCTGCTGGTACGCGCCGATGCGCAGCTCATTGTGCAGGTCTTGGTCAATATCATAGACAACGCAGTGAAATATACGCCGTCCGGCTCCTCCATCCGCATTGCCACCTGCAAGCAGGGGAACATGGCGCAAATCGAGATTGCCGACAATGGCCCAGGCATTCCGCCACAGGATAAGGAGAAAATTTTCGATAAATTCTACTGCGGCTCCAACACCATTGCGGACAACCGCCGCAGCATCGGTCTGGGACTCTACCTGTGCCGCGCCATTGTGGAGGCCCACGGCGGCACCATTGCTGTCGGCGACAACCATCCTTGCGGCACTGTATTCCGCTTTACACTTCCCTGTCAGGAGGTAACTTTACATGAGTAAATTCCATATTTTAGTGGTAGAGGATGATGCCCCCATCCGCAACCTCATTACTACCACACTGAAAGCCCATGACTATGGTTTCCTTGCCGCAGCCAACGGGCAGGAGGCGGTTATGGCGGCCGCTTCCCACAACCCCGATGTAATTCTTCTGGATCTGGGGCTGCCGGATATGGATGGCGTTGAGGTAATCCGCCGCGTCCGCAGCTGGTCTAATGTGCCCATTATTGTCATCAGTGCCCGCAGCGAGGACAGTGATAAAATTGACGCGCTGGATGCCGGTGCCGACGACTATATCACGAAGCCCTTTTCCGTAGAGGAGCTGTTGGCCCGCCTGCGGGTAATCCAGCGCCGGCTAAACCTGCTGGAGGAGACCTCTTCTCATGCCATCTTCATTAACGGGCAATTGAAGATTGACTACGCCGCAGGCTGTGTCTATCTCAACGGCGAGGAGATCCATCTGACGCCCATTGAATATAAGCTTCTCTGCCTTCTGGCCCGTAATATCGGCAAGGTATTGACCCACCGCTTCATCACCCAGAGTGTCTGGGGTGCAAGCTGGGAAAATGATGTAGGCTCCCTACGGGTTTTTATGGCCACACTGCGCAAAAAACTGGAAGCTGACCCGGATGCTCCCCGTTATATCCAAACGCATGTAGGCGTGGGTTATCGCATGGTGCGTGTAGAATAAGAGACTGCCCTAAGCGGAGAAGGCCGAGCTTCTCCGCTTTTTCGTTATGTTCCCCCGTAAGGGCCAAAATTTCCACACATTTCTCCACAGCCCACTTGACAGATACCCCAAAGCCTCCTATAATATATGTGACAACAGGGGAGCTCCCAAAGTAGCTGAGAGGCGGAAACATCCGCGACCCTTCACCTGATCTGGGTAATGCCAGCGTAGGTAGGATATTGCGCACATGTTTTGTGTACATTGCCGCTCTGCTGACCAACCAGCAGGGCGTTGCTTTTTGTAATCCAATTTACATTATTTATATTTTTTGAGGAGGTTATACTATGCAAGCAAGTGTTGCCATTCAGGTTCTGCCTGCGGCAGAGAACGACGAGGAACTGGTCCGCATTGTGGATGAGGTCATCGACTACATCAAAAGTACCGGTCTGAACTACTATGTGGGCCCCTTCGAGACCACCATTGAGGGTGAGAGCTACGATCAGCTGATGGACATTGTCAAGGAGTGCCAGCATGTAGCGCTCCGGGCCGGCGCACCCAAGGTTGCCGCCTATGTGAAGGTTGTCTACGAACCGGAAGGAGAGATCCTGACCATTGACAAGAAAGTTACAAAGCACCACCAAATCTAAAGCCCCGGCCTTTGTTGCCGTGGCACTCCTGCTGCTGTTGTGGGAGTTGGTCTCCCTGAGCGGTCTGGTGCCCCGTTATATGCTGCCCTCCCCCGTGGATGTGGGGAAGGCTTTCGTCCATGAACTGCCCACGCTGGGCAGCAATCTGCTGGTAACACTGCAAGAGGCGCTGTACGGCCTCTCCCTCGGCATCGCCATCGGCTTTGTGTTTGCCGTAGCTATGGATGCTTTCAACATTTTATACCGTGCGTTTTACCCTATCCTGATCATCTCCCAGACGATCCCCACTGTGGCCATTGCCCCTCTTTTGGTGCTGTGGTTCGGCTATGAGATGACCCCCAAGATCGTCCTTATCGTGCTGGTAACGTTTTTCCCGGTGACGGTGGGCCTGCTGGACGGCTTCCGAGCCGTAGACCGGGACGCAATCGGGCTTCTGCGCTCCATGGGCGCCACCAAATGGCAGATTTTTCGCTATCTCAAGTGTCCCTCTGTCCTGCCTCAGTTCTTCTCCGGACTGCGTATCGCCGCTGCTTACTCAATGGTCGGCGCGGTCATCAGCGAATGGTTGGGTGGCTTCATGGGTTTGGGTGTGTACATGACACGGGTGAAGAAAGCCTTTGCTTTTGATAAGATGTTTGCTGTCATCTTCCTGATCTCCGCCGTATCCTTGGTGCTGATGATGCTGGTAAACCTGGCGGAGCGAAAGTGTATGCCCTACCGTTACCTCAGTGACAAACAAAAATAAAACAAGGAGAAATACTATGAAACGATTCAAGCGCATCAGTGCTCTGGCTCTGGCCTTGGTGCTGACTTTGTCCCTTGTCGCCTGCGGCGGCACGCAAAGTGATTCTCAAAGCGATGGTAAGCTGGAGGAAGTTACCTTTGTGTTGGACTGGACGCCCAACACCAATCATACCGGCCTTTATGTGGCTTTGGAAAAAGGCTACTTCAAGGATGCCGGTCTCGATGTGAAGGTAGTGCAGCCTCCCGAGGACGGTGCCGAGATGCTTGTCTCCTCCGGCCGGGCCCAGTTCGGTGTCAGCTTCCAGGACTCCCTGGCTGCTGTCTATAGCAGCGATACACCGCTGGATATCACCGCTGTGGCAACCATCATTCAGCACAATACTTCCGGTATTGTTTCCCGCAAAGGGGAAGGGATGGATACCCCCAAGGGTCTGGAAGGTCACAAGTACGCCACTTGGGATCTGCCTGTTGAAAAAGCAACTCTGCGTCAGGTAGTTGAGAAGGACGGGGGCGATTTCAGCCAGGTTGAGATGATCCCCTCCACTGTCACCGATGAGGTTTCCGCCCTCCAAAGCAAGTCCGTGGATGCCATCTGGATCTTCTACGGCTGGGCCGGTATCGCCTGTCAGGTAGCAGGTCTGGAAACCGACTACTTTGCATTCAAGGACATTGATCCCGTATTCGATTTCTACACGCCTGTTGTGATTGCCAACAACCAGTTTTTGGCTGATAAGCCGGAGACCGCCAAGGCCTTTATGGAAGCTCTGGCCCACGGCTATCGTGATGCCGTGGAAGATCCCGAGGGTGCAGCTCAGAGTTTGATAAACGCCTCTCCCGAGCTGAAAGACAGTGCGGATCTGGTCGTGGAAAGCCAAAAATATCTCTCCAAGGAGTATATTGCCGACGCTGCCCGCTGGGGCGAGTTTGACGCTGTACGCTGGGGCAATTTCTTCACCTGGCTCAACGACAACAACCTTGTGGCAACGCCTCTGGATCCCGCAGCCGGTTTTACCAATGACTTCCTGCCCGCTGCCTAATGGAAAAGCTGGAAGTACACAATATCAGCATGGCCTTTGACGGCAAAAAAGTTCTGGACAATGTGTCTCTCACACTCCGGGAGGGCGAGTTGGTCTGTCTTTTGGGTGTCAGCGGCGGCGGTAAGACCACGCTCTTCAACATCATCTCCGGCCTCCTCCTTCCTGATGAGGGACAGGTCTTTCTGGACGGGGAGGATGTAACCGGAAAACCGGGACGCATCAGCTATATGCTGCAAAAAGATCTGCTGCTGCCCTATCGCACCATTGAGGACAATGTGGCCTTGCCCTTGCAGCTGCGGGGTATGAAGAAGAAGGAGGCGCGGATAGAGGCCGGGAAGCTCTTTGAGGAGTTCGGTCTGGAAGGGACGGAAAAGCTTTGGCCTGCCCAACTCTCCGGCGGTATGCGCCAGCGAGCGGCTCTGCTGCGCACCTACCTTTTCTCACAAAATGTAGCACTGCTGGACGAGCCTTTCTCGGCGCTGGACACCTTAACCAAGGCCTCCGTACATCGGTGGTATCTGGACGTGATGGAGCGCATCAAGCTCTCCACCCTGTTCATCACCCACGACATCGACGAGGCGATTTTGCTCTCGGATCGCGTCTATCTTCTGACCGACGGACACACGGATGTCCAAGTGGAGATCAAGGAGCCAAAGCCACGCCGGGATGACTTTGCACTGACCCCTGCCTTTCTGGCCTATAAAAAGGAGATTCTCTCCCATCTGTAAAAGCATCTCCCCTCACAGGCAAAAAAATACCGAAGACGGCAATTGCCGTCTTCGGTATTTTTAGTTTTTGCTCACATACTCTCGTGGAAAGTACGCTTGATAACCTCCAGCTGCTGCTCACGGGTCAGTCGGTTGAAGTTCACCGCATAACCGGAAACGCGAATGGTCAGCGTTGGGTACTGCTCCGGATGATCCATGGCATTCAAAAGGATCTGGCGATCCATCACGTTAACATTCAGGTGGTGTGCACCCTGGATGAAATAGCCGTTGAGAATGGACACTAGGTTTTCAATCCGCTCCGTGGGGTTCTTGCCCAGAGCGTTGGGCACAATGGAGAAGGTGTTGGACACTCCATCCTGACACACAGTGCGATAGGGAATCTTAGCCACGGAGTTCAGGCTGGCCAATGCACCGTTCTCATCACGGCCATGCATGGGATTGGCGCCGGGAGCAAAGGGTTCCCCGTCTCTGCGGCCATCCGGCGTAGTGCCGGTCTTCTTGCCGTACATCACGTTGCTGGTAATGGTCAACGCAGAAAGGGTGTGCTTAGCACCGCGATAAAGCGGTGTCTTTTTGAGTTCTTCGGAGAAATAGGTGGCAATCTCTACGGCAATGTCGTCCACACGGTCGTCATCGTTGCCATACTTGGGGAAGTCCCCTTCCACCTCAAAGTCCACAGCAATCCCCTGCTCGTTACGAATGGGTTTCACTTTAGCAAACTTAATGGCCGAGAGAGAGTCGGCAGCAATGGACAAGCCCGCCACACCGAAGGCGGCCAAGCGCTCTACCAGCGTGTCGTGGAGCGCCATCTGGCTGGCCTCATAGGCATACTTATCGTGCATATAGTGGATGATGTTAATGGTATCCACATAGAGCTCCGC
Organism: Oscillospiraceae bacterium; assembly: GCA_020025305.1. GTDB lineage: Bacteria > Bacillota > Clostridia > Oscillospirales > Oscillospiraceae > Vescimonas. The sequence continues at coordinate 74,069 of JAHHSG010000005.1, forward strand.
CACATAGGAGAGCACCTTTTTGTAGTTGCCCAGCACCTTGGCATAGTCCAGCACCTCGTCCTCATCCCGCTGGATGTTCGGTACTACTTCCACGCCCTTTTTCTCATCTACGCCGCCGTTGATGGCATACAGCAGGCTTTTTGCCAGATTGGCGCGGGCGCCAAAGAACTGCATTTGCTTACCCACGGTCATGGCGGAGACACAGCAGGAGATACAGTAATCATCCCCGTATATGGGACGCATAATATCGTCGTTTTCATACTGGATGGAGTCCGTGTCAATGCTCATCTTGGCGCAGTAAGCCTTAAAGCTTTCGGGCAGGTTCTGACTCCACAGCACCGTCATGTTCGGTTCCGGGGCGGTGCCAAGATTGGTCAGCGTGTGGAGGTAACGGAAGGTGGTACGAGTGACCAGCGTACGACCATCCACGCCCATGCCGCCCAGTGCCTCGGTAATCCAAGTGGGATCGCCGCCAAAAAGCTCGTTGTACTCAGGGGTACGCAGGTGACGGATCAGACGCAGTTTGATAATGAACTGATCCACCAGCTCCTGTGCCTCAGCTTCTGTGATGAGACCCCGCTCCAAATCACGCTGCATATAGATATCCAGGAAGGTGGCGGTACGGCCCAGAGAGGTAGCGGCGCCGTTATTCTCCTTGGCTCCGGCCAGATAAGCCAGATACAGGTTCTGTACAGCCTCACGTGCCGTCTGCGCAGGACAAGTCACATCGCAGCCGTACTTGGAGGCCATGGATGCCAATTCGTTCAGCGCCCGGATCTGCATCTGTACCTCTTCACGAAGGCGGATACGCTCATCGTCCATGTGGCCGTCCAGCATATCCAGATCCTTCTTCTTTTCTTCAATGAGGAAATCAGTGCCATAAAGAGGCACACGGCGATAATCACCAACAATGCGTCCGCGGCCGTAAGCGTCAGGCAGACCGGTCAGCAGTCCGACGGAACGAGCCACACGAGTGCGGCGGGGATAGGCATCAAATACGCCGTCGTTGTGAGTTTTGCGATACTCACGGAAGTACCGCTCCACTTCGCTGTTGAGATGATAGCCGTACTGTTCCAGTGCGGACTTGGCCGTACGCATACCGCCGTAGAGGTTGACAATTCGCTTGAGCGGGGCATCGGTCTGCAATCCCACCACGACCTCGTTATCCTTATCAATATAGCCGGGGGCAAAGTTGTCAATGCCTGAAATGACATCGGTCTCCACACCGATGATGCCTTTCTTCAGTTCCTCCAAAATGAGGTCATGGGCCTTCTTCCACACCTTGTCGGTACGCTGGGTTGTCCCCGTCAGAAACGATTCGTCTCCCTCATAGGGGGTATAGTTCTTCTGAATAAAGTTGCGCACATTGACCAGATGACGCCATTCTCCGGTTTTAAATCCCTGCCACGCGGTGCAATTCACATCAATGCTCATGGTGTTCTTTTCCTCCCTTTTCTGTGTGCTCTATTGGTTGTTTCGTTCTCTCAGATCCTGCTCCAGAAGTGCTTGCCACACCTGTAGTTCTCCAGCGGACAGAGGCGGCACGCCTTCCAAGGGGTATGGGATGCCTAAGGTCTCATATTTACTCACACCCAATGTGTGATAGGGCAACAATTCTATTCTCTCTACATACCGAAGCGTTTTCAAGTACTCTCGCAGCGCTTGGAAATGTGCTGCACCGTCGGTAAGTCCCGGCACAACCACGTGGCGAATCCACAAGGGGGTGCCCATACGCTGGGCCGTCTCCAAGAACCGCATCGACTCCTCCTGCTCCTGTCCGGTAACACAGCGATAGCCTTCCTGCGTAACGTGCTTGACATCAAACAGCACAAGATCCGTCAGCTTCAGGATGTCCTCGTAGCCGCCGATGCCGTATCCCGCCGTATCCAGGCAGACATGAATCCCTGCGGCACGGCATAGCGGCAGTGTTTCCAAGAGAAAATCTTTTTGCAATAAAGGCTCGCCGCCGGAAAAAGTAACACCGCCCTTCTCCCCATAGTAGGCCTTGAAGCGGCACAACCGCCGCACCAGTTCCTCCGGTGTCAGACGCTTAGCCCGCTGCCCACCGATCTCCCATGTGTCCGGGTTGTGACAGTAGCGACAGCGCAGACGGCAGCCCTGCAAAAAGACAACGGTGCGAATCCCGGGCCCGTCCACTAGACCCATAGACTCAATGGAGTGGATGTATCCCTCGTGCATATGCCCCTCTCTCCTCTCACCAAACAAAAGAAAAAACCGACAATCTGGGTACTGTTCGCCCAGACGGTCGGCTCTAACGATCATACTTCATGTGGTTTTATCCACGGTTCCGTCAGTCATATGATCTCACTGGTTTAAGGATACTATATGACAGTAGCTTTTGTCAACTACCAAAATGCGATATTTTATCAAAATTATCACATTTCGCTGCAAAATTTCCTGTCTACCTATTGTTTCGCTGCATTTCCCTTCGAATCCACGCCATCAGCAATCGCACGATTCCCTCCTGTTGCTCCTCAGTGAGCCTCTCTCCCTGCGGAACATGGTACCATTTTTCAAAGCAGCCACGGCAGCAACAGGCGCAAGCGTGCTGCGCCACAAAGACCGGATGACCACGCATGGGTGTCTGCCGGCCGTCATTGGGAATCTCCGCCGGAGCCAGGCGCTGACGGACAAATTCCTGTGCGTGCCTGCCAATCACCTCCGGTCCTTTTTCCTCGGCATAGGCACGTTCCTTTGCCGACAGGTGGAACTTGGCCCGGAACGCAGATTTTTCTAAACGTTCCAGTGCTTCCTGCGTTGTCATGGTAATTCCTCCCGTTTCATCGTTCCGTCCTGCCATTGGCGGCGGTAAGCCAGCGGACTTCGCCCTGTCTCCCGTTTAAAGGCACGGGAAAAGTACAGAGGATCCTCATAGCCCACCGAAGCAGCCACGGCACCGATGGACAAATCACTGTGACACAGCAGCTGACAGGCCCGCTGCATACGGAATTGCGTCAAATAATCACTGGGCGACATCCCCAGTTCCCGCTGAAAGGCCCGATAGAGGTGGCTGCGGCTAACGCCTACCCGCCGGGCCGCTTCCTCCACACGAATGGGCCGGGAGTAATTCTGCCGCAGGAAAAGGGCTCCTTGCCGCGCGTAATCTTCCAAAGATTCCCTTCTCTCTTGTTCTGTGTGTTCTACTAAAAAGCCAAGCGCCACCTGTAAATAGCCGGCCATCCGCACAGCGGACGACCAATCATTGCCACGGGCCTTGTAGATCTCCAGCAGCGTCCGGCACAGCTCCTCCCCCGCGCGGGGATGAAACACCGGCTGCTCCATCGTGAAAGGCGTCTTATCCAACAAAAGCCCCACACCAGGGCCTGCAAAGCCCACCCAGTAGTATTCCCACGGGTCATTCTCATCGGCATAATAGTAGATGGGCACATCGGGCGGCGCCAGAAAGCAATCCCCCGCCGTGAGCACAAAAGTCCTGTTTCCCGTCACATAATATCCCTTGCCGGAGAGAAGGTAGTGGAGCAGATAGTGATCCCGAACCCCCGGCCCCCAACCATAGCGCGGCGGACATTTTTGAAAGCCTGCGTTGTAAACTGTCAGAGAAAGCTCCCCATGTGGTAACGCTTTAAAGGAATACTTGAAATCCTGTTCCATGGCACTTTCCCTCCCCTTTTAACGGAATGCAACACATTCAGCATACATGATTTCACATGGAAATGCAACAAAAATCCATAGATGCAGGACAAAAAACAATGGCTTATTTCTCCCTGAACTGATAGTGTTAAACTATCCTGTGAGGGTGAATTTCTCCCTCTTTTTCAGGTCTTGTATGAACAATGATATAACGGTCAATCTGACCGAGAAGGAGCTGTCATCATGGAAGTATACCAGGCAATCATGGATCTGGTGGGCTATGCCCTGGACACCGGTTTGATCGATAAGGAGGATCGCGTCTGGGCCGTCAACCGTCTGCTGGACGCACTGCACCTGTCCGATTGGGAGGAGCCTGCCGCCGCGCAGGAGCGCCCTTTGGATGAAATTCTCAAGGATATTTTAGACTGGGCCGTGACACAGGGGCTTGTGGCAGACGATACCACCAGCCGCGACCTTTTTGACACCGAACTGATGGGCCGTTTGACCCCCCGCCCCTCTCAGGTGCGCCGTACCTTCTCCGAAAAGTACGCCCTGTCCCCCGAGGCCGCTACCGATTGGTATTACCAGTTCAGCCAGAACACCGACTATATCCGTCGCTACCGTATCGAGCGGGATAAAAAGTGGGTCACCGACACCCCCTATGGGCAGCTGGACATCACCATCAACCTCTCCAAGCCGGAAAAAGACCCCCGTGCCATTGCCGCCGCCAAATCCGCTCCCCAGAGCGGCTATCCCAAGTGCCAGCTGTGCGCGGAGAACGAGGGATATGCCGGGCGTTTAAACCACCCCGCACGCCAGAACCATCGTGTCATCCCCGTAACAATTGACGGGCAGGATTGGTTCTTCCAGTACAGTCCCTACGTCTACTACAAGGAACACTGCATCGTCTTTAACGGGCAGCACGTCCCCATGAAAATCGACCGTTCCACCTTCCGTAAACAGCTGGACTTCATTCAGCAGTTCCCTCACTATTTCGTGGGCTCCAACGCAGATCTTCCCATTGTCGGCGGCTCTATCCTGAGCCACGACCACTTTCAGGGCGGGCGCTACACCTTTGCCATGGAGCGTGCCCCTATCGAGCGCGAGGTCACGATTCCCGGCTTTGATGATGTGGAGGCCGGCATCGTCAAGTGGCCTATGTCCGTGATCCGTCTGCGCTGCGGCGATGACAACCGCCTCATCGACTGCGCCGACAAGATTCTCACCGCTTGGCGCAGCTACACGGATGAAGCCGCCTGTATCTACGCCTACACCGACGGAGAGCCTCACAACACCATTACCCCCATCGCCCGGATGCGGGAAGGGCAGTTTGAACTGGATCTGGTACTGCGCAACAACCTCACCAGCAAGGAATATCCTCTGGGCATCTACCACCCCCATCAGGAGCTGCACCACATTAAGAAGGAGAACATTGGGCTCATTGAAGTGATGGGTCTTGCGGTACTTCCCGCCCGCCTCAAGACGGAACTCTCCGATCTGGCCGAGGCCATTTTAGCTGGCCGTGATCTCCGCAGCGATGAGGTGCTCTCCAAACACACCGATTGGGCCGAAGAACTGATGCGCCGCCACACCTTCACCCATGAAAATGTGATGACCATCCTGCAGGACGAGGTAGGCAAGGTTTTTGCCACCGTCCTAGAACACGCCGGTGTTTACAAATGCACAGAAGAGGGCCGCACTGCCTTCCTGCGCTTCATCGCATCGCTTGCATAATATTTCCTTTAAATAACAGGGGTGTCCTACAGGACATCCCTGTTATTTGCTTTCCCTAAAAAAACAGGTGCAGAAAGCAAACTTTCTGCACCTGTTTTGATGTAATTTAACCGATCAGAAGAACCTTAGATCTCGTACCAACGGATCTCGTTGGCCGCCAGATCCAGATCGAAGCTGGAACCATCGCCCTTATAGACGGTAGTACTCTGGGGCTCGTAGGTGTTGTTGACAACGCAGTACTTGCCATTCTTCACATAGGCATGAACCTCCACGTTGAAGTTGGAGGAGAACCAGTGCTGCAGCATATCCTCACTGTGGGTTGACCACAGAATGGCACGGTGCAGCAGACGGTTGTTCTCGAAGGTGTAGGGCAGGCCGGAGATATAGACGCTGCGGCCTGTGCCGTAGTCGTTGGCAGCCATCTGCACCTCTCTGTCGCGCTGTACCAGCACCTCGGTGCCCTCCAGCGCATAGATGCCCTTCTTGCCCTCGCCGAAGTCCACAGGCTTGGTGATATCCTGAAGGATAAAGTGATCAGGATGCTCCCCCCAGTTGTACTTATCGTAGTTCAGGGTGAATCCTGTCTCCTTCTCCACGCCCAGCGCAGAGGCCAGCTGCAAGTAACGGCCCTGATACTGGTGGCCGGAGGGTTCGCCCACACCGATAAAGCCTCCGCCGTTATAGATGAACTTGCGGAGGAGAGCGGAGATCTGGGGATCTTCCCAAATGTCGCCGCCGGTATGCGCCGTGTCACCGTCACCCACGTTGATGATCACGTCGATGCTATCGAGCACAGTGGGGTCGGCCTTCAGATCGTCGAAGCTGATGAACTTCACATCAAAGGGGGCACCGGACAGCGCCTCAATAACACCGGCATAAGAGTAATTCTGCTTTTGATAGAGTGCGTGGTGCACCATGTGGCAGCCCCAGGAACGGCACTTACCCCAGCTGTTGAGGACGGCTACCGTCTTGACACAGTAAGGCGTGGTACCCTTGATGTTCTCATAGAGGACACGGAACTCCTTGCACACACTCTCGATGTAGTCGATAAACTCAGGGAACTGGCAGGCCAGCTTCAGATAGCCGCCATAGCCAATACGATCAATGGGCTTACGGAGGATCGCACGGCGGGCGGTGACCCAGTTCTCCTTGCCTTCACGGACGGGATCACCGCCCTCATGGAAGGTATCGGGGAAGAAATAGGGCAGGAACCGGCCCTCGGTATACTTGACGCCGGGGATATCAGAGATCAGACGCAGAGTGCAGCCGTTGCCCACACTGCCCACCACAGCGTCCAGACCGATCGACTGGAACTCCTCCATGTAAGGCTCCGTGCCGATAAAGTGATCGCCCAGGAACATCATAGCTTCCTTGCCCAGCTCGTGGGTGATGTCCACCATCTCCTTGGCCAAGGCCGCCACCTCACGGCGCTGGAAGGCCATGAAGTCCTTGAACTCCTTGGAGGGAGAGCGGTACTGGTTGTTATAGTAACCCTGATCAATGATGAACTCGGGGCGGAACTTGTAGCCTACCTCCTGCTCAAACTGCTCGAGAATATAGGGGGAGACAGAGGCGGAATAGCCGTACCAGTCCACGTACTTCTCACGCTTGAGCTCGTCGAACACCAGTGTGAACTGGTGGAAGAAGGTGGTATAGCGGATCACATTCACATAAGGGTGCTCTGCAATGAATTTGCGCAGACGCTCCATGGTAAACTTGCGGGTCTTAGGCTGGCGCACATCGAAGGTGATCTGGTGCTCAAAATCCTTCCAGTCATTGGTGACAGCGTTGTACATATGGACGGGGTCCCAGATGAGGTAGGCCAGAAAGCTGACCGTATACTCATGGAATGCCTCGGGTTGATCAATGACCACAGAGCCGGTGGCCTCCTCCCAGCGCCAAGCATCGGGAGAGATGGGCGTGCCGGCGGTGCGGTCCACCACTTCCCACCAGCGCTTGATGTCGTCGCGGGTGTTGACAGCCATCAACTCACTGCTGATGCCCTTCATCAGCGGGATAGACAAAGCGCCGCCGGTGGCGGTGTGGAAGGCCGTCATGATGTAGCACTGCTGCACCTCATCAGGGTTGGCCTTGGCCCAAGCATTGTCTTTACGGGTGGTATAATAGGTAGAATAGACTTTGGCGTCCACATCCTTCAAAGCCTCAGGGTAGTCGGTGCCGTCGCAGTCACGGATGGCGTCAGCCCCCCAGCGCTTCAAAAGTTCCAAAGTCTCGGGAACCACATCCACGTCAGTCGGGATGGTTACACGGCCTTTATTCATATCACTCATTTATATTTTCTCCTAGCTATACAAAATGGCATTATCGTTTGGGTTCTTCGTAGATCTTATTGTAAAACAGCAAGGCCGTCAAAAGTAAAACAAGGCCGACAATCATAAGACCAAGCCCCAAGAGCTGACCGGTCATCTTCCAACCGAGGATAATGAGCGCCAGTCCCACCGCGAAAAAGACGGCCATCAGAACGGCGCGCAGTCCCATATGTTCTTTCCAGAATAACATACTTTGTCACCTTAACCTTTCAGTCCGCCCACGGTCATCCCCTGGGTCAGCTTCTTTTGGACACAGATGTACAGGATGAGGGTCGGCAGCATGACCAGTACGAGACCGGCGTACATAATGCCGAACTCCGCCTTGGACTGCTGGGCCTGCATCAGGTTCAGAAGGCCCACAGGCAGCGTTTTTGTCCCGGTGCCGCTGCTCATCAACGTCATGGAGATGATATATTCATTCCAGAAGGACAGGAAGTTAAAGAGGATAATGGTGATGATGGAGGGCTGTGCCATGGGGAAAATAATCTTGATCATAGCCGTACCATAACCGGCGCCATCAATGTATGCGGCCTCCTCAAAATCATGGGGCAGCGTAGCGAAATAGCCGGAGAGTAAGTAAATGGTAAAGGGCAGTGCCGTTGCAGCATACACCACAGCCAAAACGAAGAGATTATTCAGCAAAAAGGTGTGGCCGAAAATATTCTTGATAAAGACGTCACCGTCCTTGAGCATGAGGAAAATGGGAACTACGATGTAGTTCACATTGATGAAAAGGCCCGCCATAAAGGCCATGTTGAAAAACTTACTGCCGCGGAACTTAAAACGGCTCAGGCAGTAAGATGCGGGCAGTGCCACAATCAGCAGCAATGCCAGTGCCATAGCAGTCACCAGTGCAGAGTTAAGCATATACTCGCCCATCTTGGCGGAATTCCAGGCATCCACAAAATTCTGCCAGTACAGCGTGGCAGGCAAGGTCCAGGGGTTGCCGTAGAACTCGGAGTTCTGCTTTATCGAAGCCAAGAAAACCCAAGCCACCGGTACGATGATGGTAATCGCCAGTGCGATGAGAACCACATAGATAAAAACTTTGAGCAGACGGTCGCTGCCAGAATGCATTTTCTTTTCTTTCATAGTCGACGACCTCCTTATCAAAATTCCAGAGGCTCACGGTAGGTGACCTTGTTCACCATTGCAGAGAGCAGGAAGGAGAACAGGAAGATCACCACGCCGGCGGCCATGGAATAGCCATAGAGGCCGGCATCCTTCTGGTTATACATGAAGCTCAGACCCACTTCCAGCATTCCCCTAGCCACCATTGCCTTGACGAACAGGAAGGCCATGTTGATGGTGGAGATGATAAAGAAGGTTAGCGTGGTGCGGATGTTGGTCCAGATCAGCGGAATGGTAATCTGGAAAAACTGAGAGATCCGACCCGCACCGTCCAAACCGGCGGACTCGTAGAGCGCCTGTGGCACACTGGACATCGAGGCCATGTACATAACCATATAGTAGCCGATGGCCTGCCAGACCATGGCGATGATCACGCTGATCACCACCAGCGGCTGATCCTTCCACAGGATCGTCACGGTTTCGCCGGAGAGCATGGAGAGAACGGAGTTCAGCATACCGTTCTCCGGCTTATAGATGGCCGAGAAGATACCGGCGATGACTACCACCGACAGAATGTTCGGGATGTAGAAGATTACGCGGAAGAAATTCTGCCCCTTGATCTTCTCACGGGTCAGGATACCGGCAAACACCAGTGCAAAAGCAAAGGTGACGATGGTCACCACCACGATGAGGAGAATGGTGTTCTGCATAGCGGTGATAAACTTTGCATCCTGAAACAAGATCTTAAAGTTATTCAATCCTACAAACTTTTCCGTGGAAGAGTAGGCCCCGCGCTCAAAGAGGGACATACGAAACACATTCAGCGTGGGGATGACCATAAAGATGGTGAAGAGAATCACCGCAGGTGCAACGCACAGTGCGATGAAGCGATTGCGTCCCTTGTGTTTTTTCACACGCACAGCTCCTTTCAAATTCAGTTTAGGGGGGCGGGTAGCCGCAATATAGGGCGGTCCTGTGCCCTGGCGGGGCCGTCCTATACGGCGGCCGCCCTGCCCATAGTCAGCAGCGTACCATCACAAAAAAGCAGGCGGGGTGAGTAGGTGTCCACTCACCCCGCCTACTGTCGGATGATTTGTTGATTCCGTAAAGTAATGCCTTACTTCAGGTTGGCGCGCATCTGGGCAGCAGCAGTCTTGATGCCATTGATGTACTCATCCATGGTCATGTTGCCGGAAACCAGAGCGTTCATGGGATCCAAGAACACCTCACGAGTCGTGCCCAGACCGGCAACGGCCTCGTAGGTAGCGAAGCCGCCCATAGCAGGCTTAGCATCATCGTAGATGGAGAAGAACATCTTCTTCTCACCCTCCAGCTTGTCGACTGCGCCGTTCATGGGCTGGATCGCACCACCCTTGGCAAAGATGTCGGCAGCCTTATCAGAGTACAGGAAAGCGATGAACTGCTCACCGGCCTCCACATTGGCAGCTCCATTGGGAATCCAAGCCTGCTGGAACCAGCAGAAGGAGTAAGCGTCGCCGCCCTCGGTCACTGCGGGAATGGCAGTCATACCCCACTCAAAGCCGTCAGCGCGGGGCGCATCGGCCATCTCGCTGGTAACCCAGGTGCCGTTGGGCATGAAGATTGCCTTGTTGTCCAGAACCAGCTGCTGATTCTGGGCGAAGTCCTGATCGTTGGCCTGTGCGGGGGTAATGGGATTGGTGTAGGAAGCCAGCTTCTCCAGAATACCGAACATGGTCTTGGCCTCAGCAGTATCCCACACATCCTCGTAGTGAGTGACCTTGTCAAAGAACTCAGGGCCGCCCACAGCGTAGGTCAGCGCATACAGGAAAGCATCGAAGTAACCGGTGGTAGGATAGGTGAACAGGGAGATACCCTCAGCCTTAGCCTTCTCACCCAGCTCCCACATCTCATCCCAAGTGGTGGGCAGTTCCCAGCCGTGAGCCTTCAGCAGGCCGGCGTTGTAGAACAGACCGCAGGGATCATAATGCATGGGCATCAGATAAGTTTTGCCATCGCCGTAGGGCATGGTCTTGGAAGTCTCCAGGAAAGCGGGCTGGATCTTGTCGCTCACCTTAACCTCTTCGCCGGGAACCTGCATATCCAGGACAGCGGAGATATCGGTCATCAGGTTGCCCTTGATGAACTGCTCGGTCAGGCCGGCGGGACGACCCTCAGGCAGGTAGATGACATCGGGGTACTCGCCATTCTGCATAGCAGGGCCGATCTCGTCTTCCAGATTCTGGCTGTGCTGCAGCTCAACCTTGACGCCGGTCTCGGCCTCAAAGGCCGCCTTGATCTCATCCCACATAGCGGGATAAGCCTTGGAGAAGCCGTTGTCAACAACTGCAACTTTGATGGTGGTGTCCTTGTTGTCATCACCGGCGGGCGTCTTGGGGCCGCAACCGACCACAAGAGACAGCAGCATGATGCAAGCAAGAAGCAAGCTGATAAACTTTTTCATTTGCAATATCCTCCTTTATATTTTAGGCAGCAGGGTGAATCAACTTAGGATTTCCCTGACTATAATTAAGTATACTCCACATTCCAATTATGGCAATTCCTTTCTTGCTTACATTTTTATAAATATTGCTTTCTTGGAGTTTTAACAGGTTTTTTCCAGCAAAAAAGGGTTTTATTGTGATTGTTCACAAAGATCCGTGAGATGATTCTTCCACAGTGCTTTTTGTCCTCTTTTTTGTAACGTCCATGTAAAATTCCCCCTATATTTTTCCATATTTTTACCGCCAAAAAAGGGCAACTTCCCCATGTTACACAGTATGTTCATGGCGTGATTTTAAATAAATTGCGGCAATTTTCCATAAGTGCGCAGCAAAGAAGCGTCTGGAAACAGCACTTTTTGTTGCAAAAAATCGCCAAAGCATATATAATGTACCTAGTACAAATGGAACGTGTATGCCGCCTACTGCGATCCAGAAAGGGGAAGAGATTCATGAGCTCGACCACCTATCGTTTGAATGACACCGTTGATTTCAGTTCTGAAGAACGCCCTCGGCTGCGCTATATTACCGAAACCCGGTTTTCGCAGGAGTGGAATTCCACTCTCCACACCCACAACTGTTCCGAGTTGTTTTTTGTCACCGGCGGGCAGGGCTCCTTCTGCGTCCGGAACCGGGAATTCCCCACAGCCGTCAATGATGTCCTTGTTGTGAATGCCAAAGTTCCCCATGCTGAACAGAGCCAAACGGATGCCCCTCTATCCTATATCGTTTTGGGTGTTGAGCATTTGGAAACTACCGGAGACATTGGTGGCTGTACCATACTCCACTTGCAGGAGAGATACAGTCGCTTTGGCGCCTGTTTACAACTGATGCTGCAAGAGGCTCGGAGTCAGGCAGAGGGCTGGGAGGCCGTATGCCAAAATCTGCTGGAGATTATACTTCGCTGGCTGACGCGGCACGACGACGTTTCTTTTAACGCCGCCAATCTCTCCGAGGGCAGCAAGGCCAGCCGGGAGTGCGAGCTGGTGCGCCGTTATATTGACAACCACTTTAAGGAAAATCTACGTCTGGATGAGCTGGCTGCCGTAGCACATATCAATAAATATTATCTGTCCCATGCCTTTCAAAAGCAGTTTGGTACCTCCCCCATCAGTTATCTCATCTCTCGCCGGATTCAGGAGAGCCGGTATTTATTGACAGATACCGACCACTCTCTGTCCCAAATTGCCCATATTTTAGGTTTTTCCTCCCTCAGCTATTTTTCCCAAAGCTTCCGGCGTCTGGAGGGTGTCAGCCCGCTGGAGTACCGACGTCAGTATCGGCAGCAGGGGCAGGAACCTAAAGAAAATGCATAAATGCATCATAGTATCCTCTTCCGAAAAAGCCAAAGAAATGGCACATAGCGATATCCCCTGCTGTAGGATAATTTATCTACAGCAGGGGATATCGCTATTATATTTGTTTTTACACACCGGATCCACATACCTGTGAGGGAAATGGAACAACGCAGTATCTTGAATACATCAAAGCGGGAATCGGCAAGTTACCTGTTCCTTACAGAATCACGATTCACCCTAGTGTTACATATGTACTTTTCAAACTAATACCAGAGTTCGGCATAACCCTGCGCATGTCAAAACATGGAAAACCATATGACAATGCTTTAGCTGAAAACTGCTGCGGAGTATGGAAGTCCGAATGTACCTACCGGTACAAGCCACGCACATTGGCAGCAGCTGAAAAGCTGATTGCGCCATATATCTATTTTGATAACCACGAACGTATCCAATCAAAAACAGGAGTGGCGCCGCTGCCGCTGCGCCACTCTGCTTTAAATATCATATGCCCCTGCCGGGGGCTTTTTTGTTCTGTCCGCACAAAATGGGGCAGTTCAACCCAGCGCAGTTCTCGGCGCTTTTTCTATCAAAATACAATCGATAATCGATATTTATTTTTTTAGCCCCAAAATTTCACGAGCTTCATCAGGTGTAGCCACATCATTGCCGTACTCACGAATAACACGAGCGGCACGCTCTACTAATTGACGATTGCTTTTAGCCAGTACACCCTTGGAATACATCACATTGTCCTCCATGCCCACTCTGATGTGACCGCCAAGCGGCACAGCGGCATACAACATATCCATAGCCGATTGGCCAACACCGAAGCAACTCCAGGTAGAATCAGGACACAAGGATTCCATTGTTTCCTTCATAAACATAAGATTCTTAATTGTGCCAGGAATACCATTAGCACAGCCCATGCAGAATTGAAAATGCAGCGGGGCCTTCAAAACACCTTTTTTTAGGTAATATGCAGCGTTACCAATCATACCGGGATCAAACGCCTCTATCTCAGGCTTAACCCCCCATTCCTGAAAGTCCTTGCCCAACTGCTCCAGAAATGCAGGGGGATTTAAAAACAAACCGGTATGCAACCAGTTCATAGATCCACAGTCAAAGGAAGCCATTTCAGGATGCAGCTCTTTGACGTGAATCTTACGTTCCATATCATCTGCCGCCAACGCACCGGAAGTTGTCATGTTGATGATGATATCGCAATCAGGATGGTTCTTACGCAGCAACTCTACAGTCTCGGCAAAACGATTTTTATCCATTGTTCCGTTACCGTTCTCATCACGCATGTGCAGATGTGCCATGGCTGCACCGGCTAGCCAGCAATCATAGACATCTTCAGAAATCTCCTTCGGAGTCATGGGAACACTAGGATTGTTTTCCTTCTTAGGCCAGGCTCCCGTGGGAGCAATTGTAATAATTGTCTTTTTGTTCATATTTCTTTCCTCCATTTTATTTTAATAATTCAAAAATACCAGCAGCTCCCATACCGCCGCCAATGCACATGGTAACCATACCATAGCGACCATCATTCTGGCACAGGAAGTCCAGCACTTTACAGGTAAGCACAGCACCTGTAGCACCAAGAGGATGCCCTAATGCCATAGCGCCGCCCCAAGGGTTCACTTTTTCTACACACATTCCCAGTGTGCGAATTACCACCAGTGCCTGAGATGCGAAAGCCTCATTGAGTTCGATCACATCCATTTGCTCTAACGTCATTCCTGTCTTATCCAACACTTTGGGCACTGCTTCAATTGGGCCAATTCCCATCACGTCGGCAGCTACACCACCAGTAGCAAAAGAAACAAAACGTGCAATGGGCTTCACCCCCAACGCATCGGCTTTTTCCCGTGACATAAGTACTACAAAGGCAGCACCATCCGTCATTTGTGAGGAGGTAGCAGCCGTTACCCGCCCATTTTCCTTAAAACAAGGCTGAAGCTTTTCCAAAGATTTCATTGTCGTAGAGCGCATACCCTCATCACGTGTAATAGTGATCAGTTCCCCGTTGGGCCCTGGAACTGTAACAGGAATAATCTCTGTATCCATCTTTCCAGTCTCCCATGCTGCCATTGCTTTACGATGACTCTCTACCGCCATCGCATCCATTTCTTCCCGAGATACGCCATAGCGTTCTGCCACATTTTCGGCAGTTAGTCCCATGGAAATATAAGCATCCGAATAGTGTTCCGCCAACCACGGATCAAAAGTAGCCGGATCTGGTATCATGGATACCATGGACATACTCTCTACACCACCTGCCACGATCACATCTTCCTCACCGCAGCGAATGGCATTAGCCGCCGTAGCAATGGTCTGTAATCCAGAAGAGCAAAAACGATTGACCGTCTGCGCTGTAAGGGAATCGGGCAGTTGAGCACGTTGAACAATCAACCGGGCCATATTGGTATCTTGTATGCCTTTAGGTTGCGCACAGCCGACAATCAAATCTCCAATTTCTTCTGGTCTGAGCTGAGGAACCCTATTTAAAACGCCGCGCAAAACCTGTGCGCCAAATTCCACAGGGTGGACATTCGCAAAGGCTCCTTTGCGGGCTTTACATAAGGCCGAACGTCCGTAGGCCACAATTACAGCTTCCCTTAATTGCTGAGACATTGCAATCAATCCTTTCTGCCCCGCATAGCGGGAAATTGTTATTTTAATTTATACTCTTCAATTTTATTATAAAGGACAGTGCGCGAAATACCTAAAAGTTTGGCTGCTTTGACTCGATTCCCATCCGCTGCCTCCAAAGCATCCCTAATCAAATCACGTTCAAACGCCTGACGGGCCGGTCGGAGTTTATAGTCCACAGATTGCGCCAGTGTATGATAGCTGCGGCTACGCAAGCGGGCTCGTAACTGGTAAAAATCCTGAACCCGCAGCACAGAACCATCCGTCAGGTTCATTGCCTGCTCCACCGCATTTTGCAATTCCCGCACATTACCCGGCCAATCGTATTCCATCAGCATTTCCAGCGCACTTGGAGTAATATCTTCGATCATCATACCCAACTGCTGATTCAGTCTCCCCAGAAAACTTTGTACGAGCAAAGGGATATCTTCTTTTCGCTCCCGCAGGGGCGGCGCTTGAATGCGGATAACATTAAGGCGAAAATAGAGATCACTGCGGAATTCACCCTTTTCCACCAGCGTTTCCAGAGGAATCCCAGATGCCGCAATAACCCGCACATCTATCGGCACACTCCTGTTTCCACCAACAGGATCTACTTCCCGCTCTTGCAGAACACGAAGGAATTTAGGCTGCATCGTGGGAGTAAGCAGGTTAATTTCATCCAGAAAAATAGAGCCTTTATTTGCCAATACAAACCTACCTGTTTTTCCTTTTTTAGATGCCCCTGTAAATGCTCCGGCAGAGTAACCAAAGAATTCTGACTCCATCAAATCCGCAGGAATGGCCGAGCAATTAACCCGCACAAAGTTGGCTGATCTTCTGGGGCTCACGGAATGAATAGCATGGGCAATCAGCTCTTTTCCGCTGCCTGTCTCACCTTCAATAAGAACAGTAGAGGTAAATCGACTCGCCTGTAAAATTTGCTCTTTCAGCTTTTGAATGGCCGGACTTTGTCCAATGATATTATCCAAACTATAGCGCGCACCACGAATACTGGAAAGTTCTTTCTTATAGAATTCGTTTTCCTTGGCCAGCAGAGCTAACCGCTCAGAGAGGTCCCTAGCATCATCTGTTCCATGGATGATCACATAAATGAAAATACCGATTACTTTTCCTTGTCCATCCAATCGCGGGATATAATTTGTTACAGCAGGAACGCCTTGTGCGCGAACAACTCGTGCCGTTACAGGTTTACCGGTGCGAAAAACTTCTGCTGCATGTGTGTCCGGAATAATTTCCCATACCTTATGTCCTAAAGCATAATCAGCGGAAACTCCTGTATATTTTTCCCAACTTGAACTAACGTAAATATAGTTTCCTGTGGCATCGAGAATAGCAGCAGCATCCAGAGTTTCGATAAATTCCAACATGCAGTTCCAATCCAAACCACTATTACGATCCAAAAAATCACTTCCTCGATTTAAGACTGGTTATTTACATGCTCGATTATAACAGTAGAAAATATTCCAAGCAATTGAATATATCAACAAAAAGCGTTTCACGCCTTTATATAAAAGGCAGAAAATACAAAAATAGATAGAAATATTTTCCAAAAGTATATAAATTACACAAATTTTCTGTCTTAAACTGTAATGTTTTCCTTACATGTAAAGAAAAGTGTACACTTCTGGGAATGAGTGATATTCCAACGGATACCGAAATCTTTTTTAAAAAAACACAGTTAGCTGTATGGAAATACGTACAAATTGCGAGATCGAAAGAAGCTGCTATGTCCTTGAAAATGTTGAAATACCGCGTTTTTTAGAAAAATCAAAAGTTGGCATATATTTTGCTACATATATTTTGCGTGGTTTAAAGTTGGCACTTATGCAATCCAACTCAACCAATAATAGAACAAGGGAGTGTATTCAGCTATGAAAATTATTGACTTAACCATGATTTTAGAAGAGGATCTCCCCAGTGATCCCGAAATCCAAATCCCTCGCATCCAACGCAAAGATCACAAGGATACCGCAGAGAGTATGCCTGACTTTTTCCCTGGTGCCACCATTGACGATCTACCTAACGGGAATGGCTGGGCTATTGATTTTGTGCAACTATGCACTCATTCAGGAACCCATCTGGATGCTCCTTGGCACTATTATCCTACGCAGAACGAGGATCTTCCGGGCGGCGGCGAAAAAGCCTGGACGATCGACGAAGTTCCTCTGGAATGGTGCATTGGGCCCGGCGTAAAGCTGGATTTCCGAAACAAACCCGATGGATACAAGATTACCAAACAGGATGTGCAGGACTATCTGGCAAAAATCAACTACACCCTCAAGCCCGGCGATATTGTCCTTTTGAATACTGGCGCTGATAAACGCTGGGGCTCTAAAGAATACTTGGTGGCCGGAGCCGGCATGAGTGCCGAGGCCACGCTCTGGATGGTCGAACAGGGCGTTCATGTCGTCGGTACCGATGGTTGGAGCTGGGATGTCCCTCTTCCCTATGAAGGCGAAGAGTTTCAAAAGACGCACGATGCATCCATCTTGTGGGAGGCCCACCGTGCCGGACGTCATCGCGCTTACTGCCACATTGAAAAGCTGACTAATTTAGAGTCCCTGCCTGATACCGGCTATACTGTTTTCGCCCTGCCTATTCCCGTCAAGGGCGGCAGCGCAGGTTGGAGCCGTGTCATTGCCATTATGGATGAATAAGGCATTGCTTTATTTACATACATTTTCTGTTATGAGAGAAGGAGTGAAATTCTATTATGGGTAATACGATATTTATCGTGATGTTTGTTCTATTCATTGCAGTTCTGGTTGGATGCGGTTTTTACGCAAAACGCTGGGTTTCCGAGGCATCCGACTTTGTTCTGGCAGGTCGTGAGGTATCTACATTCATTAATATGATGGGCGTAATTGCCATCGGTTTTGCCGGCACAACTGTCGCACTGGCTCCTGGATTCAGCATCATGTACGGTCTAAAGAACTCCATGGCCTGGGGTTTGATTTACGGCATTGCCGGTCTGCTGCTCTATGGCGTTCTATGGGGAAAGTTTGTTCGTCTAAACGGCGCTCAAACTCTTCCTGAGTTTTTGGAGATGCGTTTTTCCCCCAAGATCAGACCTGTAGTCGCAGTGACTTCCGTAATCGGTATGTGCGGTATCCTTGCTAACAATATTGTTTCTTGCGTTTCCTCTATTGTAGGTTACACTGGCTGGAACACAACTGTTGTAACATTGGTCATCTTCTTGGTCATCATTGCCTTTACATTTATTTCCGGCCTGTGGGCAGCTACGATTACCGATTTTTTCCAGGTATGCTTAGGCGTTATTGCCGTACCGCTGATGCTCACTCTTCTGGTCAACAAGTTCGGTGGGTTTGATGCCATCGCTGAAAGATGGTGTAACAACGACTTCGTTAATAACGGTATTGCTGGCGGAACTGTACCTGTGTGTGCTTTGACCTATCCCTCTTGGCTGAACTTTATCATCCTGTTCGCAGCCGCTCTGGTATGGGGTAACAACTATTATTGGATGAAGATTGCCTCTTGTCGTAGCGAAAAAGTTGCCCGCAAATCCTTTATCTGGGCAGCTATTCTCCTGACTCTAATCTTCACTATGCCCTTCTCCGTTATCGGTATCTATGCCGGTGCCTTCCACGCAGATGCATTTACCCTGGGCGGCGGCACCTTGGTGCCTACCGGCGCTTACGGATTTCTGGCCAGCACTTTCGTTCCTCTGCTAGGTTCCTTCTTTGTTGTTGGCGCTTGTGCAGCTTCCATTTCCACGGCGTCCACCTCTGCGCTAGGTGCATCCGCTGTGGCCAGCCGTGATATTTATCAGCGCCTGATCAATCCCAATGCGTCTCCCAAGCAGGTTCTGAAAATGTCCAAGTTTATTATGGTCGGACTGGGCGTCCTTACCTGGATTCTTTGCCAATTCCCCGGCGGTGCCACCTATCTATTCGCCTTCGCCAACTGCTGGCTGGTGCCCCCTGCTATTCTTCTGATGCTGGGTGCAATTTGGCCTCGCTTTAATAACACCGGTGCTTTTGTCGGCGCTCTAGTAGGTATGATTTCCATGTGCCTATTTACACTTCTCAATAACGTACTGCACATTTTCGTTATAGATAACTACATCTACATGGCTACTGCCGGTTTCTTGATTACTTTGGTAGCTGCTGTTATCGGTAGCGCTTTTGGCAAGCCCAAGTACTATGGGAAAAAGGATTGGGAACGTGTTCCGACAGCTACGAACCGAATCGAAGTTACCTTAGATGACTTTGATTTGCAGATTCTTACGCTTCTCCGCCTGGGGCATTGCTATCAAGCAGATCTGACGGACTATATGGGAGTCGACTCCTCTCGTGCCTCTGCCTCTGTTGAAAAATTGGATCAGGGCGGCTACCTTATGCGCGCAGGCATGATTGGCACCAAGTTCTATACCTATAGCATTACAGAAAAGGGGCTCACTAAACTGAATCCTCTGTCTGATATCGAGTCTAAGATGGCTCACGAGAAGCTTTCTCCCATGTACATAGAACTTCTAAGCATTGTCAAGAATACTCCCGATAAACAGGCTGACTTTGTCAAGAAGTATCAGATTCATTCTATGCAGATGGCGGCCATTTCCTCCCACCTGACACGTCAGGGATACCTTATTGAGGGTGGTCTATTCAAACGTAAACTCCGCATTACAGAAAAGGGAATCGCAGCTGTGGAAAAGTACTCTTAACTACACCACTCCTGTTTCACGCTCTGTAAGGAAAACAGCCTGTAGCCCACTCACAAGTGGGCTACAGGCTGTTTCTGCATATTTTAATACGTCTGCAATTTTACTAATTCTTGTTTTGAAGTCTCTCTGCCCCGGAATATTGTATCTGAGGACAATTTCAAATGCGTAGGCAGATACACACAATTGTTATACCGTGAATGGATTCTCTGTGCCGCACTTCCACATTTGTCTGCTTCCATTCCTTACGATACGCTCGCCTTCAAAAGCTGCAGCGATCCCTGTAAAGTTTTCATTTCAATCTGAGAGGATCCATCCCCCACTGTGTAGACGCCATCGCGGTATGTGCCTTCAAATTCTGACTGAAAGCCACCCACCAGGTTATCTTTCTGCACGGTAAACTGACTGTCAGCCGGTAAGCGCAGCTCCACGTCCCCAGACGTAGCGTTAAACGAAATCCATTGAGGGCACATAAGCAAATCGCCGGTAAAGTCTCCTGCTGCAGTGTTCATCTCCACCTCTGCAACGCTGGTAGCCTCCACTTTCAAATTGCCGCTGGCCGAGTCAAACTTCATCGCTTCCAAGGAAACTTGCTGCAAGAACACATCTCCCGCCGCAGTCTCCGTATGCAATGTTCCCATACTCATATCTTGCAAATGGAGATCTGCATCCCCTGCATTAAAATCAATTTCGCTCAGTGTCACATCCTTGGGAACACGGATATGCAAATCTTTGTGCACCGGCACACCGCCAAAATAAAAACCTACCGTACCGGACGAACTGCGAATCCGCAAAGTGCTGCCGTCTGCCTCGAATGTCAATGCGTTTTTTTCATTCAGCCCACGGGAGCAAGCCTCCTCCAGGATAATCTCCTGCCCCTCATACGGCTCTACAAACACATTTCCGGCACACCAGTCAATAGTCAGTTGATCAATTCCATCGGCCGAAACTGCGTAATGTCCGTCCTGTGAAAACTCACTGGTTCTCTCCTCATAAAAGCCGAAGGTCCATAATCCTTCGCCGAATATTCTATCCAGTTTTGCACCCGCTATCAGGCCGCCAATGGCCAAGATCATTCCCAGCGAAATAAGCACAGCGGAAGCGCACAGCAAAATTTTGGTGCTCTTTTTCATTTATTTTCCCTCCCTTACGATGAACAGGCCCTTGACAGTCCGGAAAAGCCACCGTCCACCTCGGAAAAGGCCCATGGCCGCATATTTGGCAGCCAAAAAGCTGAGGCAGAAAAGCCCCAAAAGGAGCAGACCGGAGCCGATAGAAAAGATCACATAACCTCCGCCCAAAGAAAACAGCGTCACCCCGCGGATGATAATCCCCACTCCGGCGATTGCCAATGCAAAAACCACCGCAAAAGCGGCCACAATCACGGCACCGAAGGACACGCAGACCGCAAAGACCGTCATCACTAAGGCCAGAAGCAACGACAGCCAAATTGGCGCACCTAGGATTGCACCCACAACCGCAGCAGTCGTCCACCCGTTTCTTGGTTTCAGTCTGGTTTTCACCAGCGTGGGCAGCGGTGTATTGCGCAAAATTTCCTCCACAATTTCGGAGACATCCCCCAGTTTTGCCACGGCGGCCTCCTCATCAATGCCGTCCTCCATCATATCCGCCAGCAACTCCTCATAATATGCCCGCTGGCGCTTCACTTCCTCCGGTGGGAGTTGCTGAAGCCCGCGTGTCAGCTCTCGTAAAAATACTTCTTTAGTCACCGTCAATTCCCTCCTTGATATATTGATAAATCGTTTCTACCTCTTTCCAATCTTTCAGGAAATCCAGGATCTGCTGCCTACCTGTTTCTGTAATAGTATACATCTTGCGCAGCCTTCCTTCATGTTCCACAGAATGAACATCTAAGCACTTGACTGCCTCCAGTCGGCGCAAAATCGGATATAATGTGGACTCCGACAGATCAACATACGGAGAAAGATCCTTCAGAATTTTGTACCCATAGGACTCTCCCCGACGCAAAACGGAAAGCACACACACATCCAAAAGCCCCTTTTTCAGTTGAGCGTTCAAGCCGAACACCTCCTTATGCGTTATACTATACAACGCATAGTGTTATGTGTCAAGTAGTATTATTGTAAAATTTATGACTCCGCTCCTGCTGGATGCTGCGCAGCTAAACAAAACACGAATCGGTGATTTCCACTTCTTCCGCAACCAAGGCCTTTTGCAGAGCGCACCGTATTCGAAGCCACCTCCCCCGCAAAAATCCCCCCCGGTAAACGGGTGGGATCGGGCGTTCTTTGACAAGCGAAAAACACCTTTGCACATGGGTGTGCAAAGGTGTTTTTATATGTATTACTCAATTGATTATTTAATAACCGCCGTAAACCTTAAAGTGCACCCCATTTGTCAGACCGATCTTTGGGAATCACACAATTAAGTAACGAGCAATGACTACATCACCGGCAGCCAGCAGCCCGGCTTCCGGACGAAGGTCTGCCGGCAGCACCTTTGCCGGGCCAATCATCCGTGTCATGGAGCGGCTGTTGATTTCCTTTTGCAGCCGCCACTCCAAATGTTCATGGCCATAGCGCACATCCCCTGCCAGATAAACCGTATCCAGCTGAATAATGTTGAGCATATTGATAATCCCCGCAGACAAATATTCTGCCTCCCGCTTCAGCAGCTCTTCCGCCTCCGGGTCTTTGCCGAGACGGGAAACCATCTCTTTCCAGCTGTGGTAGGAGCTGCCCTCCAGCAGGTTCTGAATGGATGCATAGGCCTCCAGACAGCCCCGGTTACCGCATTCACAGCGGCGGCCATTGTAGCAGATGGTAGAATGCCCCAGTTCACAGGTAAAGTTTCCGGCTCCCCCCAGCAGTTTCCCTCTGGTGATGACACCGGAACCCACACCACTATCCACAGACAGCAGCAGGAAATTCTCGCTTGCTCCCAATTCCAACTGATGCAGGGCCAGCGCACAGGCATCATTTTCCAAAAAAGCAGGCAGTTCCATATACTTAGACAGCATCGGCGCAAGCGCTACCCCGTGCCACTGGTCAAAGCGAGGTGGTTTTAAGATCCGCCCTTCATGCGTGTCCACAGGACCCGGCGAGCTGATACCAATCCCCAGTACCTTGCTCTTGTCCACGCCAATCAGCAGTTCCTCGAGGGCACGGACAATGGAGAAAATCTGATCCCCTTCTTGAGAAACCTCTTCTTGCCGCAGCAAATGCCCCACAAAATCACACAGTCCCACGGTACAACTGGTGCGCTGCAGCTGCACACCCAAAACGTAATAGCAGTCCTCCCGCACAGCCAGAGGAATTGAACTGCGGCCTCTGCCAACGGACTGCGGTGCCAGTTCCGTCAACATCCCCTCATTGAGCAGTTCATCCGCAATCAGTGAAGTTGTTGCCCTTGTCAGTCCTGTGGAGCGAGCAAGCTCCGCCCGACTCATGGGGCTGTGCCGCAAAATACGAAGCACTTCTTTACGATTGTATTCCTTTGTATAATCCGCATTACGCGCCTTGATTGCCATGCCGTTCCCCATTTCTCACCTTAATTT
>JAHHSG010000006.1 GCA_020025305.1 Oscillospiraceae bacterium
TGGGCGGCTTTTACTTTGCCTTTTCGGATACGAAATCGTCTACCGCAGCCAGTGCGTCGTCGATCTTCAGCACGTCCGTACCGCCGTACCCCATCGGACTTGTCCGACGGGGGCCCGGTCTTTCACACCAACTGGTGCGGAGTGAATCCGCCCCGGTGCAAGGTTTTGCTTTGCAAAACGCTTGGACGCCCTTCGGGCGGACATGGGCGGCTTTTACTTTGCCTTTTCGGATACGAAATCGTCTACCGCAGCCAGTGCATCGTCGATCTTCAGCACGTCCGTACCGCCGCCCATGGCGCTGTCTGGCTTACCGCCGCCGCGGCCACCCACAATGGGAGCAATACTCTTGATAAGATCCCCTGCCTTAATGCCGCGAGCAATGGCTTCTTTGCCGCACACGGCCAGCAGCGTCACCTTGCCCTCGTGGGCGCAGGCCATCACGCCCACCACCAGCGGATCTTTATCCCGCAGGAAGTCGCCCATCTTGCGCATGGTGTTGCTATCCATATCGGAGCGCTGCACTGTCACCACATGGAGACCATCTACCTCCTTGGCGCCCAGCAGGCACTGGCGGGCATCGCTCAGGCAGGCCTCAGCACGCATCTGATCGAGTACGTGGCGCATTTCCTTCATCTCCGCCACCTGCTGATCCAGCTTGGCGCACAGCTCGCCGGGATTGGTCTTCAGCATCTGGGCTGCGTGGAACAAGCGCTCCTGATTGCGATTCATGACCTCCAAAGACAATTTACCCACCGTGGCCTCGATACGGCGTACACCGGAGGCCACAGAGCCCTCGGACTTAATGCGGAACGCTCCCACCTTGGCGGTATTGCTGGTATGCGTACCGCCGCAGAACTCCATAGACACATCGCCCATTTCCACCACACGGACTACATCCCCATACTTCTCGCCGAACATGGCCACAGCGCCCTTCTTCTTGGCCTCCTCGATGGGCAGCACCTCGGTGACCACCTCGGTCCCCTCCAGAATGCTGTCGTTGACCAACAGATCGATCTGCGCCAGCTGCTCGGGGGTGATGCCCTCAAAGTGGGTAAAATCAAAGCGCAGACGATCCGGCTCCACCAGAGAACCTGCCTGATGCACATGGTCGCCCAGCACCTTCTTCAATGCTGCGTGCAGCAGATGGGTGGCACTGTGAGCACGGCGGATGGCGTTGCGGCGCTCCACATCGAAGGAGACAGTGCATACATCGCCGCTCTGAAGCACGCCGCGGGTCACCTGACCGTAGTGCAGGTACTTGCCGCCCTGATTCTTCTGGACATTGCTCACCATGAACTCGCCCTCCGGGCCGCAGATCACGCCGTGGTCAGCCACCTGACCGCCCATTTCAGCGTACATGACCGTACGATCCAGCACCACAATGGCGTCGACACCGGCAACGATCTCACTGCGCTCCTCCTCATCGGAAAGGATTGCCAGCACCTTGCCCTCGGTCACGTCCTTATCATAGCCCTCAAAGTCGGTGGCAGGCATATCCTTGCCCAGCTCCACACCGGCCCAGCCCAGATCGCCCAGAGCCTTGCGGGCCTCGCGGGCACGCTCCTTCTGCTCCTGCATGAGGGCGTGGAAGGCCGCCTCGTCCACCGTCATATTCTCCTCTTCCACCATCTCCATGGTCAGGTCGATGGGGAAACCATAGGTATCGTACAGCTTAAAAGCGTCAGCGCCAGAGAACACCGTCTCGCCGCTGGCCTTGTGGCCCTCCAGCATCTCGCTGTAGATGCGCATACCGCCGTCGATGGTGCGGGCAAAGTTCTCCTCCTCAGTGCGGATGACCTTGGTGATATAGGCCTGCTTCTCCCGCAGGTCGGGGTACTGGCCCTCGTTCTCGTGGATGACGGTGTCCACCACCTCGTAGAGGAAGGGATTCTCCACGCCCAAGAGTTTTCCATGGCGGGCCGCACGGCGCAGCAGACGGCGCAGCACGTAGCCGCGGCCTTCATTACTGGGCAGCACACCGTCACAGATCATGAAGGTGGCCGAACGGATATGGTCCGTGATCACGCGCAGGGAAACATCCCGCTTTTCGCTCTGGCCATAGTAGGCCCCGGTCAGTGCGGACACCTTGTTGGTGATATTCATGACAGTGTCCACATCAAAGAGGGAGTTCACGTTCTGACAAACCACAGCCAGACGCTCCAGACCCATGCCGGTATCAATGTTCTTTTGCACGAGTTCGGTGTAGTTCCCCTGTCCGTCGTTATCAAATTGGGAGAACACGTTGTTCCAAATCTCCATATAACGGTCGCACTCACAGCCCACAGTACAGCCGGGCTTGCCGCAGCCGTACTCGGGGCCGCGGTCATAGTATACCTCGGAGCAGGGGCCGCAGGGGCCGGAGCCGTGCTCCCAGAAGTTGTCCTCCTTACCGAAGCGGAAGATGCGCTCGGCGGGAATACCGATCTCATCGTGCCAGATATGGAATGCCTCGTCATCATCCTGATAGATGGAGGGGTACAGACGGTCAGCCTCCAGCCCCACCACCTCGGTCAAAAATTCCCAGCACCAATGCAGGGCCTCATGCTTGAAATAATCGCCAAAAGAGAAGTTCCCCAGCATCTCAAAATAGGTGCCGTGGCGGGCCGTCTTGCCCACGTTGTCAATATCGCCGGTACGGATGCACTTCTGGCAGGTGCAGACCCGGCGGCGGGGCGGCTCCTCCTCCCCCTTGAACCAGGGCTTCATCGGGGTCATGCCGGCATTAATGAGCAGGATGGACTTGTCGCCCTGCGGTACCAGAGAAAAGCTGGGCAGGCGCAGATGACCCTTGCTCTCAAAAAAGCTGAGGAACATCTCACGCAGTTCATTCACACCATGATAGGGATGGGACATAGTGGTTCTCTCCTTTATCGTAGAAAATTTAAATACTGCAAAAAAATAGACCTCCACCCACACATAGGGGCAAAGATCTCTTCACGGTACCACCCTAATTAACAGCCCAAGGGCCGTCATCTCAGTCATCCTATAACGGGGATGAGGCGTACCGCTCCTCGCGGTCAGCTCAGAAGTGGCCGCCGTATCTCCGACACCTGACGGGCTTGCACCCTTCCCGTCTCGCTGTCCGGGCGGAAAAAACGGCTCGTTTCCTCACAGCATTTCTAATATCGTAATTATTCTACCATATTCCGAACCATTGTCAACTGTATTTTGTGACAAGCCCTCCTTTTCGTCACTTTTGCCCTTGCACAATACCGACAGTCTGCTATACTGATTATGTAATGTAAATTTTTTATGAAGGAAGTGTAACTGTGGGAAGAAAACTCCCGGCAGATACTCTGCGGCATATGTCCTTTGCCGTAGTGGGCGGCTTCTTTGGTGCCTATGCCATCTTAGGCCCCAGCGGTCTGTTCGGCAATGCCCAAACCGTCAACCTGCTGCAAATTCTGTTCGACTCGCTGTTTGGCCATTGGTATTCTCTGCTGCTCCACGCCGGTGGATTGCTCTGTTATATTCTCGGTGTTATGACTGCCGTCATCCTGCACCGCAAGTTCCATCGGGACACGGGACGCATCAGTCCTTTCATTACCTTTGTCTGTACTCTTTTACTGTATGTTCTCCCTTACCATACGCCCGGCATCGTTTTTCTCTACCCGATTTTCTTTGCCATGAGCTTCCAGTGGACCGCGTTTGCCGGTGCCTCCGGCTTTAACAGTTCCACCATCTTCTCCACCAACAACGTTAAGCAGGCTGTGATGGGGTTTGCCGAGTATTGTTGTGATAGGGATTACAGCCATCTTCGCCGCACTGTTTTTTTTGGCCAAACCATCATCGCCTTTCACCTCGGCGCCGCCCTGGGCTTCCTGTCCATCCGCTTACTTTCCGCACACGCTGTCCTATGTGCGCTTCCATTGATCCTCCTGTCCTATATGACGGTGATCCACGAGGAGCACGCCGCAGCAGCGCAGGAAGAATTTGCTCCTGCACCGGCAGAATCTCCCGTTCCAGAGAATGTCACGCTCCAAGCCTGATGTCACTGCCCTGTGCATATTTTTTAAGCAGCACCAAGGTTCCTGCCTTGGTGCTGCTTTTTTCGATTGGATCTATGGCAGATCAGTGGGACAAAGATGCTCTCACCATAGAAAAAGAGCGCTGACATTGAAAAGTCAGCGCTCTTTTTTGTCTCTTGTCTGTACTCTTATTTTGCCGATAGTTCCACTGCATGGCGCACAAAACTATAAGGCGGCACGGCATGGGGCAGCTGCATCTGAAAGACCATCTGAGGGATCTTAGGACATTCCAAGGGCTGCCCCTGGGCATCTTTCATCCAAGGAACGGTCATGGAAAAGGGCTTGGTATCCGGCCCTACAACCTCCACCACATCACCAACCGAGAACTTATTGCGCAGACTCAGCGTAGCAAGACCGTTCTCGTCACACTCCGTCACTACGGCACAAATCTGCCAATCTCGGATATAGCGGGAGTTCTCATAATACTGCCCCGGCGCACCGTAGAAAAAGCCGGTGGCGTAATGACGGTGGCTGACGTGCTCCACCTCGTCCCGCCAGACGGGGTCTATCGGACGCCCCGCCGCCACATCATCCAACACATGACGGTACGCCCCGGTAACGATAGCAGCATAGTAGGCAGATTTGGCCCGTCCCTCAATTTTCAGGCAATCCACGCCTGCATCCATAAGGTCGTCCAGATGGTCGATCATGCACATATCCCGGGAATTCATGATATAGGTGCCTTTTTCATCCTCAAAGACCGGGAAATATTCTCCCGGCCGTTTCTCCTCCATCAGAGCATACTGATAGCGGCAGGGCTGTGCACAGGCACCACGGTTAGAATCTCGGCCAGTCATATAATTGCTCAAAAGACACCGCCCGGAGTAGCTGACGCACATGGCACCATGGACAAAGGTCTCGATCTCCAACTCCTTGGGTACGCGGCGGCGAATCTCCTGAATCTCCGTCAGGCTCAACTCACGAGCCAGCACCACACGCTTGGCTCCCAGGTCATACCATGCCGCGGCACTGGCATAGTTGGAGATGGATTGCTGCGTACTGATATGCCGTTCGCAGTGGGGGGCATACTTCCCCGCCATGGTAAAAGCGCCCAGATCTGCCACAATAAGGGCATCTACTCCCGCGGCATCCACCTTTTCCAAATGAGCAGGCAGATGATCTGCTTCGCTGTTGCGCGGCATGGTATTGACGGTCACATGAACCTTGACACCGTGGGCATGAGCAAGTTGTACCGCTTTGGGCAGCTGTTCATCGGTAAAATTTCCGGCAAAAGAACGCATGCCAAAGGATGTGCCCGCCAAATATACAGCGTCGGCACCATAGCGTACGGCCATCTGCAGCCGTTCCCAATCCCCCGCCGGGGCTAATAATTCCGGTTTTTTTCTCATCATCAAACAGGCTGGAACATGTCACTGTTGACAAAGGCCAGATGGTCATCATAATTGGTGAAGAAGTGGCTTACACCGTCCTTGCCGTAGGCAAAATAGTAGTAATCTGTCTTGCTGGGATACACCGCAGCCATCAACGAAGAGCGGCTGGGGTTGCAGATCGGACCGGCGGGCAGACCCTGATAGAGATAGGTATTATAGGGGCTGTCAATATCGGTGGAAAACTCCGTACGTTCCATACCATTGAGGCGCAGGATATAGTCAATGGTAGAGTCCAGCTGCAGATAGCCTGCCGTTTCTTTTGCAGGATTTGACAAACGGTTATAGAGTACCGAGGCGATATTGGCTCGCTCCTCATCGTCGCCGGTAGCCTCCTTCTCAATGAGGGATGCCATAACCACAATATCATGGAAGCTGTGATCGGAGTTCTCAATATCTGCACGCACATCCTCATCCATCCAATTGGCGAAGTTGTCTAACAGACGGCCCAGTGCCTTCTCCGGCTCTTCATCTTCAAAGAATTCGTAGGTATCCGGTGCCAGATACCCCTCCAAGCGGGTAATATCTCCCAGCTGCTCGTTATTGACAAAGTCATATCCCTCAAACACATGGTTCTTTGCGGTCTCCGTCAGCGCCTCTTCCGTGGAAACACCTTCCGCTGCCAGCAGCGCAATTGTCTCCTGCACTGTGTAGCCCTCGGGGATGGTGACGCGGACCACGCCTTCCGGGATCAGGCTGTTCGAAGGATTCATAGAATGAATCAGGCAGCGAAAATCCATATCGGAATTGAGCTCATAACTGCCCGGACCAATGGTACTCTTAGCGTCAAACACCGATCCGAAGATCATAAAGAGGGTCTTGGACTCAATCAGGCCGGCTTTTTTCAGTTTCGTGGCCACCTGGCCCACGCTCTCTCCCTTCTCCACCTCAATGGTGACTGTCAAGGGTTCTTTATTCAATGCGCACACATCGTTGACCATCAACCATGCAAGACCTGCCAACAGAGCGGAAATCACTAACACGCTGGCGATGTAAATTGCCACCTTCATATTCTTCTGCGGTACCGGTCTTTTTTTATTTTTTTGCGTACTCTCGCTTTTTTCGCTCTTCTGGCGCACCTTTCGGGAATCCCAACTGGTGGTTTCAGATTTCTTGGGGTCAGACATATCGTTCGTTCCTTTCTATTTTCTCAGCGATCGGGGCGGGACAATGTACCCTCGCCCGCCTCGCGGCATACAATAGCACAGATAAGAACAAGTGAGGTGACAAAAATGGGCTTTGACAACAACTGTTCCTGCATCTGGCTGATCATCATCCTTGTGGTATTGTTCTGCTGCTGCGGCAACCAAGGCTGTGGCTACAACAACGGGTGCGGCTGCAACAATGGAAACTCCTGCTGCAACTGCTAAAGGAACATACCTGAATGGGGCGCCTTAGGGCGCCTCATTTTTTCCTCTTTATGGGACAAGTAAATCCTCCACCTCTGCGAGCACCTGGTGATGGATCTCCTCTGCCGAGCGGATCTTTCCATCCGCGGCACAGTCGATCTTGGTCCATCCGCAGCGCTCCACCACATAGGCGGCATTCTCCCGGCAATGGCGCAGATATTCGCTGTCCTGCTCGTGGATATCGGCCTTCGTGCCTGTCTCCTGCTCCCGACGGCGCATCATCTGCTCGCTGATGTCCGTGGGCAGATCCAGATACAAAACCCGGGTCGGTGCAGGCAGCCCCAACAGGCCATACTCAAAGTCAAAGAGCCAATCCAAAAACGCATCCCGCTCCTCCGCCGGCAGCTTACTTGTCTGATGTACTGCGTTGGAGGTGGTGTAGCGATCCGCAATCAAAAGACCGCCTTGTTCATAAAACGTACCCCAATCCTGCCGATAGGAAGCGTAGCGATCCACGGCATAAAAGGTAGCGGCGGCGTAGGCATTCACATCCTCCGGCTTTCCGCCGAAGGCACCGGAAAGATAAAGGCGGATCAGCGCAGAGGACTCCTCCTGATAGCGGGGAAACTCCAGCTTCCGATAGGGAACTCCACGGCGCTCCAGCTCTTGACAGAGCATCTGTGTCTGTGTGGCCTTACCGGAGCCGTCTGTGCCCTCAAATACGATCAATTTGCCGCCCATGAAGTATACCCCTTTTCTGCGCAACTCAATAATAGTCCATACAATATCACCATATTTTAACACAGTATTCCCCGTTTGTCCACGATAAAACACGCTCTTGCGACAAAATTCGCCTTCGCTCTCAGGAAGATCCTTGGTTGAAAATACGCTGTATTTATGGTATGTTAATGTCACAAACCAAGAGGAGGCAACGGTATGGCTCGCTTAGCCGAAGAATTTTATGATGGCGATACGGTAGCCATAGCTCGCTTACTGGTAGGGAAATATCTGGTGCGTCGTTTGCATGGTGACACTCTGGTATGCCGTATTACAGAAACGGAAGCCTATGTAGGGGCCATTGACAAGGCCTGCCATGCCTACGGTTACCACAAGACCCGACGCAACGCCACCATGTTCGGCCCGCCGGGTCATGCCTACATCTATCTGATCTATGGAATGCACTGCTGTCTCAATTTTGTTACCAACCCAGCAGGAGAGCCGGATGCCGTACTGCTGCGGGGGCTGTCCCCTGTGTACGGCATCGAAACCATGGCGCATCTGCGCTTTGGAAAACCTACGGCGGCGTTTTCCGCCTACCAGCGGAAAAATTTCCTCAACGGCCCCGGCAAATGCTGCCAGGCCCTTGGGCTCACCACTGCACTGGATGGATTATCTCTCACAGGCGATACACTTTTCCTCTGCACCTCCCCTGCCGATGCCGGTCTTCCCCCCGTGGAGGAGGAGCCTTTCACCGTGGAGGCAGGACGGCGCATTGGCATCGACTACGCTGAGGAGGCGGTGGATTTCCCGTGGCGCTTTACTTTAACCCCCTCACATAAGGACAAGGAGCAAGATTTATGCTGATTTTTGATATGGATGGCACCCTGATTGACTCGAACGGAATTTGGCGGGATGTGGACATCGCCTTTCTCGAAAAGCGAGGACTGCCTTACACGAAGGCGTACGCTGAGGGTGTGGCCCACACGATCTTCCCCAAGGCAGCCGCCTTTACCAAGGAATATGGCAACCTGCCGGAATCTTTAGAGGAGATTATGGCCGAATGGTTGGAGACGGCGGGCAATGTGTACGCTGAGAGCGTTACGGTAAAGTCCGGTGTTGTGGAGTTTCTGGAACGCTGCCGCCAGCGAGGTGAAAAGATGATTCTCCTTACCTCCAGCATTCCCCAACACTGCCATGCAGCACTGGAGCACTTACATCTGCGGCCTTATTTCGAAAGACTTTTCTTTGCCAACGAGCTGCAAATGGAAAAAAAGAGCCCGGAAATCTTTCTCTACGCCGCCAATGCCATGCAGATCGCCCCGTCCGCGTGTACTCTCTTCGATGACTCGATAGAGGCCTGCCGCAGTGCCAAAACCGCGGGAATGCGTGTGGTGGGTGTGCACGACCCTTTCTTTGCCGATACGGAAGCGGAAATGCGGGAAATTTGCGACGACTACATCATGGGCTTTGATGACCTTCTGAAGTAAGATTGCGTGTCATTTCGAATAAAGAAACAGGATGTATCAGCCTTTGATACATCCTGTTTTTATAAATGGCAAATACTTGCCCTTCCTCACCTCAGGACATTATGCCAGTGCCATCGAATTGAGCAGGCAGCATACGGTTGCTGCCGTCTTGTTTGTGGAAGAGGAACGTAGGTTAAAAAGAGCCGATGGGAATGGAATCGTCATCCTTCCCTTTTTCGATAGACAAAATCTCCACCCAGTAGCCGCCATGATCCCCCATGTCTACGTGGACACGTTCGCCGGCACCATGGCCCATGACCGCCTTTCCTACCGGAGACTCCTTGCTGATGAGTCCCTTGAGGGCATCTTGCCGAAGGGTGGTCACCAGTCGGATTGTGCGCTTTTTCCCTGTATTCTCCATCAGGATCTCCACAGAATCGTAAAGCCCCGCCACATCGCCGGCCGAGTGATCATCAATGATATGCGCCGTTTTGATCATCCGCTGTAGATAGCGGATACGGCTGTCATTGCGGTTTTTCTCCTGCTTGGCACACTTATACTCAAAATTCTCACTCAGATCTCCAAAAGCGCGGGCCGTCTGCACATCCTCAATCAACTTGGGACGCAGCTGCTGTATCCGATAGTCGATCTCTTCCTGCATTTTCTGCAAATCGCTTTTTGTCAGTTCATCGTACATGCTTCTTCCTCCAAAATTTCCGCTAATTGTTCCATTCCCTGCCGCAGATCTTCCGGCTCAATCCCGGAGTAGTTCATCACAACTATGTGGAGCGGCGCATCCGCAGCACAGCTATAGTAATCCGAAAGCATCGCCAGCCGCACACCTCGTGCCGCTGCCTGTTCTTTCAATGTTTCATCTGACAGCTGTGTATGCAGCCGCATCAGAAAATGCAGTCCCGCATCCTGCTCCATAATTTCCACACGGCCTGCCAACGGGCCATTGCAGATGATATCGACGACAGTATCCCGTTTCTGACGATATCGGTTGCGCATTCGGTTGATGTGCTGCTCATAGCGCCCCTGCGACATAAACGCTGCCAGCGTGTGCTGCTCAAAGCTGGACACTGTACAGGCATAGAACCCCAGCTTCTCCCGATATGTCTCCAGCAGATGGGGCGGTAAAATCATATAGCTGATACGGATAGACGGCGCTATGGTCTTGGAAAAGGTGTTCATATAGATGACACGCTGATGTTCATCGGTGGAAAACATGGTGGGAATCGGCCGCCCCACAAACCGAAATTCACTGTCATATTCATCCTCCAAAATGTAACGCCCCTCCTTCTCCCCCGCCCAGCGAAGCAATTCCTGCCGCCGGGTGATCGGCATAACGATACCGGTAGGATAGTGATGTGAAGGAGAAATGTGCACCACATCGGCATCGCTGCGACGCAGTGCCTCCACACAGAGGCCTCCCTCATCCAGCCGAATACGGCGCAGCCGCACACCGTCACTCTCGTAGATCTTTCCAATCTTACGGTAGCCCGGGTCTTCTACCGCATAGCATCGTTGACGTCCCAGCAGCTGCACCAGCAAATGATACAGCACTTCGCCGCCGGCCCCCACGATAATCTGTTCCGGATCCACGATCATCCCCCGAAACTGCTGCAAATCCTGTGCGATGGCACGGCGGAGCAGCTCTGCACCGTTGTAGGGCGGAGGCAGCAGCAAATTTTTGTCCTGTTCCAAAATCGTTTGGCGCATCATCCGCGCCCAGACCGTAAACGGAAAATACTCTGCCGATATGGAGTTGGTCACCAAATCCAAAAGATAGGGCTTCTCCTTTTGCACTGGCTGCACCACAGGCATGGCCGCTCCGCGCAGGGGCTGCTCTACGCAGCTCACATAGTACCCTTTCTTCTCCACACCGTAAATGTATCCCTCAGCAATCAGCTGCTCATAGGCATTTTTCACCGTAATCACACTGACCTCCAGATGATTGGCCAGCATACGCTTAGAGGGCAGCTTCTCCCCGGAGTGCAGACGCCCCTCTAAAATATCCTCCCTGATATGGCGGTAGAGCTGTTCATATAAGCTGATCCCTTCGCCTTTTTCAAACGTATAGGTTAGCATAGAGGTCCTCCATCTGGTATTAACATTTATAAGAAATATGGTTATTTTTTTAATACCAGTTTTAACTATAATACAGGTATCAAGGAAAAGCAAGGAGAGTTTTCACATGCAGAACAAGAAACTTAGAAAGCTGGTCATGGCTGCACTGATGGCGGCTCTGGTGTTTGTTGCCACTATGGTCATTAAGATCCCTACCCCTACCAACGGATATTTGAATTTGGGTGACTGCTTTGTACTGCTGTCCGGCTGGCTGCTGGGGCCCTGGTACGGATTTGCCGCCGGCGGTATCGGGTCCATGCTGGTAGATCTGCTGGGCGGTTATTTTCAGTATGTCCCCGGCACTTTTTTGATCAAGGGCCTAATGGCACTGGTGGTTGCATTTCTTTATAAGGCTCTGCAGAAGTCTGTTCCTGCGGCGGCGTTGCCGGTTAGTGCTCTGGCTGGCGAGTGCATCATGGTAGGCGGTTACTACCTCTACGAGTCCACCGTTTGCGGCTACGGATTCATGGGTGCTGCCGCCGGTATCCCCGGTAACTGCGTACAGGGTGTTGCCGGTCTTGTGATTGGTATTGCCCTAATGACAATCATCCGCAGCACCAAGTTAGATCAAAAGTTGATTTAGAAGGATACATATGATATGATAACAAAAGGAGTGGGGTACCACTCCTCCTGTAGCACATTGGGAAAGGAATGGTATAAAGCATGTCTGGAACGATTCATGATGCAGAGAGTACCGTAATTTTGCAGGCGATTCACAACGATGCAGCTGCCGCTGCGGAGCAGTTGATAAAAGCCGCCAAACTTCACAAAGGGCAGATCGTAGTGGTTGGCTGCAGCAGCAGCGAGGCAGTAGGCCGCCGTGTGGGCAGTTGGTCTACCCCGGAGGTGGGACAGGCGATTTATGACGGACTCAACAGTGTTTTCGGGCCCAGCGGCATTTATATTGCCGCCCAATGCTGTGAGCATTTGAATCGTGCATTGATTGTGGAACACGAGGCCGTTCCCCATGCCGAGATCGTCAATGTAGTTCCCCAGCCTAAGGCTGGCGGTTCCTTTGCTACCGCTGCCTACAACAATTTCAAGCACCCTGTGGCGGTGGAAGAATTGCAGGCTGATGCCGGTCTGGACATTGGCGGTACACTGATTGGTATGCACTTAAAGAAGGTCGCTGTGCCTGTGCGTCTGGAGCAGGATCATATTGGGCAGGCTCTTTTGCTGGCCGCCCGTGTCCGCCCTAAGTTCATCGGCGGGGAGCGTGCTTTCTACAACAACGCACTGAAAGAAGGCTATCCGGAATTTTAATCAGTGAATAGGAGGGCACAGCAGCTTTTAAGCTGCTGTGCCTTTTTAATCCCCCGGAACAAGACAGTCCCCCAAGAATTTTTCCCTGTTGTATTGATGCCATTTCACAACACCGATCCGGTGCAATTCTTTTTGAAAGTGGTTATAATTAATTTCTTTAAAACATGTAAGTAATGCTGCTTCCATTGTTTTCACTTGCACTTACCAATTTTTAAGAAAGCATCTGATGCAGATGTAAAAGAAGGCTGTCCCAAAATGGGACAGCCTTCTTTGAACCCTTTTATCGGGGAGTCACTCACTTAGCAGCCTTAGCAGCCTTGATGGACTCAATCAGCAGGGGAACGACCTTGAACAGATCGCCGGTGATACCGTAGTCAGCCACCTCGAAGATGGGAGCGGTCTCATTTTTGTTGACGGCGATGATGCACTCGGAGTCCTGCATACCAGCCTTGTGCTGGATAGCACCGGAGATCCCCAGAGCAATATATACCTTGGGATGTACGGTCTTACCGGTCTGGCCAACCTGATGGTCAGCGCTGATCCAACCGGAGTCTACGCAGGCACGAGAAGAACCTACAACGCCGCCCAGCTCGTCAGCCAGCTCCTGAGCCAGAGCAATGCCCTTCTCAACGTCCTTGCTGATACCACGGCCGACGGAAACGATGAAGTCAGCACCAATCAAGTCAACCAGCTTCTTGGCAGCCTTGACAACCTCCACAACCTCGGTCTTGATATCCTCAGCGGTCAGTGCGAACTCGGGATGCAGAATCTCAACACTCTCTGCCTTAGCAGCGTCGAACTCGCGCTTCTTCATAACGCCGGGGCGAACGGTAGCCATAGCAGGACGGAAACGGGGGCAAACAATGGTAGCCATCAGATGGCCGCCGAAAGCAGGACGGGTCATCTTCAGGTTGGTGTTCACGTCAAACAGTTTGGTCTCAAAGTTGACGCTGTCAACATCGAGAGCCGAACCAGTGCGCAGGAAGTTAACATAGCCATCCAGATCCACATCCAGGTGTGTGCAGTCAGCGCACAAACCGGTGTGCAGACGAGCTGCGCAGCGGGGAGCCAGATCACGGCCGATGTTGGAAGCACCGAACAGCAGGATCTCGGGCTTGAGTTCCTCAACAGCATCAACGATCACCTTGGTGTAGGCATCGGTGGTGAACTCCTTGAGCAGGGGGCTGTTGTACACGTACACCTGATCGGCGCCGTAGCCACCCAGCTCCTTGGCAATCCCGTCAACGTTGTCACCAAGCAGGATACCGCAGAGCTGAACACCCAGCTCGTCGGCCAGCTTGCGGCCCTCAGAGATCAGTTCGAAAGTAGTGGGCATCATCACGCCCTGGCGCTGCTCACAGAAAACCCAAACGTTTTTGAAGGCAGCGATATCAGCACTATTAAAAGCCATAATTCGTAACTCCTTTCAATCAGATGATGTGCTTGGCAGCCAGGATGCCGGCCAGCTTGTCGGTGGTTTCCTTGCCGTCGCCTTCCAGCATCATGCCAACACCCTTCTGAGGAGGAGTGAAAGACTTATAAATGTTGGTGGGAGAACCCTTCAGGCCGATGGTGGTGGCATCGAT
The DNA here is from genome assembly GCA_020025305.1 of Oscillospiraceae bacterium. Taxonomy (GTDB): domain Bacteria; phylum Bacillota; class Clostridia; order Oscillospirales; family Oscillospiraceae; genus Vescimonas. Next base: position 13,931 of record JAHHSG010000006.1, read on the forward strand.
CAGAGCATGATCCTTCAATGCGGGATAGTCCATAATGGTCAGAGGCTTGGAATAAGCTTCGAAAGCACCGCCCACGGACAGATAACGAGGAGTGTTCAACTCCTTGATGCAGGTAATCATGCAGGGGGTCTGGACCTTCACGGTCATGTAACCGTCTTCCAGCATACGCTTGACGATCAGGGTATTGCCTTCCTTCTTGATCTCACCAGCATAGGTGACCTGAGGCAGGTGCAGCTTCTCAGCAATCTGAGGACCAACCTGAGCAGTATCACCATCAATGGCCTGACGGCCAGCCAGAACAATATCATCGTCCTCAACACCGTAGGTGTCGATAGCAGCAGCCAGAATCTGGGAAGTTGCATAAGTATCGGAGCCGCCGAACTCACGAGCGGTCACCAGAACGCCTTCATCCACGCCCATAGCCATCAGCTCACGCAGCATGCCCTCTGCAGGAGGGGGACCCATGGTGAAAGCTACGACCTTGCAGCCCAGTTCATCCTTCAGTGCCAAAGCTGCCTCAACAGCGTTCAGGTCATCGGGGTTGATGATGGTCTGCATGGATGCACGATCCAGAGTACCATCGGGGTTCACGGCCACCTTTCCGGAGGTATCGGGAACCTGCTTAACAGTAACTAAAATTTTCATTTTACCTTTTACCTCCTCAATTACTTAACACCCAGGTTGCTGGAAATGACCATGCGCTGTACCTCAGAAGTACCCTCATAGATCTCGGTGATCTTCGCGTCACGCATCATGCGCTCCACGGGATACTCACGGGTATAGCCGTAACCGCCGAACAGCTGTACGGCACGACGAGTCACATCGGAAGCAGCCTCAGCAGCAAACAGCTTGGCCATAGCAGCATCCATGCTGTAGGGCTCGTGGTTCTGCTTCTTCATAGCAGCAGAGTAGACCAGGAACTGCGCAGCCTGCATACGAGTGTACATATCAGCCAGCTGGAACTGGGTATTCTGGAATTGAGACAGTCTTTTCTTGAACTGCACACGCTCCTTGGTGTACTTGATTGCCTCATCCACAGCGCCTTCGCCCAGACCCAAAGCCTGAGAAGCGATACCGATACGGCCGCCGTCCAGCGTCTGCATAGCAATCTTGAAGCCCTTGCCTTCCTTACCCAGCAGGTTCTCCTTAGGAACGATGCAATCCTCGAAAATCAGATCGCAGGTAGAGCTGCCGCGGATACCCATCTTCTTCTCGTGCTTGCCCTGAGAGAAGCCGGGGAAATCCTTCTCCACGATAAAGGCGGAGATGCCGTGGTTGCCCTTGGACTTATCGGTCATGGCGAAAACCACAAAGGTATCAGCCACGTTACCGTTGGTGATGAAGCACTTGGAACCGTTCAGAACGTAGTGGTCACCCTCCAGAACAGCAGTGGTCTGCTGACCGGAAGCATCGGTACCTGCGTTGGGCTCGGTCAAACCAAAGGCGCCGATCTTCTTACCGGAGCACAGGTCGGGCAGATACTTTCTCTTCTGCTCCTCGGTACCATGCTCAAAGATGGGAGCGCAGCAAAGGGAGGTATGTGCAGAAACGATAACAGCTGTCGTACCGCAAACCTTGGCCAGTTCCTCTACGCACATAGCGTAGGACAGAACATCGCCGCCGGCGCCGCCGTACTCCTTGGGGAAGTAAATGCCCATCATGCCCAGCTTTGCCATCTTCTCGACGGTCTCCATGGGGAAACGCTCTTCCTCGTCGATTTCAGCGGCCAGGGGCTTTACTTCGTTCTCTGCGAATTCGCGAAACATCTTGCGAACGAGCAGCTGTTCCTTAGTCAGATGGAAATCCATACTCTTTTCTCCTTTTCCTAATTACTTTTTGTAGTTAAAGAAGCCCTCGCCGCTCTTGATACCGAGCTTACCGGCGCGAACCATCTTCCGAATCAATACGTTTGCACGATACTTGCTGTCGTGGGTCTCATTGTACAGAACATCCATGATGCTCAAAACCACATCCCAGCCGATCAGATCGCCCAGATGCAGGGGGCCCATGGGGTGGTTAGCACCCAGCTGCATAGCAATATCGATATCTTCTGCGGAAGCAACGCCTTCCTGCAGAATGCAAACGCCTTCGTTGCAATAGGGAATGAGAATCTTGTTGACGACGAAGCCGGGAGCCTCATTGACAACCACAGGAGTCTTGCCAATCTCGATGGACAGATTCTTGATGAACTCTACCAACTCAGCAGGAGTATTGGCACCAGCGATAACCTCAACCAGCTTCATAGCAGGCACGGGGTTAAAGAAGTGCATACCGACCAGCTGATGCTTCAGGCCACTGGCCATTTCGGTAATGGACAGAGAGGATGTATTGGTGGCAAAAATGGTGCTCTCCTTGCAGATGGCATCCAGACGGCCCAGAATGTCCTTCTTGGTCTCCATGTTCTCAGCAACGCACTCGATGACCAGATCGGCATCGGCAGCAGCCTCGAACTCTTCCACCACAACGCGGCTCATCAGATCGTCAGCAGCTTCCTGAGTCATCTTGCCCTTAGCAACTCTCTTTGCCAGGGAAGCAGCCAGCTTGTCACGATGACGCTGTGCGCTAGCAACGCTGGACGCATACATCATGGCTACATGGCCCTTGGACGCGAATACCTGTGCAATACCACTGCCCATTGTACCGGCACCAAAAATTGCAACTTTCATGATTCGTTCCTCCTACATAAAAATTTTTAATATACACTTTAATCATCAGGCCGGTGAGGCCTGTTAATTAACAAACGGATTACTTATTCTGATAGGGCTCATGCTTGCGCTTGTCCAAGAATGCGCTCATGCCCTCTTTCTGATCGGCAGTCTCAAAGCAGCTGCCAAACAGCTTCTCCTCCACCACGATAGCCTGATCCATATCCACCTGCAAACCGTCATTGATGGCCTTCTTGCAGGCACGAACAGCGATGGGTGCATTCTTAGCGATGGTGGCAGCCATCTTCTCCGCAGCAGCCATCAGTTCCTCCACAGGATAGATTGCGTTAACCAAGCCGATACGCAGTGCTTCGTCTGCCTTGATATTTTTAGCGGTGTAAATCATCTGCTTGGCCATACCGGGCCCTACCAGACGAGCCAGACGCTGGGTGCCCCCGAAACCGGGAGTAATCCCCAGGCCAGCCTCCGGCTGACCGAACACAGCACTATCAGCACACAGGCGGATATCGCAGCTCATCGCCAACTCGCAGCCGCCGCCCAGCGCAAAGCCGTTCACTGCAGCAATGGTGGGAATAGGCAGCGTTTCCAACTTGCGGAACACATCGTTCCCCTTTTTGCCGAAGCTTTCGCCCTCAGCCTTGGTCAAGCTGCTCATTTCGCCGATGTCGGCGCCGGCCACGAAAGCCTTTTCCCCTGCACCGGTCAGCACCAAAGCATAAATCTCCTCGTCGGCTTTCACCTGCTCCACCATCTCATTCAGATCCTCCAGCACCTGAGAATTCAGGGCATTGAGGGCCTTGGGGCGGTTGATGGTTGCCACTGCAATGTGGCCTTTCTTTTCCAGCAAAACATTCGTCACGTTGGGTTTCCTCCTTCTCATTTAAGCCGTGCGTACACAGTGCACTGTGCGCCGTGGCGCGCTTATCGGAGAGGTTGCCGGGATTCCGGCATATTCCCCCTTCATACATTAAGTATTATAGTATATCGTTTAAAAATTATCAAGCCCCGCCACTGCTCTTTTTCCTTTTTAGCACTATGTACAAAACCATTCCTTTATCTTTAGTATTTTTAACCTCTCCCCTTTTCGTTTTCCTCCTCCTTTTTTACAGTAAGTCCCTATTTGGGGAAAAAATATTTACATGCCCCTATATTTTGTGGTATAAAAGAACATAAGACTTTACAGCCTCGGGCTGTTTCAGGAGGATGTTCCACCATGCGTATGAGAAAGAAAAAGAACCTGCAGCCAAGAATGGAGGCCTGTCGTGCCCTATGGATCACTGACCCTTTTGAGCACAAGGGGCGCTGGCGTGAACTGTTTCCTCAAGCCCGGGAACTCCGGGTGGAAATAGGCTGTGGCAAGGGCCGCTTTACCGCGGAGACTGCCGCCGCAGAGCCGGATGTGCTGCTGATTGCTGTGGAGAGGGTACCGGATGCTATGGTGGTGGCCATGGAGCGCTGCCGCGACGCAGGACTCCAGAATGTCTTTTTCGTCGATGGTGATGCCGCCACACTGCCGGATATGTTTGATAGCGGTGAGATGGATCGCATCTATATCAACTTTTGTGATCCATGGCCCAAGAGCAATCAAGCCAAGCGCCGTCTGACCCACGGCAATTTTTTAAAGATTTACCGTCAGGTATTGAAAATGGGCGGACAAATCCACTTCAAGAGTGACAACGACAAGCTGTTCGCTTTCTCCGTGGAAGAGATCCCCCAGTTTGGTTTCAAACTTTCGGAGGTAACTACGGATCTCCACGCCAACGGCCCGGTAGGCGTAATGACCGACTATGAGGCAAAGTTCTATGCCGAGGGCAAGAACATTAACCGCTGCGTTGCCACGATGGTTCCATGGGAGGCTCCTGCAGCAGCGCACGAAGAGGATTGAGAAAGCAGGAAATCCCTTTGACACCTTTCCGCCGCCGCAAAGCCATCATGCAGTCAAAAAGCAGGTGTAACCAAAGGTTACACCTGCTTTTATCAGTCTTTCTTTTCCACAAACTTGTCTGCCGGGGCATTACACAGCGGACAATGGAAGTCTGCGGGAACAGACTCCCCCTCATAAATAAAACCGCACAGGGAGCAGACAAACTTCTTGGACTCTGTTTTTTCATCAAAGTAGCTGGCAGCTGCACCGCACAAAGGGCACTTATAGTCCTCAGGCAGCGCATCTCCCTCGTACACATAACCGCAAATCCGACACACGTACTGCTTTTGGGGCTTGTGAGAATCTGTCTGCGCAGGACGCTCTTTCTTCATGTCTTCTGCGATCAGACTTGCCATTCTTTCCAACATCGGCTCCTGATGGGGCTTGAGCCCGGAGCGGATAGAGAGGGGATCTGCCAACTCATTCCAACCCAGCGGCTCCAGAATTTTCTTCATGCCGCGGCCGGAAGTAGGTGCCCAAGAGCCATTTTCCAGCAACAGATAGCTGCGATTGCGCAGCCCATGGGCCACCAGATCATGAAGCAGCTGCTCCATGGTCACGAACACGCCGGAGTTATATGTAGTGGCTGCAAAAACAAGGTGGCTTGCCTTGAAAGCTGCGGACACGATATAAGAAGCAGGTGTCACAGAAGTATCGAACATCTGCACCCGAATCCCCTGCTCCGCCAAACGGCAGGCCAAAATATTGGCAGCGTTCTCCGTGTGACCATAAACGGAGGCGTAAGCGATCACTACGCTCTTCTCCTCCGGCTCCCAGCGGCTCCACAGGTCGTACTTCTCAATGATCCAGCCCAGATCCTTACGCCAGACAAAGCCATGGAGGGGCAGCAGCATCTCGATGTGCAGCTTGGAAGCCTTCTCCAGCACCGCCTGCACCTGCTTGCCATACTTACCGACAATATTGCTGTAGTAGCGGCGTGCCTCGTCCAGATAATCCCGTTCGAAATTCACCTCATCGGCAAAGAGCTGACCGTTGATTGCACCAAAGCAGCCAAAGGCATCCGCTGTCAGCAGCAGTCGATCCGTCCGATCATAGGTCATCATGACCTCCGGCCAGTGAACCATGGGTGCCTCAATAAACTCCAGCGTATGCCGTCCGGTGCAAAGGGTATCCCCCTCCTTCACGGTGAGGATATTCTTCCCGGCAGCACTGTCAAAAAACTGACCCAACATGGTGGCAGCCTTGGCGGTGCACAGTATCTGCAGCCGCGGGAAGCGCAGCAGCAGTTCCTCCACCAGCGCCGTATGGTCCGGTTCCAAGTGGTGAATGATCAAATAGTCCAGCTCCCGGCCATCCAGTTCGTGAAGCAGATTCTCCCTGAAAGTCTGTACTACGGCACTGTCTGCAGTATCAAAGAGCACCGTCTTGTCGTCCTTTAAGAGATAGCTATTGAAGGAGATGCCGTCCGGCACGCCAAATACGCCCTCAAACATGGCAAGACGTCGTGCGTCAGCTCCCACCCATGTATAATCGTCATTGATCTTTCTCGTACAATACATCGCATTCCCTCCAAATTCCTTTACTATTTTTAATGTCAGATTATTTAGTTTATTCTTTAACATTTTTATTTTAGCATAAGTGAAACAAAAAAGCACCTGGTAAATGCAACATTTATAAAGTTTTAATAAAAATACGCCTTGAAGCAGTGCTTCAAGGCGTACATCATTTTCCATTGACGAAACTCAGGCCTTCTTAGCAATCTCACACAGAGCAGTGAAAGCCACAGCATCATTAATTGCCATCTCAGAGAGCATCTTGCGGTTGATCTGAATACCGGCCACCTTCAATCCATGCATAAAGCTGGAGTAGTTCATACCGTTCAGCTTGCAGGCAGCGCTGATACGGGTGATCCACAGCTGGCGGAAGTCTCTCTTCTTCAGGCGACGGCTTACATAGGCATAGGTCAGGGACTTCATGACCTGCTCATTTGCCATCTTAAAGTGCTTGGACTTAGCACCCCAATAGCCCTTGGCCAGCTTCAGCGTCTTATTTCTTCTTTTACGCGCCATCATAGCGCCTTTAACTCTTGCCATTTCTTATTGCCTCCTATTCTAACGAATCCTTATCTTATTTGTAGGGGATCATCTTGCGAATGGTCGCCTCGTTGGTGCAGTCGGCATAAGCACCGGTGCGCAGACGACGGGTACGCTTGGTATCCTTCTTGGTCAGGATGTGGCTCTTGTAAGCGTGGGCTCTCTTGACTTTGCCGGATTTGGTCAGATTGAAGCGCTTCTTGGCTCCGCTATGAGTCTTCAGTTTAGGCATAATAATTTACTCCTTCCAATGTTTTCTTCTGCATATTGCGTGAAGAACGCTTTTATTTACCGGTTTTTGGGGACAGGAACATGGACATATTCCGGCCCTCCATCTTGGCGGCCTTGTCCATGGTTGCTACTTCGGCACACATTTCTGCAAACTTTTTCAGCAGTTCCCGGCCAATATCCGTGTGCGCCATCTCCCTGCCACGGAAACGGACGGAGACTTTCACACGGTTCCCATCTGTCAGAAACTTCTGTGCATTCTTCAGTTTGGTGTTGAAATCACCCACGTCAATGCCCGGAGACATGCGAATTTCTTTGATCTCCACCACATGCTGGTTCTTCTTCGCTTCCTTCTCCCGCTTGCTTTGCTCAAACTTGAACTTACCGTAGTTCATAAGCTTACATACAGGCGGCTGTGCCTGCGGAGAAATTTTCACCAGATCCAAACCCTGCTCCTCTGCAATGTTCAGAGCCTCTGTCGAGGTCATGATGCCCAGCTGTTCACCGGTGGCGCCGATGAGGCGGATCTCCTTGTCGCGGATCTCTTCGTTCAGTTGATGCACTACCTTGCTAATACCGAAGCACCTCCAATCCAAAAATTAAAAAAACGCGAATGCACATAGCATCCGCGCAGCAAACAAAACCCATTGCGAGTTTCTTTTCTACAAGCTGTTAACCTTTTCGCCACTGCTTAAGGTGAGGCGGATGCACCGACCTTCTTTGTTTTCCAAAGTATATTACCATGCTTTTCTCATTTTGTCAACCTTAGTTTTCATATTTTTTTACATGCCTGCATAACTGCCGGATTTGGGGCAACACTAGCACTGTACGCAACGTACAGAAGGAGGTGTCCTCATGGACAATTACAAGAACGCCAAGGATAACACCAAGAACAGCAAGAGCAGCCAGACCCGCAACGCCAGCAACGCCAACAACACCAACAACGCCAACAACACCAAGAACTCCAACAGCAAAAATACCAACACCAAGAATACCAAGAACGAAAATACCCGTAACGAGAGCAATGCCCGCTGACACTTTTCGCCAAAAGGTACAACCGTACAGAGCCGCAGGGAATCCCCGCGGCTCTGTACGGTATTTTTCATGCAGAGTTACTTCCCCTGCAGATATTCCTCCAAGCAGAGATTGGAATGATAGATTTCCTCCGCCGCTTCCCGTCCTACATAGCGATAGTGCCACGGCTCATAGATGATGCCGGTCGTGGCCTGCTTCTCTTTGGGAAAGCGCAGAATGAACCCATAGCGCCAGCTGTTTTCCATCAGCCACTTCTGGACCGGCGTGTCTGCCTGGGTGTCATCCAGCAGCTGATAGTCCAAGTCCACAATGTCCATGGCCAACCCCAGCTGATGCTCACTGGTGCCCGGAACAGCCACCTCCTTGGCGGCCTCCTCTCTGGCCTGCACTTCCGTCAGCCCTTGATCCATATACTCCTGTACCAGATCTTCAAACAATTCCTCCTGCAAGGATCGCGGGCGATACGCTGAACACACCAGTGCCTCATGACCTGCCGCCCCACAGTCGTCCAGCATCGCCCTCAGATCATCGTAGCACCGCGCGTCCACCTCCCAGCCGCTGGGAAGTGCCTGCATCACAGGCGGCTCCCATGTTTCCGGCAGCGGATTCCATGGATTCACCAGCACCAAGCGCCAGTCTGTGGACGCTGGCTGCGGTTTTGGCTGTGGCTTGCGGGGTACCTCCACTGTGGCGGGCTTGTCCGGCGGCTCCTTCTCTGAACCCCATTTGACCAGCCAAAGCGTCAGCAATCCTGCCATCAGCAGGAGAAAAATTGTCAGCAATACTCTTCGCCGCCTCCTGCGGCGATGCAGTTTCTCCCGCCGGCGCCGACGCTCCCGCATTCTTTTTTCGTAATCATCATAGGGAATATGAGCCATAGTTTTCTTTCACCCAAAAGGTTGATATTAGAGTTGCAGTGTAGGAGGATAGATCCCCCGTTGGTGGTATTTTCCCAGTTCCTTCGATACCTCACGGCGATCCTCTTGATAGGTCATGCCGAACCACCGTGCCGCAGCGGGCAGGATCTGCACCCGCAGCGCTCCCCGGTTCACCAAATCACCTACCATCACCGGCAGCAGACACTCCGCCTTGCATTCCCCGGGCCCAAGACTGCGGAGAAATTGATGAAAATACTGTTCCATCACCGGGAAGATCGAGGGCTGAAATCCCCAAAAATTCATAGAAACCAACGTCTCCGGGTTCAATGGTACTGCCACATCGCCGGAGGTATCAGCAATTGTGCCGTCTTCCAGCACTTGAATTCCTGTTGTCTCCCGGATCTCCCGCAGCACACCCTTTTCCTCATCGCAGATGCCGCGGGTCACAGCCCCGTTTTCACTGACCGTGTTCTTCAAAAGATAGCCCGCCATGGCGGCCTGTCCCTGCTTCCCCATGGTCAGCAGCGTCTCATACATGGTGCGATAGATCTCCACACCATAGTAGTCATCGGCATTAATCACACAAAAAGGTTCCTGTACACAGTCCTTTGCACAAAGTACGGCGTGTACCGTGCCAAAGGGTTTGGTCCTCTGGGGCGGGATGGCATAAAAATCAGGAATGCTGTCATACTCCTGAAAAACATAGACCACCTCCACAGGCTCGCCCTCCCGTGTCTTTGCTGCCTTTAGCCATGTTCCGCACAGACGGTCTACCAACTCTACAATTTCCGGCTTGACGATTAAAACGATTTTAGTGAAGCCTGCACGAATCGCATCGTAGATAGCGTATTCCATCAAGGCTTCCCCGCCGGGTCCCACACCGTCCACCTGTTTATTGCCGCCGTATCGGGAACCCAGCCCCGCAGCCATGATCACAAGCGCTGCTTTCATAAGCTTCACCCTCCTGTCCACGCCGCACGTATCATGTATATTGACATGAGTACGGCAGAATCTCTTTGGGGTTTATATAAAACCGCATATAGATATTTGTATTATATCACGGTTTTCCTGCGGCTTCAATGCCGTTTTTCTCCGCTTTAGCTGCGCATGCTCCATTGGTTCGTGCAGCATTTCATAGTTTTGCCGCTCTTTTCAGAAAATCGCCCTCACATTTGTTGTAATTTGCCGTAGAAATAAAGGAAAAACTGTACTATAATAAAAACCACGTATTTATTTTCCGATCAAATCGGTACATACTATTCCAAATAAGGAGATTTTCTATGTGTCCCAATAAGAAAAAAAGAGGCAGCATTCGCCGCCCTATGCGGTTGGGTGACTGGTTCGGTCTGGCCTGCCTGATTTTATTTGCCGTATGCAGCTTCATTTTGCTAGTCCGCCTATTGTCCACTAAAATGCTGACCACAGGCCTGACTGTGGCTCTGGTCATTGTACTGTCGGCACTTAACTTCCTGCATCTGGCAGTGCAGCTGCCCCGACGCAAAAATCGTCTGCCTAAATTTATCTGCGGCGCAGTGGCGCTGGTTCTCTCCGGTTTCATGATCTACACCGTCTCTGCTGCCGGCAGCGTACAGAATATGCTGATGAACATCTCCGGCAGGCTGGTGGAAAAAGAGACCACCTATGTCATTGTTATGAAGAATAGCCCTGCCCAGAATATCGGCGATGCCGTAGGCTATCACTTCGGAAACCTCGCCCACGCCGACCAAAAGAACACTGCCGCCCTGCTGGACACCGTGGAAGACGGTTTGGGCGCTCTGCGGAACACCCCTTATAATAATGTAACCGATTTGGTAGATGCTCTCTATGATGCTGATGTGGATGCCATTATGCTTAACGCCGGCTACATAAGCATGTTGGAAAAGATCGAAGGCTACGAGGATTTTTCCCAGCAGACCCGGATTCTCTATGAGTTCACCACAGAGCACACAGTCGATGCCATCAAGCCCAACTCCGAAATCACCCGGGAGCCTTTCATAATTTACTGCAGCGGTTCCGATGCCCGCGACACGGACATCAACACATACAGCCTCAGTGATGTGAATATTATGGCCGTTGTCAATCCCAGCACCCATCAGGTTTTGTTACTCAATACGCCCCGGGATTACTACATCCCCCTTGTCAGCGAGCCTTATACCGGCCTGCGGGACAAGCTGACCCATGTGGGCGGCTTTGGTACCGAAGAGTCTATGGAGGTACTGGGTTCCTTCTACGGCATGGAACCAAACTACTTCATGCGCATCAACTTTACCGGTCTCATTGATATCGTAGATGCACTGGGCGGTATTGATGTGGTCTCCCCCTATGAATTTACCGCCCGGAACATCGGCGTTTTCGATAACGGGGATCAGCGGGACTACTATTTCTCCGAGGGGCTGAACCACCTTAACGGCCACGAGGCCATGGCTTTTAGCCGTGAGCGCGACTCCTTTCCCGATGGCGATAACCAGCGCGGCAAGAACCAGATGGCTGTGATCTCTGCCATCGTGGACAAGGCCACTTCCTCCGAGATTCTCTCCAAGTATAACGATCTGCTCAAAGCCGTAGAGGGCTGCTTTGCCACCAATATGCCCTACGAGGACATCAGTGCTCTGGTACGGATGCAGCTGAGCCAGATGGCCAAGTGGAACATTACCAGCTACGCAGTCTGGGGCTATGATGACTTCTTGCCCTGTGCCACTGTGGGCAATCAGGAGTTGTACGTCATGCGTCCCAATGAGGAGTCGGTGGAACTGGCCAGAAATCTAATCCAGCAGGTCATATCCGGTCAGACCCCGGTGATTCCTGAAGATAATTGACCATTCCTCGCCGTACAGAGATATGCTTTTCAGGACGAGACGGGAACTTATTGCAGCTTTTCCCAGCGCCTGTATGAGCCTGCACAGAGAAAATGAAATAAACTGCCGAGGCCGTTCCGTGCAAGAACGACCCTCGGCAGTTTTTTGTATGCATGGTGTTCCTTTTTGCTCTGTCAAAGATCCTGATCATAGGCCAGGCACAGGACAAGTGAGGGGACAGCAAGTGCTTCATGCTGTTCCTTTGTTCTCCCTTGGCTGACACTTCCCCCTCCGCCTGCCTAAGCTATATGTGCTTGGCAAAGATACTTGCATGAGGAAACCGTCTCAGATTTTCAGATCCACATGCATACTCATGACAGCCCGTCCGCCGACCAGCACCTTTACCGACTGCCCATCCCTGACCAAACGGCTTCGGATCTCCGAAGGACGATTCATATGCTCACCCTGTAAAAAGATATTCTCTTCCTCCGGCTTCACCAGTCCCTGCAGATAGAGATAATACGTTAATGCACCATTAGAGGTTCCGGTGGCACATTCCTCCGGAATGTCATAGCGCGGGGCATAATTGCTGCAATAGGCCGTGCAAGCCTCCCCGCCGGGACAAAACATGTGCACGCCTGTTACATCATAGTGACGAGACAACTCCGTTACGGCACGCTCATCCTGTACGGCAGACATAAGCACCTCATGATTCAGCACCGGCATCATAATATCGGCAAGCCCCGTTGAGACAATCTTGGGCGCAAAGCCCTGCGGGCAATGTTCCGGCCGCAGACCATAGGCGCCGTACAGTGCCTGCCACTCCTTCTCCTCAATGGTGCCCAGCAGCTGCGGCGGCGCCATATCCATCCAGACCGTCTCACCACGGACCTGAATTTGCAGCTGGGCTGCCCGGGTATGGGCGATAAAAACGCCTTCACCGATTCTGCCCGTCTGGTACAGCATGGCAAAGGAGGCAATCGTTGCATGGCCGCACAGATCCACTTCCCCCGCCGGTGTAAAATAGCGCAGCGCCACGCCGCCCGGCTCCATACGCACAAAGGCCGTCTCTGAGTGCTTAAACTCTCCGGCAATCTGCTGCATCTCCTGATCGGATAGTTCCCGATCCGGCAGCACCACGCCGGCCTGGTTGCCGCCGAAGAGCTCGGCGGCAAAGGCATCCATCACATAAGCTTCCGTAGGTGACCTCCCCCTCTTTTCGCTATCATCTCTGTCATTTTGTAGTATATATAGATCAGTCTATTCCATTTTTAAGTGCGCCCCGTCACCTATGGCTTTCCAAATAGATGCTCAATACCTCTGGCGGATTGTTAATTCTGGGGAGAAAAACAGCATTTCCGATCCCCCTGCTCACAAGAAGTCTATTTTCATAAAGGCCCGCAGTGTATTTAGGAAAAAGCCCCTGACCGGGAGCATAAAGCCCCCTGTTGTGAAATCGCCACTGTCCGCCGTGGGCGTGCCCGGAAAGCACCAGATCCACCGGGAACGGCCGCACATACCGATCATAATATTCCGGATGATGGCAAAGGAGAAGCTTAAAGCCCGGCAGTGCGGAAAAAGACGCCAGCCACTCCAGATTCGGGATCTGCTCTTGCAGATGCCGACGGATAAGCCCCTGTTCCTGCAATGCAGAGGAAAGCCCTCCGAGCCAAATATCTTGATACGCCGTCGATGCATTGTCCAGTGCCACCACACCTGTGGCTTCTATGGAAGAGCGCAGATCTCCGGGAAAGTATAAGTCATGATTACCAATGGAACAAAACGTTGGGAACATCCGTGCACTGCGTTCCAGAAACATAAAGCCGTCCTCATACTGCTCTTCATCCTGCACAAAATCGCCGCCAATTAAAACGGCATCCGGCTTCATATCCTGCAGAAGATCTATGATGGGAGCATGATCAAAGCAATGCAAATCAGATACAAAAGCAAAATGAATCTCTCTTTCAAGCGCTGCCGGAATTCGAAACTCCGTCATTGTAAGCTGCGCTTTTTTCATGTAATACTCTCCTTTCTTGAAATCCATGCGCTGTCAGCAGCCGTTGATTGACGGCACACCAGCCGCTTCATGCCTGCTCCATTCCCTCCCGGGTCAGTCGGTACATTCCCCTAACCCCGGACGCTGATACGCACCGTTTCCATGATATCAGCATAAATCACACCTGCCTTTCCGTCAACCCTTTCCCTCTGCCTATCACAGAAAAAATACCGTCGGCCCATGGACCGACGGTATTTTCTTTTGCAGGATGTACATAGGAATCTTTCAGTGCAGGTACTTCTCCGTCAGCTGCACCACGGCCTCCAGTGCGATCTTGCACATATTCCGCTGTGCCTCGGAGAAATCCTCCATCCACTCGTCGGTAATTCGATTGGCGTGGACGGCACAGATACAGCCGGTCATCACATCAAAAAGAGAGCCCAGTGTCATGACCGTCTCAGATTCCATCTCCATATTGAGCACACGAAGGTTGATCATCTCCTGCTGGAAATCCTCGTTGTAAAACTTTCTTCCCAGCGCAGTCCGACCCTGTCCGGCAAAGAAAGAACCTACTGAGGCAGAAATTCCTTTCCAATAGCCGATTCCTTCTCGCTTGCAGGCATCCTCCAAGCAATTGACCACCTCGCAGGAGGCCACGGCCGGGTATTCCGCAGGGGCATAAAAGCAGCTGGCACCGCCCCGGCGCATGGCGGCGGTATTGATAATCATCTCGCCGCACTTGATTTCCTCTTTCAGCACCCCGGTACCGCCAATACGAATGAGCGCCTTTGCACCCAGCTCAATGAGCTCCAATACGGCAATCTCTGTGGAAGGAGCACCAATACCGGTAGAGCAGACACTGACAGGAACCCCCTTATAAGTGCCTGTACCCACCGTATATTCTCTGTTACTGGCAATGATTCGGAAGTCATCACACAGATCTATGAACATCTTGACTCTGCCGGGATCACCAGGCAGCAGCACAACTTCCGCAATATCGCCTTTTCCACACATGAGGTGGGGCGCTTTTCCTCCGAAGGAGGGATTTGCAGCGGATACTGTTTGCATAGTTTCATTCCTTTCTGCGACCTGAACGCCGCGGGACAATCCGGCCTGCGGGCTATGTACGGTCGGCAAGCTTCCCCTTGCCGTCAGCAGGCCCCGGCCCTCCGCAAGCGGCGTTACAGCTTAACGGTGCCTAATTTTTTGTTTTTTCTGCGTGCCACTGCACCCATCAGCCACATACTGATGATCGTCAGCAGATAGGGTGCCATGGAGGCAAACTGGGAAGGCATACGGAAGGACTGTGCCACATTGCCCACAGCCATAGCAAAGCCGAACATGATAGAGAAGATCATGGTCAGGATGGGGTTGCCTACGCCCATATTCTGTGCGGCAATAGCGATAAATCCACGGCCTGCCGCCATACCGGTGGTGAAGTAGGGCAAATAACCCATGGACAGATACATACCACCGAAGGCTGCCAGTATACCGGAAAGGATACAGGCGGTGAACTTGATTTTGCGCACGTTGATTCCTACAGATGCGGCGGCATCGGGATTTTGTCCTACTGCCTGAATCCGCAGGCCCAGTCGGGTCTTGTGGATCAGGAACCATACCGCCGCCACAGAGATCAATGCCAGATAGATCATCAGGTTGTGTCCGGAGATGATGTCGCCCAGTACAGGAATGTCCTCAACAAGCGGAATGTGTACCACCGGAAACTTCAACGACATGAGGTTGGAGGTATTCTGCTTCATGCCGGTCAACAGATACACCGCATACACGGTGCCTCCCGTAGCCAGCATATTGAGGGCAAGACCGGTCAAGAGCGGTTTTGCATCGAGATAAAGAACGAAATAGGCAAAGATTGCCGCCACGGCAATGCTTGCCGCAAGACCGCAGAGGATCCCCACAAACAGGTTCTGGGAATAGGCACTGCCCATGACACCGCCCAGCGCCGCAAAGAGCATCATTCCCTCGTAGGCTACGCAGAGGATGTTGGCCTTTGCACCGATGACGGCAGCCATGCCCACCAGGATCAAGGGGGTGCTCATGCGCAGAACAGAGCTGATAAACTCCATTACAAATTCATAATTCCACATTATTCTGCACTCCCTTCTGCCTTCATAGCACGCTTGGTGCTGCCCACAATGGCCTTGTGTTCCCAGCCAGCCAGAAAACGCTCGGCTGCAATGAGAATGATAATGACGGCCTGAATCACGTTGATAATTTCAGGCGGAATATTGGAGGTAAAGTTCAGCGCATCCGCCGAGGTACGGATATAGGCCAGGAAGAGGGCTGCAAGAGGCATGTAGTGGGGCTTATTATGGCACAGCACCGCCAGCATGACACCGTCCCAACCATGATTGGTAAAGCCTCCGTACATGAAGCGCTGATAGTTACCCAGCGTCTCCACTGTGCCGCCCACACCGGCCAGAGCACCGGCCAGCACAGAGATCCCCACGATGGTCTTACCCACAGGCATACCGGAGTAGGTACCAAACTTCTGGTTCTGCCCTACGGTGCGGGCGGAGAGTCCGAAGCTGGTGTGGTAGAGTACCACATACCCAATGATAACAGCAGCAATACCGAACAGCAGTCCGATATGCAGCCGGGAGTTTCCGAAGAGATAGGGAAGGCGGGCTGACTGGGCAAATTGATAAGATGCCTCAAACCCGGCATTCGGATCACGCAGCGGATTTAAAATCACGTACATGCCCAGATACAAGGCCACATAGTTGATCATCAGAGCCACCACGATGGTCACTGCATTATACCGGACGTGCAGGATACCGGGAATTCCCATCACAATACTGCCCGCCAATGCACCGGCCAGAATACACAATGGAATGTGAAGGATGGCAGGAATTCCGGGGAGAATGGCAACCGCAGTGGCCGCCACAGCACCGCCGAAAAAAGCACCCTCAGCGGCGATATTGATCTGCCCGGCAGCATTCACAAGGCAGATGGCCGTACCTGTGAACAGCAGCGGAATCATCTTGGAAATGATAGCGGTGAGGTTACTGGTATTGCGCAGCGGGCCGATCAGCAGCGTGAGAAAGTCTTTGCCCGGGTTATCACTGACGGTCACAATGAGGATAAAGGCAATCACCATAGAGATAACAATGGCCAAAACCGTTCTCAAAACGGAGAAGCGTCTCTCGATCTGCTGGCTTTTATTCACTGGTTCTAACTTACGCAAAGAGAACACCTCCAATTTCCGCATCACTCTGTTTCTTGACACCCAGCATATACTCGCCCAGCGTCTGCTCATTTACCTGACCGGCATCGGGGAAGTATGCCACAATCCGGCCTCCATACATCACCACAAGACTGTCGCTAATACTCAGCAATTCGCCCAGATCTGCAGAGAAAAGCAGCGTTGCCGTCTGTTTTTCATCCCGAAGCGCCACAATTTTCTTTCGGATGACTTCCGCTGCACCCACGTCAATACCACGGGTAGGGTGGCAAACCAGCATAAATTTTGCGTCTGCCGTAAACTCCCGGGCCGCAACGACTTTCTGGATATTGCCGCCGGAAAGGGTTTTGACTGCCGCACCGGGGCCTTCGCACTTGACCACAAATTCCTTCACATATGCCTTGCTGTCCTGCCGTACCTTTTTCCAGTTCAGCAAGCCGAATTTCTTATACCGCTTTTGATAGTAGCGGTCAGCGACAATATTCTCCTCAATACTCTGCTCTTTGGACGCGCCGTAGGTCATGCGGTCCTGATGCATCAGAGAAACGCCCATCTCACGGATCTCACGGATGGACTTTGCACTCTTCAAAGAGCGGCCGTTCACCAGCACATCCCCGGACTGAATGGGGAGAAGTCCGGCAATCATATCTGCCAGCTCTGCCTGTCCATTCCCCTCTACACCGGCAACACCCAAAATTTCACCGGCACGCACGTCAAAGGACACATGGCAAACCGTGTCCTTCCCCTGAGCGTCCTTGAAGGAAAGATCCCGCACCTTCAATACGGTCTCCTGCGGCTTAGCAGGTGCCTTGTCAATCTTGAACTTCACATCACGGTTAAACATCATCTTCGTAATGTCGTCCTCCGTAATATTGGCCATATCCGCCGTACCAATGGACTTGCCCAGACGGAGCACCGTGATTCGGTCACAGATCTCCCGCACCTCGTTGAGTTTATGGGAGATAAACACGATGGAGAAGCCCTGCTCCTTCAGTTTCTTGAGCTGCACAAACAGCTCTTTGATCTCCTGCGGCGTCAATACGGCAGTAGGCTCATCCAGCAGCAGCAGCTTTGCCCCGCGGATCAAAATTTTCAAAATCTCCACCCGCTGCTTATAGCCCACAGAGAGATCACCGACGATGGCATCGGGGTCTACGTCCAGATCGTACTTTTGGGACACCTCGATCACCCGTCGTCTGGCCTCCTTGCGGTCATAGACAATGCCGCCTTTCACAGGCTCCACGCCCAGCAGCATATTGTCCGTTACTGACAGATTATCCACCAGCATGAAGTGCTGGTGCACCATGCCGATTCCATATTCCAATGCATCCAGAGGGCTCTCCATCTTACGCTCTTCCCCGCCGATCAGGATACGCCCCTCCTCCGGGGTCTCCTGCCCGAAGAGCACCTTCATCAGCGTTGTTTTTCCGGCGCCGTTCTCCCCGACAAGCCCGTGAATCTCACCTCTTCGGACAGAAAAATTCACATCGCTGTTCGCCACAAAGCCGTTTTCGTAAATCTTGGTAATGTGCTCCATGGAGAGCATATCCTCACCGATGCCCACATTATCGAAAAGCTTTTGCTTTTCCGCCATCTCTTTTCCTCCCTTTCCAAATAGGATCACATGAAAATCTCTTTAGTAAAAAAGGGAGGTGCGGAAAGCACCCCCCTTTCGGTTACTGCATCAGTTCTGTGCGGGAGCCTGCGCCTTAATGGCATCAATTTCCTCCGTAGATGCGCCGTAAGCCGTGCTCACTTCAATTTCGCCGGAAATCATCTTATCGGCAATTTCAGCCAACTGCTTGCGGATGGCTTCAGGAACGATTGCCTGATAAAACTCATTATCCGCCAAAGAAACACCGCCGTCTGCATAGGAGACCTTGATGTGGGTGCCCCACTGGGCAGTGCCGTCACCGATCTGCGTCACGATGGGGAATACCATGTTGTAATATGCCTTAATGACAGACGTTACAATGTGATCGGCAGTCTCCTTGCTGGTTCCGGCAATATTCGCAGCTTCATCAGCGTCAGCACACATAGCGTATACGTTCTTCTCCAGTGCAGCATCGGCCACCGCCAGATCGCTGTTGGAAACGCCTACGATCACGTCAGCACCGCTGTTGCTCTGTGAGATGGCAATTTCCTTGGTAAGCGCGGAGTTATTGTGGTCACCCACGAAGGAATAGAGCACTTCAATGGAGGAATCGACATATTTGACACCCTCGATATACGCCACCAGTGCATCCAGAATAGCGGTAGACTCCATAGCACCCACAAAGCCCACGACCTTCTGGGGGTTGGCATAAGCACACTCCTCGGAGGTGGTCATCATGGCAGCCAGAGCGCCGGCCAGGAAATAGCCCTGGTTCTGCATGACCTGCACGGAGATCACGTTGGCATTCTTGCCGTCAGAGAAATCCATTTCGGTATCGAAGATCAGGAACTTCTGATTGGGGAACTTGGCAGCCGTGTTGGACAGAGGCTCGATCATGGTGCCGAAGCCGGTCACAATGAGGTCATACTGCCCCATCTCTGCAGCCTTCATCAGGGTGCTCTCATAAAGAGAAGTATCCATGTTGCACTCAAAGCTGGCAACATTGCCGCCATTCTTATCGGTATAATCCTTCAGCGCAGCATACACATCGTCGTTGTTGGTGCCGCCGCCCAGATTACCGGTAACGACAAACATAATGTCCAGCGCCTTGTCGGAGCCCTCACTGTTCGCAGGATCCTTGCCGTCGCCGCCCTGACCGCCGCAGGCCGCCAAAAGCATGGTCATAGCCAGTACCGCGGAGATGATGCTGATGAGTTTCTTTTTCATTTTCTTCTTCCTTTCTTCGCCTTCCTACGAGGCTGTAAGTTTTTCCTCGCCTTAGATATTCCGCTACACGGAATTTCATTCCATATAGTAGAAACAGCAAATTGATGATACCATTGAATTCGTAATGCGTCAATCTACCCAACGCTTCTTTTTGAAAAAACTTGAAACTTCTACTCTTTTTACAGGAAAAATCCCACCATTTTGTATATAACGTCAAGAAATTTCTCTTGAGATAGAAGCTGCACACGCTTTCAGCTGCCGCACTAACTCCATATTGACTGTGTGCTCTGTCTTGATCATGGTTGCCGCCAGCGCAGCCACTGTTTTTCCTCGGTAATCGTAGATCGGGCAGGAAATTCCTTGGATTCCCAACTGCAATTCCTCGTCAATGAGGGCATAGCCCTGCTGCCGAATGTGATCCAACTCCTCCAGCAGCTCGTCCAGCTCCACTTTTGTATAAGGTGTCTGCTTGGCACGGGGGGTACGTTCAAATATTGCCCTTGCCTGCTCCGGAGGCATACTGGCTGCAAATACACGTCCGGCAGAGGTGTTGTACATAGGCAGTTTAATACCGGTGGTGGTCATAAAAATAGAGGCATCACCACCCACGCAACTCTCCAGATTAATAATTTTATCCTCATCCCGCACGCACAGCACGATGGGGATTTTGATATCTCGGGACAACGCATACATGAAAGGCTTGGCCGCAGCAATCAGACTGTTGCGCTCACGCATCCCTGCGCAAATTGTGTAGACCTTATAGCTGAGGGCATACTTCTTCGTCTCCGTATTCTGAAACACGAAATGATTATCCTGCAGGCTTTTCAGCACTCGATGCGTAGAGCTGGGGGGCACATCCAAGGCCTCCGACAAATCGGAGACAGACATCCCATCCAACGCCCCGCTCAATATTTCAATTGTCTTCAGTACTCTATCTACAAGCTGCATATTGTCCACCTTTTCTTTCGTCTTATCCCTCTCCCCCGTCATCTGAAACTGACAGTATTGTGCCTATGTAGGATCAGGGCATGGCATATTGTTAGATAAGTATAATGCAAGCTACGCATTTATGCAATTGGATTTATTCTTTTACCGGCAGAACCATCCATGCCCGTAAGTTCTTTTTCCCCTCTTTTTCAGTTTTAAATAATTTGTATAGCTCCCAGCATATATTATATATTATCATATATTAAGGTAGGATACACTTTTGGCAGGAAAGGCGGCAGGAAACACGGCAGAAAATGTCGAAAAACCGCGCAAGATTTCCGCTTGACAAATGATTGAAATTATGCCGTACACTACTTGCTGTATAACATCATGATTTTGAAACGAAATATAGAATTCTTCTCTTCCGTTTTCCTTTTCTGCTTATATGCAAAATATAGAAATATAAAGAATTCTTAATATTTGTTTCTGTTTCAACTTAGCATTTAGACCACACTATTGCACAAAAAGCTACCAAACATTTTCAGCACACTGCAAAAATTATTTCACTTTTTTTGCGTTTTTAACTTCCTCATTGTCTTTGTTCTATTTAACAATAGTTAAATTTCGCATATTTTTTCATATTTGTTTTTCCTTCTTAGTATGGTAAAATAGCATAAACCAAGCGCATAACGCCGCGCTCATTTTGTCGCTAATGCTATATTTATTGTGCAAACGGATTGCAGGAGGGCAGAAAATGAAACAGCACGTAAGCAAGATTTTCACAAACGGGAAAATCTATACTCTTGAAAACGAAAATGTAACGAAAGAGGCATTATGTGTAAAAGATGGAGTCATCGTGTTCACGGGCAGCACAAAGGACGCTCTTGACCTCTACGAGGCCGATGAAGTGATTGATCTTCAGAGCCAAACCATGCTGCCGGGTATGGGCGATTCTCATCTTCACTTTTTTGCATACTGCCAAGGATTTACTACCGTCAATCTCGGCGAAGCAAAATCGAAGGCCGAAGCCATGGCACTTCTTAAAAAAAGAGCCGAAGAAACGCCGGAGGGTCAGTGGATCAAAGGAACCAATTTTGACCAGTCCAAGTGGTCGGATTGTGAGGATGTTCTGCCCACGAAAGAAGATCTGGATCAGGCCAGCACCAAGCATCCTATTGTTATCAAACGTGTATGTCTGCATACCGCTGTAGCCAACTCCATGGCACTGGAGACAGCCAAAATTGGCAAAGACTTCATCTTCGGGCCGGGCGGCGTGGTGGAACTGCGTGAAGATGGTCTGCCCAATGGTGTGCTCAGAGAGCAGGCAACTAAGATTTTCGATGAAATTATCCCTGATCCGGCCAAAATCCCAGAAGTAAAGAGAAAGATTATGGAACAGGCACTGGACGAGGCCAAACAGGATGGTATCACATGCATCCACACCTACGCCGCCGAAATATGGAAGTATACCGAGGACATGGAGGACTATCAGGCGCTGGATCGAGAGGGCAATCTGCCTTTACGTGTAACCATTTATCTGGATAAGCTGTTCTGCAAGCCTTATATCACGAAAAAGGAATTGGAAGATCCCTTCCGTACTGTGCAATACGGCGGTTTGAAAATTTTCTGTGATGGCTCTCTGGGCTCCAGATCCGCTAAACTCTATGCCCCCTATGACGATGATCCCGCAACCGATGGTATTCTTGTTCAGACGCAAGAGGAACTGAATCGGCAAGTATTGGAAGGATATGAGCAAGTACAGCAGGTGGCGATCCACTGCATCGGCGATAAGGGTCTGGATTGTGTTCTAACCGCCATTGAAAATGCATTGGTCAAGACTCGGGAAAAAGGTATGACAGAGCGTGAGCAGCGAAACAAACTGCCTTTCCGCATCATCCATGCGCAAATGGCAACACCCGCACTGATTGAGCGGATGTCCAAACTTCCTGTGGTTCTGGATATCCAGCCCACCTTCCTAATGACTGACCTGCACTGGATTGAAGATCGCATCGGTGCTGAAAGAGCATTGAACAGCTACCAGTGGAAAACTTATCAAGAGCACGGCTTAAAGCTGCTGGGTGGTTCTGACTGCCCCGTTGAGAATTTTTCACCTTGGATCGGCATCTATGCAGCTGTAACGCGGCAAGACATCGATCAATTTCCCACCGGAGGCTACCACCCCGAGGAAAAAGTCTCGGTTTATGATGCTGTGTGTATGTACTCCAAGAACATCCACTATGCCACCGGACAGGAGGATTATCTAGGCACATTGGAAGTGGGGAAGTTCGCTGATATGATTGTCATAGACCGTGATATTTTTCAAATTCCCACCCGCGAAATATTAAATGTCCAAGTCGAGAAAACTTATTTGGCTGGCAGAGAAGTCTATAACGCCAAGCACAAGTAAATGGAAGTAAAAATGGAACATTGATAAAGAGGATGAATACATGAAACTAAATTGTTTTGAAGATGTGAAGCGATTAACATGTGAAATGGTCTCCATCCCCAGCATTAATAAGTCCCTAGGCGGCGAAAGCGCTCTGGCACAGTATGTCTATGACTTTTACAGGAGTCTTCCATACTTCCAGAGGCATCCAGAACAAACGATTCTCTTTCAAACGGAAGACGACTTCATCGAACGCCATTCCGCTTTGGCCTATGTCAAGGGCACAAAGGGTACTTCTAACCGAACCGTTATTCTGATCGGTCACATTGACACCGTCGGTGTTGACGATTTTGGTGCCATCCGCGATTACGCCTTCCGTCCCAATGAACTCCCACAAAAGCTGCTGGAGACATTTTCTCTATCACCTGAAGTTATAGCGGATATTGAATCGGGAGAGTTTATGTTTGGACGTGGCGTATTGGATATGAAGTCGGGTGTCGCTGGACATATGTATCTGATCAAGTATTTCTCAGAGCATCCCGAAGAGCTGGATGGCAACTTGATTCAGATTGCAGAATGTGACGAAGAGGATAATTCACATGGTATCATCACAGCCATCGACTATTTACTGGATCTCAAGAAAAAAGAAAATTTTGAATATGTTGCCTGCATCAACGCCGACTATTCCACCAACTACGACCCCGACGATAACAACCGCTACATCTATTACGGCAGCATAGGAAAACTTCTTCCCTGTTTTGTTGCTTTCGGCAAAGAGTCCCATGTCGGCTCTGCATTTAAGGCGTTTGACCCCAATCTTTTGATTGCCGAGGTAACACGGGAAATGTCTCTCAACACCGACCTATGTGATATTTCGCATGGTGAGGTAACGGTTCCTCCGATCTCCCTCAAACAAACGGACACCAAGCCGGAATACACGGTACAAACGGCACTGACCGCTTTTGCCTATTATAACTACTTCACCCACGGAATTGGCCCTGACAGCGTGTTAGAAAAGTGCAAAGCGGTGGGTGAAAAAGCCTTCCATCAGGTAATCGAGCAGCTCAATAAGCGCTACGCCAAATACTGCGAGCTAAGCCACATCGATTTTACACCGCTTCCTTGGAAAACACGAGTTTACACATGGAAGGAATTCTATGATCATGCCGCCCAAAAACACGGTATGCCTTTTGTCAATTCAATGACCGCCTTTGCTGAAAATCTCCAGGCAGCGCAGCCCCAGATGGATCTGCGTCAATTCAGTTTAGCAGTCGTAGAGGAAGCGTGGAAATGGTACGAAGATAAATCTCCCGCACTCGTCTTGTTCTTTGGCTCGGTTTTTAGTGCTCGGATCGAAATGACCGGTAAAACGGATGCTGAGCGTGCCCTCTTGGACGCTGTTGCGTATGCTGTCGAAAAAATTGGTCCCACGTCACAACGAAGCATCAAGACCCGGATGTTCTATCCTTACATCTCCGACTCCAGCTTCATGGCTCTATGCGATACGAGAGAGTCCTTTAACGCCGTCGCCCAAAACATGCCCTCCTGGAAGATCAAATATTACCATGATGTGGATAAAATTCTGGAAATCAATGTTCCTGTGGTCAATATCGGCACTTTTGGCCGTGATGGACATATGCTGACAGAACGAGTCGATATGTATCATACATTCCAGAACGTGCCAAACATCACCTATGAAACGATCCTTCAGCTGCTGAATTAAGATCCCCCGTATTCCCATAGCAAAAGCGCTTCCCATCACCTTCGATCTCCGCATACCTACTCTGTTGCATGTGTCTATTTGATGTGAGGTTTTCATCAGTTTATTTACTGCTTCATGTTTCTTCTTATGGAAGGAAACAATGCAGAATAGAGAAGAAAGGAATCATTGGTATGAAGGCTATTCTTGATCTATGCATCAGTTTTGCTAACTGGTTTTGGGGCATTCCCATTCTTATAGTAATCGGCGGTACCGGACTATATTTATGTATTCGTCTCGGCTTCCCGCAATTCCGTCACTTTGGTTACATATGTTCTCAGACCTTCGGTAAGATGTTCTCCCGCCAAGAAAAAAAGGACGGCACAGTTTCTCCGTTCGCCGCAGCTTGCACCGCTCTTGCGTGCACCATTGGCGCATCCAATATTGTGGGTGTCCCTGTGGCGATTGCTCTGGGCGGCCCCGGCTCTGTATTCTGGATATGGATTCTGGCCATTGTGGGCATGGTCTCCAAGTATGCAGAAGCGGCTCTATCCGTTAAGCATCGGGTAAAAAACGAGGATGGTGTCTATGTCGGCGGCCCTTACTATTACTGCAAGAAGGGCTTTGGCAATAAATTCGGTGTTATTCTGGGTACATGGTTTGCCGCAGCACTGATGATTGAGTTCATTCCCTCTGCTGCAACGCAGGCCGCTTCCGCCTGCATCCAGTTCGAGTTTATGGGCATTGATCAGAAAGTCGTCGCTATTGTGATGTGTGTACTGTTGGTTATCGTCTGTATGGGAGGCGTGCAGAGAATTGGTAGTGTTTGCGACAAATTGGTCCCCGCCATGGCAATCATTTATCTCCTTGGCGCCCTGATTATCATTTTCGCCAATATCGGTACTCTTCCCGGGGTCATCGGTTCTATCTTTGCCAACGCCTTTACCGGCAGAGCTGCCGTCGGCGGCTTCGGCGGAGCAACGGTAGCCATGGCTATCCGCTGGGGTGCTGCCAGAGGTGTATACTCTAACGAGGCCTGCGTCGGTACCGGCGCTATCGGTCATGCGGCTTCCGATGTAGATCACCCCATCCGTCAAGCCAACTGGGGTGTCTTTGAAGTGACTGTCGATACGATCATTGTCTGTACAGTCACCGCACTTGCCGTTTTATGCACCGGCGTTTGGACCAGTCCCGACGCCGGTGACGGAGGAACACTGGCACAGGCTGCTTTCGTCTCCATGTATGGTGCAGGATTTACTCAGTACTTCATCGCTATTTGTGTCTTTCTATTTGTCTTTTCCACAAATATTGCCATTGTATTCTATGGCGAAAAGCAGGCAGAGGCCCTGTTCGGCACCAAGTTTGCAAAGGTGTGGAGATGGATCTATATCATCGGCACCCTGATTGGCGGCTTTGGCGTTACCCTGTCCACGCTGTACTCTTTACTGGACTTCCTGCTGGCTATCGTTATTATTCCCAACGTCTTGGCTCTGCTGCTATTAGCTCCCCAAGTCAAGAAGTTACAGCACGAATTCTACCACACCCCTGGGATGTACTACCTAGCTGATAAGGCCGCTAAAGAGTCTAAGAAATCCAGCAAGACCAAGTAATCTGAATAGCGTCAAACAAAACAGAGTCGGTATGCAGTCCAGCCCCGGGTTTCCTGTAAAGGATCCCCGGGGCTGCTTCATTTAACAAAATACAGCAAAACTCTTTGACGGTTATTCCTTGATCATCCGAAGACCCACTTCCATCATGCGAATCGCCGTATCGCGATAATCACCCATAAGATCGAAGATCTCATCCTCCGACAAAACGCCCCGTTTCATGGTTTTAGGCACAAGTCCTGCCCTGTCATCCTCAAGATCCTTTTCCCTCTGCTCGCTATAATAGTATTGGATCAGTGCAGCATACTCCGGGCGGCACGCCTCCATCTTCTCCAAAAGCATCTGCATTTCCTGGAGCATTTCTCCCTGCTGTACTCGGATACGCTCCATTGTCACAATATGGTCATAACTTTTCATCCATTTTCCCCCCTGCCCACCGCAGAATAATTTCTCTTATTATACTTATCTGCCTTTCCTTTTGCAACACCGGATATGTTTGCATTCCATTTACATTTTATCGACATGGCCTTTTGTATATAATAACGAAAATATCACATTTCAATGCAGCAACATGCCGTATTTTATATTTTGCCGCATTTTTTCACCCATTTGTTAGAAATTTCACTTTCTTTTTCCTGCAGTTTCTGTTACAATGTCCATATCGTAAATGTTAAAAAGTAAACAAAGTCGGATTTTATTCTGGAAGAATCTGTGATACAAGCGCTGCCTGCGCTTACGCAGATTCCCACAACCCCCCAACTATATCATTGCCGGCCCCCGGCGGCTGCGCACAAATTTCCAGGAGGAAAAATTATGGATTATCAGGCACTTTATAACCAAAAGCTGACTACCCCTGACGAGGCTGTTAAAATTGTCAAATCCGGTGACTGGGTCGATTATGGCTGGTGCACGACCCATCCGCCAGCACTGGATCGGGCGCTGGCCGCCCGAAAGGATGAACTGTTCGACGTGAAGGTTCGCGGCGGCGTGACCATGTGGACACCGGAGATTACGTTGGTGGAGAATGCACCTGAGCACTTTACCTGGAACTCTTGGCACTGCAGCGGTGTGGATCGCAAGATCATCGAGCGCGGCGTCGGCTTCTTCAGTCCCATGCGCTACTCTGAGCTGCCTCACTTCTATCGTGACAGTCTCCCCCCTGTGGATGTGGTGATGATCCAAACCACACCGATGGACGAACACGGAAACTTTAACTTCGGTCTGCAATGTTCCCATCTGGCCGCTGCTATCTCCCGCGCCAAGCATATTATTGTGGAGGTCAATACCAATATGCCCTGGGTCAACGGCCTCACCGGTACAGAGGTACATATCTCACAGGTGGATGCTGTGGTAGAGGGAGATAATCCCCCCTTGCCCGAATTGGCTCCCAGCGGTCCTCCTTCCGATGTGGATCGTGCCGTTGCCGCACAGGTGGTGGCACAGATCCCGGATCGCGCCTGCCTGCAGCTGGGTATCGGTGCCATGCCCAACACCATTGGCACCATGATTGCCCAATCCGATTTAAAAGAGTTATCCGTTCATACGGAGATGTACGTGGACGCCTTCGTTGATATGTCCATGGCAGGCAAGATCACCGGCCGCTATAAGAAGCTGAATCCGGGTCGGCAGGTCTTTGCCTTTGCCGCCGGCAGCAAGCGTCTTTACGACTTTGTCCGCAATAATCCCGATGTGATGGCCGCACCGGTAGACTACACCAACGACGTGCGGCTCATCAGCGAAATCGACAATTTCATTTCCATCAATAACTGCATTGATATGGATCTCTTTGGCCAAATCAACGCCGAGTCCGCCGGTTTGAAGCATATCTCCGGCACCGGCGGTCAGCTGGACTTTGCCATGGGAGCCTATCTCTCCAACGGCGGCAAGAGCTTCATTTGTATGGCCTCCACCGTTACCGGCAAGGACGGCATTACCAGGAGTCGTATTGTGCCCACATTGAGCCAGGGCTCCATCTGCACTGACCCCCGCACCTGTGTCCACTATGTGGTCACGGAGTACGGCATGGTCAATCTAAAGGGGCTGTCCGTCTGGGAACGCACAGAACAGATTGTGGGGATTGCCCACCCTGATTTCCGGGATTCCCTCATCAAGGAAGCGGAAAAAATGCACATTTGGCGGCGCAGCAATAAGCGCTGACCTACCAACAAAGCCTACTCTTTTCTCTTTTTAGATCCCTCCTGCCACAGGAAACTGCAGCAGGGGGGATCTGCTTATTTGGCAAACACGCAGCTGTCAAAAATAGAGGCCATGAAAAATGAAATATCAAGGTAAGTGTACCGTACAACAAAGGACGCATCCCTCTGGATGCGTCCTTTCTATTACCCCTTGTTCAGCCAGTTCTGCCATGCACGCACGGTAGCCTTCCCCAGTACACCATCAGCAGTGATGCCAAGAAATTGCTGCATAGCGGTTATGGTAGCAGGCCCTACGATGCCGTCAGGCTCTGCTTTCACCAGACTTTGGATAGCTCGTACCGTATTGCTGCCCACATCAGACACACGACCTACAAACTCCCAGCCGTTCTCATTTACACTGTCTTGCAGAATATATGCATCCAGATTGCCGCTGTACTGGTGAGAAAGCACGCCATCGTGCCGGTCAAGCCCCAGCTTTCTCTGTACTGCCAGCGTCGTATCATAGCCCCATACACCATCCACTGCGATCTGCTGGCGATCCGGCACCGACTGCCCGCTATAGATGACCTCCGCCATGGCTGTCAACTCTTCCAAGCGTTCATACCATCGGCCCGGACAGCCGGTGCTCACCACATCCTGATGCCCCACTAAGGGCAGCTTTCCATATTTATGCCACAGCACAGCAATCAACTCTGCCACGGTTGCCCGATCCTCCGCACTGCACCGTGGGTGACATTCAATACCGATGGAGCGAAGATTTTCCTCTCGATCCCCGGCATGCCATGCCGCATCGTTCCAGTTAACGAGGCAGGCAATCCGCCCCGCTTCCGCCACGAAGTGGGCAGAAACCTCAGAGGCTGGATTCATCAGCCAGCGGATGGTTCCCGCAAATGTGCTCTCATCACTGCCCCAATGGTGGATGACGATTTTCTCGGGACGGTTCTGTCCCCTCGTCCCCATGGGATAACCGAAGTTCGGGGAATCATATTGCGTTATATATTGGTAGCTCACTCAATCACCCTTTCCGCTTTTTGCCGATCTGTTTGCCGATCTGGTCAAAACCGGTAGCTGCCAGTCCGCTGGAGATCCCCACTGCCACCGCGGTCAGCAGATCGTCGGCGGGGAAGCCGGAAATAGGCATCCACAAAAAGGCTGCCGCACCCAGCATTCCGCCGCATATGCCGCAGATGATCGGGATCCAGCGGCTGGGAAGCACCGTGATCCGCAGCGCCATTGCCAGCAGATACACAACAACGGTAATGGCTGCTACATCAACCACACCGAATATCTCCATACCTTTTCCTCCTTCGCCTAACTCACACTATGCACCAGGCAAAGAAAGAGTTCGCCTGCCAAACAAACAAGGAGCTGTCCTATAAAGAACAGCTCCCTTTGCCCCGCAGCATGGGGGCACTTTATATTTCTCTTTTTTCATAAAATATAAGGGACACTCTCCACGAGACCACATACATCACAAGGGTCACTGCGAACAGGAGCGGGAGCGCAAGCGCACTACGCAAAAATAAAACGCCTTCACTCTTAAATATGGTGACACCAGCCACGCTTACACCGCAGACCGCACCCACCATAATATAGTAGGCGATGCGTCCTTTTTCTGTGCCCAGCTTAAAAATCAGGGGCAGCGCCAGGGAGGTAACTAACCCAGACATAAAGAACAGCATCACCAGCAATGTTCCCCAGGCCTGCCACTGGAAGGTTCCTGCGTGGATCATTCGGTATGCCTGTACTGCGCCGGTCAAAAGCAGCATGCCCGCCTGCAGAATCAGTCCGATCAAATATTTCACCGACACCAGCTGTGCCCTTGTGTAGGGCAAAGTGCCGCAGAATTTTTCCCATTGACTGCGCTCATCATAGGCGAGCAGCGTCACCGGAATCAAATTGGCAAACAGGCACGGATACACGAGAAAAAACATATTCTGATCGCTGAAAAGAGAGACGCCAAGAAATGCAACGGCGATCAACAAATAGGATCTGCAGTATTTGTTGAGAAGATAGAGATCTTTCAAGAGAAGTCCTTTCATATCAGTGTGCCTCCTTTGCCATAAACACGAATAGCTCTTCAATATTGATCGGACTGACCGGGAAATTTTCGGGCATCTTGCTGCGCAGCACCATGGCTTCTACTCCATAGGGCGACACCTTTTTGCATCGAATCGCCGCCGGGTCCAGTTCCTCCAGCTGCTCTTTGGTGCAGTGGATCAGGCCATACTCCGCCAGCAGCTGATCTTTTTCCTCGCACAGCAGCAGCTTTCCCTTGTGGATAAAGGCGATATAATCGCACAGTTTCTCCAGGTCGCTGACAATATGGGAGGAAATCAAAATCGAGTGATTTTCATCCCGGGTAAACTCGTTGAGCATCCCCACAACTTCATCCCGCACCACGGGGTCAAGGCCGCTGGTGGCTTCATCCAAAAGCAGCAGCTTGCTGTTGTGCGAAAGCGCAATGGCTATGCCCAGTTTCATCTTCATACCACGGGAGAAATTCTTAAACTGCTTTCCCTCCGGCAGCGATAATCTGTGCACTAAATCAGAAAATGTATCCTCCTCCCAATTTTGGAAAGTGTACTTCATAATTTTCCCCACCTGCTGCACTGTCAGGCATTCCGGAATCCCCACCTCATCCATCACCACACCGATATCCTGCTTAGTGAGTTCTATCTTGTCCTGATTGTCTTTGCCGAGAATGGTAATGCTTCCGCCATCCTTATGAATCATATTCAAAATTAACCGAATGGTGGTGCTTTTTCCGGCGCCGTTTTCGCCAATCAAGCCCATAATGCACCCGCTGGGCAGCGTAAGAGATAAGTGATCCAGCTGGAAGTTCCCATAGGATTTTGTCAGATTTTTGATTTCCAGTGCATTCATGTATTGTTTTCCTCCATTCCAAATTCCACCATAGCGAGAATTTCTTCCTTACTCAGATTGCACGAAACGGCAAGCTGCAGGATCTGCTCAATATGCGCCTCAATTTTCTTTAGATTTTCCTCCCGAATGAGTTCCACATTCTTAGGCGCTACATAACACCCCTTGGCCTGTATCGTGTAGATAAATCCATCTTTTTCCAGTGCCTCATAGGCCCGTTTGGTTGTGATAAAGCTGATCTGCAAATCCTTGGCTAACCCGCGAATCGACGGAAGCATCTCGTTTTCCTGCAATGTGCCGTTGATGATCTGATCCTTGATTTGTGAATAGATCTGATTGTAAATCGGCAGACCGCTTTTATTGTCAATGAAAATATGCACGTCCTCACCCCCATCGCCAACTGTATATCTTCATTATATACAGTTGATACAGTTCTGTCAACCTCTTTTTGCGCCGCATTTTTGTGACAGCAAAAAAGTACCGAAAGCAGCTTCATGTAAGCCGTTTTCGGTACTTTTTGTTGCATCGATATACTTATCTTCGGGGATACCTTTCCATCCCCACCAGCAGGCAGCTCTCGAGATAGGGGATTTTCTCCGCCTCCAGCCAAGAGAGCAGTTCCGGGGATTCAGCCCCCGGCTGCACCACCACGCACCGGTACTTCTTGGTGGTGTTTTGCAAAAGCGCTAATCCTCGCTCAGCCCGGATACAAAGGTCAATCACATCGATCTCCTCCGGCACTTCGTCAAAGGAGGCCAACTCCTTCCCCACACCGTAGGCCGTATAACCGTTTTCCAATAGACCTGCTTTGATCTTGGCGGCGAATTTTTCTGCCTTGCAGGTATCACCTGCCACAGCAAAGACCTGCTGCGCCATCACTTCTTGTAAGGTCATAGAACATCCCTCCTTTTGTTATTTTAAGTGTAACATATTTCTTTCAAAAGACTGTGACCAAATCACATTATGCTGCACGCTGCAGCTTTTAGCAGAAAAGCTGCCCAGCTCCGCATCACACAAAAGGTATTTGCTCTGCCTCTCTGCACAGATCCATTTTCTAAATGTCCAATTTTCTCATTTCTTTTTGTGCGCTATTCACAAAATTTCGTCTTTTTTGTCGAAATGGCATATATCTTGCAGTCTAAAACTTGAAAATCATTACAAAACATGATTTAATTATAAAGATATTGTTAAGTGTGATAGGAGTGTCCCCATGTTTTTCGGTTTATTTCTATTATGGATGATATTTAACGGCAGGATCACTTTAGAGATTCTACTCATAGGTTTGGGCATTTCAGCGGCGCTGACTTTCTTTTGCAATCGCATGCTTGGTCCACCACGCGCCCCTCTTCTGCCGTCGTTTCGGAAAGTGTACCTCACTTTCACCTATGTTCTAACCCTCATCAAGGAAATGATCCTATGCAATCTCCGTGTGATGGGGCTTATTTTGCGCCGCGTGGAGGTGCAGCCCCGCCTCATCTATTTCCGCACCAAGCTGCACAGCGAAACGGCTCAGACAGTGCTGGCCAACTCCATCACCTTGACCCCCGGCACCATCACCGTTTCCGTAAAAGAGAATGTCTTTTGCGTCCACTCGTTGGACGCTTCCTTATCCGAGACGCTTGAGGACGGGCCGCTGGCGCACAGCCTGCATAAGTTGGAGGAGGCATAAATGGAAGATTTTCTGGATTTTTTCCTCATAGGCTGCTGTGCCGTACTGGGCATCACTATCCTTTTTTGCATGATCCGAGCCATCCGCGGCCCCCGCTTTGCAGACCGCGTCATGTCCATCAATAGCATCGGCACCATGATTATCGCCATTATGGCGATTTTGTCTGTGGTCTTAGAGGCAGACTACCTAATTGATATTTCTATCGCCTACGCCCTTTTAAGCTTTATTGCCGTGGTGGTATTAACGAAGCTGGTGATGCTGCGCCGCAATGAAAAAAAGAAAGAGGACGAAACAAGCCGGACAGCGCAGGGGGAGCGTGAAACATGATTCAAATAATCATCGGTGCAATTTTAATCTTATTCGGCGTGGTCACCATGGTGGTGGCCACCATCGGTATATTCCGCTTTAAATATGTGCTCAACCGCATGCAGGCGGCGGCATTGATCGACACTCTGGGCATCTTATTGGTGCTGGCCGGACTGATTGTGCTCTCCGGCTTCAGCACTCTCTCGGCCAAAACGCTGCTGATTATCTGTTTTTTATGGTTGGCCAGTCCTGTCACCAGCCATCTCATTGCCCGAGCAGAGGTGATGACCAATCCCGACATTGAAAAGGAGTGTGAGGTGGTTCACCATGACTGAAATGTTTGAGTTTATTCTCATTCTGGCATTGATTATTTGTGCTGTGGCAGCACTTCACTCCAAGCATCTGCTGTCGGCGGTGGTGATTTTCATGGCCTACGGCCTTGTGATGGCAGTCATCTGGGCGCTTCTTCAAAGTCCGGACTTAGCCCTCACGGAGGCGGCTGTAGGTGCCGGTGTCACCGGCATTTTGCTGCTGCTCACGCTTAAAAAGATTCACGCACTGAAGAATAAGGATGAGTAAAGGGACATGAATAAACAACATTGGAAAGCATTTGCTGCTTGGGTCAATGGGACTGCCCCGGAACGGGCGACAGCACCGCTGCAGGAGCTGCCGGCAAAGCGGCAAAAAAAACATCCCCCGAAGACAGACGAGGCGCGGCGTGTTCGCGTCTTTTCCCGCATCTATCATATGACTTCCTTGGTGGTCTGCCTGAGTGTCGTGTGCGTACTCTTATATACCCTCTTCCACCTGCCTCTCTTCGGTGCGGAGGACAATCCTGCCGTCAACGAGGTGGTGGAGCGCTATGTGACCCAAGGACTGACTGAAACCGGCGCTGTCAACGTGGTCACAGGCATGATCTTGGACTACCGTGCCTTTGATACTTTCGGCGAGTCATCGGTACTGTTTCTGGCTGTGTCCTGCGTGATGATGCTGCTTCTCAAGGATCAGAACAACACCAGTTTCGCCGACATACTGCAGCTGCAGCACGAGCGGGAGACGGAGCGGGAAATCAGCGATCCTATTTTGCAAAAGGTCGTATCCGTGGTAGTCCCCTGCATTCTGCTCTTTGGCATCTATGTGGTGCTCAACGGACACCTCTCCCCCGGAGGCGGCTTCTCCGGCGGTGCCATTATGGGGGCAGGGCTCATTCTCTACAGCGCCGCCTACGGCATGGACGCAGTCAGCCGTTTCTTTACCCACAAGACGTTCCGCACGCTTACTGCCACCGCACTGCTGTGCTACGCCCTCAGCAAGGCCTATTCCTTTTTCACCGGGGCCAACGATCTGCCCTCCTGCATCCCGCTGGGCATCCCCGGTGCCATCCTCAGCAGCGGCCTTATTCTGGTATTGAATATCTGCGTGGGCCTGATCGTGGCCTGCACCATGTACGGATTTTATGTTCTCTTTACGAAGGGGGAGTTTTAATGGAGTTCTTAGAAAAAATGATTTCGCTGCGCTTTGAGATCGCGGCATTTCTCCTCTTCGGCATTGGTTTTATGCATCTGTTGGTGGAAAAAAATCTCATCAAGAAAATCATCGCTTTTAATGTGATGGACTCCTCGGTCTTTCTGTTTTTGGCCTCCCAAGGCTACATTCATGGACGCACTGCCCCGATCATCACCGACGGCATCACCGACGCTTCGCTGTATATTAACCCTGTCCCGGCAGGTTTAGTATTGACGGGCATCGTTGTCTCTGTCAGTATTTCCGCCTTTTTCTTGGCACTGACGCAGCGCTTTTACCACCGTTACCACACGGTGAATTTTGACGAAATCATGATTCTCGCCAAAGAAAAGGATGTGGATTGATGCTGCCTTTATACTATAATATACCGTTTCTCTGCATTTTTCTTTGCATGATCGGCGGCATTGTAATGCCCTTGCTCAAAAACGGAAAATGTGCTGTACGCTGTACGGAAACCATCTGTTTTGCGGTCTTTGCCCTTTTTACGGGTCTGTGCCTGATTCTGTCACAACGCGGCGAGAGTTTTGCCTACAAGATGGGCCACTTCCCCGCGCCATGGGGCAACGAGCTTTTTGTAGGGCCGCTGGATGCCCTGCTCTGCGCCCTCTTTGCATTGGTGCTGGGTCTGTCCCTTTTGGGCGGAGAGGTCACCATGCAGGCGGATATTCTGCCCCAAAAGCAGAATTTCTACTGCACCATGATGTGCATGACTCTGGCCTCTCTGCTGGCATTGACCACCACCAACGATATGTTCACCGGCTATGTTTTTATGGAGATCAGCACACTGGCGGCCTGTGCCATTGTCATGGCACGGGACACCGGAGAGATGGTGGCAGCCACCATCCGCTACCTGATCCTCAGTCTTTTGGGTTCCGGTCTTTTCCTCATCGGCCTTGCCATGCTCTACTGTATCACCGGTCATCTGCTGATGCCCCAGCTCCTGCAGCGAATCCTGCTGCTCAGTGCAAGCGACGCTTACCACATTCCACTGACGGTGGTCTGCGGTCTGATGACACTGGGTCTGGGAATCAAAAGCTCCATGTTTCCTTTCTACGCCTGGCTTCCCCCGGCCCACGGCGGTGCTACCACCGGTGCCAGCGCCGTACTCTCCGGGTTGGTGCTCAAGGGTTATATTGTTTTTTTGATCCGTATTTTCTACCGCGTCTTTTCCGTCTCGGTAGTACGGAACTTACATGTGACAGATATTCTCTTTGTCTTTGGCATTCTGGGGATGATTCTAGGTTCCGTAATGGCCATTGGTGAGGAGCACAGCAAGCGGATGCTGGCCTACTCCTCTGTGGCACAGATTGGGTACATTTTCATGGGACTGGGCCTTGGCACTGATGCCGGGGTGATGGCCGCCTTCTTCCAGATTTTGGCCCATGCAGTCACCAAGCCGCTGCTCTTTTTGTGTGTGGGGCGGCTTTCGGAACTGCGCCACCATGAAAAACGCTTCGCCCTGCTGCGTGGTTCTGCCCACGAGGATCAGATGGCCGGAATAGGCTTTGTGGTGGGCGGGCTTTCCATGGTGGGTATCCCGCTGCTCACCGGCTTCACCGCCAAGCTGTTCCTGGCGGATGCCGCCATGGGTGGCAGCGTCAAAATGTGGACAGCACTGCTGGCGTTGGCACTCTCTTCCATTTTGAATGCACGCTACTATATCCCCGCCATGTTTGCCATTTGGGCCAAGCCGGAAGCGGGGCAGCCCGACAAACATACAAAGGCCAATCGTGGCTTTACCGTGTCAGCGGCGGTGCTCACCGCCTGCGTCGTCCTGCTGGGTATCACAGCCATTCCTGTGGTACGGATCATCCAGCAGGAACTATCCATGCTTTGAGGAGGTAACCGGGTGAATTCATTGCTATATCTGCTGCCGATCCTCTTCCCCTTTGGCGCTGCTCTCTTTGTGCTGCTGGCAAAGCCTAAGCGGGAAGCTCTTTTCTGCTGCGTCTCGGCAGGGCTCACGGTAGGGTCTGTGGCACTATTGATGGGTGTGCATGGGGCTTGGGAATATCGACTCTCGGACACTCTGGTACTGCTGCTGTGCGCTGATCGTCTCTCCCTCTTCTTCCTGCTGCTGATTTCCGTGGCCTCTCTTGTCACCGTGATCTGCTCCTGTGAGTATCTCCACGATGCACAGCGCCGACACATTTTCTTCGGATTTCTCTTTCTGACACTCAGCGCCATGATGGGCATTGCCCTTGCAGGAAACCTTGTTACCTTCTATATGTTCTTCGAGCTGATGACCCTCTTCTCTTTCCCTCTGATCCTCTATCAAAAGGGCCAGCGTTCGGCACGGGCCGGTATGGTGTATCTGGGCTTTTCCGTCTTCGGTGCCTGTCTTGTGCTGCTGGGTCTTTTCTTAGGCGGCGAGCTGACACTGCGGCCCTTTGGGACGCCTACGGCGGCTACTTACGATTCACCGCAGCTGTGGGCCTATCTCCTCATTGCATTGGGCTTTTCCTGTAAGGCAGGCATGATGCCCCTGTCCAACTGGCTGCCTACCGCCCACCCGGAGGCCCCGTCTCCCGCCAGCGCTCTTCTCTCCGGTATCATCACCAAAACCGGCATTCTTGGGATTTTGCGCACCACCTACTTTCTCTTCGGTGCCTCGGCTCTACAGGGAACCTTCCCCCAGACGGTACTGCTGGCACTGAGCATTACCACGATCTTTTCCGGCTCTATGCTGGCCTACAAGGAACAGATGCTCAAAAAGCGGCTGGCCTTCTCCAGCGTCAGCCAGATTTCCTACGCCATATTCGGTCTTGCGCTGATGACACCGGCCGGTCTGTGTGCCGCTCTCTTCCAAGTATTCTTCCACGCCTGCGCCAAGCTGGGACTCTTTATGTGCGCCGGCAACTATCTGCACTACGATAACGCACACCGGGTGGAGGATCTGGTGGGCGTAGGGCGCCGCATGCCCGGCGTGACTGCCGCCTTCACCTGCTTCTCTCTGTCTCTCATCGGCATCCCCCCTTTCGGTGGTTTTGTGACTAAGTGGCTTTTGGCCGCCGCCGCACTGGCAGAGGGTGGTTTACTGCCCCAGCTGGGTGTGGTCATCCTGATGGTGAGCGCACTGCTGACGGCAGGTTATTTGCTGCCCATCATCTCCCGCGCCTACTTCCCCGGTAAGGATTTGGTTTTTCCGAGACATGATGCCCACCTCCCCATGCTGGGTTCGTTAGCCTTTCTTGTGGTATTGAGCGCCATGTTGGGCCTCTTTCCGGCACCGCTGGAGCAGTTTTTCCGCTCCGTGGCTGCCGCTATCTTTTAAGGAGGGGCTACGATGCAGTTATTGATGTTATTTTCTATTCTTTTTCCGGCGCTGGCGGCGCTGGGAATCCGTCATAACAAAATCGGCGGACGGCTCAAAACACTTCACACCTACGTGATGACCGCGACACTGATCAACAGTGCCGCCCTCCTCTGCCTGACTTTCGGCTCACAGGTGCAGAGCATTCGTCTTTTCTCCTTCACTGAGAACCTGCAAATCGTCTTGGCCGTGGACGGTCTTTCCCGTGTTTTCATGCTCATTATCGCCGTCTTGTGGCCCATTACGGTGTACTATGCCTTTGACTACATGGCCCACGAAGGGGGCGAGCGCAAATTCTTCGTCTTTTTTCTCCTGTCCTTCGGTGTTTCGGCAGGGATCGCCCTTGCCGGCAATCTGGTGACGCTGTATCTCTTCTTTGAAATGCTGACGCTGGCAACCCTGCCCCTTGTGATGCATAAGATGGACGATCGGGCCCGCTACGCCGGTAAGCGATATTTACTCTACTCCATGACGGGTGCCGCTCTTGGCTTTATTGCCATTATCTTCACCCAGTTTTATGGAACCGGCGGTGCTTTTACCTTAGGCGGTACTCTCAAGGCTGCCCTATCCACGGCGGCCATCCACCATCTCCGCATCGCCTTTACGCTGGCCTTCTTCGGCTTTAGTGTCAAAGCCGCAATGCTGCCTATGAGTTTTTGGCTGCCTGCGGCATCTGTAGCTCCTACGCCGGTGACAGCGCTGCTCCATGCAGCGGCCGTGGTGAAAGCAGGCGCTTTCGCCTGCATCCGACTCACCTACTACACCTATGACCCGGCACTGCTTACAGGCACTTTTGCCCAGTACATTCCCATGTCCTTCGCCATTGCTACCATTATATTTGGCTCCTACATGGCTCTGCGCAGCAACCATCTCAAGCGGCGTCTGGCATGGTCTACCGTCAGTAATCTCTCCTATATTCTTTTCTCCGCACTGCTCATGACGGAGGGCGGTCTGCTGGGCGGCTGTATGCATATGCTGGCTCATGCATTGATTA
This sequence comes from Oscillospiraceae bacterium, assembly GCA_020025305.1. Lineage (GTDB taxonomy): Bacteria > Bacillota > Clostridia > Oscillospirales > Oscillospiraceae > Vescimonas. The sequence continues at coordinate 52,994 of JAHHSG010000006.1, forward strand.
AAATTACGCTCTTTTTCTGCATTGGTTCCGTGCTGGTATCCACGGAGAAAGAGTATCTCGATGAGATTGGCGGACTCTACGGCACCATGCCCCGGACTTTTCTCTGCTTTGCCGTGGCCTCCGTGTCCTTGATGGGTGTCCCGCCCGCACCCGGCTTTTGCAGCAAGTGGCTCATTGGCAGCTCTGCTGTGGCCTTGGGTGGAACACTGCCCCTGCTGGGTGTGGGTGCATTGATGATCTCCACCGTGCTGACCGCCATCTATCTTATGACCATCGTGGCTAAGGCCGCCTTTCCCCCCGACGGTATTTTGCAAAGAGGCAAACCGGTGGAAAAGCGCCGGATGGTCACCGCACAGATCATCCTTTGTGTCCTCATTGCCGTCATGGGACTTATGAACAACCCGCTCCAGTCCACGCTGGCGCAGTGGCTCTTTTAAGAGGAGGACAGACACATGAATTTGATGCAAATATTACTGCTGCTGTGTGTGCTGTTGCCTATGGCTGCCGCTCCGGCGGTCTATTTCCTGCACCGCAAAAATGAAAAGCTCGGTCATCTGCTGACCGGTGCTATCTGCCTCGTGGTGCTGGTTGTTACGGCAATACTGCTGCGAACAGGCCGGGTGGAGGTGGCGCTTCCCCACATCTTTTTGTTGGGCCTCTCCTTCTCCGCTGCAGGCGTTAAGAACATTTTTGCTCTGCTGGGTGCTTACCTCTTCTTTATGAGCGCTATGGCCAGCCCCGCCTATTTCCGGGGTTCCTCCCGCACGGCCCGTTATAATGCCTTTTTGCTGCTCACCTTGGGCGGTATTCTGGGCGTTTTCTATGGCGGCGACCTCTTTACGGTGTACATTTTCTTTGAGATCATGTCGCTGGCCTCCTGGGTCTGGGTTGGACAGACGGAAACCCCCGGTGCCCAGCGTGCTGCGGACACTTATCTGGCCATGGCCATGATTGGCGGTCTGACCATGCTCTACGGTCTTTTCGTGCTGTACCATCAATTCGGCACGCTGTCGCTTCCGGAGCTGCAAACACTGTGCGCAGCGCTGGAGGACAAGCGTTCCCTCTATCTCCCCGCCCTCTGCCTGCTGGTAGGCTTCGGTATCAAGGCCGGTATGTTTCCCTTCCATGTGTGGCTTCCCAAGGCGCATCCGGTGGCACCTGCCCCCGCCAGTGCGCTGCTGTCCGGTATATTGACGAAGTCCGGCATTTTCGGTATAGTATTGATTATCACCTGTCTGATGTGGGGCAGTATTCCCTTTATGCTGCTGCTGTTGATTCTGGGTGTCATCACCATGGTTCTGGGCGCTTTGCTGGCGGTTTTTTCTCTGGATCTCAAGCGGACACTGGCCTGTTCATCTCTGTCTCAAATCGGATTTTTGCTGACAGGTGCCGCCATGCTGACCATCGGTGCCGACACAGAACTGGCTGCTGCCGGTATCGTGAGCCATGCTGTCAACCATGCACTGACCAAGCTGGTGCTGTTCGTCGCCGCCGGTGTTCTTTATAAGAACACCCATACGCTGGATCTCAACGAGCTGCAGGGTGCAGGGCGCAAAAGTCTGCCGCTATGGATTTGCTTTGCCGTCGGTGCGCTGTCTATTGCCGGTGTCCCCGGCTTTGGCGGCTACATCAGCAAGACCCTGCTCCACGAGAGCTTTGCCCACCAGATGCATCATATGAGCGGCATACTGACGCTCATTGCCCGGTGCGCCGAAACGCTGTTTCTCTGCTCCGGCGGCTTGACACTGGCCTATATGAGCAAGATTTTCTATAAGATTTTCATACAAAAGCCACTGGACGATCATCCCTTGCATGTGGATGCCGGCAGCCTTGTCGCTATGATCCCCGCAGCAGCGCTTCTCCTTGTCATGGGATTGCTGCCCAGTCATACCTACGGCGCAATGGCAGCCTATGCCGCACCGTCCCTCCGCAGCGTCCCCGTTGCCGTGCAGTATTTCTCCTGGAAGAATCTGGAGGGTGCCGCAGTTTCACTGACCATCGGCCTGCTCGTCTATCTCCTGGTAGTACGGCTCATCCTCACCCGCCGGGAGGACGGCAAATACCGCCGCATCACCGGGCCTGTGGATCTGGAGGACGATATCTACCGTCCGCTCTTATCGGCGATTGCCTTTATGGGCGCACTGCTCAGCCGCATCGCCTACAGTCTTACCAATGCTCTGACAATGCTCCTGGGATATCTCTTCCGTGCAGGAAACACGCGGCGTATCGTCCCCGGCGAGGACGAAGATTTCGGCCGCTACGGGCACAGGAATCAGTCCGGCAACAGTATCCGCCAGACGCTGCAATTTGAGCTGCTGCTCTTCGGCGTCGGCGTGGTGGCAGCTTTGTTCTATCTTCTTCTACGGATGTAATTTCACCTTTCATTTATTACATATGCTATTTTGCAAGGAGGAAACAAGATGAAATTCTGGTTCAAAAACGATTATTCCTTTGGCGCACACCCCAAGGTTTTGGACGCTGTGGTGGCGGCCAACATGGAAGGCAACTGGGGCTACGGTGATGACAAGTACACGACCCGTGCCAAGGATGTCATTCGCGAAAAGTGTGGCTGTCCCGAGGCCATGGTGGAGTTTTTGATCGGCGGCACCCAGACCAACGTCGTAACCTGTTCCTTCCTGCTCAAGCCTTGGGAAGCTGCCATCTGCCCCCACACCGGCCATCTGAACGGCCACGAAGTAGGGGCTTTCGAAGCCACCGGACACAAGATCCTCCCGGTAGAGGTAGGGGCTGACGGCAAAATCACCCCGGAGCTGATTGCCCCACTGCTGGAGGTTCATAAGGACGTGCATCTGACCAAGCCGGGTCTTGTCTACATCTCCAACGCTACCGAAAACGGCGACGTCTACACCAAAGCCGAACTGACCCGCCTTTATACCTTCTGTCGCGAAAATGACCTGCTCCTCTTTGCTGACGGCGCACGTCTGGGCTGCGCTCTCACCTCTGACAGCAACGATTTAACGCTACCGGAATTTGCAAAGCTGGTGGATGCTTTCTACATCGGCGGCACCAAGAACGGCACCATGTTCGGCGAAGCACTGGTGATCACCCGCCCGGAGCTGACCAAGGATTTCTTCCGCATGAAGAAGCGTATGGGGGCGGTGATGGAGAAGGGCTGGATTCAGGGTACCATGTTCCTGGCTCTCATGGAGGACGATCTCTATTTTAAGATGGGACGCCACGCCAACGAGATGGCCGCTCGCCTGCAAAAGGGCTTGGTGGACATGGGCTGGACACCATGGGTAGAGTCCCCCACCAACCAGATTTTCTTCGTGATCCCCAACGAGCTGAAGGCCAAGCTGGATGAGGTCTGCGAGTACGAGGACTGGTGTATGTACGATGAAACCCACACCGTCATCCGTTTCGTCACCTGCTTCAACACCACCGAGGCCGACGTGGACGGCCTTCTGGCCGCCCTGCGGTAAACTGCATACAAGAAAAAGGACGCAGATGGATTCCATCTGCGTCCTTTTGCGTTTTTATTTAGTTTGTCGAGCTGCGATTTTGATGATACGAGGGCGATTATACCGCTGCATGATCACAAAACTCACATCGAAAGCGGCGGCGAGCAGTGACGTCACCAGAAACACGGGCAGCGCACCGAAACGAAAGGCGGCCAGCAGCGGCACAAAACTCAACAGCACATTCATCTCATGCACCAGCTCTGACTGGCACATGGCCTGTGCGATTTCCTCCCAAGTGTGCTGCTGCGGATCAAACGCCGCCGGGTCATAGGTCGGCATCCGCCCCTTCCAGCGTTTCACCCGCAGCTTCTCATAGAGCCACGGCTCCCACTTTTGCAGTTGATACCACTTTCTGCGGTAATTGGCTCGATTTTTCATGGTACAGTCGTAGATGCCGCCCACCAGCAAACGCATGGCAAAATGGTAAAAAACCGTCCCCGCAGTGATGGCCAGCGTAAGAAAGATGTCATAGGGATAGCTGTGGTACAACATGGCAAAAAGACCCGTCAGCACAGCAGCAATGCCTGCCGTGCGCTTCATCACCACTGCCATGACCACACCTCCCCCGCAAATTTTCTCTTTCAGTATACCAAGCTTTCCGAGGGAATGCAACTGCAAGAACGCCCCCGGCGCATACCGCCGGGGGCGTTCTTGCCGGAGATTTCTCCCCTGCTTTGGCAGGTTGGTTGGGCTTTGCGGCGGCGCATTCTCATGTGCTCTCATGGGGGTGCCGCCCGCCGCAAAGCCTCTTTTTTGTTTACTTACCGCAGTGGCAGCTTCCGCCACAGCCGCCGCAATCGCCGCCGCAGCCGCCGCCTTTCTTGTGGCTGCGCCACAGGGAGCGGGCAGCCAGCCCCACCACCAAGACGATAAGTACAACAGCAATTATATTTCCTACAATAGGGGGCATAGGCTCCTCTCCTTTCAAATCAAAACAAAATTATTTTTTGGCTGCCGCGTTGACAGAGGTCAGATGATGGATCTCGCCCTCAGGCTTGTAGCCCTTGCGGAACAAGAGGTACAAAAGGCCAATCAGCAAACCGATAGCAATGACGGTCATCACGCCGAAGGTCGCCTCACCGGTGAACAGGCCGCCGATCTGATAGACGATCATGGAGATCACATAGGCAAAGCCACACATATAGGCGATGGTACCGGCAGTCCACTTGGCATTGTTCATTTCACGCTTGATGGCGCCGATGGCCGCAAAGCAGGGGGCGCACAGCAGCTGGAAAATCATGAAGGAATAGGCGCGGATAGCACCGAAGTCAGCAGCTACCATCGTCCAAATGGGGCTGGAGTCCTCAATCAGGTCCACATCGCCGGTATAGTTATAGAGTACACCGAAGGTGTTGATCACTTCTTCCTTGGCGATGAGACCGGTAAAGGTAGCCACAGTGGCCTTCCAAGCCATCTCGCCCATCCAGCCCAGAGGATAGAAGATCCACGCAATCGCATTACCAATAGCGGCCAGCAGAGAGTGGTTGTTGTCCGCTACCGCCTGGAACACGCCGTCCACGAAGCCGTACCCCTGCAGGAACCACAAAACGATGGCGCTGAGCAGGATGATAGTGCCGGCACGCTTGATGAAGGACCAGCCGCGCTCCCAAGTGGCACGCAGCACGTTGCTCATGGAAGGGGCATGGTAAGCAGGCAGCTCCATAACGAAGGGAGCGGGCTCACCGGCGAAGGCCTTGAACTTCTTGAGGATGATACCGGAAATCACCACAGAGGCGATACCGATGAAGAACGCAGAGGTTGCCACCAGCGGAGACTCACCAAACACAGCGCCGGCGAACAGGCCGATGATAGGCAGCTTAGCACCGCAGGGGATGAAGCCGGTGGTCATAATGGTGATCTTACGGTCACGATCCTGCTCGATGGTACGGGAAGCCATGATACCGGGCACGCCGCAACCGGTAGCCACCAGCATGGGGATAAAGGACTTACCACTCAGGCCGAAGCGGCGGAACAGACGGTCCATGATGAAGGCAATACGCGCCATATAGCCCACGTCTTCTAAGATTGCCAGCAGGAAGAACAGCACCAGCATCTGAGGAACAAATCCCAGAACGGCACCGACACCGCCCACAATACCTTTCATAACGAGACCATAGATCCATGAGCCTTCCGCCACATGCAGCGCTCCTAGGAGTCCCTCAAACAAGCTGGGAACCCACTCACCGAAGATGATATCATTGGCAAAGTCTGTGCCGAAGGTTCCGATGGAGAAAATCCAAGGGGCTTCCGTCCACGGGCCCATGGCAATGGCATAGATACAGAACATGATCGCCACGAAGATGGGCAGCGCCAAAATACGATTGGTCACGATGCGGTCGATCTTATCGGAAATGGACAAGCTGCCCTTGGGCGCTTTTTTCTTAACCGACTGTTGTACTGTGCTGCTGATATAGGCATAGCGCTGGTTGGTGATGATGCTCTCGGCGTCATCGTCCAGCTCCTTTTCACAATCGGCGATGTGTTCTTCCAAATGGGCCGCCAGTTCCTGAGACAGCTTCAAATCCTGCAGCACCTTTTCATCGCGCTCGAAGATCTTGATGGCGTACCAACGCAGATACTGTTTGTCAACCAGGCCTGCGATGGACTCCTCAATGTGAGCAATGGCGTGCTCCACGCTGCCGGTAAACACATGAGGCAGCTCGCCGCCCTGATGCTTCTTGGCGGCATCCATAGTACGCTCGGCGGCAATCATACCACCCTCGCCCTTCAATGCGCTCATCTCCACCACCTGGCAATTGAGCGCTGCGCCCAATTTTTTCAGATCAATGGTGTCTCCATTCTTGCGCACCAGATCAATCATGTTGATGGCCACCACTACCGGCAGTCCCAGCTCCACCAGCTGGGTCGTCAGATACAGGTTGCGCTCAATGTTGGTACCGTCCACGATGTTCAAAATCGCATCCGGCTTCTCCTTGACCAGATAATCTCTGGCCACAACTTCCTCCAGTGTGTAGGGGGACAGAGAATAGATGCCGGGCAAGTCCTGAATCACCACATCTTTGTGTCCCTTTAGCTTGCCCTCTTTCTTCTCAACCGTAACACCGGGCCAGTTGCCTACATATTGGTTGGAACCGGTCAATGCGTTAAATAGCGTGGTTTTACCACAGTTGGGGTTACCGGCTAACGCAATTTTCATGCTATGTATTCTCCTCTCTGATGTTAGCTTTAACTAACTAAATATTTCTAAAAAAGCGGCTCCTACACCGCAGGACATGCAGCCTCTTTACTGCACCTCGATCATCTCGGCATCGGCCTTACGGACACTCAATTCGTAGCCACGCACGTTCAGTTCCATGGGATCACCCAGCGGAGCCACCTTGCGCACATAAATCTCCACGCCCTTGGTGATACCCATATCCATGATACGGCGCTTGACCGGGCCTTCGCCGTGGAGCTTCAACACCTGACAGGTCTCTCCCACTTTCACATCTTTTAGTGTTTTCATTGCCATTTCTCCTCCATTTCAATGCTGCTTCATATATCAAATCATGATCCGATTGGCCATGGTTTTATCCAATGCGATCCGGCTGTCCTTCACCTGTACAATGAGATTACCGGCGATTTCATTGACCACCACAATCTCTGCATCCACAACAAATCCCATCTCCGCCAGATGCTGGCGCACTTCATCCTTACCGGTGATCTTGCGGATGACCCCCTTCTCTCCTGCTCTTGCCATTGACAGCGGTATCATAACTTCTCCTCCTCTCGCAGAAGTTAGTTGGCACTAACTTTCTCCTTAAAAATAAAGGTTAGTCCAAACTAACCTTTATTTCGGATATAGTTTACCACGGCTAACTCACCTTGTCAACCCCCTTTATTCCATAGGGGATTTGCCATATTTTCCCTTTACTGGGTGATCAAAACTACCACAGCACATCTTAGTCAGGTATGTCAAAATGCCCATTGTTTTCCCATGGTGTTGCGCTTATGCTATAAATATAGTATGGTTTTGCACCCTGCGCGCAGAAAGGACGGAAGCAATATGATGGAAATCTTTCTTACCTTAGCCTATCTCTTTTTTATCGGTTCAGTGCTTGGCTGGGTACTGGAACTACTCTTTCGTAATCTATGCCACCGCAGTGCCCAATGGATTAACCCCGGATTTTGTACCGGACCGTATGTGCCGTTGTATGGATTCGGCCTGTGCATCCTTTATCTGCTGGCTTCTATCGAGCATCACTTACCTCTTCCCTCCCCTTTTTGGCGCAGTGCAGTCACCATTGTCATCATGGGCGTGGCGATGACCGCTCTTGAGTATGTGGCTGGCATCCTCTGTCTGCGCATTGCCAAGGTGCGGCTGTGGGATTACTCCGAACAGTGGGGCAATATACAAGGCATCATCTGCCCCCTTTTCTCCCTGGCCTGGGCAGTACTGGGCGGCATCTACGACCTCCTTGTCCACCCCCGCGTGGAGATTGCCATGAACATCCTCTCCCACTCCCAAGGGTTCACTTTTTTCGTAGGGCTCTTCTTCGGTGTCTTTCTGGTGGACGTCGGGCACTCCATCCAGCTAACAGCCAAGCTCAAAAAATTCGCTGAGGAAAACGCTGTCATCCTACGTTACGAGAGCATCAAAGCCCACATCCGTACGGCACAGAGCAACCGTTCCCTTCGCTTTCATTTCTTTACTCCCTTCCGCTCCGTCCGGTCGTTAACGGAGCATCTTAGAGAAATGTATACCATACCCGGGAAATCACGAAAACACCGATAATCGACTATATTGTAAAGAAAACTGCGACGAGCATCCAGCACGCCGCAGTTTTTTATGTCCGCTGTCTTACCACCAAACCATAGATTTCCATGAACGGTTGCTAATATCTCTTCTACGTCAAGGCCTCGGCTACGCAGCCATTGGAAGAAGTTCCTCCAGCTGGCCTTGTCCTCTTTCCTGTCTCTCATATCGGGCGGCCTGTGTCAGCTTTTCAGCCTCCGCTTCCAGCATCTCGTTCAGAGTTGCCTCTACACTTCCAAGAACAAGTTCTTTCAGCTGCCCCTTGATTGTTTCCTCATTTAGTTGTACAATTTTTTCAGACATGGTTTGTGTTCGATCTATACACGCAGGGAAAGGCTGTGGTATGTTATGAGCGATATTTATATCAAAGATTTGCTTTTTTCCTATGACAAAAATGCTCCGCTGATCCATTGCAAAATGCTTGCCTTTTCTTGTGGAAAGGCATATGCACTTGTAGGAAAAAACGGAAGTGGGAAAACAACCTTTTTAAAACTGTTGTTGGGGCTATTAAAGCCTTCGGAAGGGACGCTCTCTGGATTGGAAACCCAGAAGATAGGATTTGTTCCCGACTATAATGGTTTGTATGAGTCATTGACGATTCTTGAAAATATCCGATTTCGCCTTGCGCTCTATCGGGAGAAATATTCGGATAAGGAAGCATATATTGCAGAGTTACTGGAGCGGTACGGCTTAAAAAGTGACGCAAATAAATTAGTAAAGCAGCTATCTCTCGGAATGAGGAAAAAAACTGCATTGATCTGTGCATTGGCGATAGCCCCATCGCTATTGATATTAGATGAGCCAACCACAGGACTGGATGAAGGGTCGCAGATCGAACTTGCTCAAATGCTGAATGAATTTATTTCGCCAAATACAATGGTGATTTGCACATCACATGATGCGGATTTTTTAGAGGCATTGGGAAGTGAAATCATCAGCTTCCCCTTGGAGTGATAAAATGAAAGCGTTGATCTTTGCGCAATTGATAGGAATCCGGCAATCAAAAAAGCTTTTCTTTACCTTTGCGGTTGCACCGCTGCTGCTGTTGTTTTGTTCTTATCACGCCACCGACTCATGGATGGGGCCGAAATATGTACTTGCAATGTTTGCTGTTTTAAATGCGATGTTGAGCAGCGAAATAATGCATTGGCTGACAATCGATGAGATAAAGGATGGATTATTTGATATTATTTTGCTGAGTCCTCTTTCCAAAGAAGAAATTCTGTTAGGAAAACTGTGTATCCCCTCGTTGGGGGGCGTAGCATTTTCATTTGGTTCCCTTGTGCTTAACAATATTCTCACAATGTGGTTTCCTTTTGCTCGATGGCAATTTACTATTGGCACAAGTCTATTGCTGCTTTTTAGTTGCATAGCCTCTTGTTTGGTGGAGTTCATCGTTTTGATGGTTCTCCGCCGCAAGAACACAAACATCCATTTCTTTGTCATAGCCATCGGAATGCTGTTTTCATTGTGGATGTACTATTTACTAGAAAATTCATTTCATTGGTTCCTTTTCTTAACCATTTCAACGACCTTTTTATTGGCTCTGCTTGCCCTTCAGTGTGTGAACCAGAAAAGCCAAATGATACGAGCAAAAAATGAGATCTTGCTTCAAAGGCTTTATTCAAAATCCCCAACAACACCTTTGGGTGGGATGGTTAGAAATAATCTGTCCGTCCTAAGGCTGCACAGGTACTCGTTCCTTCATCTGTGTACAGCAATGCTATCTCCTATTGTTATTGCATTTTTCTGCAATAGAACACCCGAAATTCCAAGTGAAGCTGCTATCACCGCAGGAATGGCCTCTATTGCGGCCACGGTAAACATATATCTGGTTTATTATGCACTTCTATATGAGAACAGGCAAGGCATTTGGAATATTTTGCGAGTGGCTGGTTGTACCGCCAGATTTCGTTTCTTGGAAAAAACTCTTTCTGCGGGTGTCCTATCTTCTTTGTTAAGTGTGGTGTCTTTTTGTGGAATAGCGATCATTCACGGAGAAGTGCATGTAAAAATTGCCGTATTGACGGTTATGAACTGTTTCTTGTCTGCTATATTCACAAGTGCTTGCTTTTGCAAGGTTAATACCTTCAAGACTCAAAATATTGCAAAAATCATCATTTCCATATCATCTATTCTGCTGCAGATTGGGATGCTATTTCTCACAAAAATCGTAGGCATATAATCGTATGGATAGGATGAAGGACGGCAAAATCTATTTCATGAAAATGTTGCAATTTTAGCAGCAAGTACCGTCAACGAGGGCGGATATTGTGAAGTTTTGGGTGCTGCTGCGGGCAGGAAAGAGGACAAGGCCAGCCGGGTTAGCTTCTTTCAAGCGGCTCTGTGACAGAGGTCTGCAAACCATTTTGCGCATAACCTTTGAAGGCATCGTCGTGGTACCCGTCCGAAGAAAAAGGAAGGTAAGCCCCGCTTTGCAGTCTTGGGCTTCCACAATGAGAGGGCTGCTTTCCTGCAGGAAAGCAGCCCTCTCTTGTCTCTATGTTACACCTCGTAGCTGAGGATCATACCGCCCTGCTCGGCATAGTAGCTACATAGCGCCGTACAAGTACCGATGTCCACATTGGCCTCCGGGAAATCCCGTCGAATCATTTCCTTCAGATCTACTGCCGCCTGCAGGTTCAGACAGTGATCCAGCCGCACCTTGCCGCCTCTGTAGCCGTTCTTCTTCATCTCTTCCCAGATGGTGTTCAGCGTCTTTTTCTGACCGCGGCATTTGTGCAGCGGCTCCAGCCTTCCCTCAGCACTGGCCGTACCCACAACGCGGATTCCCAGCACCCCCACCAACTTGGCCACCGTATAGCTGACACGTCCGTTGCGTGCCATATTCTCCAGTGACTCGCAGAAGAAGAGGAGCCGGGTATGGTTTTTCATATAGTCCCGGATCTCCGCCTCGATCTCATCAAAGCTCTTCCCCTCGTTGATGAGATCCCGCAGCTTCTCCATGACAAGTACCATTTCCGGACCCACCGACAGCGTATCCAACACACAGACTCTTGTACCCGGATGCTCCTCCTCATAGTCGGCAGCCGCCTGCTTAGCAGCGGTACAGGAGCCGGAAAGTCCACTGGTAATGGTAACGGCAAACACCCCTTCGCCACCCTCGAATGCCTCTTTCCATTCATATACATTGGGGCAGGAAGTGGTGGCAGGTTTCTTATCGGCCTTCAGTTCCTCCAGCATCTGAAATACATCCAACTCCGGCGTATCCACATATTCTCTGGTTTCAGTAATCACCTTCAGCGGTGCACAGGCGTAAGGGACACCCTCCAAGTGGAAGAGATTGGAGGAGGAGTCGGCCACGATTTTATAGTTCATTCCATGTTCCTTTCCATCAAAACGGATCTATTTCCACAGGATGCAGCATCCGTCAACCAGTATCGGTTTTTCAATACCTTATCATCTAATATTTTAAAACGCAGCGCCTAGAATGTCAAGCAATTTACCCGCTAAATCATCTCTGAAACTTGAACTTTTTGTAAATCTGCGTTATACTGACTGCAATTGGAGGAATACTTCTATGGATAAAAAACCGCTTTGTCCCGATATCGTGCGCAGTCTGCACCTGCCCCGCTATGAGCAGCTTCCCGACACAGGACTGTTTTTGGAGCAGGCCAGTGCCTATATTGACCAGTGCCTCGGTGCTCTGCCGGGTCTGCGGCTCACCGGTTCCATGATCAGCAACTATGTGAAAAAGGGGCTTCTGCCAAACCCTGTCCGCAAGCAGTACAAGCGTGAACAGATTGCTCAACTGATTTTTATCACCGTAGCAAAAACAGTGCTCACCATGGAGGAGATCCAGCTGGTCTTTCAGGTACAGCAGCGCGATTACCCCATGCAGCAGGCGTATGACTACTTCTGCCAAGAGCTGGAGCAATCTCTCCAGTATGTGTTCGGCTGCCGTACGCGGCCTCCCTCTCCGCCTGCGGAGCAGACGGGGGCAGTTCTGGTACTGCACAGCATCATTTTGACCGCAGCCCATCGGCTCTATCTCACCGCCCGCTTCGCCCAATATCATATCGAGGAAACTACCATGCAGTCTTCCCGCACAAAGGAGAATCTATGATCAAAGTATTATTTGTCTGCCTTGGCAATATCTGCCGCAGCCCCATGGCGGAATTCGTCATGCGTGATTTGCTGACCAACGCAGGTCTGTCCCACGCCGTCACTGTAGCCTCCGCCGCCACCAGTAGTGAAGAGATCGGCAACCCGGTCTATCCTCCGGTGCGCAAACTTCTTCGAAGCCACAACATCCCCTGTGATGGTCACTCCGCAAGGCAGCTGCAGCCACAGGATTATGAGGATTTCGACCTGCTTATCGGCATGGAAACGAGAAATCTGCAAAACATGCAGCGCATCTGCGGCGGTGATCCGGACGGAAAAATGCACCGTTTACTGGACTTCACCCACCGCCCCGGCGATGTGGCTGATCCCTATTTCACGCTGGACTATGAATCCACATGGCGAGACGTCAATGAAGGCTGTGCAGCGCTTCTTGAATATCTCGCCAGAATGAATTAGAATGATTCCTACCGAGGAGTTCCGTATAAAAGCGGTTCTCCCCGGTTTTTTTCTACTTACTCTCAATACGGCAGGAAAACATCGTCTCTCCGCTCTCACTGACGCCTTGGGCCAGAACGCAGTCCTCTCGGCGCTCCACCTGTATCCGCACCGGCACATCCAGCAAAAGCTCCCGGTGATAGTCCATCTGGAACTGGGTAACTTGTCGTTTTCCATCGGGATGCAGAGCATCCATCACAAAATCGGCATATCGGATATTATTCACATGACCGTTCAGATCCAGATGGCTAAAGGCAGGACACACCACATAGCCGTCCTCTGTGGAGGTGAAGCGGGGCACTTTGCTCATACGCCCTTCAAACAGTGTTTCCGTGCAGAACTCTCCCCCCGGATAGAGATTCTCCGCTGGCAGCACACGGCGCTTTTCGCTGTGTGCCATCACCCACTCAGAGGTGCCGATGACCAGCGTCCGCCCATCCTCCCCATAGATGGCGTACTCACGGCGATAGTTGATGCGGCTGGGCGGCAGCGGCCAAGTCCGCACCGTCACCATCTCGTTGCGATGCACTTCCCCCACCATTTGATATTTGACTTTGGTGATAACCCAGATCTTCTTCTCTTGGATCAGGTCAAAAAATCCCAGTCCCATCTCCTCGGCGTGTCGTCCCGCCACTTCTTGAAAGAGATCCAACACAGAGGATGGTCGGAGATGGTTATAGCGGTCAAAATCAGAGCCGCGCAGAGCGAAGCTCCTTTCAAATTGCAGCATTCGTTTCTTCCCCTTTCTCAGATCCATGGTATAAAAGCCTCCGATAGCTGGCATCCATGCCAATCGCTCCCAGCGGCGCTGTAATCAATATGGAGAGCACCGCCACCGACAGCACCATCTGCCCGCAAGGCAGTCCCAGAGACAGCGGTACCGATCCGATGGCCGCCTGCACGGTTGCTTTGGGCAGGTAGGCGATCACACAGTAGAGTCGCTCTTTCCTATTCAAATCTGTCCCCAACAAACATAATGCCACACCCACAGAGCGGAAGGCAAGACCGATTAAAATCATGGTCACGGCACCTAACCCCGCCTCCAGTGTGTAGCGGATATCCACAGCAGCTCCCACCAGGACAAAGAGTATCACCTCGGCTGCCAGCCAAAGCTTTCCGTATTTCTCCTGTAACCGGCGGCGCACCTCCGGTACGCTGCGCATAGCCAGTACTACGGACATGCTCATAATCCCCAGCAGCCCCGACACCGCCACAAGACCCTTCAGCCACTCTTCCACCGCCAGCAGCACAAAGGAAACGCCCAGCACGATGATGGTTTTCATGCTGTTGCGTATGAGATGACGGCGGGCATAGCTGGTCTCAAAGAGCCACGAGAGGAACCAGCCGCTCATGATTCCCATGCCAATCCCCAGCACAATAGATATGGGGATATCCGCAAAGTCCAGTACATGAAGGGCTCCGCCTTGCGCCATCCCCACAAAGGCAGTGAAAAGCACAATGACGAATACATCGTCCAGTGAAGCACCCGCCAGAATCATCTGCGGGATACGCCGCTGCGTTCCGTAGCCCTCCTCTATCAGCTGTACCATCCTCGGCACCACCACCGCCGGCGACACGGCGCCCAGCACCGCACCCATGACAGCCGCTTCAATGCGGTTGACTCCCAGTACAACAGGAGCAAGCAATACAAAGGCTGCGATCTCAAAAACGGCAGGCAAGAAGGACAGCAGTACCGCCGGACGCCCCACTTTTTTAAGGTCACTTACATCCAGCGACAATCCTGCCTTGATAAGGATCATCACCAGTGCCATTTGCCGCAGCTCTGCAGAGATACCCAATATCTTCGGATCTAAAAAGTCCAGCACATACGGCCCCAGCACGATGCCGGTACACAGCATACCGATGATCCGCGGCAGATGGATGCGCTGGCAGACAGCGGCCAAGCTAAGGCCCACGAGGAAAATCAAGGCAAGGGATGTTAACATACAATTCTCCTTCCGCAGGTGCAAAAAAGCCGATGCTCCCTGCGATAAAATCACAGAAGTCATCAGCTTACACAAGCGGTTTAGGTTTCCCTTGGGAGAACTTCATTCCCAACAGTCATATTTTATGCGAGAATCGAGAAAAAGTCAAGTTGCTTTTCCGTGTTTCCTCTGCAAAATGCCATGCTCTCATGCACACTGTTTTTCCTTTTACCGGGTATACGAAAGCGAGAAAGTGTGGTATCCTTGAAGTGGATTTACATTTCCCAGAAACGGAGGAATTTTCAACATGCCAAACACAAAAACCTTACAGCGCCATGAAATTCCGGAGGAATATACATGGGATCTCCGGGATCTCTTCCCCACCGATCAGGCTTGGGAGCAGGAAAATGAGTCCCTGAAAGCCGCTGTGGACCGCTTCGCCCCTTATCATGGAAAGCTGGGTCAGGATGCACAAACCCTCCTTGACTACTTCCGTTTGGAGGACGAGATTGGTGTGCGGCTGGAGAAGCTTTACGGCTATGCCAACTGCAAAAGCGATCAGGACACCGCCGACAGCTTCTATCAGGACATGAAGGGCAAGGCGCTGGCCACCTGCGTAGCCTTCTCCAGCGCTTCTGCCTTCTCCGCCGCCGAAATCATGTCCATCCCCGATGAGACTTTGGAGCGCTTTTACCATGACGAGCCCCAGCTGGAAGAGTACCGCCGCAGCCTCTATCAGATCCGCCGTCGGCGCGAACACATCCTATCTCCCGCCGAAGAGAAGCTGCTGGCTGCCGCCGGCGAGATGGCTGACTCCCCTGACAGCATCTCCGGAATCTTCCATAATGCCGATATGAAGTACCCCGCCGTCAAGGACAGCGCCGATGAGGAGCATCCGCTCACCGATGCAGGTTACACGCTGCTGCTCCAGGGTAAGGATCGAACCCTGCGCCGCAACGCCTTTGAGGGATATTACCGTGCCCTCGGTCAGTTCCGAAACACCAATGCAGCCCTGCTGGATGCTCAGTTCCGTCAGCTGCGCTTTTTTGCCGAGGCACGCAAATATGACAGTACGCTCCGTGCGGCCCTCCATCGTACAGAGGTTCCCACGGAGGTCTATACCAACCTCATAGAGACCGTCCACGCAAACTTGGATAAGATGTACGACTATGTGGCACTGCGCAAGGAACGCCTTGGCGTAGAAGAGCTCCACATGTATGACATCTACACTCCCATCGTGGCCGATGCTGACGAGAAGATCGACTTCAAGGAGGCCAAGGAGACGGTGCTGGAGGCACTCAGCGTACTGGGCGAGGACTACACCGCTCTTTTGAAAGAGGGCTTCTCCCACCGCTGGATTGATGTCTATTCCAATGTGGGCAAGCGCAGCGGTGCTTACTCCTCCGGCAGTTCCCGTCCCCATCCTTATGTGCTGCTGAACCAAAAGGACACGCTGGACAGCATGTTTACACTGGCCCATGAGATGGGGCACGCTCTTCACAGCTACTATAGCTGCAAATACCAGCCTGTCAACACCTCTGATTATGTGATCTTTGTGGCAGAGGTGGCCTCCACCTGCAACGAGGTGCTGCTGATGCGCCACCTGCTTAAAAAGACCACCGAGCCCAAGAAACGTGCCCACCTTCTCAACTACTTCCTCGACCAGTTCCGCACCACTGTCTACCGCCAGACCATGTTTGCAGAGTTTGAACTGGAGATGGGCCGGATGTCCGAGGCTGGCATCACCCTGACAGCCGATGCACTCAGCGAGAAGTATCTGGCCCTCAACCAGCTCTACTACGGCCCGGACATGGTTTCCGACCCGCAGATTGCACTGGAATGGGCCCGCATCCCCCATTTCTACTATAACTACTATGTGTTCCAGTACGCTACCGGTTTTTCCGCTGCGGTGGCTATCGCGAACCGCATCCTCAGCATGGGGGACGAGGCGGTTCAGGATTATAAAAAGTTCCTCTCCGCCGGCAGCAGCACCGACCCCATCTCCCTTTTAAAGCTGGCCGGTGTGGATATGGGCAGTCCCGAGCCTGTCAACTCGGCGCTGCAGCTCTTTGGTGAACTGATTGAGGAACTGCGGAGCCTGTCATAAAAGTACACGGCAAAACAATTGGGTAAACGCTAAAAGAGGCGGCAGAGGAAATTCCTCTGCCGCCTTTTTTTATATCATTTCTTTTTCAAGAAAGCCTAAGAGACGCTCCCCTGTGGCTAAAAATACTTCCCGCTCCGCCGCAGTATGAAGGTCTATATGATTCTTCTCCGCCGCCTTGCGCTTAAAGTGCATGGGATTCGGCCGATCCTCCTCAGCAGCGCAGCCGATGGGGAAAAGCGCATGGGACTCATTCTTTGGTGATACAAGCAAATTTTGCATCCACCAGTTTTTCCAGTGCCCGGGGATCCAGCTCCACCTGCATCCCAATCTTGCCGCCGGAAACATAGATGGTCTCCCAGCGCAAAGCACTCTCATCCACCACCGTGGGGAATACCTTCTTCATTCCCACCGGAGAGCATCCGCCGTGGACATAACCGGTCAGTCCCAGCAGTTCCTTTTGTTTGAGCATCTCAATTTTCTTAGCCCCCACAAGGGCAGCCCCCTTCTTGAGATCCAGTTCATGGTCTCCGGGCAGGCAGAAAACATAGTAACCCCGGTTGTGATCCGTGGTCACCAATGTTTTGAAGAGCCGATTGGCAGGCTGTCCAAAATAGGCGGCAACATCCACCGCCGCTACCGGCCCGTTGAGGGGATATTCCCGGATGGTGTAGCTCACCTTCTCCCGATCCAATATTCGCATTGCATTTGTCTTTGCAGCCATAGGTTCCCCCATATCCTTTGTCATCTTAGTTTTATCTATCCTCGTATTTGAGACTCTATCATCATAGTCCCAAACAAGACCATTGTCAATTTTCTATTTGCAAGGGACAGATATGTTCCAAAGCGGTCTCTCGCACTCTATGATATACCCCAGAATCTCATGAAAGGAGTGCTACGGTCTACTCCCCCATGTTCCCCGCTTTATGCCAAGATACGCCGCCGTAACGCCAACATAAAAAGCGTAGGTCTTGCCTCTGGCTCCTCCTACGCTTTTTATGACTTTAACGAATATGGGCGCTCAAAATACGTCCATCCACGGAAAGAGTGACCACCTGTGTTGGGATAGCCTTGCCGCTGTCCGTCAGAGCCTTGGCCACCGCCATTTCTATACCGCCGCAGCAAGGCACCTCCATGCGCAGTACCGTTATGCTGCGAATATCGTTGCCGCGAACAATCTCTGTCAGCTTCTCACTGTAGTCTACACTGTCCAGCTTGGGACATCCCACCAACGTGATCTTCCCTCGCATAAAGTCCTCGTGGATTCCTGCATAAGCATACGCTGTACAGTCCGCCGCAATGAGCAGATCCGCCCCTTCAAAATACGGAGCGTTCACCGGTACCAGCTTAATCTGGCAGGGCCACTGTGCCAGTCGGGAGACACCCCGCTCCGTCTTGCCTGTGGTCTCCCGCCGCTCCGGGTCGAGCTTGCGCATCTGCTGCCCGGGACATCCGCCGGTCTTTTTCTGCATGTGTGCTGCCACGGCTTTTGCATCATAGGCAGCCGCCTCCCGTTCCACGAATGTGATCGCTCCGGTAGGACAGGTGGGCAAGCAGTCTCCCAAACCGTCACAGTAATCATCCCGCAGCAGTTTCGCCTTCCCGTCCACCATGCCAATCGCCCCCTCGTGGCAGGCAGCTGCACACGCGCCGCAGCCATTGCACTGCTCGGTATCAATTTGGATAATTTTTCGAATCATAGATGTTTCTCCTTGTCAGATTGAATTTGTAAGCCGAGTATACTATAATAAAAGCCACAAATCTGTTGTAATTACAACAAAGAGGAGGTTTGGGAATGGAACTTTCCACCACATCCCTGTTTCGCGGCATATCGGAGGAAGACATTGCTTCCCTGCTGCACTGTCTGGGTGCGGCGCAGAAGCGGTATAAAAAGGGCAGCCTTCTTCTGGCAGAAGGCACGACCACCGAACACGTGGGCATGGTTCTAAGCGGGCGTGTCCTGCTCCAATACACGGATGTCTGGGGCACCTCCAGCGTCTTGGGCAGCGCCGGGCCGGGCGATGTCTTTGGGGAAGCCTACGCCTGCTGCCCGGACGAGCCGCTGCAAATCTCCGCTCTTGCCACAGAGGAAACCACCGTTCTCTTATTAAATGTAAACCGAGTGATACACGTCTGTCCCCACTCCTGCACTTTCCACACCACACTGATCCAGAATTTACTGTCCGTCTGCGCCCACAAAAATTTGGAGCTCTCCCGCCGGATGCTGCATACCACGCCTAAGACCATTCGCGGGCGTCTGCTCTCCTATTTTTCCGAGTGTGTGAAGCTGTCTAAAAGCAACACATTTACCCTCCCCTATAACCGTCAGCAGCTAGCCGACTATCTGGGTGTGGATCGCAGTGCTTTGTGCAGTGAGCTTTCCAAGATGCAGAAGGACGGCCTTGTGCAGTATCATCGAAACCATTTTGAGATCTGTCAAGCAGAAGAACTGCCATTTCTATGAAAGGACAGCAAATGGAGCAAATAGGAGAAAACGCAAAAATCCGGCTGCAGCAAAAGCATGGCAGCCGGATTTTATGAGAGTCTTATTTACTTCTTCTCTTCATTTTGCGATGTCGGCAGCTGTGGAAATTGCCGACTCTCCGGCAGTGCGCTCATACTATGCAGGCTGATGGCCAGCGTGGATATGTTGTGCAGTGCAGCAGAGACCGCAGGGGCCAACAGGCCCATCAGTCCCAGTACAATCAACCCGCCGTTGAATCCGATGATAAAGCGGTAATTGGAGTGGATACGCCGCATTAATCCTTGGGCAATCAGGCGCAGCTCCACCAGTTCCCACAGGTCATCCGCAGCAATGGTAATATCGGAGATTTCCCTTGCCAAAGCAGCCCCGTCACTAATGGATATCCCCACATCAGCCTCAGATAACGCCGGGGAGTCGTTGATTCCATCTCCCACCATGATCACCGTATGGCCTTCGGCACGCAGCGCCGAAATATAGTCGGCCTTATCAGCGGGAAGCACTTCGGCTCGGAAATCATCCACCGCCAGTCGTTCGGCAATGGTCTGTGCGGTACGATGCCCATCTCCGGTAAGCATCACTGTCCTCGCTATCCCCAGTTCTTTGAGGGTCCCCAGCACAGCAGCCGCCTCCCGGCGCAAAGGATCAGCAATACAAATGACAGCGATCAGCTGACCACCGGCTGCCATGTAAAGATGCGAATATTCCTTGGGAAGATCCTCGAATTTTTGTCGATCCTCCGGGCAAACAACGCAATGCTCATCATCAAAGATAAAGTGGGCACTGCCAATCAGCACCCGCACGCCGTTTACCGAACTGGCAATGCCATGCGCCACCAAATATTCCACCTTGGTGTGAAATTCCTGATGATCAATTCCCTGTTGTGCCGCCTCTTCCACAACAGCATTAGCCAGAGAATGAGGAAAATGTTCCTCCAGACAGGCTGCCAATCGCAGTATCTCCCGCTCATCCTGATTGCAGAAAGGAATCACCTTGGCAACACGGGGGCAAGCATAGGTCAGCGTCCCGGTCTTATCAAAAACAATGGTATCGGCCTGCGCCATAGCCTCCAAAAATTTGCCGCCTTTGACGGTCATATGCCGCTTTCCCGCCTCACGCATGGCGGAGAGCACCGCCAATGGCATTGCCAGCTTCAACGCGCAGGAAAAGTCCACCATCAGCACTGACAAGGCGCGGGTCATATTGCCCGTGAGGCACAGTCCCAGCAGGCTCGTCCCCAGTGTATACGGCACCAGCTTATCCGCCAGATGGGAAGCGCTTGCCTCAGCGGCCGACTTAAGCTGCTGGGAATCCTCGATCATCGATACGATCTGATCGTAGCGGCTTTGGCCGCTGACCTGTGTGACCTTCACAACACACTCGCCCTCTTCCACGATGGTCCCCGCATAAACCGTGCTGCCGGGATGACGTGCCACCGGGATAGACTCACCGGTGAGAGACGCCTGATTGACCATGACTTCTCCCTCTGCCACTACCCCGTCCATAGGGATGGTGCTGCCTACCCGAACCACCACATGGTCACCGGAAGACACCTGGGAAATAGGCAGCAACGCCTCGCCGTTCTCTGTACGCACCCAAACACGATCCACATGTAAGGACATACAGCGGGCCAAATCATCTACAGAGCGCTTATGGGTCCATTCCTCCAGCAGCTCACCGATTTCCAGCAGGAACATAACCATCCCCGCAGTACTAAAGTCTCCACGGCAGGCCGAGATACTCACAGACAGGGCATCCAGCAGCTCCACCTTCATCCGGCGCTGAAGCAGGCATTGCAATCCCCGGTACAGGAAAGGAACCATATGCCAGCATACCCGGAAGATACGGATGGGTGCAGGCATGAAGAGGCGGAAAAAGATTTTCTTTCCCACCAGCATCGTCAGCTTTTCCTCATATTCCCGATTTAAAAGACGGGAACTGTGATCCGACAGTACAACACGCTCCTCGGCACGCTTCCAGGAGAAGCCTGCCAGAGAGCGGATCACCTCGTCACGGGCACCACGGTAAGTGATGATAACGCAGCGGGTCCGCTCGTGCACCTTGATCTCCACCGCCCAAGGCTGCCGTCCCAGCCACTGCTCCAGAAGATCCGCCTGCTGCAAAGACATCTGCTTTATCAGAAGGGAAACACGCATACGTCCTTTGCTCTCATGCAAAATTTTAGCTTTCATTCTTATTACCTCACGAAAAATGGGAGCCGTGATTACGGCTCCCGCGAGAATTAAACCTAAGCCGGCTCATTCAGGCCTCATCCTGAATGTCAGCCTCAGCCTCTTGGGCGGCCATCTCAGCGGCACGCTTCTCATTCAGTTCTTTGGCATCAGCCAGAATATCAGCGGCATTTTCCTGTACAGAGGTCACTGTTTCCATCACGCAGTCCTTGACACGCAGTCCTGCAGCGACCGCATTCACATAGGCTTTTTTTGCCTCACGAGAGGCCAGAAGCTTCAAACCAACAGAGCCAAACAATGTCCCTCCGGCAAACAGCGCTAACTTAGCATAATTACTCATATCAGATACTCCTTTTCTGTCATTCACTATACTTGTAACCTGTGATCCTGAGGATCCCCATACAGCCAACCGGCCGTTGATAAGCCATTTTCTTTATACAGATCCTCTGGTTACAAATAAGCCATTATATGTTTATAAAGCATTATAATGAACCAAAATGAGCAATTCTCATGGTATTAGTCAAATACTTCTGGTATCAGACATTTTTCTATAGAGCCTAGGGGACACCCCGTAAACTCTCTTAAAGACCACATTAAACTGACTCACGCTCTCGTAGCCCACACTCTGGGCAATTTGCAGCACGGTCAGATCGGACAATTGCAGCAGCGCCGCCGCTTTTTGCACCCGGCGATTCACCAGCCAGCTGTGGATCGGCTGAGCGTACACCTCTCGGAAACGGGTTTTCAGCGCCGTTGGTGAGAGATGAAATTGGTGACTCAGCGAGGAAATCGTAAGTTTTTGATCCAAATGCTCTTCCATATAGTCATGCACTCGTTGGATACTGTTGGGGGAATAGGCCAGTGCCGGCAAGGGCCGGGAAGGCTTTTCCAGTAAAGCCGGGCAGGCATACAGCAGATATATCAACTCAATGCTTTTAAAAACGCAGTAGGGGCCTTGCTCCTGCATGGGAAGGCTGCCCATCATGGAAAAAGCAGATCGATTCCAGTCGCTGTGGGGAATATGTATGCAGCCATCATGCTTCTTGAGCATACGTCCTACCCACCCGTGCCACAAATCTCCGTGTCCCAAGACATGATAGAGCATCTCAAACGTGGTGTGTGCCGCCGCGGGATCAACGGAGATACCGCACCCAGTCAGTGTATCTTGTATAGAGATAGCCTCTATGTCTGATATGTCCGTGGCAAGAAGGATTTCCTGACTGCCGATTTCCATGACGGGATTGCTTTTACGCTCCAAGGCCAAGGAACCGCAAAAGCAAAAAAACAACGCATACTTTGGTTGGGTCTCGCAGCGAGTCTCTACACGATACCGCCCCGGCGCCAGCTGTCCGGGCGTAATCTTGTGTATCCGGACACCATCCATTCCCCAATACCGGCAGTCCTCTTTCAGATCATCCATCAGCACACGCTCCCCCCCTTCCATCAAAGTATCTGATCGCCGCGCAGGTTAGTTTATGCTAACCACATGTAGCATAGCATAGAACCCGACGGTTTGCAAGGAGAACTTTCTTTCACCCAGTATGGTGCATTTGCCGATCCTCTGCTGTATATACAGCCCCGCCGTTCAGCCCCGACACATCGCCGCTCATCCAGAGGTCAATGCCTAGGAAGATACACGAAAGGAAAAAAACTGTGTAAGAAAGGAATACCGGGGAAAGATATACCTACATGCTTTTCCCCTTTTGGGCGAAATGCACAAAAGGCGGCAACCCTTTTCTCAAGCGGCTTTATGGCTCTTAACGCATCTTTTACAGGGCGTTAAGACGGTATAAAGAGCCTTTTTTTCCACACCGTAACAAAGCAGAATGATTTGACAGCGCATGTTTTGCAGTATATAATTCCTTCGTATTCGATAAATTTCCCCAAAATTTATTTGATACAGCATATTTTCAACCAATAGGAGGATGTTTAATGGATTGGAATGCAGGTTTTTTATCTTTAGTACCACCAATTCTCGCTATCGCATGCGCACTGATTACTAAGGAAGTAGTTTTCTCCTTAATTCTTGGTGTGCTTTCCGGAACAATTATCTATGCCAATTTGAAAGGATTAGGCTTTCTGGCTGTTTTTGACAACACCGTCTCCCTGATCGGTGACAAAATTGCAGATAACGTATATATCATCTTGTTTTTATGCCTGCTGGGTATCTTGGTTGCTCTAGTGGCCAAGGCAGGCGGCTCCAAGGCATACGGTGAATGGGCCGGAAAAAAATTGAAAGGTAAAAGAAGTGCTTCTCTTGCTACCTCCGCCCTTGACCTTCTCTTTTTCATTGACGATTATTTTAACTGCCTGACTGTCGGTACGGTGATGCGTCCCGTCACGGACAAGTTTAAAATCTCCAGAGAAAAGCTGGCCTATATGATCGATGCAACCGCCGCCCCCATCTGCATCATTGCACCGATTTCCACTTGGGCAGCCTCGGTCATTTCCAATCTGCCCGCCAATGCCGGTAACGGCATGAGCGTGTTTATCTCCGCAATTCCCCTGAACCTATATGCTATTTTGACCTTGATCATGGTCATCAGCATGGGCGCAAGACGTGATGCTGACTTTGGCCCTATGGCAAAGGCGCAGGTGGCTGCCGAAAGAGGGATCATCAACGGAACCGACGGCGCCGAGGCGGAAGAGGAGATGAAGAAGCACACCAAGGCAGATGCTAAGGGTAAGGTGGTCGATCTAGTCCTCCCGATCCTTGTCCTCGTTGTCTCCTCCGTGATTTCCATGCTGTATTTCGGCGGACTGTTTTCCGGTAAGGCACACAGTCTCTTTGAAGCTTTCGGAAATACCAATTCGGCTAAAGCCTTGTCGATGGGCGGCTTCTTTGCTCTGCTGTTCACCTTTATATTCTATATTTTTAGACGAGTTCTATCCTTTAAGGAATTTTTCAGCTGCATTAATGAAGGTGTAGCATCCATGATTCCCGCCTGCGTCATCCTTGCGATGGCATGGGCCATTGGCGGCGTGTGCCGTGATCTGCTGAACACCGGCGGCTATGTCTCCTACATTGTAGAAACGCTGGGGATTCCCGTGCAGCTTCTGGCTCCGATTATCTTTCTCTTCGGCTGCGGCCTTTCCTTTGCCACGGGTACCGCATGGGGCACTTTCAGTATTTTGATCCCTATTGTGACTGATCTGTGCCTCAAATCCGCACCTGAATTGCTGATCACCTGTCTTGCCGCAACCTTAGCCGGTTCCGTATTTGGTGACCACTGCTCCCCCATTTCCGATACCACCATCCTTGCCTCTACCGGCGCAGCCTGCAATCACATTGAACACGTCCGGACACAGGTACCTTATGCACTGACGGTAGCGGTGTGCTGCTTCATCGGATATTGTGTAGCCGGATTTACCGGCGGCAATGTGCTTGCAACTCTGGCAGTCTCTATTGTATTACTCGCTGCCGCTCTGGTCATCCTGCCCAAGTTCTTTGGCATGGAAAAAGCCAGAAAACAGGAGTCATCCGGAACCTGATCGGATAGGAACCGTTTGTTCTCCCGTAAGTGAGAACAGCAAAAATAGAGTTTCACCCCGTCCTCGCATTGGCAGCATATCCAAACGAGAGCGCAGAACAAGTCTGTTCCGCGCTCTCGTTCTTTCAACTATGATGACCACTTGGGGCAGTGATCCGGTCGCCTGTCCCTCCCGGCATATGTTCCTTAAGAGGATGGACTGCAACGGAGTACTTATGCCAATTGCCCCCTCTGGAAGCCATCCTTTATGTGCATGTCCTATTTTCCAAGAAAATGCCATAAAATACCCCGCCTGCAAACAGGCGGGGTACTCTTTTCTCACAGAATGGATGTAAACGGAATTTGCAGTTCTTTGCAGCGGCAGTACAGCTGGATCCGCTCCTGGAATCGCTCCGCAGCTAACGCACACTCAGCATTGGTAGGATGGCTGGCAACCATCTCCCAACGGAGCTCTTTCTGCTCTGTAGGCGTATGAGGTTCCTCCTCCGGACCATGGGAAACTGCACCGTTGCAGACATAGGCGCCAATCACCTCGTTATGCTCCTTCAAAAGGTTCACACCATAAGCCACGGTATCCCTAGCATGTTGACTATCCGCATAGTAGCCCAAGGTACAAAACACACCCACTGCCTTGCCGCGAATCGTTTTCATGAAAGATTCCATTTCCTCACAGGGATGACCGCAATTGCCCCAATATCCGATTAAAATAACGTCGCCGTCCAGCACGGGAACGCCCTCACGCAAATCGTGAATGCTCTTTTCCTCACAGGTAATACCATCAAAAATGGCATTTGCCACTTTCTTCGTGCAGCCTGTAAGGCTTGTATAAATTACTTGTACCTTCATCATGTTGCTCCTTTCTTTGTCTCTTGGGAACCGCTCCTCCCACTGCGGGAGGGTTCGATTTCACATTTACTTATGTTTCCTTTATATTGTACTGCTGCTCTCACCAGAATGCAATAGGGGGCAGCGATAAAAAGGGCGCCGCGATCCCCCACTGAAATACGGAACGCATCTTGTAAATTTGACCGGGTTTTGATATGATAAGCAAAAAGCTTTGGTCAGTGCAAACACATAGGGACATATCTCCCTCCCACATCCTGTCAGCCCTGCCCTCCGGCAGGGCTGATACTTTTTGTCCTGCAAACAGGACACTCCATTCTCTAAAATAGTCTCATCGGTGCTCCGCGGGAGCAGGCATAAACCCATTCCCGAAAATTTCTTCAGAAAGGTTCTGTAACGCTATGCTTCACACCATAGATTTCGAGAAAAAAGTCACTTTCGCCGACCATATGCAGCTTTACTATTATCATAATATTCTCCAAAATGAGGAAATCGCCTATAAGGACTGGATTTTGACCGAATCCCTCATTCGTCAATATAACGCCGAAGAGGATCCCCAACAGTTTTACGCCCTGCAAGAAAGCTTACTGCAGCACGCGGAAGAGATCGATGCGCTCAAGGTGCTCTATGACACCCGGCCTTGGGAGGTAGAAAAGGCGGTCATTTGGGCCGACCGGAATAAATCCGCCTATTATATCAAAAATCTGATGGACTCCCACAAGCTGGAAGTCTATGCAGCACATATTTTTAAAACGCAGTGTGATTTGGACATTGGCCTCTTCTACGGAAGCAGTCAGCAGTATAGCATGGGAGAAACTAAAGTCGGCATTGAAATCAAATGTGATAAATTGTCCAAGTCCACCGGCAACTACTATTTTGAATATCAGGAGAGATTGCACGCATCCGGCCCTTGGGTGAATAGTGGATTATTAAAGAATGACAACACCAAATATTACTTGTATGGCGACATAGGCAGCATCACGCTCTTTGCCAAAAGCACCTTGCTGCAATTTTATCAAGACATTGTGATTGAGCACAAAACCATTCCCGGCTGTATGCCCAAAAGCGCTAAAAGAGGTACCTCCAAGGGCTTCATCGTTTCTGCGCAGACGATGAAACAATATGCCTTAACGCCGGCACAGGTGGCCCGAGAAATTAAGAGCGAGCTCTGTTCGTGAGCACACGCTCCCCCTGATACTTGCCATGCTTGCTGTATTTCTCTGGAGCAAGACAGTTTTACGGAAAAAGGAGAGAAGATGGATACATTAAAAATGCAGACAAGGAATATGTATGACGAAAACTTTCAAAAACTATCGTCCCTATTCCCCAGCGCCGTGACGGAAACCATGGATGAAAACGGCCATGTAGTGCGGGCGATTGATAAGGATGTACTGATGCAGGAGATTTCCTGCGCAGTTGTAGACGGCAATGACGAACGCTACCAGTTCACATGGCCCGACAAAAAAGAGGCCATCCAGTTGGCCAATGCGCCCAGCAGCAAAACTCTGCGTCCCTGCCGTCATGAAAGCGTAGGGCGAGATGGCACGCCGGGCGGTTTTGACTCAGAGAATCTCTATATCGAGGGTGATAATCTGGAGGTTTTGAAGCTGCTGCGAGAAACCTATCTGGGGCAGATAAAACTCATCTACATTGACCCGCCCTACAATACCGGCAAAGATTTTATCTATGCCGACAATTTCACCCAGAGTATGGCGGAGTATGCCCAGCGGAGTGTTCCATGCGATAAAGACGACAGCCATCTGATGGAAAACAACGAGAGCAGCGGCCGCTTCCATACCAATTGGCTCAATATGATGTATCCGAGATTGCGCCTAGCCAAAGATCTCCTTACCGAGGATGGTCTTATCTTTATTTCCATTGACGACAACGAGGCAAGCAACCTCAAAAAAATCTGCGATGAAATTTTTGGCGACAGAAATTATGTCAATCAGTTTGTGTGGGTGTCCAATATCACTGGAAGACAGATTTCCGGAAAAGGTGCTGCCAAAACCTGGGAAAGTGTCTTTGTGTATTGCAAAAACAGCACCGCTTGCCCCAGCTTGACCATTGACACCACTTTTGCAAAGCAGAAGATGCCGGATGCCTATAAAGGCTTTCGTAAAGTGATCCGCAAAGACAGTCTGGGGGCCTTTGCCATTGGGGATACGCTCTATAATCACAATCGAAAATTTAATGAAGAAACACGTCCTAATCTTGTGTTTTCCATTTTCTATCATCCCGAAACCGAAGAAATCACCACAGGTGAGATCGGGGCCACCCTCCCGGGATTTGTGGAACTGCCCCCCCATGCCAACGGCGACGGCACTCACAAATATCACGCCTGGCGTTGGTCACGACAGAAAATTGCCAAGGAAAGTTATAATCTGATTGTCCTGCCCACTTCCACCGGCGGCTATGAAATCTACACCCGCATTCGTAATTTCAGCACCACTTTGTTAAAAGATCTTGTCACCAACATTTCCAATGGCGATGCCGAAGTGCAAAAGCTGTTTGACGGCAAAAAGTACTTTGACTATCCCAAATCTGTGGATCTGCTCCGCCTTTTTATGAAGTCTATCAACGATCCGTCTGCCACCATTCTAGATTTTTTCTCCGGCTCTGCCACCACAGCCCATGCCGTCATGCAGCTCAATGCCGAAGACGGCGGCAACCGCAAATTCATCTTAGTGCAGTTACCGGCAGCAACTGATGCAAAGAGCGCAGCATATCAGGCTGGCTATCCAAACATTTGCGAAATCGGAAAAGAACGCATCCGCCGTGCAGGCAAGAAACTCAAAGCGGAGAGCGCCCTTTCTGCAAATGATGTGGATATCGGTTTTCGGGTGTTCAAGTGTGACAGCAGTAATATGCTGGATATTTACTACGTCCCGGAGGAAAACCCGCAGAAGTCGCCGGATCACTTAGGGGATAACATCAGAGCCGACCGAACGGCGGAAGATCTTCTTTTTCAGGTCATGCTGGAATTAGGTATTTCCCTGTCCGCTAAAATTGAGGACACGGAAATTGCCGGGAAGCGGGTGTTCCGCGTTGCCGACAATCTTTTAATGGCCTGTTTCGATACGGATGTGCCAGAAGAGACCATCCGTGCCGCTGCACAGCAGAAGCCTGGCTATTTTGTTATGCGTGACAGTGCCAGCGGCAGTATGGCCGCCGGTGTTCAGCAAATTTTTGCCGCCTGCAGCCCCGCTACCGTAAGGAAGGTGCTGTAGCGACGCGGAATACTTGACGGCAGTG
Source organism: Oscillospiraceae bacterium (assembly GCA_020025305.1). Lineage (GTDB taxonomy): Bacteria > Bacillota > Clostridia > Oscillospirales > Oscillospiraceae > Vescimonas. Next base: position 82,105 of record JAHHSG010000006.1, read on the forward strand.
TCCTCGTTTCCATAACTGGCAAATGCAATAGATCTGACCTCCGGAGATCCCAGCGTGGGAAGTGGCACACGGTCTGCGCATCAAAAACATACCGGATTGCGTTATGAGCGAAACGTACATGAAGCTGCGCTTTGCTGCGGTACTGGATGCACCGAAAGAGGGCTGCATTGGTGTCACCCCTCCCAAGTGCTTTTGCATTTTCAGGCCGGCAGGGAACGCCCGGCCGAGATATACCGCCATCCATATATTCCATTTTTGCATATCATCTGTAAGCAAATAGTTTATATGGAATGTTCGTGTTTTTGACGAAAACCGGAGGGTCAAAGAGGCAATCAGTTACACCTCTATTCACTATACGGTGATAAATCCCATCAATGTATCGCATTTTCTTGATTTTCTCCATTATTTGATGCAATCATGTATAAACTTCACAAAGGAATATTGCACAATAGATTTTGTTTTTCTAAGAAAAATGCATTCCATTTTAGCATGGTAACACTGCAATACTTTCGCTTTACTTCTTTTTGCCAATATAGTATCCTATGAGTGTAAAGAAAAGAATGATGAGTGAAAGAAAGGACGTGTGCTTATGAAGAAGCTGTATAATATGTGGAAAAATATGGAGCGCAGCGTTAGCCCCGTGAATGTTCCCGAAGGGGCTCCTAGTGTACTGACTGCAGAGGTTCGTGATACCATGTGGCAGGGAAGCCCCTGGAAGGCTTTCCGTCTGTCCATGAAAACCAAAGCATAAAAGATATATTCTTTGACAATCTACTTGTTTACCTCAAAATAAAAATGAAAGAGCTGCCCTTTGGGGCAGCTCTTTCATTTTTAAATAAGTTGTATGTCCCGGCTCTCTGTTTGCCCAAAGGCCCAGCATACCCCACGGTGCTCTCAAGTTTGCGCCATATCCTGTTACTCCATTGCTGCCACAATGGGTTCCATCTCATCCAACAGGACTTTTGCCTCCTCGGTGGCCCCCTTTTCCAAGCATCGGGCAATGCGGGCTTCCAATTCCTTTTTCCGTGTCTCCAGTTCCAGATACTCCTTGCTGAAATGGTGTTTATAAATCATCTTTCGGAACGCGCGAATACTCATAGGGCGAATCGTTCCCTGTTCCACCAGCAGAACGCTGTCCATGCAATTGGCAATCGTATAGAAGTCGTGAGATACCATCAATACAGCGCCTTCATAGGCAGAGATGGCCTCTTCCAGTGCCATTTGCGCAAAGGTGTCCAGATGACTGGACGGTTCATCCAGCAAAAGGAGATTCTTCTCCCCCAGTGCCAGCTTGGCCAGCTGCAGCAGATTCTTCTCACCGCCGGAGAGGTGGGCGATGTTTCGCTCCAGCCCATCGGGGGCAAAGCAGTACTGTGCCAGATACTGCTCTACCTCAGACCGGGTATTTAATCCCGCATCTAAAAACTCCTCCAAAATGGTATGTGCCTGACACAGAGATTCTTCTTGCAATTGAGAGAAAAAGCCGACTGTTGCCTCCTCTCCATATTGGATGGCGGGGTTTGTCCCTTCCCGAATCTCCCGTAAAAGCGAGGTCTTGCCGGCGCCATTGGGCCCCACGATGGCCACCTTCTGCTTTGCCTGAACCGCAAAGCTGACATGGGCAAGAAGCGGCTTTTCAAAGGTGAGACTATAGTCCTGCACCTGTAAAAGAATTGCCTGATCCGATGTGATCCCTGCCTCAGGCAGACAGATCCGAGGACTCTGGATTTTCACAAAGGGCGGCTTAATCTGCCGTGCCTGCAATCGTTTGAGGTAAGTGGCCTTGCCCTTGAGGACACGGCCGCGCAAGGGATCAATGACCTCTGTTGCCTCCTTGCGCAGGCGCTCCACCAACGCCTCCGCTCTTTGGATTTCCGCAGTTTCAGCAGCGGCTTTCTCTTGGAGCTCCACCTTTCTTTGCAGCAGGGCATACTGATATGCCAGGAAGCTGCCGTCAAATTCCTGTAAATCTCCATTTTCCAAATGCCAGATCTGATCGAAGCAATGGCTAAGCAGATACCGGCTGTGGGTGACCACCAGCAGTGTCCCCTGATAAGCGTTAATCAAATCCCGCAGGCCATTGAGATTTTCAAAATCCAAAAAGACATCCGGCTCGTCCATGATCAAAAGCCCCGGACGCCGCAGCATCTGCCGGATCACCTGAAGCAGCTTATATTCTCCGCCGCTGAGTAAGGCCAGGTGCAAATCCGCCTTCTCCTCCAGCTCCGCCAGCTGCAATTGGCGGCGAATATTGCTATGACAGTGCTCTGCATCCATAGCGGACTGCTCCTCCAGCATCTGCTGATACTGCTCCAGCAGAATGTCCAGATCTTCCGCTGTCTCCATTTGGGTACAGATATGGGCAATCTGCTCATCGATGGCTCGGAAATCCTCCATAAGATAGTCCGTCACGGTGACAGACTGGTTCTTATCCCGGCTGGCAAACTGGGTGACATATCCGATACGGCCCACATTTTCTCGATGAAGTTTCCCATCAAAGAGGAACTTCTCCGGGCTGCGGATTAGCTCCGCCAATGTAGTCTTGCCGGTACCGTTGCTGCCAATGAGTGCACAGTGGCGGCCTTCGGCCAGCGTGAATGATATGTTTTCATACAGGTTCTTTTGTGGAAACCCATAGGAGAGATTTTCTGCGTTAATCATAGTCAATCCTCAGCTCTTTGTAATTTCGATACCCATCATACCGATAATTGCCCGCAATTGCAAGAACTGCCGGACAAATCTTTCGCAAAAAGCAAAAATTTCTCCTTCTCCCTCATTTCTCAGCTTTCCGCCGAGGACAGGATGCCCCTTTCTTTGGCCATAAGCCACATGCCTCGCCCATAAGCCCCAGAGCCTGTTTGCATCGCCCCGCCTTACTTATTTTGTCTAATCGTGGAAAACATGCTCACAGCTTTTCTCTGGCCTTCATATATTAAAACTGAAGATGTTTTATTGGAGGTAACGCATGTGAATAGAAACAATGCCGGTACCGGAACTTCTGGTATAAAGGATTATGGGCCAGAGCCCTTGATTGTCAACATAGACTGTTTTGCAAAACAAAATCCCTACTATCGGACTGCCCTGTGGACAGGGAACGATCTGCAGGTAACGCTCATGAGCATTCCCGTCCATGGAGATGTGGGGATGGAAGTTCATTGCGATTTAGATCAGTTTATCCGCATCGAAGACGGATGTGCCCTTGTTATCCTGGAAAAAAGCGATACGCATTTATGCTACCAGCAAAGAGTCGGCAGCAACTACGCTGTCCTTATTCCCGCCGGCACACGGCACAATATTATCAATATAGGCAATATCCCGTTAAAGCTGTATTCCATTTATGCCCCGCCGCAGCACCCCTTCGGAACGGTTCATGCAACCAAAGAGATCGCAGAAGACGCCGAAACACACTGATTTCCGTACAGAATACCGGTTCCTCTCCCCTGCCCATGGCAAAAGGATCTACACCAGCTGCTCAAAGATTTATTTGTGCCGATAGATACGTTTTTCCAACGCAAAAATGCGGCCGCTAAATTCCCCTGCCGCCAGGCCCTCCATGGCCTTACGGTAGATTTCCATACGGCTGTCGATGGCATCAATCTCAGAGAGCAGCTCGCTCTCAGCACAGATTGGCACCACTGCCGCGCCAAACGCAGGTTCGCCGTGGTGAGAGAGAATCATGTGCTGCAGCAGCACAGACTTATCCTCCGGCACGCCAAGCTGCTTGGCGACCTCTGCCACATCCTGTGCTCCCATAACCAAGTGTCCCAACAGCTGGCCTTTCACCGAATAATTGGTTGCCAATCCCAACTGAGAGAAGGTAAATTCCTTTTCCTTTGCAAAATCGTGGAGGAATGTACCTGCCAGCAGCAGACTGCGGTCTATCACATCCGCATAAAGATTTGCCAAGAAATCCGCAATTTTCAGCATATGGGCGGTATGCATTAAGAGTCCGGAGATAAAGCCGTGATGAACGCTCTTTGCCGCAGGAATATTGCGAAGCGCGTCATAGTGCTCGTGCATCATTTGCAGGCAAATTGCTTGATAATCCTGATCTTCGATGGTGCGGAGCAGGCGTTCCACGTCCTGCATGGTGGCATCCACGTCAATGGGTGCCACCGGAACCAAATCAGCAATGTTGTATGGATCATCACGCTCCGCCAAACGAATGCGCTCAATCACAATTTGGTATGCACCTCTAAACTCGGAAACTTCGCCCCGGATCTTGATAACCTTCCCCTCATCTCCGACTCCAATCGGGCCAGAATAGTTCCAAACCTTCGCCTCCACCGTACCGCTCTTGTCGGCAAGGGTAGCGTTCAGAAAAGGTTTCCCGTTGGCTGCCGTTTTAGGATAAGCACCTTTGAGAATATAGAAACCCTCCACCTGGTCCCCTATATGCATATCGCAAATCATCGTACTGTATTCCATCACTAGTCTCCTTATGCTGTTTTTATTCTCTCCGGCTCCCCCACACATACGGAGTCCGGAGCACCTTGCGGCTATAGACAGCATACCACATGTGGTGTTGTGAATAAAGAGCACACGGCTTCCCACTGCATACTATTCCTTATTCTTACACACAAATTAAACTGCCCGTTGCCGTATGCAGCCGCTGCATAGCCTCTGCGCCATGGATTGTCCCCCTCGTCTCCCTCTTTTTGTTTGTTGCTCCCGGAAAACCACAGCTGTGCAATACTCCAACGAAAAGGTACGTTCCTTTCCTTATCTGCCCTATCTACTGTCTCCGGCATGAACACATGTCATCCTCATTACGCAGTTGGATATGATCATTTCTTTGGGTATTCTTTCTTACAGATATGTCTGAGACTTCCGGTCTAGGCATGTCCCGAGCATATCCCACGCACACATCCTGACCACCCGCCACATAGTATAAAATGGTCATCACCTTACTGACCAAAATAACAAATAGGAGTGTGTTTTAAAAAATGTCTTGTTCCTGCAATCAGGCAAAGATTCCTGTCTGTAATCTGGAAATTGACTACTCGACTGTGCAGAGAGAACGAATTCTTCCCTTTCAGATATCTCTCAATTTGAACGAGTCTACCCTCGTCCCATCCGTAGGGGAAAATCAAAGATTTTGCTATGACGTTGTGGCCGTTGGTGAAGATACTTCTCTGTATGCCGATCTAAGCCATCTGGTGCTTGGGATATGCGATCAGATCCCCGTGGAAGAGATCGCAAATATCACCGTCACTATAAACGGCGTGGATCAAGACGTGATTTTTGGAGAAGGCGGCAACGTGGAATTACGCACTGCCAATAACCCCGACCCTCCCACCGGATGCCCCGGTCTTAAATTTGACTTCCCGTTGGATAAGGTAAATGGGAACATGCGCATCTGCTTTGAACTGACAGTTGCCCGAGAGATAGCAGGAATGGATGTCTGTCTATTCGGTGGCAACACAACTGCAGAGGGGCTGACAATTTGCGGGCCCAGCTGCGAAAAGCAGAGCGGGAGTTGCCCGGTGATTGGGTATCAGCGCTCTACCGTCTGCGTGCCTGTGACTGTGACCCCCTTTGCACATGTAGGCACACCGATCACCAGCTGCTGCGGCGAGCCTGTCGTGACAGCCGGTGACATTTGCCAGCGAAACGGAGGAGTTTGCCGCTTTACCATCAAACAGCAGATTTGTGTCGCCGTGCCTGTGGAGTTCGGTGCCCGGGCTGTAACAGGAATGCCCAGCGTCCAGTGCGGAGAAGTCAGCAATACGAATATCTGTACGGATTGTACCCCTGTCGATACAGCAGCACAGGTCAAAAAGGCGACATCCAAAACGCCATCCAAGTTCTTAAAATAATTCTGGAAATACGTTCCCCTGCAAAGACGGCAGTGGTCAAGACCACTGCCGTCTTTTATGCGTTCTAATTATGAAATAGAATCGAGTGATGGGTGATCACGCGCACTGAAGCCCCTGGAATAAGTGGAACATCCTGTACGCAGCCTAAGCTTGTGGTGTGTACAGGATGGGTATCCTAAATCGCATGTGTCGTTACCAGATATTAAATCCACTCCCCAGTCATTTTCATCAGTGCGCAGATGGGTATTCTATACCCATCGCTTCTGTTTTTCAATGCGTTTTGGAGCGAGATAGTAATCCATATCCCTACCACAAAACGGAACATCCGGCTGCTGCGCAGTCTATCTACCAAAATCTCACAGTTTTCTTCTGCGGTCTCCTATATCAAACACTTAGAAATGTGCACTCTGGACAACGGCTATTGTTCAACTTCCTGCACCAGCAGTAAAGCATATCCCTGCGGATCCTCTGTAATTTTCGTGCAGTGTGCATAGCCTGGCCAAAGACGGATTTTTGCGGCCGGGTACTCAATCGCATACTGCTTTTTGGCTTGTTTCCAATCGGCATCCTTCTGCCCGTAGGCGAATACACAATTTTTTTGTTGCTCCAGAGATAAGGTTGGCAATGTAACATGCGCACAATCCCATACCATATTTTTGAGGCTCTCTTCATCAATGGAAACTATCTGATATGCCATTATTTTTGCAGCCGCTTCACTATACAATGCTCTCATCTTGCGGACAGCAATTTCTGGATGTGCGACGGCTTTTCTGTGTTTATGAAGAAAAACTGCTTTTGTTACCGCAGCCGTTATATTCCCGTTTTTCAAGAAGCTTGTCCCCTCAAAAAACAAATGCTCGAACGATGTGTCTGATATGCGCAATAGCTGCATCAGAACAGTGCCACCCAGCGATGTGCCAAAGCCCATTTTAATGATAGTAATCTGGTTATCTAACAGGTAATCCCGGATCTGTTTAGCTTCTTCCTCCGCACTTTTATAGGTTTGATCGGCCGCAGCTCCGAATCCTGAAAGATCAGCAACCAGATAGCGATAGCCATCTCCCATCAATTCAACCAGCAGAGTTTTGATCAGTTCCGCTGTGGCAAACATAGGCGGAATCAAAAGAATCGTTTTTGCATTTTCAGAGTTAATATCAAGAATTTTCATCGTTTCTTTGCTTCTTTACTCTATTTGCAGGTTCGAAAACCAAGAAAAGAAATGCAGGCACTATTGTTTGGGAAACCACGGGATGCAACGGTTGACTTGATTGCCGTTGTCCATATATTCCCGTCCATAACATTCTGCAAGCCATTTTTCTTCTGTGCTTTTCATCAAAATAGTAATGTCCACCCAAAAAATACAAGGAAGAAGCAGTGACAAAAGGTTTGCAGACAGCATCCCAGATCCTCTCAGAGCTATCGCAATTGTAGCGTATATGGGATTTCTCACCCATGAATATATGTCCTCTGTGATCAGATGGTTTTCTAAGATAGCACGATTGATTTTTGCGACAATGACCGTCTGTATCCAGACCCATATACCCAGTATAATCAAAAGACAGCCAACACCCCGAAAAAGGTATGTGCAACAGGTGAGTTTTACCAGAATTCAAGTAGCCTGAGTGCTCTATAAGAGCGAACGCAAAAAAGCATCATTGCAACGCAAAATGGTCCCACCCCATAAACAGGCAAATACTTCCTATGCATCACTGGAACCTCCAGCCACATTCAATAGTTAGCGCCGACTAACCGCAGAATATCACATACGCCTTTGCTTTTCAAGATATTGTATGTGCTGAAATACGCCTTTGTTTATCATGTTAAGAAGTATTTTTGAGTGGCCCTATTGACAAACACATGGTTATCCGTTATTATAACACCGTTATATAACGATGTTATAAGGTGATAAACTTGGATATAAATGAAAATGCAACATTGCAAAATATTCTGTCTGTTGCATGCAAAGAATTTCTGCAAAAGGGATTTCAGGGTGCATCTCTCCGCAATATTGTGAGAAAAGCAGGGGTTACAACCGGAGCGTTTTACGGCTATTTTAAAAGCAAAGAAGAATTGTTTGATGCGCTGGTGAAGGATCAGTATGCGCACATATTAGAGATGTACAAAACAACTTTGGATAACTTTCACAGGAAATTACCCGATGAGCAACGATCCTGCATGGCGGCGTATACAATTACCGAAATGTCCCAGATGGCAGACTATATCTACGATCATTTTGACGTATTCAAACTGATCCTGTGCTGCTCAGAGGGCACGATATATGAGAACCTTGTTCATGATATGTCACAAATGAACTGTGAGTCTACCCGCGATTTTTATAATACGATGAATCACAACGGTGCGCCAATGAACGCTGTACATCCGCAGCTGGAGCACATGCTAACCAGTGGAATGTTCTACGCTTTTTTTGAGATGGTAGTACACGATATTTCAAGGGACAGTGCGGCCGATTATATCAGGCAGCTCGTATATTTTTACGAAGCAGGTTGGCAAAGAATTATGGGGTTTTGAACCCTATAATTTTTATGCAGCGGTCAGTCTGTGCTAACCAATCAAACTGGAGCATCAGCCATCTGGCTGCTTATTATCATAAATCTATTCAAGAAATGGGGTAAAACACGATGACGAAAAAAAACGAAACTCGAAGGGAAAAATCTTATTAACGTAGGCATTTATGCCGCCACTTGCTGTGTCGTGGCCATGCTGGTGGCCATGCTGGGTTACATCCCCATTATTCTTCCGCTATTGGCTGTGTTCTGCCCTTTGTTTGGCAGTATTCCTATGATGCTGTTTATGACAAAGGTTAAAAAGTTCGGCATGATCACACTAATGTGCACGATGATCGGAATTTTCCTGTGGATCACCGGCATGGGCTACTGGCCTTTTCTTTTTCGTGTGGTATGCGGCTTTTTAACCGACCTGCTGGATAAGAGCGGAAACTATCACAGTGCGGTCAAAACCGTAATCGGCAATGACATGTTACATTTGACGATATTTGCAAATCTGATTCCACCCTATACCTATATTGATGGTTATTTCTCTACTCGTCAGGACTTTGGTCAGGAATACATCACCAGTCTGGCGAACATCATGCAGCCGTGGACGGCACTGGTATTGCTGCTGGCTAGCTTTGTGTGCGGTGTTATCGGAAGGCTCATTGGTCAAAAGCTGCTGAAAATGCATTTTGCAAAGGCGGGAATTGTATAATGGCGGCCGGGCTTTTTCAGGCAAGCATTCAAAACCGCGGAATCATTCTTGATCCCCAAACAAAATTTCTGCTTTTGATTACCATGTCCATCTTTGTTTTGGGTGGTGCCGGCGTAGAAATTACCGGAAGATTGATGCCGCTATTCTGCGCAATAATAACGGTCAGCGAATTTACGGCAGCAATGCTGCGAATACACGTCAGCGAAAAAATCATTATACCGCTTTCCGTAATGTTCCGCTTTTTCCCTACAGTATTGGATGAATTTCACTCCATCAATACAGCGATGAAAATGCGAGGAATTCAGTTTGGCAGAGTTGGAATCACAAAAATGATTGAATATCGTCTGGTTTCCTTAATGACCTGCTATGCTAAAATTGGCGAAGAACTGTCGGCTGCGGCTCTTACACGAGGATTGGGCGGAGATGCGAAACGAACCAATATATGCAAAATTGGATTTCATTTGCAAGACTATCTCGTAGTTCCATTGTGTCTCATCCCATATATGCTGCTGTTATTACAGCTTTTCGGCTTTTATGTGTAAAGGGGGGCGCCAATGATACAAATAGAAAACATTCATTTCCAGTATGCGGAAACACAGGTTTCTTCCTTGCGGAATATTTCGCTGGAAATTCCAGACAGGGAGTGTGTCTTGCTCTGTGGGGAATCGAGCTGTGGTAAAACCACACTGTGCCATCTGCTTTCCCGATTCTGGGATGTGGACAGTGGTATCGTCACGTTGGGTGGAGGAAACATCAAAGAGTATAGCATGGATGCACTGACGTAAAATTTCAGCTTTGTATTCCATAATGTGTATCTCTTCAAGGACACGGTTGCCAATAATATCCGCTTTGGACAGCCCAACGCCCTGATGGAAGAAGTGATTTCTGCTGCTAAAAAAAGCAAGATGCCATGACTTCATTATGGCACTTCCGAACGGCTACGATACCGTGATTGTGGAAAGCGGCTGCTCTCTATCCGGCGGTGAGCGGCAGCGATGATCTATTGCTCGTGCAATGATGAAAAATGCTCCCTCATTGTTTTGGATGAGGCTACTGCAAATGTTGACCCCGAAAATGAGCAGGAGCTGCTATACGCAATCAAAGAATTAACGAAGGAAAAGACCATTATTATGATTGCACACCGCTTGAAAACCGTGCAAAACGCAGATCAGATCCTCGTAATTGACGAAGGAAAAATCGTGCAGAGGGCCCCCCATCGGGAACTGGCTGCTGTGGACGGGATTTACAAGAGTTTTGTCAATCAGAGAGAGCTTGCTGTCAGCTGGAAACTGTAAATTCGATGGATTCTGAGTGAATTGACATTGAAAAAGTGGTGGATAAATTTTACCAAGACCTTCCGTGAGTACGAAGATTAATTTGTTGCCACCTCAACTTGATATGTATGAGTTCTTTCAAAAGTTGAGAAATAATATCGTCTGGCAGTACAAAAAAATCATTTTCCATGATATAATTATTATTCAAATCCGTTAGCTACATCCATCTTTTCCAAATAGGAGAATAAAGCAGATAGGAACCAAATCAGGAAAATCATTGCCATTACTATATTAAACACGGAGGAACCTAAAATGCCGGATTCACGAGAACATAAAGTCAGCTGCTCCAACTATCAATGCGAAATTGAACTCACATTGGAAATCTTAAGTGGAAAATGGAAGGCTCTGATCATCTGGAACCTTCATCTGCATGAAATCATCCGTTACAATGAGTTTCGCCGTTTAATTCCCGGAATTACACAGAAAATGCTGACACAACAACTGAAAGAGCTGGAAAAATATGAAATTGTATTTCGCACCGTCCATTCCACAGTCCCTCCTACGGTGGAATATCAACTCACGGAACTTGGAAATGAGCTTATCCCTATCATGAGTGCTATGGATCAGTGGGGCAAAAACTATGTACAGCTCTATCAAGAGAAGCATCCAGAAAAATAATTTGTGCACGTAAAGCCTTGTGCTGCAGTAATTCCTACCTTTTGGTAAAGAGCACACCAAAAAGTGCCTTCTTTTCAAACGCAATGCCTCCTGCTAAGATATGACACGTAAGCAAGGGGAAACGCCCCCACGAAATAGAATTTGAAAAGGAGCTACTGATATGCAGAGGTTTACAATTCCCAGAGATCTCTACTTTGGTGATAACGCCATTGAGTATCTGGCAACTGTCAAGGGAACGAAGGCGTTCATCGTCTACGGTTCCAATCGTCTGGAGTCCGATGGTGTCATCGGAAAAATGCAGGATTACCTGAAGCAGGCCGGTATCGAATCCACCACTTTTTCCGGTGTTGAGCACGATCCTTCTGTCGCAACTGTCCGTGAGGGTGTTCGTCAGATGAACGAGTTCCAGCCGGATGTGATCATTGCCATCGGCGGCGGTTCTCCCATCGATGCAGCTAAGGCAATGTGGGTGTTCTATGAGCATCCTGATTTTACCTTTGAAGAAGCTGCAAAGCCCTTCAACCTGCCCGAAATGCGCACTAAGGCACATTTTATTGCCATTTCCACCACTAGCGGCACTGCAACCGAGGTAACCTCTTTCTCCGTTATCACGGATAATGATACCGGTATCAAGTATCCCATTGCCGACTATAATATCACCCCTGATGTGGCAATCCTGGATACCACTCTGGTGGAAAAGATGCCCAAGAGCCTGGTCGCAAACACCGGTATGGATGCCCTGACCCACGCTCTGGAGGCTTATGTTTCCACGGCTGCAAATCCGTTTACCGATGCACTTGCCATGCGCTCCATCGAGATGATCTTCAATCATCTGGTGAAGTCTTTCAACGGCGACATGGAATCCCGCAAGCAGATGCATCTGGCTCAGAATCTGGCTGGTATGTCCTTCTCCAACGCGATTCTGGGTATTGCACACTCCATGGCACATAAGTCCGGTGCAATTCTGGGTGTTCCCCACGGTCTGGCAAACGCTATCTACCTGCCCAATACCGTTCGTTTCAACAGCAAAAATGCTGTCGCAGGCAACCGCTACGCCGAAATTGCGAAGCGTATTGGTCTGACTGGCAATAACGAGCAGGAACTTGTAACCGCTCTGATCGAGCAGATCAAGAAATTGCGCAGCCATCTTGGAATGGTTGGCTCCTTGAAGGAATTCGGTATTGACGAGGAAGTCTTTATGTCCAAGGTTGACAACATGGCAGTTACTGCTGTGGCCGACCCCTGCACCAGCACTAATCCCAGAGAAATCAACCCTGATGAGATGAAGAGTCTCTATATTGCCGCTTATAACGGTGAGGATATTACATTTTGATATGTAATTCCATCTTCTGATTTGCGGTTGTAAAAAATCACTTTCACCGATGGTGGGATTGGATGAACCAATCCCGCCATTTGCTTCTGTCCGAGCAAAGCATACTCGTCTGGTAAAGAATAATACATAATATAGGAGGATATATGCAAATGACAACAAGTGCCATAAAAGTATTAGAGCAGGAAAACATCCCATATACTCTCTATTCTTATCCCACCAAGAACGGTCCTGTAGCAGCCGTTGATGTGGCTGCCTATTTTGGATATTCTCCGGAACGATTGTTTAAGACGCTGGTGACATCAGATCACAAGGGTGGTTACTATGTATTCTGTCTGCCTGCAGAGAAACGAATGGATCTAAAAAAAGCAGCATCCATCGTAGGTGTCAAGAACCTACAAATGCTGAAACCGGAAATTTTCGAAGAACTAACCGGTTATACGCACGGTGGATGTTCGCCTTTTGGCTTACGAACCAAACTGCCAATCTATGTAGACCGCAGTGCTCAAAACTTTGACACCATTTATGTTTCCGGGGGAAAAGTGGGATACCTTATTGAAGTACAGCCAGAGGTTTTAGAACACCTAGTAGATGCCCAGTATGAGGAATTCACAAAATAAATGAAAGGAAAATGTTTTCATGAGATTTCAAGAATTAGCAGAAAAGAGATATTCTTGCAGAAGTTTTTCTGATAAAAAAGTAGATAAGGAGCTGGTAGAACAAATCATCCACGCAGGGATTATGGCCCCTACAGCTGTCAATACCCAACCCTTTAAGATATTCTGGCTCAACTCAGAAAAAGCCAAAGAAAATGTGCGGCAGGTAAGTAGCTTCACCTTCGGGGCTGATACTTTTCTTATTGTCGGCTACAAAGAAGAGGATGGCTGGACTCGTTCCTTTGACCAGCGTAATTTTTCGGACATTGATGCTGGGATCGTGGCAACACACATGATGCTGGAAATTGAAGATTTGGGTCTCAATACCACCTGGGTTGGTCATTTCGATGCACCTCGTTTGCAATCTCTATATCCGGAAATGAAGGACTATCATTTGATTGCCCTGTTTCCCATCGGTTATGCTGCCGAAGATGCAGCACCTTCGCCTCGCCATTTCAAGCGCAAATCCTTCGAGGAAATTGCGGAAATTCTTTGAGGAAGAGCTGAAAGGAGATTCGTCCGTGAAAATAAGCGCAGGTCAAGAAATAAAGAAAGTGTTTATTATGAAGAAAATGTATTGGATTTCATTGGCCTATATCGTGTTCGGCCTGAGTATTGGTCTGCTGGACCATGAGGTGACATACTGGACTCATTTCACTGGAGAATCCATACTGTCCCTAGTCCATCCTCATGCGATTATGTTGGGAGGCTTGGTATTTTTGTTGCTGCCCCTATTTATGAAGAATTTTGCAGTTGAAAAACAAAAGAGCTTCCATATTTTTCTATGGACATACAACATTGGCCTCATGATAACTCTGGGCTTTCTGACTGCAAGGGGAATCTCTCAGCTGCTTATGGTGCCTTTTTCGAGTTTTTGGGATCACATGGTAGGCGGTATCGCAGGAATCGGCCATATCATTTTAACGATGGGACTGGGCTTTTTGTTCCATGCCCTGATGAAATCTGTGGGTCAAAGGAGCAAGTAATACTATGACAGGACAGATCTATCATGTTGGCTTGACGGTCTCAGATATGAACCGTTCTATTGCCTTTTACCGGGATGTACTGGGTTTACAGTTCCAAGGGGAACTTTTCATGGATGGCCCGGAAACAGAGATGATGTTCCAGCGGAAAAATTGTCGGGCCAGAGTGGCTTATCTCAACGGCTCGGAGGAAAACGGGATGCCGCCGGTAGAACTAATCCAGTTTACTGACACTGAGAGCACGCAGATGCCCTCCGATCTCTTTACCACCTCGGTATCGGAACTGTGCTTCTATACGGAAAATATTGAAAAGATGTATCAGCATTTGCAAAATCATGGAGTGGAGTGTCTATCTACACCCCAGAGTTTTGATTTTACTGCAAGTGGCTTTGGGAAAAGCAAGGCCTTCTATTTCCGTGATC
>JAHHSG010000007.1 GCA_020025305.1 Oscillospiraceae bacterium
GTGACCGGATCGGTTCCTTCCTCCGGTGCAGGAGGAGGCGTGACCGGATCGTTCCCTTCCTCCGGTGCAGTGGGAGGCGTTACCGGATCGTTCCCTTCCTCCGGTGCAGGAGCTGTCCTTACATATGCAGAAATCGCTGCAGATGCCGTCTTTTCGTCATGCCCCACAGGGTTTGGCTCTGCATAAGCTGTCACTGCCGCAGCATGGATACTACCTAGTAGCATGATACAACCCAGCAACAGCGCTCCTGTTTTTTTAATCATGTTTCTGTCTCTCCTTCAATGCACATTTCCGTGCAAAATAGTCCTTAACCTCCTGAGGGTATTCCGGATAGCGATGCAGATCTTGATGAGTATTGACTTCCAGAATGCGAAAACCATCCTGTGTAATGACTATATCAAAGCCTAAATACTCCATAGGATACAGGTATGCAGCAATTTCTTTTACCTTGCAGCAGATTGTTTCCCAGTGCGGCAGAACTCCCGACAGCGGTGCGCCACTGTCAGGATGAACCCTGCAGGGGGTATAGCTGTGGTTTTTCAGTATTTCTGTTCCACCAAATTGACCACTTTTTACATCCACTCTGGCCACGATACCACCTGTATCCAAATTATCAGTATACCCACCGCTGCTGACTCCGATACGGAAGAATGAACTTTCTATTTTAGGACCATCTCCCATATCAATCACCATGAGACGTACTGTATTGACCACATCACTATAGATTGCACGAATTTGCGAATGCATCTGCACAAATTCTGACAAAAAACATGGATGATCCAGCGCCATGAGAAACTCGCGGAAGGCCGCACTGGTATAGGGCTCACCGTTCACAAGAATCTGCTGCGTTTCCACCTGCCATTCCAATTTATAAAAGCCCTTCCCGTGGGAGCCTATTGCCTGCTTAAGAACCAACTGTTTCTGTTCACGCAAGAGTTTTTCGATCCCGTCCACAGTGGCATCCTCGTACGACATAGGTGCAAACGGCAAAATCAGATTTCCGCCTTCCTCTGACAGAATACGAAAATAGTGCCGGGGCAGATATGCCTGATAGGGTGCCAAAACATAGTACATGAATACTTTATCCCACAACCATTTTTGATACTTTCCATTGATGGGACGCAGCCGCTTATAGTCGTAGTCTGCAAGCATGCTGCGATAGTTCTCTTCGTTCAAACCGTACTGCTTAATCCGATAAGAGTAAAATCCACGTCGATGCGCCCACCGTTTTTCCTTGGCTGTAGTGGTTTCCAGCTTCCGATCCTCCTGCAAGCCCCGCCGCCAGTTCCGATACATATAATCCTGAAAACCTTTTCTCTTGGCGTATAGTGAAAAACCATACCTTCGTAATCGCAGCACAACGTGGGTATTTTCCTTTTTCTTTTGCTCCTGTCGAGCAAGAAGGTTTTTAATCGCGGCAGTATCCTCGGTTTGCCAAAGCAAGTCCTCGCCAGTATCTATCTGCCAGATTTTAGGCCCCTCTTGCGCCAGCAGCAGCCCCACATTCAGATAGGGAGCTTCCGGGAATTTTTGGCTGATGCGCTGCGCTGCAGAGATGGCATCGGCCACCTCCGCATCACTTTCCACGATGGGCTTTTCCTGCTGTTGCGTGCTGAACAGGTGCCAAATGCCACTGTTATCTGCATGGTCGGCAACATAGCGCTTTGCAACCACAGGTTTTCCCTGCTCACGTACAAAGATCACATGGAGCACTGGACATTGACACCCATAACGATCCATGGCCCTCTGTTCCGGCAGATTTCCTTTCATGATCAGGGTATCTGTTGGCAGCTGTTCCAGATAGCGCAGCAAATGCTTCCGTTCCATTTTTTCCTCGTTGCAAAAAACGGCTCCGTCTCTCAGTTCCAGCCTGACTATTTTACCTCGCAACGCATTGCTGCAGGGGCGCAGGTATATGCTTCCTTCACGATCGAGTAAATGTATCAGAGTTTCCGGACTCAGTTTTTCCTGTGTTTCAACATCATCCAGAGGAAAAATCACTGGCAGACCGTCTCTTTCTGCCCTCAATGCGTAGAATGCAGGAAAACTCTTCCGTTCCTCCCACAAGACACGGCGTGTTGTCAACAGGTCCTGAAACATCTTATCAAATGTGACGTCAAAGGGCAGCAAGCGCATCACCTGCCGCGCTCTTTTTTCATTGACTTCCTTGCGAATGCTCACATATTCTTTTGCGGTACGATAAGAAAACCCCTGTAAAACCAAACTTCCCAGATATAATTTCCTCAGCTTGCTCATCCGTCTACCTCAGCATTTCATCTTTCATTGGGTCTTTCTGCTAGCACCGACTAAACATTGTACATCCGCCACATTATATTTTTCTTCAGGTCAAAAACGCCCATATAGTAGCTAAAATGTGATGTTATCCCGCTCTGTCACGTTTTCAACACACAGGAAGCCACATGGAGATTTTGAGCCGTACAGTTTGCAGGGATGGTCGCTCTGCTCAAACTCTTGCAGGAGATTTTCCGTCAAGGATACGAAAGCCAATGCATCCAAAATGCGCGTCCCAAAGCACAGCATTTCTTCAGTCTCCATGGATTTTCATTTAATTACCTTATAATGTCGATAAAATGCTCCCAATTCACCGTTTCTCTGTCCGCCCCACAATTGAATAATGTTGACACCAGAAGATGTATTGGCTTCTATGATACAATTGGTACCATCCGGCAGCTTAATCACGTCCCATGCTACAAAATGCAAGTAAGGGAAGTGATTTACCAACTCCAATATTTCCTGCTTCAATGCCGCCCAGTCCGGAATAACCACATCTTCAAATCGAATTCCAGAATCCGGATGACGCTCATAGACCGTTCGATTATGTAAGCTTCTTCCATGAGAAAGTCGTCCGCTCTCCAAGTCGATCCGGCAAACCAAGCCGCCTTGACTGGCATTATCTACCGGAATTGTTTTCTGCGTACCGACGCGCTGCACAGCAAAAAACACTTTGAATCTCCCGGTTTCCGGATCTTTCATAGTAATGATACGAATGGTATTGATCGTCTGATCATATAGCGCAGCAGCATAAGCATGCTGCTGCATTGTCTCGGACAAATACCAATCCTTACTTCCCTCCAACAACCTTCGGAGCTCATCTTCTTCTGCCGTTCGGCCATCGATGCCATACGCTGTCCCATCAAAGGACAGGCAGTGTACGCCGTTTCCCTTTCCTTTTCCGAAAGGCTTAATGATGACCTTTCCGCCATTGCGCACTAATGCCAACTCCGCATCGCCGGACAGGGGTGTACCGGACAAATCTGCCGCAAGTCCCTTGCTGTTCACCGCTAAAATCTCCGGCACACGAATGTATTGCCGCAAAACTTCCGTAGTAACCACCTTGTTGTTGAGCATATAGTCAAAGGGCTCATTGATATAGCGGGATCTGTACCAATCAAATTCGGAAAGATATTCCTTTCGCTTTTTCATATCCAGCCCGTACAGGGCCCACTGATCTGCCAGAAATCCACCAAATAGATTGGCCCGCAGCTTGTCCCAGGGTGACACAGAAAAATGGTTTTTCGCAAACACAATGCGCCGCCAATACAGCACAAATAATTTTGCTTTATTCGTCACATAATGGACAAGTTCAAAAACGTCCATGAGTCGTATTCCTTCTTTTCAAAAAATTCTCATAGTCCTGCCACTCATTAAACCCACAAGTCTCATTCGGAATTTTAGTAAAATGCTCTTCGATCAGTAAGTGATCAAAGGGCTGGTTTGTATAGGACTGGTATACCTGCCAACCTCTGCAATCCTGACATTTTCCTGCTAAAAAAGCATCTTTTACGCGCTGAATATGGCAGCGCAGCAGTTCTGCACGGTGGGCTATCAATGCTACAATAGACTCTTCCGTCCCGACAAAATGCAGCTCGTCTGTTTTCGTCGCACAAATCGTACGGATTGCTTCATCCGTATAGTAGGTATCCCCATAGAGGAAACATGTATCGTCCTCGATCAGCTCCCAAGTAAAGCGATCAATCTCCATGCGATTATTTTTCGGCTCATAACGTGTAGCACCGGCTACCTCATAACGACTATCGTGGGAAGTGATCATAATCTGCGAGTCCGGCTGCACGGCATTTACTTGTCGCACCAAACGTTCAAGCAGCGTCTCATCCCCTACCTTTACCATATGCTTGGGAATCCCATAGGTCATGTTCCAGCGTTTCATATCCCCGTCCGCCATGATCACATACTTCATACCAGCTCTGCCTCTCTGCATTTCTCTTTGTGTGTTGCTTCTACAATCAAAGACACAATATTTTGCGTGGATCGTCCCAAATCTTCCGGTAGATATTTTGAACGATACCGAAGTAATTCGTACATAGGGTAGCTTTTTTCATGTATCGCCTGAAAAATTTCCTCTGCCCTTTTATATGTACACTCCGGCATAATCTCCGCTGGATCAATATTCAATCCATTCTCCTGCAGATAACGGTCATGGTCAAACACATAATATAGCGTTTTCTTTTTTAATGCGGCCCCTTCAATAGCCAGCGATGAATAATCGGTAACAAGATAGTCACAGGCCAACAGCAAAGAAAAAATCTCTTCCTTTCCATAGCGGTCCATCTGTGTTTCCTGTTCATGATCAATCTTCTGATTGGGGTGCAGCCGACAAATCAGCGCATAGTCTGACCCCTTAAATGCCGCCTTGAGCTCTTCCGACGCCGAAATAGGATATTTTCTATAAGTGGGAGCATAGAGTACAATCGTCCTTCCCTTCAGTTCCGGATACTTTTTCTCCAGTTCCGCGCGGGTAGAAGTCTTTGACAGTAACCAATCCAAACGCGGCAAGCCATAGCTGCGCAATTTGTCTGGCGTCGTATCAAAAGCTTGGCAGTAAAACTCTTCCCAAGCAGTCCCGCCGGTAATGATATAGTCATAATTTCGATGCATCCGAAGTGCTTTTGCCAGCTGTGGGTCCCGTCCCGAAGGCATACCGATCGTCTGATATCCGGAGCGTTTGATCTTCCCCAGAGAGTGCCATATCTGGATCACCCGAAGTTCCGAGCGATGTGTGAGCATGGACACTGCCGGCCAATAAGCGTCCAGAACACAGACCCGCGAAGTCGCCAAAAGATACATACTGTACAGCTGGTCTATCGCAAATCGTACAGAGCCATCCCGCGCATCCCGATAGCGATGACAAATACTCACCTGTTCCATTTCAGGTGCAGCCGCCTGCAATTCCCTTTGCAGGAGGGAAAAATCCAACGTCAATTTATCCGATTGACGACTAAAAAAACACACTCTGTTTTTTACCGGAAACAGCTTCATCAGCGCATACACGCCTTGCAACAGACAGCGAATAAACTGAATGAGCCAACAAATAATTCTCTTTCGCATTCATCTATCTCCGCTCATGTACTTTATTATTAAACAGATGTTTCCACCACAATACCATCAAAATCTTACCGTTTCCCATTCTGATACCGTGTTTGCAAAACTCCGCGGACTCCATTCTCCTAACACAGAATATCCATATTCCTTCCTCGAAGATAAATAATCTCCCATCTGAATCATGCCCTGTTCCATTTTAAGTGTGTAGGCAGATCCTACAGTCCCCCAACATAACCTCTGCTTACTTGCGCTAAATTTCTGAATGCACACCGGGGCCCATATTGGTTTGAATTCCATCCATGCTTCCTCTTTTGTATTGAATACCAAGTGAGTAAGCAAAAATCCAGCTTCGTTAAACCAATAAATCCTCATATGAATAATTTACATTTTTTGACAAAGCATGTTTTAATTTCGTAAAATACCAGATTTTATTCTGTTATTATAAGATTTTTTACGGTAGAAGTCAACCGAAATAAAGAAAATATCGTCTATGCTTCTCAGCGCTTTTCCGCATTTTTATGGCACTATTGACATACGCTCTTCTTCTCAGTAAGCGTGACTTTATCAAGTTAAAGTTTTTCTTTTTCTATACACATGCATCGTTCACTATTTGTTGTTGTGCAATTTCAGTTGATTCTGGAATTCCCCGAAATTTTCTTTGCGTTCTTTCCTACCGTGTCCACATAATAGCCCCTGCACCAAAACTCTGATTTTCGTATTTATACTTCAAATGTCCGTATTGTTCTTGGATCAGCAAGCTACTTTTGCCTTTCAAAAATCCTATAAAACCAGATACAGCTAAAGCTTTCTTGCCCCCCGGCACAGCCGCGGGTTTTCCTCAACCAAAACAGGAGTGGCGCCGCTAATGCTGCGCCACTCTCTTAAAACTTTATATGATCCTACTGATGGTGGTTTTTTGTGCTGGCTGTATAATCTGGGTCGGTTCATTTTTATGGATTTTATTGTCTACACCACTGCTGCAGCGCCCGCACCGTCTCCGGTCCCAGCACACCGTCCGCCTTCACGCCCAGCCAGCGCTGCAGGGCGGTAATTGCGTTAGGCCCGAGGACACCATCAGCATCCGCCCCTACCATCCGCTGGAGCGCCCGTACTGTGTCGCTGCCAATGCCGGACACGGTGCCGACAAATTCCCAGCCGGACATATGGATAGCATCACGCAGGATGCAGGCATCCAGATTGCCCCGGTACTGGTTAGACAGCACACCATCCTGTACCGGCATTCCCAGCTTGCGCTGCACGGCCAGCGTAGTATCTCTGCCCCACTTCCCGTCCACATCGATCTGGGGCACTGTAGGTTTCGTAGCAGGTACAGGCGCGGGAGCGGGTACAGGAGCAGACATTGTGCCAGACGCGGGCACAAGATCCGCCAGATGGATGGGCGAGCAGATCCCCCCCTTGTCCAGCACCACACGGTCACCGCTGATGTCGCTGACCGGCCAGCGCTTTGCCATCACCCAGTCCGGGATCTCTGCACCGCCATACCACTGGGCGCCGGGGCGGATCTTCACCACGCTGCCCACTTGGATCTCTCCTACAGGCTCATCCTCGGGCGCAGGATCTGATACGCCGCCGTTATAGACCGCCTCCGCCATGGCTGTCAGCTCTGCCAGTCTGCCGTACCAGCGGCCGGGGCAGCCGGTCGCCACCACATCCTTGTGCCCAATCACCGGCAGCTTGCCATACACCTTCCACAGCCCGGCAATGAGGACTGCTACCGTCTGCATATCGCCATCAGAGCACCGTGGATGACACTCAATGCCGATGGAGTGCTCATTGTACCAGCGATCCCCGGCGTGCCACGCCGCAGCGGAGAGATCCTCCAAGCAAGCCACCCGCCCGGCTTCCGCCACAAAGTGGGCAGACACCTCCGAGGCAGGATTGCACAGCCAGCTGACTGTCCCGGCAAAGGTGCTCTTGTCACTGCCCCAGTGGTGGATGACGATATACTTCGGAGTATTCTGCCCCTTTTTGCCTGTAGGATAGCCGAAGTTGGGCGTATCGTGCTCCGTGATGTACCGGATCTGCTGGGCCATCTCCGTCCAGTTGATTGCCGTAATATCCATCTTACATCCCTCCCTTCCGTCTCAGCTGCTTGCCCACCTGATTCACGCCCGTGGCCGCAAGACCACTGACAATACCGATGGCTGCTGCGTTGAGCACATCCTGTGCCGGGAAATCCGGCATAATAAACATACCCAGCACGCCCAGTACGCCGCCTACTGCGCCGCAGATCACGGGGATCCACTTGTTGGCGATGGTCATGGCCTTGACGGCCTCACCCACCAGATACACGATCACGACGATTGCCGCTACGCTCACAATGTCTGCCGATTCCATATGTACCTTCCTTTCTGCCGCCTGTCGGCGGCATCCGCTATTGTTTCCTGCTTACTGGATTGTTTCCTGCTTACTGGATTCCTTCCGGGATGTCCGTCTCTACCGGTGTATTCTTTTCCTCGATCTTTGCCTGGATCTCTGCCAGGTCAGGCTCGGTCAGTACCCCCTTCTGCTGCCACCCGGCGGCGTTGAGGATCACCTGATAGTCCGCCATCTTGCCCACGGCATCCAGCAGGCCGGTCATAATAAAGTCATGCAAATTGAACATTAGATATTCCCTCCCATAGATAGAATTGCGTTGTTGAGTTCTGATAGTCTCTTGTCGATGTACTTCTTTGTGTCCATGTTGTAGGTTACCTCCAGCGTAACCTCCGGCGTATATGTGATGACTGACATACTGGGGGAAACTGTTTTTGCTCCCGACACTGTACCACCAGCCGTCGGAGTATATACCTTGCTTTGGTACGGTTCAAATGGTGCAGGGGTTGTTCCCATACATAGCATTGGCTTGAATACAGCGTTCTCCACCGTTGTTCCAGCGTTGATCTGGACAAGCAATCCAGTTAGCTCGCTCTGCACCTCGAAGGAAACGCCATCTCCTTGATCATATTTCCCCAATTTCCCGTCATATCTAGCCTGAATCAGACACCCCTCAATTTTAGGGCAACCGCTCATGGAATAGCTTCCTGCTCCTGCCCTAAAATTTGTCGGGAGCAGCTGTAGATATACATTCTCTTCCGCTATACCGTTTGCTGTAATCACACCGTTTTCATACTGAAACGTTACGCCTTTCCAATTCTCCGGCTTCTCTCTAAAGGGGAAAGGAACTAGGTTCTTGCCACATACATTGACTTTGGCTTTTGACAAGTCGGAGATATAGGGCGTGTAGGGGGTTGCCTTTGCTCCCATCTGCAGCTTCGGCTTGAATACTGCACCATTGAGTGTTGTGCCAGACTTGATATACAGCAGCAAGCTGTTTATTTTTTTACGCACCGAAAAAGATGCGCCGCTTCCGGTGTCTCTTGTTATCTCGTCGTGATCATGGTTCACAGAAATAGCACACCCGCTAATACTGGGGCAGCCGCTGATAGAAAACATTCCAGGATTGGCAGAAAAATGGCTAGGAAGTAAATTCACATAGATGTTCTGTTCCGCCGTTCCGTTTGCCGTGACCACACCGTTATCATAGCTAAATGACACCCCCTTCCAGTTGTCCGGTTGTTCCTGGAACGGGAACGGGATCATGTTTTCCGAATACACCTTACAGCCCAGTTCGTGCTCCACAGGACTTACCATATCGGTGCTGACAGTTGCGCCCACCAGCGTCTCTCGAATAGCCGGAGCAAACGTCTGGTCAACGTATGTTTTCTGGGCCTTGTCCGCCAGCTGTTCCGCAGCGGCCTGCGCCCGATCTGCATCGGCCTTGGCGGCAGCGGCCGACTTCTTGGCCGAATCCTTGGCACCAATAGCCGCCGTATGGGCCTCATTCGCCATCTGCTCGATGTGCGTATACCATGGATTGACCTGCTCCGGAGGCGCAGCACCCGCCGTCTCCTCCAAGCTGGGCAGCACGGTATAGCTGTAACAGGCGCTCTTGGCAACCTTCCCATTCAGCAAGTAGGACAGCTGCGCCTGTCCGTCTCCTGATTTAGCCGTTTCCGCCCCAGTGACCACCCAGACCGCACTGCTGCCCTGCAATTTTACGGTTGCCGGGTAAGTATCCTGATAATCCATCCGCACCAACAGCTGCAGCGTGCCGCCGGCGCCCACCTCTTTCTGCCATTCTTGGACCACATCAAAGCGTACCGTTGTGACACCGCTCTCCCCGGCGCGGCCCAAAACCATCCTCACTTCCGGCGTTGCGATGATTTCTCTCATCAACCTCTCCTCCTTTGTTATGTGACGATCTCCCACGTCTTCACTTCCGCATAAATTTTCCCTATGAAGGAATTTCCTCCCAGTGCCGTGTACGCCTCATAGCATGATACAAAATTCTCATACTCATACTGCCGGATGATCTGCGTTTCGCGGTGGTGATAATAAGTACGCAGCATCTCACTGCGCAGCTGACACTTGGCTCCCTCCGTGATGCGCCGTCCCCATTGAAAGGCGCTCCACAACACTGTCGTTGCTGCAGCCAGCGCCGTCACCGCCCCGGCCGCCGCCAACAAATCGTTCATACTCCTCCTTACACCTCCCTCTATCAGCCCCCTGCACAACCTTGTTTATTGCTGCAAAAAATGCAACAAAAGCATAATTCTATTGATTTACTTGGTGACCCACTGCGTTCTCCTTCGAAATTTAGCATTTCTTCTATTTTCTTTTTTATATTGAAAAAACAGTAACAAACATTACTTGGTCATCAAATATACTGATGCCACGGATGGAAGCCGATCATCTTTAAAATTGTCGGTGCATCTATTGGATGGGATAAATTTAAAATGGAATTCTCCCCCGAAGACAGAAGTGCCATTCCCTATATCAATGCCGCTTTAAACGAAAGAAGCCGCCCTGTGCGGGCGGCTTCTTTTTGCGGCGTTAACCGACATTTGTCTGATTTGAAAAAGGCGGTAGTTATTTACATGGATATGCTGCAGACCACGCCACAGCACAGCGAGTCCATGAACAGCAAATATTTATACCCACAGCGGACAAAGTTCTCTGAACATCGCTCGCCAGTTGATTGACGGATCAATTTGTCACCACTTTTATCACCGGCCTAATGCCCCATAATGCCTTTTCATGCCTATGAGGGCTTAAAATAGCCCTTGGCTGCCACCTCATTTCGGGCACAAAAAAGCACCGGAAGCCCTTGATTTCAAAGGATTTCCGGTGCTTTTTACTTGGTACGCCCGACTGGATTCGAACCAGCGGCCTTTAGAGTCGGAGTCTAACGCTCTATCCAGCTGAGCTACGGGCGCATATCAGTGTTGCTAAAGTATTATAACAAAATTTTTTTCTCTTGTAAAGTAAATTTTGTTAAAACAGATTGTTAAAAAAGTTGACAACTATTGTTCTGTGTTGTACAATGAAAGACAGCAAAAGCAGGGTTTTCGCTTTTCTCCGTGATCCTGTTGACTATAGTTTTCCAAAGGACGGTTGCTGTACTATGAAAAAACAGAGAATTTCGGACGCTGTCATTCACCGCCTGCCACGCTACTACCGCTATTTGAACGATTTGCATGACAAAGGTATTGTGCGTATTTCTTCCAATTCCCTTGGCAGCAAGATGGGAATTACCGCCTCTCAGATCCGCCAAGATCTGAGCTGCTTTGGTGAGTTTGGCCAGCAAGGTTACGGGTATAACGTCGCAGAACTTCGTTCTGAAATCGGTCATATTTTAGGCAGTGACAACGGTCACCGCCTCATCATTATCGGGGTTGGACATCTGGGCCACGCATTGCTGCAAAATTTTGACTTCGGCAAGGCGGGCTTTCAACTGGATGCAGCTTTCGATGTTTCCCCAGAGCTCATTGGCACCTCGATCCGAGATGTCACCATCCGTTCCATGGACGAGTTGGAGGATTATGTCGCACAACATGTCCCTGATGTGGCGGTACTTACCGTTCCCCAAAATGTGGCACGGCCGTTGGCCGACCGCCTGATTGGGTTAGGCATCCGCGGCTTTTGGAACTTCACCAATGTGGAACTGTCCTCAGAGGATCCCAATGTTTTCTTTGAGAGCATCCATTTCGTAGATACGCTCCTTACCCTGAGTTATCGTATTTCCCAAGAATAAGCGCACCTTTCCCCGCCACCGTCATACTATGGAGTGAGGCCGATCAAAACGGCTCAAATTTCATAGGAGGCTACGATATGTATAATCAGAACTGCTTCGGAGGCAATAGCTGCTGGATCATCATTGCGATTATCCTTCTGTTCCTGTGCTGCGGCAACGGCTATGGCAACGGCTGCGGCTATGGCTGCGGCAACGGCTGCGGCAACGGTTGCGGCAACGGCTGCGGCTGTGGCAACGGCTGCGGCAATGACTGCGGCTGCTAAGTTCGGCCTATCTCACCATCCCCCTGTCCTCCGGACGGGGGGATTTTTCTTCTCTCCGTTGTGCATTTTCCCGGCCTATGCCATACTTCATCACATCCCAAGGAGGTGCGCTATGGATTTGCGTACATTTGAGACAAAATTTCATCACCATATCCCCACATTGCAGCAAGCACGCGCCTGCTACGCCGTATTGGTTCCTCTCGTGTCACTTCCAGAAGGGCTGTCTCTTCTCTACGAGGTGCGCGCTGCCGACCTCCACCATCATGCCGGAGAAATCTGCTTTCCCGGCGGAAAGATGGAAAGAGGCGAAACCACCATACAGTGCGCCCTGCGGGAAACGGAAGAGGAGTTGGGCATTTCGTCCCGGGATATTGAGATAATCGGTGCTCTGGATTTTCTGTATCTACGCTCCGATGCACTGATGTATCCCATTCTTGCCAAAGTGTCTCCCTCGGCACTGCAAAATATTCGCTGCCATCCGGCAGAGGTGGATCGCACACTGCTCATTCCCGTGAAAGAGCTGATATCTCATCCTCCCGAATTCTACCGTTATCCCCTTCAGCCCATAGTGGATGACCACTTCCCCTATGAGAAGGTGCACGCTTCCCCCGACTACTCGTGGCAAAAGGGTCAAATGGAGGTTCCTGTCTATGAAGACCTCCCTTATCCTTTGTGGGGGCTAACCGCACGGATCACCTATTGGCTGCTCCACATGGTCACTCAATAATCCGCCACCGAAAGAGGCACTTCCCCACAGGGACACAGAATAACCCGTACGCAAGTCTGCTACAGGGAAAGCACAAAACATAACGCAGGGCGCCATGAGAAAATCGCTGCAGATTTCTCGTGGTGCCCTGCTTTACTCTTTTAATATCTCTGTTTTCTATCAGCTGCAACACGCATAAACCGATAGATATATCAAAACTTATTGGTGTTCCTTTCTCCATCGATAAAGGTTCACACAGTGAGGGATTCCGCTGGCCATAATGACAACAATACCAGCAGGAAACCCCATCCAACAGACAATGATACAACCCACCAATACAATGACCAGTCCCAATATTGATAAATATCGTGTCTGTTTGTCCATTGCTTCCCCTCCAAAAATTCCGAACTATCTAACACTTCTACTCAAAGGAGCACCGGAACCCTCCGAAATACTGTTAGGCTATTTGGCTTTACATGGCAGTTGACTGCCACAATTTCAACCCCTGCGGCTGCCGCCTGCCGCAGTGCATCCCCAAAAGCAGGGTGTGTCACATCATTCGGGGCAAAGTCCACTGCCTCCTCCATCTGGATGATAAATACAATACTGGCGCGGTGGCCTTCCTCCACCGCTCGGATCAGTTCATGGATGTGCTTAACCCCCCGCTCCGTAGGGGCATCCGGGAAACAGGCATGGCCGTCTTGCTCCAGTGTGACGCCTTTTACCTCTACCATATGGAGGCCTTCCGCCGTCTGAAGGCAGAAGTCCAGCCGCGATTTTCCGTAGGTATACTCGCTGTGCATCTGTGTCAGCGCAGGCTCAAATTCTCCGGCCCATTCTGCAAACACCTTGTTGGGTGCCTGTGCATCCATATTGATGAGTTTTTCTCCCTTACGCACAGTGATCAGATCATAGTCCGTTTTGCGCTTAGGGTTCGTCCCCCGTTCCAGCCACACCTCTGCCCCCGGTACCAGCAGCTCCCGACAGCGTCCCGTATTCTTTACATGGCAAATCACCTGCCGGCCCTCCACGTCCACATGGGCAATGAATCGGTTAGGGCGCTCTAAAAAAATCCCCTTTTTCATAGTTTCATACTGCATAAAGCCGCCCCCCTTTTCTCAGTTTGTTATTTTAGCATATTTTTTTCTTGAAGAAAAGTGGTTTTTCGACCTATTTATTAGCAAAAACGTTCATAAAATTTTCATCAGTTCGTCAATGTAACAAATTTTCTATTGCTATTTGTAATCTTACCATATGTTTGGTACAATAATAACATATCATACTGGAAGGGATTTGATATCATGGGATATTCCAACCTATTTGTATGTCTGATGGGCATGGGCACCGTATTTCTCGGTCTAGCCTGTCTGGTCGTCTTGGTGAGTATCATGGGTCGTCTTTTTGGAAAGAAAGCCCCGGCGCATACGGAGGACACACAGGCGGTGTCCGTCAGCGAAATGTCACTGCCGCCTGAGAAAAAGGCAGAACTCTTGGCAGCCATTACTGCTGCTGTAGCAGAAAACCTTCATACGGATATTTCCGCCATTCGCATTGTATCCATTAAAAGAGTCTGATCTGAGGAGGAAAAGAAGCAATGAAAAAATACAAAGTAACCGTCAACGGTACTGCATATGAAGTGGAACTGGAAGAGCTGACAGATGCCGCTGCCACTGCCCCCGCTGCTGCAGTACCTGTTGTGCCTGCTGCATCTGCTGCTTCTAATGCCGGCGAAAAAATTATGGCTCCCATGCCCGGTAACATTCTTTCTGTCAACGTGGTTCCCGGTGATGCCGTGAAAAGCGGTCAGGTACTGATGATCCTGGAGGCCATGAAAATGGAAAATGAGATCATGGCGCCCCGCGATGGCATTGTCCAATCTGTTCATACCACCAAAGGTTCCGCCGTGGAGTCCGGCGCACTCCTGTGCGTCCTCCAGTAACGGAGGGGTCACATGGGCGCTATTGTAAACTTCCTGCAAGGTACCGGCTTTGCGCAGTTTTTTGTAGGAGATAACTGGAAATGTCTGGCAATGATTGTGATCGCCTGCCTATTGCTGTTTCTGGGGATTGTAAAGAAATATGAACCGCTGCTTCTGGTTCCTATCGCCGTCGGTATGCTGGTAACCAATCTCCCCGGTGCTCATATGTTCCACGAGGTTTTCTATGCCGGCGGACACATTCACTGGGATCTTTTGGGCGGTGCCCCCATTACCGCAGAATTTTTGGCAGAGATGGAAGCGCTGGGCGTTTCCCCAGATGTGCTGGCCTCCGTCAGTGTAGGGCAAACCCTCGGTGTGGGACTCATCGACATCCTGTACTTGGGCGTTAAGCTGGGCATCTATCCCTGCCTCATCTTTCTGGGCGTAGGCGCCATGACCGACTTTGGTCCTCTCATCGCCAACCCGAAGAGTTTGCTGCTGGGCGCTGCGGCGCAGCTGGGCATTTTTATGACTTATGTAGGCTGCCGTGTGTTCCTGCACTTCACCGGTGCAGAGGCCGCCTCTGTCGGCATTATCGGCGGTGCAGACGGGCCTACCGCTATCTTCGTTGCCGCCATGCTGGCCCCGGCACTTTTAGGGCCAATCGCCGTGTCTGCTTATTCCTATATGGCGCTGGTTCCTGTGATTCAGCCCCCTATCATGAAGCTGCTGACCACCAAAAAAGAGCGGCAAATTGTAATGAAGCCGCTGCGCACCGTGTCCAAGCGTGAGAAGATTCTCTTCCCCATCGTTGTGACCATCTTTGTCTCGCTGCTGGTGCCCTCCGCCGCACCGCTGATCTCCTGCCTGATGCTTGGCAACTTATTTAAGGAATCCGGCGTGACCGATCGCCTGAGCAAGACGGTTCAGAACGAACTGATGAACATTGTAACCATTTTCCTGGGAATCTCCGTAGGTGCTACCGCCACCGGCGCTACTTTCCTTTCCCCCAAAACACTGGGCATTATGCTTATGGGGATAGTGGCCTTCTGCGTCGGCACGGCAGGCGGTCTGCTGCTGGCTAAATTTATGAACCTGTTTTTGAAAGAGAAGATCAATCCTCTCATCGGTGCCGCCGGCGTATCCGCCGTGCCTATGGCCGCCCGTGTGGCCCAGAAAGAGGGGCAGGAGGCTAATCCCGGCAACTTCCTGCTGATGCACGCCATGGGGCCCAATGTGGCCGGCGTAATTGGCTCTGCTATTGCCGCCGGCGTACTGCTCTCGCTGTTCGGTTAAGGAAAATGAGGTATGATTTCATGGAATTTTTGTCAAATAAGCCCCTGCTGATTACGGATACCATCCTGCGTGATGCACATCAGTCGCAAGCGGCTACCCGCATGACCACGGAGGAGATGCTTCCGGCGCTGGAAATTCTGGACTCCATCGGCTATTACTCCTTGGAGTGCTGGGGCGGTGCCACCTTCGATGCTTGTATGCGCTTTCTCAACGAAGACCCATGGGAACGTCTGCGCAAGCTGAAGCAGGGGCTCCCCCACACCAAATTGCAGATGCTCTTTCGCGGTCAGAATATTCTGGGCTACAAGCACTATGCCGACGACGTAGTAGATCTCTTCTGTCGCAAGTCTATTGAAAACGGCATTGATATCATCCGTATCTTCGACGCATTGAACGATGTGCGCAATTTAGAACAGGCCATCAAATCCACTAAAAAGTACGGTGGGCAAGTGGAGGCAACGCTGTCCTACACCAGTTCGCCTATTCACAATGAAGCCTACTTTGTCAAGCTGGCTAAAGAGCTGGAGCAGATGGGGGCCGACACCATTTGTATCAAAGATATGGCCAACCTGCTGCTGCCCATGGACGCCTATTCTCTTGTGAAGGCACTCAAGGAAACGATTTCCGTCCCCATCCACCTTCACACCCACAATACCAGCGGCACCGGGGATATGACGCTTCTGATGGCCGCCTACGCCGGTGTAGACATTGTGGATACCGCTCTTTCGCCTCTGGCCAACGGCACCTCCCAGCCTGCTACCGAGTCTCTCGTGGCCACCCTGCGGGGTACCGTACGTGACACCGGTCTGGATCTTGGCAAAATGTCCGTCGCCGCTGCACATTTCCGTAAGGTGGCACAGCGGCTGAAAGAAGATGGTATTTTAGACCCCAAAGTTCTGAACGTGGACACCAATACCCTTCTTTATCAGGTGCCCGGCGGTATGCTTTCCAACTTGATTTCCCAGCTAAAACAGGCGGGACAAGAGGATCAGTACTATGATGTTCTGGCGGAAATTCCCCGTGTCCGCCAAGATTTCGGCTACCCTCCTCTGGTGACCCCCACCAGCCAGATTGTGGGCACACAGTCCGTGATGAACGTCATCATGGGCCAGCGCTACAAGGTCTTTCCCAAAGAGTCCAAGGCGCTTCTGCGCGGCGAGTATGGTGCCCTGCCCGGGGAGGTCAATCCGGAGGTGCGTATCAAGGCCGGTATTGCACCGGAAGATGTGATCACCTGTCGTCCCGCGGATCGCTTGGAGCCGGAACTGGAGAAATACCGAGCGGAGTTCAAGGAGATTGCCAAGAGTGACGAGGATGTGCTGAGTCTGGCACTCTTTCCTCAGGTAGCTCCCAAGTTTTTAGAACAGAGGGATCACCCCGAAAAAGCTGCTGCCACCGCTGCTTCTGTTTCTTCTTCCACCGCTGACGGTGTGCGCTCCATCTCCGTAGTGTGTGAGGAAAACATAATGAAAAATCTCTAACGACGCAACCAGGGTGAGACTGCAAATGGGTACACCATGTAAGGAGTTTTTTAAGAGATACGGTACAGTCCCGTTTTGGGGCCGTACCGTATCTTCTTTTTATGCGATGAAACGGCAATCCTGCGGGTTTTCCTGCATTTCCTTTATTATTGCCTGGATCTCCTTTTCGGTTGGAATATCGATCATTCCCCCCTCCATAAAGTCAATGTCCACCTTCACATAAGTAGTAACCGCTAGATTTATCGTTGTTATCAATCAATGAACCGTGTCAATAGATGTTCGCAAAAAGGATTCCTGCAATCTGCAATATGAAATTAAGCTGCGCTTAGCAGCGTTGCCTCAAGTAGCGTCTGAAATAACCTGCTTAGGTGTGGCCAGGCCACGGTTCTTCAAATCCTGAGACAGGACTCCATAGGAGCTTGTGGATTCCTTGGCCATGGGTTTCACAACGATGATGTCTCTGTGGTCATTTTCCTCCACGCCACACACGATTCGTGCTGTTATACTGACAATTCTACCGTTTACACGGACTTTTTTCACACAGTGCATC
The DNA here is from genome assembly GCA_020025305.1 of Oscillospiraceae bacterium. GTDB lineage: Bacteria > Bacillota > Clostridia > Oscillospirales > Oscillospiraceae > Vescimonas. Next base: position 17,673 of record JAHHSG010000007.1, read on the forward strand.
CACCCACAAGACAGGATATAACCACCCTGCCGCACCTTGGGCACCATATGGTACATCGTCCCCATGTGGGTATCTAAACGACAGGGACGGCAGCCGCTGGGATAGCCTCTCCGGCTGTCTGCACGTCCGCTTTTCTCCCCACCCAGCTGCTGATGCACCTCGCTATGAATCGAGTAAAAAAGAAGGCCGCCGAGGAACTGCAACTCCACAGCGACCAGGGGGGCTCAATACGCCTCACAAGCATATTTTGAGCTGACTCAAACATACGGCATTACGCCTTCAATGTCAAGACACGGGAACCCATATGACAATGCAATGGCAGAAAATTTCTTTTCCATTCTCAAAACAGAAGGCGTCTACCGATGCAAACCGGCTACCTTCTCAGAAGCCAACGAGACGATTGAACGCTATATCCCCTTCACAACTACAAGCACATTCAGCTAAAAACTGGAGAGGCGCCCCTCGCGCGGCGCCTCTCCTACTAAACCTTTACATTCCTACACCCACGGGCGCTTTTTATGCTGTCCGCATAATTGGGGGCAGTCCCTCTGTTACTAGCAGCGCCTTACAGGCGTTTTCGTAAAACCACCTGCATAGCCGGTGTTTTTTATTCCTACCCCTGTCAGGAGGAAATAATTCTCATCATGTTACGCCAGCGCCTGTGCCGGTTTCTGCGGCCACTCGTTGGTCACATCGCCGTCTCCAGAGACAGGGATCATCTCTCCCACGCCGTCCAACTCCGGCTGCCAGAGTGCCACGGCAAAGTCCTTGCATCGGGCCAGCACTTCCCGGGCATCCCGCATGGACTGTCCGGCATAGTCGTACGCCTCCGCCGATACACCATAGGCCTCCATCCCCAGCTGACGGGCAATATACAAAGAGCGATAAAGATGGTATTCCTGAGTCACCACCAGCACCTTCTCGGCGCCGAACATCTCCTTGGCCCGGTACATCGTCTCGTAGGTGGAAAACCCGGCGTGATCCATAAAGACATCGGCAGAGGGCACCCCGGCCTCCACGGCAAAACGCTTCATGGCACCGACCTCATCATAGTCCTCCCTGCTGTGGTCGCCGCTCATCAGCAGCTTCGGGGCAGCGCCCAGATCGTAAAGCTCCACCCCTCGCTGCAGGCGATCCCGCAGCATAGGGCTGGGGGTTCCATTGTCCCGCACCTGGCACCCCAGCACAATGATGCAGTCCACATCCTCCATTCCGGCAGCAGCAGACGGGGACAGCATGTATCGGCCTCCCACATGCTTCACATAACCGTTCACTCCCAGCACTGCCGCACTCCCCAGGACAACCATGCACAGCAGCACGATCAGGCAGCTCTTTTTCACTTTCTTCTTCATGCCACTTTCCCTTCCTTAGAGATTCTCGTTTTTCAATGCATCGATGGGGTTATCCTTTTTGATTTTACTCATGGCATAGACCATGGTGGCAAAGACCACCGCAAAGACACTGAGCACAGCAATCCAAATCGCTGTCCACGGCAGACGGAAGTTGGTCTCAAAGCCCTGTGCCACAGACTTCCAGATAAGATATGTCACACCGATAGACACCGGCAGTCCGTAGAGAAGCGCCCTCGTGCCATAGAGCAGGCACTCGTAGTTCATCATCCGATGAAAGCCCTTAGCGCTCATGCCGATGGATTTGAGCATCGCAAACTCACGGCGGCGTAGACTGATATTGGTGGAGATGGTATTAAAGACATTGGCTGCGGCAATGAGCGAGATGAGCACAATGAAGCCATAGGCGAACACCCGGAGGATGATCACCGTATTCCGGCTGTCCTCCACAGCGGCGGCATAGTCAAAGAGGCCGTCGGCACTTATGCCCTGCTCCCGCAGCGCTTTTTCCAGATTTTTGTAGCTGGCGGCATGATCATCAGAGATCATGCAGAAGTCCATGTCTCTGCCGTGATTGGCGTATCCCTCCGGGTATACCGCGTCCATGAGACTGATGGGGTAGATCATCCGCAGGAGCTCCCCGGACTCGCTGGTTTCGATATAGTAGGGGGCCTCATAGATCGTCTTGCCGCTGTGGAGCTGATAGCGGACCTCACTCTCGGCCTTGGACACCTTCATCACATTGCTTTCATCGGCATCGCTGTAATAAAGGACAAAGGTTTCTTCCCCTTCCGTCTCCTCTCCGCCATAGTGATACCCCTCGTAGCTGCGTAGCTCCTGGCACCAGATGGTGACGTCGTCCCGGTTCAGGAAGGATGTCTTTTTATACTTGCCCTCCTCCTGATGGAAGGCCACCGAACTATCCAGCGTAATGGCCAGCGGTTTGTCCGGATTCATAAACTTGCTCTCGTCGAGATGGTAGCGCTGCAGCAGCTCACGAAACTCCTCATCGGATACAAAATTGACCTTCGCCGCCATACGCACCATATTCTCGCCGCCGTCCTCTATCCACTCTGCAGCACTGGCGGAGGGGCCGGAAAAGAGTGCTTTCGCCTCCTCCCGGAGACTGTCCAGGGAGATGAAACCACTATTGTAGTCGCTGACCACATAGGCAGCCTGCGAGACATGTTCATCACTGAGGAAGAGCTTTCGCAGTTCCTCCGGCGTCTTGTTCACTTCCTCCATCCGGTCCTTATACACCAGATCAAAGCCATTGCTGTTATAGCCGCCCTGCACCGATTCCGTCAGATAATCGCAGAAGGCGGAGGCGGAAATAAACAGCACAATGCTCATAAACAGGCTCAGGATCGTGGTGCGATACTTCTTCTTACTGCGCTGATAATGCTTGCTGGCCAGCACACCGGGCAGGCCGAACACACGGTAGGTCAGCTTGGAGGTTTTTCTCTTTCCGCCCTTCACCTTCACATCCGTATTCTGCCGGATGGCCTCTACCGCCGAGACGCGGGTAGCGCGCTTGGAGGGAATCCATGCGGAAATGAATACCGTCACCAGTGCAATCACCGCGGCGGCGATCAGTGACGTGGGCGAGACATGGAGACTCAGCTCCGTATCAAAGCCCATGGATTTGAACTTATCCCCCAGCAGCAGAAGCGTCACGCCGATGCCGCCTACACCGGCGGCAATGCCCAGCGGGATGCCCACAAGACTTACGGTCAGAGCCTCATAAAAGACCATCCCCCGCAGCTGCTTTCGGGTGGCGCCGATGGAGGAGAGCAGTCCAAACTGCTTGGTCCGCTCCGACACGGAGATCGAAAACGCATTATAGACCAGCGCCACAGAGCCGAACATGATCAAAGCGATCACAATGGTCGCCAGACTATAAAGCATCCGGCTGAAATTATCATAGCGGGAGCTTCCCTGGAAAATCAGTACATCGGCGTTTTGTGTGCCGGAGAGCTCCTGCTCTCTCATAAAGTCGAACGTCCGGCTGGGCTTGTGCATCTGAAAATAGACATCGTAGCTGCTGTCCAAAACCGGATTCTCATCCGCCACGGTAAAGGCCGTATAGCCGGGGGCAGAAAAATCCTCAATGCGCCAACTTAAACGGTTATAAAAGCCCACCACGGTATAGCTGCGGCTCTCCCGCACCTCCAGCGTCTCATCCCGCAGCACTTCCTTCCCGTCCTCGTAGACGTAGCAGGGATTGTACTGGGACATGACTTCTCCGTCCCACACCCGCTGCCCAAGATCCAGCGTGATTGTCTCCCCGATGCGATAGCTGATGCCACCATTCTCCATCAGATGATTGGGCAGCAGGATCTCGTTGGGTGCAGTGGGATAGCGTCCGGAGGTGATATGGATGGGCAGCATTTCCTCCGCCGCAGGCCCGCTGCCCAGCAAATAGAGATAGGGTTTAAACTGATTGTCGCACTGCTCCAGCGCTGCATAGCCAAGACGCTGGAAATAGGCGGCCGTCTTTACTTCCTCATTGTCCCGGAGCTCCTCATAGCGGCCATGGTCCACATCCTCCGCCACCCCGTGCCAGCTGCCATCGGAATAGATGGCGTTTTCCAGCGCGTAATTCCTAAAGCTGGCAGTAAAGGTGGTGACGGCGCTGATCATTGCCGCCGAGAGGATGATGCCGATGATGGTCACCACCGTGCGGGTCTTATTCTTCTTGAGGGACTGCCGCGTTACTTTATGAAAGACGTTCATCTGCGGATCACCTCATCCCGAAGGATTCTGCCGTCCTCGATGGCAAGGATGCGGTCGGCCTGCAGGGCGATATTCTCATCGTGGGTGATGACAATCAACGTCTGGTTATACTTCTTGTTGGACATTTTCAGCAGCTCTACGATCTCCTGACTATTCTTGGAGTCCAAGTTGCCGGTGGGTTCATCCGCCAGCACCACCGCGGGGGCGTTCATCAAGGCTCTGCCGATGGAGACACGCTGCTGCTGTCCTCCGGAGAGCTGATTGGGCAGGTGATTCTCCCGTCCCTGCAGCTTCAGCGTGACTAAGAGCTCCTCCAGCCGCTCATGATTCACCTTCCGTCCGTCCATCAGCACCGGGAGCGTGATATTCTCCGTCACATTCAGCACCGGGATCAGGTTATAGAACTGATAGATGAGTCCCACCTGCCGGCGGCGGAATACCGCCAGCTGCTCGTCGTTCTGGGCGTACACATCGCTGCCGTCCATATAGACCTTGCCGGAGGTAGGATGGTCAACGCCGCCTAAAATATGCAAGAGCGTGGACTTACCGGAACCGGAGGGGCCAATGATCGCCACAAACTCCCCCTTCTCCACGGAAAAGGAGACATCGTCCAAAGCCCGCACCACATTCTCACCTTTACCGTACATCTTACAAAGATGTTCCACTCTCAGTATTTCCATAGTCGTTCCTCTCCTTTGTTTGGTTTACAGGCTCATTGTACCTTGCCAAAATGACAACCGGGTGACTTGAAAATAACAAAGCTGTCACTTAAGGAAAGAGAGCCGCCTCCTCAGACGACTCCCTTATAAAAACGCAGCGTAAACAGCGCCCCCTGCTCTGCCCCGTTCTCCGCTTTGATCGTCCCGTTCTGCCGGGTCACAATCATCCGAGCCAGTGCCAGGCCAATGCCGAAGCTCTTATCCTCGGAGTCCTGCCCCTTATAAAATCGCTCGAAAATATGGGGCAGATCCTCCTGACAGATGCCATTGCCGGTATCGGCAATCTTAATTTCCGTATAAAGGGGATTCTCCATGGCACTGACCAGGATCCTGCCTCCCTCCGGCGTATGCTCCATGCAGTTTTTTACAATATTGCCCACGGCCTCACAGGTCCACGCCACATCGCCCGTAAAATTCCCCGCAGCCTGAATCTCCAATGTCTGCCCACGCAATTCTACCGGCACCAGCAGCGGCTCTACTGCTTTTTGCAGCAGTTCTTCCAATGGAAGCACCTGTTTTTGAAACTGTACCGTCCCGGCATCCAGCTTGGATATTTTTAAAAGGGTGGTGATCAGCCAGTCGATCCGCGTGAGCAGCTCCAAAAGCTCCCGGGTCAGCTGCATCTTCCGTGCCTCCGTCAAATTTGGCTCCCGCAGCAGCTGCACCAGCAGATTGATGGATGTCAGCGGCGTGCGGATCTGGTGGGAGATATCGGCAATGGAGTCAGCCAGATAAGTCTTATCGTCCTGCAAACGCTGCTTTTGCTCCCGCAGCCGGACCGTCATTTTATAGATTTCATTTTGCAAAATGCAAAGTTCCCCTTCGGCGTATTGCTGCAGGGATATCTGTGGGTCATTTCCATGGAGGATACGGTCAATGTCGGCGCTGAGCCGTGCAATTTGCCGATAGCGCAAAAACGCACCGATCAGGTAAAGCAACAGCAAAAGAGCCGCAAACCCCAGCGTAAACCAGCCAAACTTTTCCTCCCAGCCAAATGCCGTACCCACCGCCGCACCGGACACCAGAACATAGATCAGTACCGTCCTGCTTACCTCGGGATTTCTCAAAAATTTCATTCCGCATCCACCTTATAGCCCAGTCCCCGCACTGTTTTGATGATGGTGGGATTCTGGGGATCCTGCTCAATCTTCTCTCGAAGCCGCTTGATATATACTGTCAGTGTATTATCGTTGACAAAATCACCGGCAATATCCCAGATGGCCTCCAGCAGCTGGGAACGAGACAGCACCTGCCCCCGATTATTGATAAAGACCAGCAGCAGGCGGTATTCCAGCGCGGAAAGATAGAGATCGCGCCCCGCTTTGCTGGCGGTCCCCTTCACCGTATCCACCGTCACATCGCACAAGCGAACGACGGAGCCGGCACCGCCCGTCAGGCGCAGCACATTTTTGATGCGGGACACCAGTACACGAGGGCGGAAAGGCTTGGCAATATAGTCATCCGCCCCCAGAGCAAACCCTGTCACCGTGCTGTATTCATCCCCCGAGGCAGTCAGGAAAATCACCGGCAGATGATACTCCGCTTTGATGGCTTGGCAAGCGGTAAATCCGTTTCCATCGCTCAAAGACACGTCCAGCAGTACCAGATCAAAGGGTTCCTCCTTCAAAAGTTCCAACGCCCCGGACTGTCCCGACGCCGATTTTACACCATAGCCCTCCGCGGTAAGAAACTCCGTCAGATTGGTCACGATGCTCTTGTCATCCTCCACCAGCAGTAACTTTGTCATAGGGTCGTCTCTCCTGTCCGCTTAACTGTTCCGTGAGCACTTATCCGCATCGATGGCCAGCACCAGCATCAAAACACACAGTGCATCCTGGGGCTGAACGATATCCAGCACATAGGTGTCCGTCCAGTGGAAGAGTTCCTTGGATACCACCGCTACCTCCCGGCCTGCTGCGTCCAGAATGCGATAGTCCCACTCCATCCAGTCGCCGTCCACTGTCCAGCCATTGCACTCAATGTTAAATCTGGGCTTAAAAAACGAGAATTCCTTGTGGATGCATCCCTGATAGTGCTCTCCCAGATAGAGCTCAAAGGTTGGAAGGAACGTAAAGATTTTCTCCTTTACTGTGCCAAGCTCTTGTCCTGCGGCATCAAAAATCTTCAAACAGTGTCCCCACGCCAGCTGTCCCTGCACGGTATAGACAACTTCCCCGGCCTCATTAAAAATATCGTAGCTGTCGAACCAGGAAAAAAATCTCTGTTTAAATAAAAGACGCATTGCAACTCCTCCATCATTCATATTGATACAGTCCGCCAAAGGAATTTCTTTTTTGCGTCATTATACCATAGATCACGCTCCCGCTCAATCATTATGACAGGATTGTCATCATTTAAAAGCCTCCACTCCACTTTTCACCTTGCGGGACAGGATCGGCGGCATACGGATTCTTACCGGACTGACTTCCATTACTGACGGGGACCTGGGTCTGCTGTTCCCCATGCTCGGAGACGTCCTGCCTGCTGTTCTCGGTGGTATCCACGTCAAAATTTTTCTGCTGATGGCCCTTATTCTCTCTTTGTTCCTTCTGCTCTGTTATTTTCACTCTGGGCGCAGGCTCTTTCTTCTGCCCGAGATTCTCATCCAGCTTTTGACTCCCACAACCAGCCAGTCCCAAACAAGAGCCAGCAAACGAGTCGTCCGTTGTTTCAGCCATCTTTTCATCATGTGACTGCTTCTTCTCTTTACCACCCTGCTTTTTTGAGGGATATCATATACACCTCTTTCTTTTATTGAATGATTATAGATGTAGGGTCTATTGTGAATGGATACCCCTGATTTTTCTCTCCTTTACGCTGCAATTTCCGGGTCATCCCCTCCTCTTTTTCTTCCCGTGCAGCAGCAGCGAAAACAGCCCCAGCTAAATCTCAAGCCATTGGGCTATATTTTTTTAAACTACTACTTGCAAAATTATGTAAAATTTGTATAATACAATTTGTGGTAAAACCACAATATTGCACTGTATCCGCGCTAAGACGGAACGGCAGCAGGAGGTAATTGAAAATGAACAAGCAAAAACAACGCACATCTCGGATGGTCGGCATTGCACTTCTGATGGCTCTGGTGGTCGTCATGCAGGTAATCGGCGGATTTATCCCCCCAGTAAGTGGTTTTTCCATTTCACTGGTTCTGATTCCCATTGTGCTCGGAGCCGCAGTTTACGGTCCCGGTGCCGGTGCCCTTTTGGGAGCCACATTCGGCGTCATAGTTTATATCAACTGTGTCACCGGTGCAGACGTCGGAGGTTCCATGGTATTTCAAGCCAATCCCATTTTATGCTTTGTTGTGGTAATGGGAAAGGGTATTCTGGCCGGTCTTGCCGCAGGCTTTGTGTATTCTCTGTTTAAGAACAGAAATGCATATGTGGCTATGCTGCTGGCCGCTATCGTTTGTCCTCTGGTCAATACCGGAATCTTTGTCCTATGTATGTGCCTATTCTTTATTGACATTCTGGCAGCTTGGGCAGGCGGCGGCGATGTATTTGGCTATATCCTTACAGGACTGGTTTTGGTCAATCTGCTTCCCGAACTTCTGATCAACGTAGTCTTCAGCCCCGCCGGCGCGCGCATTGCGCAAATTGTGAAAGCACGTCATGGTTAAGTGTTCCCTCATATACCAAAATGTCAAGGCATAGGATGGAGGTATCGCAATGCTATTAGCGATTGATATTGGAAATACAAATATCGTCATCGGAGGAATCCGGGACGATGAAATCGTTTTTAAAGCACGGATTGCTACTGATCGTCTGAAAACATCGGATCAGTACGGCGTGGAAATCAAGAACACATTGGAGGCCTTCGGTTTCGTACGCGAAGATGTCACGGACTGTATCATTTCTTCGGTTGTACCGCCCGTTTTTAATTCGGTGAACACCGGTGTGATTAAAGTCATCGGTAAAAAGCCTATGGTCGTTGGCCCGGGATTGAAAATCGGTTTGAATGTGCACACCGATATTCCGTCTCAGGTAGGCAGCGACCTGATTGTGACTGCCGTTGCGGCGCTGGCGGAATATCCTGCGCCATTGCTGCTGATCGACATGGGTACTGCCACAACCGTGCAGGTAATTGAGCCGAAAAACGTATTTATTGGCGGATTGATCCTCCCGGGTGTCATGGTTTCCTTGGACTCTTTAAGCAACCGTACGGCACAGCTGCCGGGTATCAGCCTGGAAATGCCGAAACATATTGTTGGAAAAAACACCGAGGACTGTATGCGCAGTGGTGCAATGTATGGAACAGCCGCTATGCTGGACGGTATCATTGATCGAATCTCTAAGGAGTTAGGGCATTCATTCACCGTTGTGGCTACCGGTGGTCTGGCGCAATTCATTACGCCCCTTTGCAACCATGAGATCATACTGGAAAAAGAGCTGTTACTCAAGGGACTTCATATCATTTATCAAAAGAATAAACGATAACATAAAAAGCGGTACAGGCGCCATGATCTTTATTGGTACATGCTGCTCTTTTGTGCTGTGAAAAATCTTGACACTTCTCAGAATTTCTGGTAACCTATAAAAAAATATGCATTGGTATGCTGTCATCGGATAGCTGCCGTATAAGGTGCTTGATACACTCCGTAGATCTTAGAAGGAGTGTATGGAGCACCTTATTTTTGTTTTTAGGAGGTTTTGACTTTGAAGCATGTACACAAGAATTTTTATCGATACATCTCCATGAGCATCTTGGGGATGCTTGGCTCTGCAGGCACCATTCTTGCAGATACCTTTTTTGTATCAGACAAGCTCGGTGCCCGTGGGCTTGCCGCATTGAACATTGCCATCTGCATCTTCGGGCTGATCAACGGCTTGGGACTTTTATTCGGAATCGGCGGGTCAACGTATTACTCCATCTCAAAAGCCCGCGGAGAGCACACAAAGGGCAACGAGATATTCTCCCTTTCCCTGTATAGTTCCTTGGGATTCGGAGGCATTTTGCTCCTCGGCGGGTTGTTTTTCTCGGAACCTATCGTGCGGTTCTTAGGCGCAGAAGGCTCTATTTTACCCATGGCAGACATGTATATGAAAACGATTTTATGTTTTTCCCCCTTCTTTATTCTGCGACACGTATATATTTGTTTTATCCGCAATGATGGAGGCCCTCGTTTGGCAATGGTTTCCATGCTGGTGGGCAGTATCGCCAATATCGTTCTGGATTATGTATTTATGTATCCCCTGGGCATGGGAATTTTCGGTGCGGCACTGGCCACAGCGCTGACACCCGTCATCGGTATAGTGATTTGCTCCCCCTATCTTTTACAAAAGAAAAACAAGTTTCATTGCACAAAAGTATCCGGGAAGTTGAGGGAATTTTGGAAAATCTGCAGCTTTGGCACCGCTGCATTCATCAATGAGTTTTCCTCCGGAATTGTATTGTTAGTGTTCAATTTGTTGATTTTGACCCATGCAGGTAATATTGGCATTGCAGCCTATGGCATCATTGCCAATTTGGCTTTAGTCGTCATGGCCGTTTTTACGGGCATTTCACAGGGCATCCAACCTCTGCTCAGCAAGGCCCATGGCGAAGGAAACGAATGGGAGGTACAAACCATCTACCGTCACGGCCTGCGTCTATCCGCCATCCTCGGCCTATTGATCCTGCTTGGAACCTATCGCTTTGCCCCTGCCCTGGTTTCCATGTTTAATCACGAACATAATTTGACCTTACAGGCAATTGCAGAAAACGGATTGCAAATCTATTTTGTGAGCTTCCTTTTCTTAGGATATAACTTTATGGCCACTTCTCGTTTCAGCGCCACAGAAAAGCCCCGCTTTGCATTTACACTGTCCTTTTTCCGTGGATTCGCTGGGATCATTGCTTTGGCCGCCGCCTTTGCCGCTCTGTGGGGGATTGATGGTGTGTGGCTGTCTATTCCCACTGTTGAGTTTCTGACACTGCTTATGGGAATCTGCTTTTCCAAAAAGGCAGCGCCTGTTGAAGCGCCGCATTATCCCATTGAGCAGATGTGCAAATGACTCTTTTCAAAAAGAGAACAGACACGATCAAAATTCCATTGGATCGTGTCTGTTCTTTTCATATTCATCCTACTAGCAGACGTATACATCGCCTCTGCATGTCTTTCTTTTAAATAAAATCACTGCACAGATGAGGGATTCCCGCTCCGCGCCGCTGCCTGATGCATTCGCTGATAGATGATTTCGGCGGCGTTGTCCTTTGGCATTGCCGTAAGGCTCCGGCGCATAGCCTCCAACTTTCTTTCATCTTCCAGCAGCGTCACACAGACGCGGGCGATCTCCATACTGTTGGTACCGGTACGGGCGCCGCCTTTGCGGAGGAAATAGAATCGATTATAATGCTCGCAGCCCGCCACTGCATCAATGAGCACCATCGGCAGCATCTTCATGGCAGCCTCTGTAATGCTGATACCGCCGGGCTTCGTCAGATAGAGGTCGGCGCTGTCCAACAAAAGAGACATATCCTGCATATACCCCAGAATGTGGATGTTGGGACTATCTTTATAACGCCGCTGCAGTTTCTTTTCCAAGCGGTGATTGGTACCGCACACCACTGTCATATCCACGCTCTCTGGCAGGCGGTGCGACAGCAGCCGTGCCAAGCGCTTCATGGGGCCGCACCCCATACTTCCGCACATCATCAAGAGGTGCTTATGATCAGGAGAAATACCCAAGGCACGCTTAGCCTCCTCCTGATCCGTACCGTGATAGAACATCTGACGGATGGGTATGCCGCTGCAGCAGAACTGCTCCTCTCCAATATTCGGAGAGTCGAAATCCACCTGCAGTGAGGCATCCGGGAGAAAATATACATCCACCCGGCTTTCTTTCGTTCCCGGGTTGCAGGTGTAATCTGTGGCCACAAGGCCAATGGTCACCGGCAGATGATATCGCTTTTGCACTTCTGTCATCATCAAAGACGCAAAAACATGCGTACAGATGACTGTGTCGAACCCACCGTCTTGTATGTACTTACAAAGCCGATCCGTCCCCAACGCCAACAGGCGGTAAATGCCGGACTTTTCATGGAAGATGGCGGGATGCTTCTCGCTGTAACCGTAGATCAGCTTGAAAAGCCAATGCAAATAGCGGTACATGGTCGTATGTCCCCAGCAGATGAAGCGCGACAGTGCCCGAGAGACAAAATTCAGCGCATCCTCCACAACGCACATCTCCCCCTGCATGTCATAATACTCCTTCACAGCCTTAGCGCAGGAGTTATGCCCTTGCCCGGTGCTGCAGCTTAAAATCAATGTTGCCATGGACTCATCCTCATTCTTTCGCAAGCGACAACGCTGTTTGCTTTTCTCTATGTCTCAAGTATACCGCTGCAAGGTCAAATAAATTTCAACTTTTCCTCAACGTTTGTTGAAAAATGGCGTTTTTCCGCGTCCGGGCTGCTTACGCTCTGCGGTGGTCAGCAACAGCTCACAGGTACTCTCCGGAAACTCCTCCGCCACCGCAAGGTTCACTGCAGCCGTAACAGCACGAAACTGCTGTACATCCACCAGCTTCTCCGACACCTGAAAATATACGGCCACCCAAAGATGGCGCCCCGTCTTTGTCACGTCAAAAAAGACCGGCATATATCCGCTATCCGTCATCACAGCAGTGCAAATTTCACGAATCCGCTCCACGGTCTCCCCATCCGGTGGAAATAAAAATACATTCCGAATGGCCCCCCACAGCATCTTCACACTCTCCGGCAGCATAAAAATGATGATGGCTATAGCCACGATGGGGTCAAAATACGGCAGCAAAAAAGCCAGCGGTGTCTTTCTCAAAAACGTCGTTGCAAAGAAGGCAGCAGACATTCCCAAGCTGTAAAAAATATCCAGTTTCCAGCCCAGCAGCTCCGCCTGCACCGTTGGTGAGTCCATAGAGCGGTTGATATGCTTCATCCATAAATAGATGCATAGACTCACCGTTCCCAAAATAATCTGAAAGACAGAAATCCCTGCTCCGTCCACCAGATTGCCGCCGTGCAGCGCGGTCTGGATAATCTCCACACCTACACCCATAGTGACTGAGAGCATCATAAAGCCCTTGACAATGAGGAAAATGGACTCAATCTGAAAATAGCCGTAGGGGTGTTCCTCGGATACCGGCTTATAAAAAAGCGGCGTAAGGAACAGAATAAGTCCTATGAAAATTAACTCCGTGGCATCATAGACAGCATCCATCAGTACGGATTGAGAGTGGCTGAAGATGGAATAAATCAGTTCCGCCACAGCAAAGGCCAATCCGGAAAAGAAGGAAATCCACAGTATCTTTTTTTCCCGTTTCTCGCTGATCATCTGTTTTTCTCCTTTTCGCTATTGTTACAGACATAGGGATTATACCATAAACGAGCCCTGTTACGAAAGAGTTTTCCGTTGCCGCACCTCCACAGAAAAGGAACGTCCCCTCCTAGAGAGGACGTTCCTTCCAAATGACGATTTTCGCACGTTTCAGGCTCAATAGTTCTCTTTGTGCACCTCAAAATAGGCTTGCGGGTGGTTGCACACAGGGCACGTTTCCGGAGCCTTGGTGCTAAGCACCATGTGGCCGCAGTTACGGCACTCCCACAGGATGATGCCGGCTTTCTCAAAGACAGTTTTCGTCTCCACATTCTTCAGCAGGGCACGATAGCGTTCCTCATGGCTTTTTTCAATGGCAGCCACACCACGGAACTTTTCCGCCAGATCATGGAATCCCTCTTCATCGGCCTCCTTGGCCATGCGGGCATACATATCGTTCCATTCATAGCCTTCGCCCTCGGCGGCATGGAGCAGATTCTCCGCCGTATCGCCAATCTCGCCTAAGGCCTTAAACCATAGCTTAGCGTGCTCTTTCTCGTTGTCGGCAGTTTGCAGGAACAAAGCCGCAATCTGCTCATAACCGGCCTTCCGAGCCACCGAGGCAAAGTAGGTATACTTGTTGCGTGCCTGAGACTCACCGGCGAAGGCTTCCCACAGGTTCTTCTCCGTCTTAGTTCCGGCATAAGGGTTCTTCGCCGGTGCAGCATCCATCTTCTCGAACCGACTGGCAGGCTGCTGGCAGACAGGACAAATAAAATCGGCGGGCAGGGGGCCTTCATGCACATAGCCGCAAACAGAACACTTCCACTTTTCCATAGTATATACCTCCAAACTAGTTTATATTGCAAAGTTTATGTTGTTATCTTTCTCAGATTGTGTGTTGATCATACAGGTTTTTCCGAAGTTTTTCCGTGACTACATCACGAAACTTCTCTTCTTTCTAACTTCCAGCGCCCGTGTTCCCTGTGGCAGCTGTCAGAATTCTGTCTATTTTTAGCACTCTCATGTGTCGAGTGCTAAAGTTAATAATTTGTTCATCAAAAGAGCACAATTTCTTCTAAATTAAGGGGTATAACAATACTTGTCAACAGGAGGTACGTAAAGTTCCTCCCGGAGCGGCAAAGGAACATTGCCGCAGCAAGTTTGTTTATATTTTATCTTTTTAGGAGGTAGTTATTATGTTTGGCTGCAACAACAGAAATCAGCAGATGCGTGTTTATGATCCGTTCCGTGAAATGGAAAATCTGCAGCGCAGTTTCTTTGGCGATTTCTTCTCCAATCAGAGTCTGGCCGCCTTTAAAACCGACATTACTGACGAGGGGGATTATTACCTGCTGGCGGCGGATCTTCCCGGTTTTGAGAAGAAGGACATTTCCTTGCAGCTCAACGGCGACACATTGACCATTCAGGCACAGCGTGCGTCCAAAGTAGAGCAGAACAATGACAAGGTGGTTCGCATGGAGCGCTCCTACGGCGTCTATAGCCGGCAGTTCAATGTCTCTGAGATCGACACCGACCATATCAAGGCATCCTATGAAAACGGTGTGCTATCTCTGCGCCTTCCCAAGAAGAGCACCGTACTGCCCCAGAGCAAGGTTTTGGAAATCGAATAAGCTTCTATTTAGAACGTCTCCCTTATATGAAAAACCCGGGACGGGCCTATCGCCCGTCCCGGGTTTTCTATGATGACAGGTCATGCACATGCAGCGCCCGAATGGCATTGAGCACTGCCAGTACCATCACGCCCACATCGGCGAAGATCGCCAGCCACATATTGGCAAGACCAATCGCACTGAGAATAAGGCAGCCAAATTTTACCACCAACGCCAAGACAATATTCTGCCGAACAATTCCAATGCACTTGCGTGCAATTTTGATTCCCTTGACAATCTGCAGCGGATCATC
This sequence comes from Oscillospiraceae bacterium, assembly GCA_020025305.1. Lineage (GTDB taxonomy): Bacteria > Bacillota > Clostridia > Oscillospirales > Oscillospiraceae > Vescimonas. Next base: position 32,678 of record JAHHSG010000007.1, read on the forward strand.
ATCCATCAGCACTACATCAGCGGCCTCAATGGCTGCATCGGAACCCATCGCCCCCATGGCGATGCCCACATCGGCCCGGGTCAATACCGGCGCATCGTTGATGCCATCGCCTACAAAGGCTACCTTCCCGCCTCTCATGTCCCCTAACAGCTGCTCCACTCGCTCCACCTTATCCCCGGGCAGCAGCTCACTTTGCACCTCATCCACGCCCAGCTCCGCAGCCACCTGCTGAGCCGCCCGATGTCGGTCACCGGTCAACATGATTGTCCGTGTCACACCCAAGGCTTTCAGTGCCTCCACTGCCGCTCTGGCGTGGGGCTTTACAACATCGGAGATGAGGATGTGTCCCACATACGCACCATCCACCGCTACATGGATCACCGTCCCGGCACTATGGCAGTCTTGATAGTCGATATGCTGCTTCTCCATCAGCTTATCATTGCCGATGGTCACTTTCTGCCCATCCACCATAGCCACAACGCCATGACCGCTGATTTCCTCGATCTCACCCACCCGGCTGCGATCTATCTCACCGCCATATGCCCGCTGCAAACTCTTGCTGATGGGGTGATTGGAAGCGCATTCCGCCAAGGCGGCATACTCCAACAGCCGATGCTCTTCGATTTGATTGTGATGAATCCCCACCACTTGAAATGTGCCCTCCGTCAGTGTGCCGGTCTTATCAAACACCACACACTTCACCTGAGCCAACGTTTCCAGATAGTTGGAACCCTTAATGAGTACACCTTCTTTACTGGCACCACCAAGACCCGCAAAAAAGCTGAGCGGCACACTGATGACCAGCGCACAGGGGCAGCTGACCACTAAAAAGATCAGTGCTCGATAGGCCCAGATCCCCCATTGCGGTACCAGCCCTAAAAACAACAGACGCACCAGCGGCGGCAGCAATACCAGCGCCAAAGCGCTGCCGCATACAGCCGGCGTATAGACCCGGGCAAAGCGAGCGATAAAATCCTCAGCCCTCGACTTCCGGGAGCTGGCATTTTCTACCAAATCCAGAATCTTAGAGACAGTGGACTCTCCAAATTCCTTGGTGGTCTGCACCTTCAAAAGGCCGCTGAGGTTGATACAGCCGCTGACGATACCGTCGCCTGCCGCCACATCTCTCGGAATACTTTCACCGGTCAGGGCCACCGTATCAAGACTGGAACTGCCCTCCAGCACCACACCGTCCAGCGGCACCTTTTCACCGGGCTGCACCACAATAACGCTGCCCACAGCTACCTCCTGCGGATCTACCTGCTGTAACTCCCCGTCCACTTCCACATTGGCGTAATCGGGACGAATATCCATGAGCGCAGCAATATTTTTCCGGCTCTTACCCACAGCATAGCTCTGAAACAGCTCACCAATCTGGTAGAAGAGCATCACAGCGATGCCCTCCAGATAGTCACCGCTCTTTGTGTGGATGGCCAGTACAAAAGCACCTACCGTAGCAATGGCCATGAGGAAGTTCTCATCAAAGACACGGCGGTTTAAAATACCGCGCAATGCCTTGCGTAAAATGTCTCCGCCAATCACAAGATAAACGATCAGATAGAGAGCCAACCGCAGTGCGCCGGTGGTTTCTACCAATTGCAGCACTACCAGCATCAAAGCCGTCGCCACAATGCGCAGAAGCATTTTCTTTTGCTTTTTATTCACGTCCCTCTCCTCTCCTCCGTCTTTCCCGCAGCTCCTATACGTCTACCCTCAAAGCTCAATCTCACAGTCTGACTCTACCTTTTTGCAAGCCTTGCGTACCTCCTTCATCACTTGGCTCGGCTCCTGTCCGTCCTCAAATTCCACGATCATCTTCTGGGTCATGAAGTTCACCGTGGCGGTCGCAACGCCAGCCACCTTCCGAGTGGTGGCCTCCATCAAATTAGCGCAGTTGGCGCAATCTACCTCAATATTATAGGTCTTCTTCATAGGACTGTTCCCTCCGTCAAAATAAGATGTAACAATTAAGTTCTTGTTTAATTGTTCTGTTTGCAGTATAATCATCACAGAAACGAAAATCAATCCCTCCGCCCCATGCACTTCTGTTCGGGCGAAGAACACTTCCAAAAGGCACAAAAGGAGAAAACAATGGAGCATCTCATGCTGCCCCACCACCACGGCGAGAGTGCACAGGCAGAACATCTGCGCCGGGAATTGGTAAAAATCCGACAGTTTGATACCGTGGCGGAAATCTTCCGCCAGCTGGGTGATCCCATCCGCGTCCGCATTTTCTGGCTGCTCAGTCATCAAGAGGAGTGCGTTGTCAATATCTCTGCAATGCTGCAGATGTCCAGCCCCGCCGTGTCCCACCATCTGCGTTCGCTGCACGATTGCGGCCTGATCGTCAGCCGCCGCTGCGGTAAAGAGGTCTACTACCGCGCCGCCGACACGGAGGAGTGCCGTTTACTTCACAAAACGACAGAGCAGATCATGGAGATTGCTTGCCCCAAAACAGCAGCAACTCTCCATGGCGCACCGGAGGAAATCATCCGTCAGGTCCATGAGTACCTCACCGAGCATTTGGCGCAACGCATCACCATTGAGGAACTCTCCCGACAGTTTTTAATGAATCCCACCACGCTGAAATCCACCTTTAAAAAGGTATACGGCAACTCCTTGGCCGCCCACATAAAAGAGCACCGCATGGCCGAAGCAGCTCGGCTGCTGCTGGGCACCGGCCAAAGTGTGGCTGAAATTGCCCGTGCGGTTGGTTACGACAGCCAAAGCCGCTTTACCGCTGCTTTTAAAGAGGCCTACGGAGTACTGCCTACCGAATACCGCAGGCATGTACCGTCATATGACCGAAAAGAGCCGTGATCCTGGAGATCACGGCTCTTTTCGTGGTATCAAGACTGGCAAGATTCCTCTGCCGGGGCAGGTGTCAACGTTTTGACACCAAAAAGGAAGTAGATCAGATGGAACACCCATACACACCCCAGCACGATGCGCCCCACCGGCACAGCGTGCATCATGATAAATCCCACTGACATCAGCAGCGTCACCGTCACCATAATGCGCACCTTTGTCTTTTTCGTCATACCTTTGCCGGCCACATAGCTGGCAAGATTATCCTGATAGAGCTTTGTGCTCACAAACCAACTGTGCAGCTTCTCCGAGCTGCGGGCAAAACAGAAGGCCGCCAGCAGTAAAAACGGAAAGGCAGGCAGCAGCGGAAGCACCGCACCTACAGCGCCTAGCCCAAGGCCCAAACATCCCAATACCATATAGAGAATCTTTTTAATGTTCATCTTCTTTATCCAATCTACGTCGTTCCTTCTTCGTTTCCACCACATGGCGCACTGCCATGATCGGGTGATAGAATATCATGCGCGGTCCTGAAAAGCGCATAACCTCTCGGATTTTTTGCCGCATTTCCGGGCGGTAACAATGCACCTTACAGTTGGCGCAAAAGGTTTTTGTCTCCATAAAAGGACAATGCTCACTACGGTTTCTGGCATAAGCCTCCAGCGCTGCACACCCACTGCACAGCTGCTTGCCCCCATGCTTTTTCTTACAGTAGAGGGAAATCATCAAAGAGACAGTTTTTTTCTCCCGCTGCCGTTTTTTCTCAATATTCATCAGCTCATTCTTCCGTTTTCTACGGAGTAAGCCACGTCCGAAATTCCCATGGTAGATTTACGGTGGGACACCAATACTACCGTCTTTTCGCCTCGCTCTTCATGGAGGGAACGGAGAATCACCGCCTCGTTGAGACTGTCGAGATTGCTGGTAGGTTCATCCAGCAGCAGGAAGGGTGCATTGTGGAGGAAGGCACGCGCCAGCCCTAATCGCTGCCGCTCACCACCGGAGAGGGTATCTCCCAACTCGCCTACGGGCGTATCATAGCCCTGCGGAAGCTGCATGATAAAATCGTGGACAGATGCCTTCTTGCAGGCTTCCATGATTTCCTCATCCGTAGCGTCCAGCTTGGCAATGCGCAGATTGCTGCCAATAGAGTCATGGAAGAGATGGGTCTCCTGTGTCACAAAGCTCTCCATGTCACGGAGGTTCGTGGTGTTTATTTCATTCACATCCCTACCGGAGATGCGCACGGTGCCCTTCTGGGTTTCCCAGAAGCGCATCAACAACTTGAGGAGGGTGGATTTGCCGCTGCCGCTGCGGCCCACAATCCCCACCACCTGTTTTTCCGGAATCTGCAAAGAGAAGTCAGAGAGGATCTCCTCCTCACCGTCATAGGTAAAGGTGATGTGCTCTGCAGAAGCACCGGTGAAAGACACCTCTTCTCTTCCGGAAATCTCCTCCACGGCAGGCCTCTCTTCCAAAATATCCAACACGCGGTTGCCTGCGGCAAAGGTGTTTTGCAGTGTAGCTCCCAGCGCCGCCAGTGCTACCACGGGGCCGAAAGAGCTCATCAGCGCCAACGTCACGGTCAATGCACCGCTAAAAGGAACAATCTGCACAGAGAGGAGCAGCATAGCCATATCAAAGAGCAGCATCACCGTATTGGTCAGCGCCGTATTGAGGGATGCTGTGCGCTTCATGCGCTGCTCATCCCCGGAAAGCTCGTCCGTCATCTCATTCATGCGGTCTACACGCTGCTGCCCCTGTCCAAACTGCTGAATCTCCGGCAGACCACGGAGGCTATCGAGCACAAAACTGGCCAGATTGCCGGATTGATCCCGAAAATGCAGTCCGTCGCTGCCGCTTGCCTTAGAAGTGAGCAGAGGAATCACCACACCCACCACCATATAGGCAGCCAGTGCCAGCAGTCCCAGCGCCCAGTGATACACACTGATAAAGACTACCATCACCACTGTAAAGAGCACAGCAATGCACACCGGTGAGACGGTGTGGGCATAAAATACCTCTAATAACTCAATATCTGAGGTGATGATGCTGATCAGGTTGCCCTTGTCCTTGCCCTCCAGCTTGGCCGGGGTCAGACGGCGCAGCGCCCCGAATACCTTATCCCGGATCAACGCCAGCAGTTTGAATGCGATGAAATGGTTGCAGGCCTGCTCTGCATAGCGCAAAAAGCCGCGCAGCAGTGCAAACACCGCTAAACACACAAAAATGACCGTCAGGGACAAACTATTCCCCAACCCCAGCAGCTCCAGTACGGCGAAGCCACCGTATACCGTAATAAAGGCGGCACACAGATGACCCACAAGGCCCATCAGCACGGCCAGTACCATATAACCGATCAGCGGCTTTACCAATCCCACTAACCGCGTCATTACAATCCATCCGCTTCGCTTCATCGTACCTCTTCCTTCCCGTAGTGCTCCAGTTCCTGCTGGGTACGCCAAAGGGCACTGTAAGCACCCATGTGGCTCAAAAGTTCCCTATGTGTACCGCTCTCAGCCAGCGTCCCGTGCTCCAATACATAAATCTTATCCGCTTCCACCACATTGGCCAGACGGTGAGAGATCAGAATGACCGTACAAGTCCCATTGAGTCCCTTGATTTCCTGCATCAGATCATTTTCGCTCTCCACATCAATATTAGAGGTGGCCTCATCGAAGATATAGACTGGTGTATGGCGTAAAAGTGCACGAGCCATGGCAAGCCGCTGGCGCTGTCCTCCGGAAAGATTGGCAGCTTGCTCCATCAATTCCGTGTCCAGTCCCTGCTCACTGCGGAGGAAATCTGCCAAGCGGACCTGTGTCAATGCCTTCCACATTTCCTCTTCTGTCGCCTGAGGCGCACCCATCCGTAAGTTCTCACGCACGGTTCCCTTAAAGAGATAGCTTTGGTGACCTACATAGGTAAAGGAGGCCAGCAGACTCTCATCGGAGATCTCCGACAGCGGTACACCACCGACGGTGAGCCGTCCCTCATAGCTACGGTTGCGCCCCATAAAAATAGATGCCATCGTAGATTTACCGCTGCCGCTCTCACCCACAATGGCAGTAAAACTACCCTGGGGAATATCCATCGTGAGATCATGGAGAATTTCACGCTGTGCATCGTAGGAAAAGGTCAGGTTCTCACAGCGGATAGAGCAATCCTCCTCCGGCACACGCTCCATTCTTTCGGGTGGCTCGGGCAGATCTAAGAGGTGGAAAATTTTATCTGATGCTGCCATACCGTTCATAGCAATGTGGAAGAAAGACCCCAGTTGCCGCATGGGCAGGAAGAAATCCGCCGCCAGCAGAATAATCAGCAAGCAGCCCCGCAGATCTACATGATGACTCCGGAACTGCAGCGCCGCTAAAATCATGCCCAGCGCCGCACCGCCATAGGCGATCAGATCCATGATGGTGATGGAGTTGAGCTGCATGGTCAGTACCTTCATCGTGATCTTACGGAACTTCTCTGCCTGCTCATTCATTTCTCGGTGCTTGAAATCATCTGCCTGATAGATTTTCAACGTGGTGAGTCCCTGCAAATTCTCCAAGAACGTATCGCCCAGCGCCGTATACTCCCCCCAATACTTGCCCAGCAGCTTCTTTGCCCATGTCTGCACAGCGGCAATAGTCACTGGGATCAGGGGCACACATAGCAGCAGTACCAGCGCCGCCGGCACATTTACCGTACACAGTACTGCAAAGAGTGTCAGCGGTGCCAACATCGCATAAAAAAACTGCGGAAGGTAGGCCCCGAAGTAGGTCTCCAGCTGATCCACACCCTCGGTGGCTACCTGCACCACCTGACTGGTCTGTACCTGCTCTTTATAGGAAGCACCCAGACGCAGCAGCTTTTGATAGATTTTCTCCCGCAGTGTCTTTTTCACCGCTTTCGAGGAGAGATACCCCATCTTTCCAGCCAAAGTGGTGCAAACAAAGCGAATGATGAGCATCACACCCACGATTGCCACCGTTTTGCCTATGGCCCTGCCATCCACAGTCCTATCGTAAGCTTGCTGCAGAAGTGATGCCACAGCGCCCATCATGCCGATGTTGGCCAGCAGCGCGCCCCACTGCAGCCCTACATGGGCGGCAATATATTTCTTACTCTCTTTCACTGTGCCTATCAGGCGTTTATTGATCATCATTGGAACATTTCTCCTACCATAGCCGAGGTTTTGCTTTATGATGCCCCCTTAATAGTTAGCATCTTCTAACCTAAGATCTTAAAAATGAGGGCATTCCGAAGTTAGCCCTCGCTAATTCTGTAATATAACATATAACCTCTTCCACTGTCAACCCAATCCGACACATTTCTCCTGCAAACAATGTAAAAGAGGGAGTATCTTTCGATCTCTCCCTCTTTTACACTTGATGAATTTTAAAGGAGTACTTATGCTAACGACGCTCCTCCCCAAAAGGAGCCCCGTATCAGCCTACAAGTGCCGCACCCAGTGCCCTGCACGCCTCCACCGCCGCATTATCCGGAGCTTCCAAGCAGGTAACGCTTTCACACACCAGATTGGCACCAGCCTCGCCGCAGACATTTTCCCAGTTGCTCATCCATTCCCCGTTGCCCCAGCCGTAGGAGCCGAAAAGGGCGATGCGTTTGCCGCTGAGCGCAGAGACACACGTATCAAACATGGGCTGGAAATCATATTCTTCCAGCACCTCGTTGCCCATGGCGGGGCAGCCAAAGGCAATAGCATCAAAGTCCTTCACCTGTTCGCTGGAGAAGTCAGTACAAACCATCACGGAAACTTCCGCACCGGCAGACTTGACACCCTCTGCCACAGCGTTGGCCATGGCCTCCGTATTCCCCGTACCGCTCCAAAAAACGACAGCAATTTTACTCATAAAACATTCCGCCTTTCTATTTGAAAATAAAATTTTTATCAACAAGCTACCGTCAGCTGTTCGATACTTTTTCCTTTCTGCCATTGATGACAATACACATCCGTGCACTTTTTATAGCGTGCAAACGTCTCCTGTGCCGCTTGCTCATCGCCGTATACTTTCCAGCACCCCACACACTTATAGCCGCAGGCTTTATGTTCAATGAATCCGCGGACATCCTCGGGAGGATAGCCCAAGAAGAGTCCGACCTCATGGGGAAAATCCTCACCACTGCGAAATCTGGTGCACAGGCGGCACACGCAGGGGCCTACCTCGCTCTCTCGATAGCCGCAGCCAGTCAGAATTTCAACAGCAGCCGTGTCCTGCAACATTACCGATAAGGAGTCAGGTCGATAAACATAGATCAGCGCCCTCCCGCCCTCGAAGCGCAGCGGCAGCACACATAGACCTTTGGGCACCATCATCCGATTAAGATGTCGGATCTCCTCACAGAGTTCTTCCGGCGATGGACAGTCACACGGAAAAAGGCTTCCCGCCTTTATGCCCGCCAGCGTAGGAGAACAGTGCCGCACCAACAACTCATCTGACATGAACAGCCCCCTTATCCCACGTGCTGCTCCAGCACATTGCGCAGTGCCGCCATGGAGCTGGTGTGACATCGTGCCACATTTACATTCTGCCCCTTCACACAGCTCAGCGCCTTGTGTACCATCTTATGGGAAACTGTGCTGGTAAACAGCACCAGCAAGTCAGGAGTACCAATATCACGCATGGTACTGTTCATATGCATAATTACCTTGGCGGTGCAGTCATACTCACGGCACAGATCTTTATAGCGCCGTTCCATCCGCTCATTCCCACCAACAATGACAACACTCATATATCGCACCTCCGTAGTTAGTCCAAGCTAACTCATGATCAAAAATCTTCCGCCGCCTAGTAAGTATCTCTCAGCCGTTCTCATCAGCTCTCCTATGCAGCGGCGGTTTTATCAGCTTTTCACTAAAGGGAAAATTCCCTTTTTATTGGTTAGCACCAGCTAACTTGCTGTAAGTTTACCATAGACCTCCTCCCATTGTCAATAGCGTTTTCAAAATTTTATTGACACCCTGTATGTCCACTATCCTTTCCCAAAATGTTCATTTTCCTATTGACAAATATATTCTACATGTGTAGAATTCATATATACTACAAATGTAGAGGAGTGATCTATATGCGTACTTCCATCCGTAAACTGCCGGACGCCGAGCTGGAGGTCATGCAGGCGGTTTGGGCCTGCAAGTCCCCTGCATCTCGGGCAGCGATCGAAACAAAACTCAACGAAACCCGCCCCATGGCCCTCACTACGCTGCTCACGCAGTTGACCCGACTGGCCGACAAGGGCTTTCTCTCCGTGCAGAAAGAGGGGCGCAGCAACCTCTACACCCCTCTTATTACAGAGCAGGACTATCTGGCCGCACAGGGTCGGCGTTTTTTTCGCCAGCTGTGCGGCGGGAAGGTCTCCACCTTCGCAGCCGCCCTCTGTGACAGCGGCTTGACCAAGGAGGATCTGGCAGAACTGCGTGACCTGCTGGATAAGGAGGTGCTCTGATGGAGGCTTTCCGTTTGTTTGCTTGTGTGCTTTTTTCCGCTATGGTGGGCTGGGCCGTTCATAACGCGGACATGGCTACCCGTGAAAACCTGGATGAACACGACCGTCGCCCGCGATATAATAATCTGATGCTCAACGCTTTACCCCTCCCCGCCACCATCATTGTTCTTTTGTTGGCAGCGCTTCTCTTCGTTCATCAAGTGGATGTCCTCCCCTTCTCTCTTGCGAACATCGTGGGTATTTTCTTCCAGATGACACTATACTATATAGTGTTGCTCCTGCTTTTGCCGCTGCTGCGAAAAAAGCTCTCGGCCTCTGCCTGTGCCACGCTGTGGATGGCCCCCAATTTTCTCTATCTGGCCTTTTATGTCTTCATGGAGCAAACGGCACCCCGCTGGGTAATTTTTATCCCCCCCACGGTGTTCCGCATCTGCCTCATCGTCTGGCTGGCCGGCGTTGCGGCCATCCTGCTGTGGAAGATCACGGCCCACCTGCTCTATCGCCGGGAACTTCTCAAGGACGCCGTTCCGGTGACCGATCCGGAGATTTTAGCCCTGTGGCAGTCGGAACTGAAATACGCCAACCTAAAAAAAGCAAAGTATCCCATCTACCGCTCCCCCGCCGCCAAAACGCCCCTGTCCATCGGCCTTTTTAAGCGGAGCATCTGCGTCATCCTGCCCCAGCGCAGCTATACAATAGACGAACTCTCTCTGATCCTGCGCCATGAACTCATCCATATCAGCCGTCGAGACGGCTCGAACAAATTCTTCCTGCTTATCTGCACCGCCCTGTGCTGGTTCAGCCCCTTCAGCTGGCTGGCCATGCACCGCAGTGCCGACGACATGGAGTTGAGCTGCGACGAGCTGGCTTTGCTGGACAGCAATGAGCAGCAGCGGAAGAAGTACGCAAGCCTCCTCTTGGAAACCGCCGGAGACGGCCGGGGCTTCAGCACCTGTCTTTCCGCCTCCGCCCAAGCCCTGCGGTATCGTATGCGCTGTGTCCTCCATCCCGGCAAAGTTTCTTCCGGCGCTTTCGCTATGGCGCTGGCCGTCTTTCTCCTGCTGTCGTCCTTTGGCAGCGTCGCCTTTGCCTTTGAATCCTATAGCGGCCAGACCGTTCTCTTCCCCGAGGGGCAGCGAAGCGAATACCGTGTGGACAATGTCCGTGACACACAGGGCAACTACTTCACCATTCAGGACGAAGAAGCATTGTGGGACTATCTCACCTCCATGACCTACACCTGTGTTCGCGGTCACTACACCTTTGAAGAAACAAACACGGAACCGCAGATTCATTACTACTCTGACTCTTCTCGGCACAGCTTTTCCGTGTCGTTCACCGAGAAAGCGGTCAAAGTGACCCCTAACACCGGCAATCGTCATGTCGCAGGCCCGTATATCTCCACGCAGGCACCTGACATGGAGAAAATCCATGCCCTGCTGCTGCCAACGGACGCCCCCGATCCTTTCCCTCCGGAACTCCTCCTGCACTTCGATGAACGCTCCACTCCCTCCGACACACGCGCCAGTCAGTGGCTCTCCTATGTGGAGCCACAGGAAGAACTACCCGCCGACGAAGTATGGGGCGGCCCCGAGCCGATTTGCCGCATACAGGCACCGGAGGGCTCCTCCGTGAGACTGGAATTCATCACCAGTCCCCGCTCCTATACTGTCGTGATCTGCGATGGTGACGGGCTCCGCATCGAGGAACTGGACAGTTCTGCCCTTACGGATAATGTCCTTCCCTTGCATCCTGCCACGGCCACCTATACGATCTACGCCGATTTCGATAAGCTCCCTCGTGCTTATTACCCCGAGGGCTCCATCGCCCACATGGTCTACCAGTTTACGGTACAAGCCCCTCCCGCCTGATCCCCAGCCCGCCGCCCTCCACCGAGAGAGCGGCGGGCTTTTTCTGTTCCTCACCCATATGCCAAGTTCCTCTGACAATTTTTTAATTTACCTATTGACTTAGTAGGTAGATAGAGGTATAATTCAACCAACCTAACAAGTAGGTAATAAGTTTCACCCCCCCTCTCCCGCACTCCTTGCCGGGAAAGGATCTTCATACGAAAGGACGATGATCATGCAGATTTACGCTGATAACGCCGCCACTACAAAGATGAGTGCGACAGCTGTCCATGCCATGCTCCCCTACCTGGCAGAAATCTATGGCAACCCCTCCAGCCTCCACTCCGTAGGCCAGCAGGCCAACGAGGCGCTGTGCGATGCCCGCGCAAGAATTGCCGCGCTGCTAGGCTGTAACGCCAGAGAAATCACCTTCACCTCCGGCGGCAGCGAAGCCGACAACCAGGCCATTATTTCCGCCGCCATCCGAGGCGCTGCTAAAGGGAAAAAACACATCATTTCCACGGCTTTTGAGCACCATGCCGTGCTCCACACGCTGCAAAAGCTCCAGAAGCAGGGTTTCGAGGTGGAGCTGCTGGATGTTCATGAAAATGGTCTTGTGACACCTGAGCAGGTGCGAGATGCCATCCGTGAGGACACATGTCTTGTGACAATCATGTACGCCAACAATGAAATTGGCACTGTGCAGCCCATCCCCGAGATCGGCGCTGTCTGCCGCGAGAAGGGCGTTCTCTTCCATACCGATGCCGTACAGGCCGCAGGTCATCTTCACATTGATGTGAAGGCACAGAACATTGATATGCTCTCCCTCTCCGCCCATAAGTTCCACGGCCCCAAGGGGATCGGCGTTTTGTACGCCCGCCGTGGTGTGTGGTTGGAAAATCTCATTGAGGGCGGCGCACAGGAGCACGGTAAGCGAGCCGGCACAGAAAATCTCCCTGCGATCATGGGCATGACCGCCGCATTGGAGGATGCCTGTGCCAATATGGAGCGCAACAATGCCAAGCTGATTCCCCTGCGGGATCGTCTCATGGACGGTCTTTCTCAAATTCCGCATTCCATTCTCAACGGCGACCGGACTTCCCGGCTTCCCGGCAACGTACACTTCTGCTTTGAGGCCATCGAGGGCGAGTCCCTCCTGCTTTTGCTGGACGACAAGGGCGTACAGGCTTCCTCCGGTTCTGCCTGCACCTCCGGCTCTCTGGACCCCAGCCACGTCCTGCTGGCCATCGGCCGACCCCACGAGATTGCCCACGGCTCTTTGCGTCTGTCCCTCTCTGCGGAGACGACGGTGGAGGAAGTGGACTATATGATTGAGGCCGTCACCGATGTGGTGGCATACCTGCGCAGCATCTCCCCGGTCTGGCGTGATTTGCAGACAGGTAAGCAGACATTTGCAATTTGATGATAAGTGAGGTAAAATAATATGGCTCTTTATAGTGATAAGGTGATGGATCATTTCCGCAATCCCCGCAATGTGGGTGTAATGGAAAATGCTGACGGCGTAGGTGAGGTCGGCAACGCCAAGTGCGGTGATATTATGAAGATCTATCTCAAGATTGAAAATGACATCATCGTGGATGCCAAGTTCGAGACCTTTGGCTGCGGCAGCGCCATTGCTTCCAGCTCTATGGCCACCGAGCTCATCAAAGGGCATCCTGTATCTGATGCTCTGGCGCTTACCAATAAAGCGGTGGTAGAGGCGCTGGACGGGCTGCCCGCCCACAAGATTCACTGCTCCGTTTTGGCCGAGGAGGCCATTAAGCGGGCATTGCAGGACTATTACGAGAGAAACGGCATTGCCTATGACCGCAGCCAGTTCCCTGACTGCGAAAACTGTGCCCACTGTCGCGACCATTAAACCGGGCAGGGGCGAAACTCTTTGAAATTCGAGGTGATTTTGGATGATGATTTCTTCCCGTGGACGCTATGCGCTGCGCGTTATGATTGATTTGGCAGAGCACCGCGACGAAGGACTCATTCCCATGAAGGATGTAGCCCAGCGGCAGGACCTGTCGCTGAAATATCTGGAGCGCATCCTCCCTGTACTCAGCAAAAATCACTACATAGAAGGCACCCACGGCAAGGGCGGCGGCTACCGGCTGACCCGCGCCCCGGAGGAGTATCGAGTGAGTGACATTCTGCGTCTGACAGAGGGCGATTTGGCCCCTGTAGCCTGCCTCTCCTGCGACGCAGAGAAGTGCCAGCGGGAGGACTCCTGCCGCACTCACCCTTTGTGGACGGGTCTGTACGATGTCATCACCAATTATCTCGACCATGTGACCATCGCGGACTTGATGGAGAAAAACACATAACCGCAACAAAAAGCTGCGTACCCTTGAAAGTGGGTACGCAGCTTTTTTATGTAATACTTTTCTCCAGCGTAAGGACACCATTTTCATACCCACAGGCCACGCAAGACCCGTTAGGCACATGGTAATCGTAGAAGTCGCGATGTGGGCAGGCATATGCCTCCAACACCGACATAATCACTCCGCCATGTACCACGAAGGCCACGCAGCAGCCTTCCGGCAGCTTTTGCATACACTCCTGAAACGTCTCACAGCAGCGGCGCTTAAAGTCCGCTACCTGTTCTCCGCCGGGGATCGCCCCCTGGCACATCGTGTCCAGCCACCGCTGATAGTCCGCATTGCCGCTCAATTCCGTGGCCGTCCGGCCCTCGAACACCCCGAAGTCCGTCTCCCGCAGTCCCTCTTCCACCCGGGCCGTCAGGTGGGGAAACAGCAGCTGCGCCGTCTGCCGCGTGCGCCGCATGGGACTTATAAACAAATAGTCGGCGGTAAGCTCTTCCTCCCGCAGCTGCCGGACCTGCTCAACACCCAAAGGGCACAAGGGCTCATCGGTGCGGCCGATGTACCGCCGCTCCAGATTGCCCGCCGTGGCCCCGTGCCGGACAAATAGCACCCGGATCACAGCACCAGTCCCCCGATCCATGCGCCGGCCAGGCACAAAAGCTCACACATCTGCAGGAAAAATCCTGCGGTGTCCCCGGTGACACCTCCGAATTGTCGTAATACCAGCCGCCGATAAATCGCTGTCCAGATGGCAGCTGCCGCTAGCATAAACCACGAAAGGCGCACTGCCAGAACCACCATCACGCCGCAAGTCACCACCAACAGCACCGCCAGTACCACCGTTGAGCGGTTTTTCTGCACATTCTGGGTGAAAGCCCGCAGCATCCCACTCTTCCGCGCACTGGGCAGGCGGACGGCACAGAGCGCAGAAAGGATGCGTGAGAGCACAAAAACAAGGCACAGCACCGGCACGATGCCCATGCGGTACACTTCTGAGAGCAGTGCCACATCCAAAAGGAGATAAATGCCGCAGTAGATGACAGCAAAGGCACCACAGTTGGGATCTTTCAAAATCTCCAGTTTTCTCTCCCGTGTCTGGTGAGAGGACAGTGCATCCACCGTGTCCATATAGCCGTCCATGTGGATGCCGCCGGTGATCAGCAGCGGCACGCAGGCCCCCACCGCCGAGAAAAGCAGCGACGAGGCTTTCAGATACACGCACAGCGCATACCATGCCAGCAGTCCGGCACCGCACAGTATACCTACCGCCGGAAAAAAGCAGAGGGTATATTTGGTATTCCGTTCATTCCACTCAAATTGAGGGACAGGCAGGATGCTGTAGGTGGAGATTGCCACCAACAGCGGCTCAAAAAATTTCACAGGCCGCTCCTTTCTCCCATACCGCTGCCCCGTCCCGCATCTTCACAACGCCGTCTGCCTCGTCGGAGAGCCGGGCATTGAGCCACGCCATATCCCGGATATAGGCCGCCGTCTCCCCCTCATATTCCCCGGCACACAGCCCGGAGATGGTGACAGCCAGCAGCACACCGCAGCGCTGCCGCAGCTGCTGAATATCCGCCAGCACATCCCGGCCGCAGCCGCCGCGCTCAAATACGACATTCGCCAGTAGATTGGAGACATCCTCCAGCAGCACCACGCTCTCCGGCGTCACCGGTGCGTCTCCCACACGGTGGGGTAGTTCCAGCGTCTCAAAGGCCAGATGCGCCCGCTGGGCACGGTGCTTTTCAATGCGATCATGGTTTTCGGCATTCTGCTCCATCATGGTGGCAATATAGTATCGCCCAGCACAGCTCCGAGACACCAATGCCTCTGCATATCGACTCTTGCCGCTGCTGTTAGGACCTGCTATTAAAACTAGCTTTCCCATAGGATCTCCCTCCCCTATCATCAAGGCGTGAATTTGTCTCCCTCCCGGATCTCGTCCAAATACTCATCATTGATGCCGGCCTCATCAAAGGTGGCCATGCCGTTGATGACGGCGCAGGCCGCCTCCAATACCTTAAATGCAATGGGACAGCCGCTGCCCTCGCCCAAGCGCATCCCCAACATCAGTATGGGCTGCAGGTCCATGGCCTCCATAGCCAGCTGATAACCGATCTCATAGGAGGCATGGCTGGGAATGAGATAGTTTTGCACCACAGGACACAGCCGCACAGCGCACAGTGCTGCCACCGCGGAGATAAACCCGTCGATGACCACCGGGCGATGGGTTGCTGCCGTACCCAGAAAGGCGCCGCACATGGCGGCAATATCAAAGCCGCCCACCTTAGCCAAAACATCTATCACATCCTTGGGATCGGGGTGATTGATGGAAATGGCCTCACGGATCACCCGCTTCTTCGTTAAAAAGCTCTCGTCGGTGACACCGCCGCCGCGGCCTGTGACTTTCTCTACCTCCTCCCCCAGCAGTACAGACAAAACAGCAGAAGAGGTGGTGGTATTGCCGATCCCCATTTCGCCGATGCCGATTACATCCGCCTCTGTCTCCTGCGCCATGCGCACGCCGGTCAGCAGTGCCGTCAGCGCCTGCTCCCGTGTCATGGCGGGGCCTTCTGCAATATTCTGCGTGCCGTAGGCAATCTTGCAATCCACGACGGCGCTGTCCCGGATCTCAGCATTGACACCCACATCGCACACGGTGATGCCGCATCCGAAATACTTCGTCAGCGCCGAAGCGCCGGTCTTGGCACGGGTCAGATTGATCGTCTGCTGCAGCGTCACACTCTGGGGCGCACTGGAAACGCCCTCCTCTACCACGCCATTATCCGCGGCAAAAACCAGCAGATGCTGCTTTTTCACCTCATTATGTACCTTTCCGGTGATACCTGCCAGCTGGACAGAAAAATCCTCCAATCGCCCCAAGCTGCCCGGCGGCTTTGCCAGCTGCGCCTGACGGCGCCGCGCTGCTTCCATAGCCTCCCGATTCGGCTGCTCAATCGCCGCAAGTATCTGTTCCAGTAATTCTTCCATCTCCAATCCCTCCTACGAATGTCCCTGCTAATTTTCCCGCTTGAAAACGCCGCAAAAATTCCCAAACTGTCACCATACCGCAGATTGGTTTATCTGTGGCTGTAAGCACTTCTCAAAAGGAAATAAATTACACTTATTTTACTCCTATTTTCCCTCTTTTGTCAACAAAGCGGCGCAGTCCCGCCACGAGACTGCGCCGCTGATCCTGTTTATTTTTCAGCTGTAGTTCTGGGCAAAGCACACACGTTTGAGTCCCATCAGCGGCGCTGTGCCGGAAATCGTGGTTCCGAAAAACAGCACCTCTTTTTCCAGCTCCAGATAGTCCACAATGGTACCATTGCAGACGGTGCTTCCGGTACAGAGAATGATATCTGCAAAGTGGTGCACCACCTCGTCATAGGCCTTCTTTCCGTCCTCTACCAGAACCCCGCAGCGGACCTGCCCCACGTTGGCCGGATTCAGATCCAGCACCCGAACCGAAAAGCCGCTATCATGCAGCATCTCCAGCAGTGATGGCTGGTATCCCACGAGGGCGATCCGCACATTTGAAGGATAGTGCGCCAAAAGATACGCTTTCATATCCTGAGCGCACAGCTCCGGGCCTTCCGTGCGGCAGTGGACCGTGCCGCAGCAACGGCCCAAACGGCACATGACGGCATTCAGCACGGCAATGAAAAGACTGCGGCTATGGCTGTTATGGACAATGTCCATGGCCATAACCTCGTCCAGCGTCCCTTCAAAGTCAGCAGGCGCATCGGTAAAGGCCTGCCCCAGCGCCCCTCGAAACTGGGCCTGGATCATCACATCCTTACCCGCAAGAATGGGGAAATCCCGGCGCTTTGGGCGGCCGATGGCCTCCTCCGGGCTCAGGGCACGGCAGGCAACGCTCACCTTTTCACCGGAAAGCCCCTCCGCCGCCAACACTTCAGAAAAGCGCTCTTGCAGCGCACCGTAAAATATCTCCGCAGTCATCCTTTTTCTCCTTCCTCTCCGGGAGAAATCCCCAAAAAGCGACACACCTCCGGTTCCCAAGACGCAGTAAACAGAGACTGTGCCTCCACCACGCCACGCAACCGACCGTCTATCAATACGCCGATCCGATCCGCCAGCTGCTGTGCCTCGGAAAAATCATGGGTCACAAACAGGATGGCACAGCCAAAATCCTCCCGCACCTCATGGATCATACGGTAGAAATCCTGCCGTGTCACAGGATCCAGCGCTGAAAACGGCTCATCCAGAAAGAGCAGCGGCGGACGCATCATCAGCGCCCGTGCCAACGCCACACGCTGCTGCTCACCGCCGCTGAGAGTGGCAGGATATTGCTCCAGCACCTCTCGGATACCAAAGCGTTCCGCCATTTCCTCCACACGTCGCTGCCGCTCCTTTGCCGGCACATGCTGCATCCGCAGGGAAAAGCCGATGTTCTCCCGGGCATTCATATGGGGAAACAGGCCGTAATCCTGATAGAGATACCCAATATTGCGCCGGTGCACCTGTATATCCCGGATGGGTGTGCCCCGGTAGAGCACCTGTCCTCCGTCTTCCTTACAAAGGCCGGAGGACACCTCCAGCAGCAATGTCTTGCCCGCTCCCGTTTTGCCGATGATGGCAAAGATTTCTTTTTCCTCCACGCTGAAACTCACATGGTCCAGGAGAAAATCCCCGCGGTGCAATGTCAAATTCCGCAGTTCCAGCACCGGTATTCTTTTATCCGTCATAGCGTCCCCGCTTTCTCCCTCTTCGAGCCATGCAGTTGGCAAGGCTCAGCGAAACGGCAGAAATCAGCAGCAGGAGAAATGCACTGGCCAGCGCACTATCCAAATCATTGCCGCTGACCGCCAGATAAATGCTGGCCGGAAGCGTCTCCGTCTTCATTCTCGTGACGCCTACCAGCATCAATGTAGCGCCAAACTCCCCCAGCGCACGAGACCATACGAGGATCACAGCGCTCAGCAAACTCCGGCGGCACATAGGCAGAAGCACCCAAAAGAACTGACGCATGGGGGAGGCCCCCAAGAGTCCTGCCACATATTCCAGCTTTCGATCCACGCTTTGAAAGGCCGTGGAAATAAGCCGGATCGCAAAAGGAAGATTCACCACCAGCTGGGCTAGAATCACGCCGTTGGCGCTGAAAACCACCGGGAACCCCGCCTCTTTCAGCCACTTCCCCGCAGGGGACGAAAACAGGATCAGCAAGCTTAGTCCCAATACGATATAGGGCAGGGATACTGTCAGCTCCAAAAGCGTCTCCAGCACACTCCGCAGCGGAAATCGTCCGCGACTGAGTGTGTAGGCCGTGGGAATGGCCAGCAAGAGGCACAGCAGCGTGGAGATACAAGCGCTTTTCACGCTCATCCAAAGGGCAAACCGGGTTTCTTCCGTCATCAAATGTTCCGGCAGTGCGCCGATACCGCGAAAGACGATCACCACAATGTTTCCACCAATCAGCAGCACCACAACGGCTGTGAGGGCCGCACAGAGCAAAGGAAATAGATTTCGCCCCTTTCCCCTCATTGCATCAGCTCATAGCCAAACTTTGTCCAAATTTCCGCCACAGTATCCGATTTCAAAAATTCACTGAAGGCATCCGCTGCCACATTGTCTGCGGCAAAGGTGAGCCGTGCTGCGGGAACCGTCTTTACATATTGATCCATATCGGGAGTCTGGCAGACCTCGACACCCTCGGCATTGCAGTTCTCTTTCCAGATAATGGCGGCATCTGCCTCACCCATGGTGATGATCGTCGCCAGCTGCGGTGCCGTGGTGGTGGTCGCCGCCAAATGGACACTGTCCGTCACTCCAAAGTCGGCAAACGCCTTCTTGGCAACCTTTCCGATGGGCGTAGCCTCCGGGTCACCGATCACCGTAACAATATCCTCACGGGCCAAGTCTGCAATGCCCTTAATTCCCTTAGGATTATCGGCAGCCACGGCCAACACGGGAACATGCTTAACGAGATCCACGTTACTCTCAATAAACTCCTCCACCGGCTTTGTCTCCTCACGGGAACCGGCAATAAAGAAATCTCCCTCCTTGGACTGCTGGATCTGTGTCTGGCTCTGGGCGGCATTGGCATAGGTTACGTTCATCTCGCAGCCCGTCTCCTCCTCAAAAGCCTTCGCAATCTCCTCAAAGGGCTTTTGCATACCGGCGCCACAGTAGATGAGCAGCGTCTGTCCCTCCAGCGGCTTTGCCTCCGGCTGATCTTTTCCTCCGTCCGATGTACCACCCTTTTGTCCGCAGGCCGCCATGCTCATGGTAAGACACAGCAGACACACGAGCGCCAAAATCCTCTTATGCAGCTTTTTCATAAATCTTCCCCTTTCCTTATGGCTCAAATTTCTCCAAGTAGAAGCCCCTCGCCGCAGACTGCGGCGAAGCCGCTTCCCTCTTGTCCATTGTAGGTGACTGCGTTCCAATTGTATGTTGTTTTGCCAACTTTTAGGAAAACTGACTGATCTCCGGACGGTTGCATAGACACCCCGCCGAAAGGGCATCTCTGCATTTGACAAAATTTTTACTATAAGTCCAGTGACAACGCCTTGCTTTTATGTCATAATGAAGGCGGATCATAATACATTCACAGAAAAGGATGGATGCGATATGCGTAAAACGAAAATTGTCTGTACCATTGGGCCTGCCAGCCAGAGTGAGGAAATGCTCACCCAGCTGTGCCGCGCCGGCATGAATGTGGCCCGGCTCAACTTCTCCCACGGCACCCACAAGGAACATCAAAAGAAGATTGATGCCATCAAAAAGGTGCGCGAGGAGCTGGAGCTTCCCATTGCCATTATGCTGGACACCAAAGGTCCCGAGTTCCGCATTAAGACCTTTACTGAGGGAAAAATCACCCTGCAGGAAGGTGATCCCTTCATTTTCACCACCGAGGATGTCCCCGGTGATGCGCACCGCGTCTCTGTCACCTACGCTGGCCTCTGCCGGGATCTGGCCCCCGGTGACACCATCCTTCTTAATAACGGTCTGCTCAATTTCCGGGTAGACAGCATTGAGGGCAGCGAAATTCACTGCACGACCATTGTGGGCGGCGTACTCTCCGACCGCAAGAGCATGAGCTTTCCCGGCAAGATCCTCAGCCAGCCCTATCTCAGCCAGCAGGACCGGGAGGATATTCTCTTCGGCATTCGCAACGGCGTGGAGTATATTGCCTGTTCTTTCGTCTCTTGCAGCAAGGATATTGAAGCAGTCCGCACCTTTTTGGAAGAAAATGGCGGTGAAGATATTGCCCTGATTGCCAAAATTGAGAATCAGCCCGGCGTAGACAACATTGAGGAGATCATCGAGTACTGCGAGGGCATTATGATCGGCCGCGGCGATATGGGGGTTGAGATTCCTTACGAGGAAGTACCGGCCGTACAGAAAAAGCTGATTACCAAATGCCGTCTGCTCGGCAAGCGGGTCATCACGGCCACAGAAATGTTGGAGAGTATGATCAACAACCCGCGCCCCACCCGTGCCGAGATTTCCGACGTGGCTAACGCTGTCTATGACGGTACCAGCGCCGTGATGCTCTCCGGCGAGACGGCCGTGGGTAAGTATCCTGTCCAGACCGTGGCTGCCATGGCCCGCATCGCCGAGCGCACCGAGTGCAACATCAACTATACCACACGCTTCTACTCCTCTCAGTTCCGTATTCACGACATCGTAGACTCCATTTCCCACGCCACCTGCGGCATGGCCATCGACATCGATGCCCAGGCCATTGCCGCCTGCTCCATCTCCGGTATGACCATCCGCATGATTTCCCGTTTCCGTCCTCCCGTAGACATTGTGGGCATCACCACCGACAAGCGCACATGGTATAAGCTGGCCCTTAGCTGGGGGGTAACCCCTGTCATGTGCGAGGAACTGCCCTCCACCGAGGTGCTGTTCTACACCGCAAAAAAAATAGCCAAGGACGTGATGGGACTCTCTTCCGGAGATCGCATTGTCATCACCGGCGGCTCCACCAACGGTCGCTCCGGCAATACCAATCTGATTAAAATTGAGCAGTATCAGTAATCTGTATCCACGTGCAAGCCCCCGGAAAGACAGCTCCTTCCGGGGGCTTTCCTTCATCAATAAAAGGACGTATCTTCCGATACGTCCTTTTTCTTTTACTTCTTGCGGCAGGTAAGCTCTCCTGCATCGGTATCCAGCACCAAGGTGCTGCCGGCCGGCAGATCTCCCCGCAAAATTTCCTTGGCAATCAGCGTTTCGGCAGTGCTCTGCAGGTAGCGCTTCAATGGCCGGGCGCCGTAGATAGGATCGTACCCCCGGTCAATGAGCATCTCACGGGCACTGTCCGTCACCTCCAATGACAGCGTCTTATCCGCCAAGCGGCGGCGCAAACCACGCAGCAAAATCTCAATGATGCCGCCTAGATTCTCACGGGTCAGCGGGCGGAACATCAAGATCTCATCCAAGCGGTTCAAAAATTCCGGGCGGAAGGAGCGGCGCAGCAGCTGCATAACAGCACTGCGAGCCTCTTCGGAAATAGAGCCGTTCTCCTCGATCCCCTCCAGCATCTCCTGGCTGCCCAGATTGGAAGTGAGAATGATAATGGTATTTTTAAAGTCTACCGTACGCCCTTGGGAGTCGGTGATACGGCCGTCGTCCAAAATCTGCAGCAAAATATTGAATACGTCCGGATGTGCCTTTTCCACCTCGTCAAAGAGGACCACAGAGTAAGGTCTGCGGCGCACCGCCTCCGTCAGCTGGCCGCCTTCGTCGTAACCCACATATCCGGGAGGCGCACCGATGAGCCGGGACACGGAAAATTTCTCCATATACTCCGTCATATCGATTCGCACCATACTATGCTCATCGTCAAAGAGGCACTCGGCCAGCGACTTGGCCAGCTCGGTCTTGCCCACACCCGTGGGGCCTAAGAAGAGGAAACTGCCGATGGGACGGTTGGGGTCCGCAATCCCGGCACGGGAACGCTGGATGGCCTCACTGACAAGGCGCACCGCCTCATCCTGCCCCACCACCCGCTTGTGGATGATCTCCGGCAGACGCAGCAGTTTCTCCCGCTCCCCCTCCATGAGCCGTGCTACGGGGATTCCCGTCCACTTGCCTACGATTTCGGCAATCTCGTTTTCCGAAACCGTATCACGCACCATGGAATTTTCTGTCTGTTTTTCTCCGGCAGCCTCCGCCTCTTGCAGCTGCCGCTCCAGTTCGGGCAAATCAGAATATTGCAGCTTGGCGGCTTTTTCATATTCCAGCGCACCCTGCGCCCGCTCAATCTCGCCGTGCAGCTTGTCGATGTCAGCCTTCAGCTTCTTCACCTGATCCACGCCGCTCTTCTCCGCCTCCCACCGGGATTTCATGGCGTTGAACTGCTCCTTTGCATCGGCCAGATCACGCTTCAACTCTGCAAGGCGCTCCTTGGAGAGTTGATCCTCTTCCTTTTTCAATGCCATCTCTTCGATTTCCTGCTGCATGATCCGACGACGCAGGTCATCCATCTCGGCGGGCATAGAATCAATTTCCGTGCGAATCTTTGCACAGGCTTCATCCACCAGATCAATAGCTTTATCCGGCAGGAAACGATCTGTAATATAGCGGTCAGACAGTGTTGCCGCCGACACTAAGGCGTTATCGTGAATACGAACGCCATGGAAAATCTCATAGCGCTCCTTCAAACCACGCAGAATGGAGATGGTATCCTCTACTGTAGGCTCATCCACCAGCACCGGCTGGAAGCGGCGCTCCAGTGCCGCATCTTTCTCGATATACTGACGGTATTCGTCCAGCGTTGTGGCACCGATGCAATGCAGTTCGCCACGGGCCAGCATAGGCTTGAGAAGATTGCCGGCATCCATGCTGCCTTCCGTCTTGCCTGCCCCTACGATGGTGTGCAGCTCGTCGATGAAGAGGATGATGCGGCCCTCGGATTTACGCACTTCCTCCAGCACGGACTTGAGCCGCTCCTCAAACTCCCCACGATACTTGGCACCGGCAATCAGCGCCCCCATATCCAGCGAGAATATCGTGCGTTCTTTCAAGCCGTCCGGCACATCACCGCGCACAATACGCTGTGCCAGCCCTTCGGCAATGGCGGTTTTGCCAACACCCGGCTCACCAATAAGCACCGGGTTATTTTTCGTCTTGCGAGAGAGGATGCGGATGACATCTCTGATTTCGCTGTCACGTCCAATCACCGGATCCAACTCGTTGTTACGGGCACGCTCTACCAGATCGGTACCGTACTTTTTCAGTGCATCATAGGTCTCCTCCGGATGATCACTGGTGACAGGTCCGGACTTTACCTTAGATAATTCTTCGCTGAAGCGGCTACGATTGATACCGTGGTTTTGCAGCATCGTACGCACCTGTGCCGAGCCCTCGGAGAAAATGGCCAGCATCAAATGCTCCACAGACACATACTCATCGTGGGTCTTGGCGGCAATCTTCTCTGCCAACTGAATAACCTTGGCTGTCTCAGGTGCAGCATACACCTGTCCGTTGGTGCCGGAAACCTTAGGGAGCCGGGACACCATCTCATCCAGTTCCGCCAATACGCTGTCACAGTCAACACCCATACGGCTGAAGATGGAACCTATGAGGCCGCCGTCCTGGTCCAGCAGCGCATAGAGCAGATGCTCTGTGGTCAAATACTGATTGTCATTTTCCTGCGCCATGGCCTGTGCTGTCTGCACAGCCTCCAGCGTTTTGCGCGTATACTTTTCCTCATTCATGGTATCACCTCATTTAAATCAAAATTTCTCTGTGATGCAAATTGTCACAGTAAGCCTGCTCAATCTGTCGGGCAGTACTGCCGCCCAAATATGCTTTCAGCAGGCGGTCAAACATCTGCACATAGTCGGAAATGGCTTGTGCGATCTCCTCGGCGGTGCAATCCTGCCTTGGCTGTGCAATGGGCCGGAGGAAGCGCCCCTCGTACAGGGAACAGCACAGCTGCAAGCCCAGCCGCGGTGCCAAATGCGTATTTTCAATCTGTACCCACAAGCGGAAAAAATCGGTCAGTACCGCAATGAGCGATGCAGACTGTGTGCGAAACACCACACTCAGCGTCCCCAGTTGCTCTGACTTGCCCATGTCCAGCTCCACCTCGTACTTCACCGTGGGCCGGTACTTATAGCTGAGGCTGGATTTGAGCGACATCGTAGGGGAATTGGGCGCAAAAAAGGGGATCAATTCCCGCCCCGGCGTCACCAACGTTTCGATGGTTTCAAAAATATCCTGAATCTGCTGCTCCGGTGTCCGCATGGAAACGGCCTCCGCCAAAATGCGGTTCACCAGCGCCGAACGGTTGGTCCCCAGTCGGTGTGCCATGGCATCCACCTCACGCACCACATCGTCCGAGAGCATCAGGCTGTATACATTCTTCTTCATAGGACACCTCCTTGTTCTACTATGGCTAGTATACCGCCATTTTATAATTTGTCAATAAATTTATATAAAAATATAAACGAGTTATTTAATAGTTTACGCATTGTTCATATCCACCAACGCAAAAACACCCGAACAGAAATTCCGTCCGGGTGTTTTTTACTGCTTGTGTAATACGGTGATGACCACTTCCGGGCGGTTATTGAACCGCACCGGGAGTATGCTGTTGCCGATACCACGACTGACGATCATGGTGGTGCCGTCTTGGGTGTATACACCGCCGTCATATTGAGGGAACAAGCCTTGATTTGGTGCCACCAGCCCGCCGATGAACGGAAGCCGAAACTGACCGCCGTGGGCATGACCGCAAAGAACCAGCTGAATCCCAGGGTCCACATAGGTAGAGAAAACTTCCGGGCGGTGAGAAAGCAAAATTTGATACCCCGCTCCGGCGTCTGCCCTTTCGATTTCCTCGGAAATAATGCCCGCCTCCAGATCAAACAGTCCGCTGCCGGACTCCGCAAAATCCGGGTCATCGATGCCCAGCAGCTGTATTGTCTCGCTGCCGCTGCACAGTATCTCCGTTTGATTGTGCAGCACCGTTACGCCGCACGCTTCCAGCTGCTGCTCCAATGTTTCATACGCCTCCCCCAGCCACGCCTCGTGATTGCCGGTCACATAGTAGCACGGGGCAATTTCCACCGCCTGCCGGGCGAAGGCAGCGGCAATATGGATATTGGTATGGTTCGAGTCCACCAGATCACCGGTCATGGCGATGATATCCGGCTGCTCCTTTTGGAGGATGGACAGAAGTTTTTGATTGTCCGCCCCGAATTCGGCATTGTGAAGGTCGGAAATCTGCGCAATACGATACCCCTCAAAGCCTTCTGGCAGCTGAGAGTCATACACATGGTAGACCGTGGTCTGCACCGTAATATTCCCCCAGATCGTCCAGAGCACCAGTGCTGCAAGGGCTATGGCTGCCGTCAGCAGAAGGCAGCGTTTTTTCAACTTTTTCCTCATAGTACCTTCCGCTCCTTTCGCAGTTGGTTCCTTTTTTACCTTGACTGCGGATATCTTACTACCCACAGGTGACAGGGCTGTGACAAGCAGATAACAATTCTGTCACCGATGGCGTCAAAGAAGGATACCGTTCCCAGCAAAGACCACACCTCGCAGCTGCGTCTGTGTTAGTCGTAGATTTCTTCTTCCCGGACACACTCTCTTTTCAATTTTCCCACCAAAAAATCAAGCGCTGCCAGCACATGGGGACGAATATCGCCGCCTACCAGCACATACATAAGATCGTCACCCACGACGAGCTGTCCCTCGTTGAGCCATGTGCGCACATAGTAAATCCCCTCCAACGCCCGGGCGTCATTCTCTGCCGCCGCCACCTGATCCCTGTCATAGGAGAAGATCATCCCCCGAACCGGTTTCGTCTCCCCTGCCTCCTGCCGCACCTTGGCACGGGCCGTGGCGCGCACCGTTCCGTTGTGTACGAGGTACATTCCCACTTTATTGGCGTTGGGCGCCTGCTTGGCCTCCTGCAGCCACTGGTCCATCGACGGTGTTTTTGTCATAATCTATGCCTCCCCTATTTCCTGTCTTTTCCCAAATTGTATATCATTTTACCTGTCCCCTTCCCTTTCGTCAATAGCGCAGAAATTTCTATGCTTGTACATTGCACCGCATAACGATATAATATAAGGGAAAATCTACATTTGTGAGGTAGTTATGGTTGATTCTTTCTCCCGAGAAATTACATATCTGCGGATTTCTGTGACGGAACTTTGCAACCTCCGCTGCCGTTACTGTATGCCGCAGAGCGGTGTGGAAAAGAAGCGCCACGCCGACATGATGACGGAGGACGAAATCATTGCCGCCGTCCGTGCCGCGGCGTCACTGGGCATCCGCAAGGTGCGCTTTACCGGCGGTGAGCCGCTGGTGAAACGCAACATCGTCTCCATTTGCCGCAGGACAGCGGCGGTGGAGGGGATAGAAGAGGTGTGCCTTACCACCAATGCCACCCTCCTCCCTGCGCTGGCCAAGCCTTTGCGGCAGGCAGGTGTCCGCCGCATCAACCTCAGTATTGACACGCTGGATCAGGAGAAATACGCCTACATCACGCGCTGTGGACGGCTGGAGGACTTTTATTCCGGCTTGCATGCGGCACTGGAGGCAGGTTTTAAAAAAATAAAACTGAACACTGTCCTCATTGGCGGCTTCAATGAGGACGAAATCGTCCCCTTGGCGCAGCTGACCCAGCGCTATCCAGTGGATGTGCGGTTCATCGAACTGATGCCCATGTACGATGGCGGAGACTTTGGCCCAGAGGCCTTCCTCCCGCTTTCCCGTGTGTTGGAGTGCCTTCCTCAGCTGGAGAGCGTCCCTACAGACGGCGGCGTAGCCCAGCTCTTTCGTCTGCCGGGAAGCAAGGGCTGTGTGGGGCTGATCCGCCCTGTCAGCGCCCACTTTTGCGCCGACTGTAACCGCATACGTCTCACTGCTGACGGAAAATTGAAACCCTGTCTCCACTCTCCGGATGAAATTAGCATCAAAGGCTGCACCGAAGCGGAGATGGCAGAAAAGCTGCAGCAGGCTATTGCAAATAAACCTCGCTGGCACGGCGAACTCTCCCCCCAGCACCGCAGCCGCGCAGGCCGAAACATGAATGAGATCGGAGGATGACTATGGAAGATTTTACCCATTTTGATGAGGGAGGCCGCGCCAAGATGGTGGATGTAGGCGCTAAACCTCTTTCTCATCGCACCGCTGTGGCTGCCGGTCGCGTGCTGGTCAATCGAGAGACTTTTTCCCTCATCGCTTCCGGTGGGGTAAAAAAGGGAGACGTCCTCACCGTGGCACAGATTGCCGGTATTATGGGTGCCAAACGAACTCTGGATCTGATCCCCATGTGTCACCCCGTATGGATGGACGGTGTACAGGTGGTCCTCTCTCTCAATGAGGAACGGTGCAGCGTTGAGATCCAAGCCACCGTCACCTGCAGCGGAAAAACCGGCGTTGAGATGGAAGCTCTGACCGCTGTGACCACCGCCGCACTGACTGTATATGATATGTGTAAAGCCGTACAGCGAGACATTGTTCTGGCAGATATCCGCCTACTTTCCAAGACAGGCGGCATTCACGGTGACTATCAAAGGGAGGATTGAGCCATGGTTTATACAGCAGCCGTCATTACCGTCAGTGACAAAGGCTATCAAGGCCTGCGGCAGGATACCAGCGGTCCGGCACTTTGCCGTCTTTTAGAGGCGCACGGCTATCAGATCCTCTACACCGCTACGGTGCCAGACGAGTCGGATATGATCCAAAAAGAGCTGCTGCACTGCTGCGATAAGCTCCATGCCACCCTGGTGCTTACCACCGGCGGCACCGGTTTTTCCCCGCGGGATATTACACCGGAGGCTACCCTTGCCGTAGTGGAGCGGCTCACGCCCGGCATTCCCGAGGCCATGCGCGCAGAAAGCATGCGCATCACTCCCCGTGGCTGCCTCTCCCGCAGTGTGGCCGGTATTCGCCGCCGCAGTTTGATCGTGAACCTGCCCGGCAGCCAAAAGGCGACGCAAGAAAATCTGCTGGCAGTCTTAGACCCCATCGCCCACGGACTGAAAATGCTGCTCTCCGAGGGTTCTGCCAACTGCGGCGGCTAACAACATATGAGAAGGGACGGAGCATCTTGACTGATGCTCCGTCCCTCGCTTTCTTCTTTGTTTTCCGCTTCCCTGATGCCACAAATGGCTTGCGGCAGTTCCTCCCGCTGTGTCAAATCGACTAAGGCTAGAGAAATTTTTCCATAAACCCAATCTCCATAGAGATGGGAAAGTCCGCCGGCACAAAAACGGATGGTCAGGGCGCAGCGTGAAACAATGGCTGCGGAAACGACAGGTGTTTTCCGCTGACTGGATCTGTCCCATGATCCGCCATCACAAAAATCTCGTGGGCTGATGGCAGTAATGCAGACAGCACAGTACGGTCTATTCTGGCGAGAAAGGCTCGCTTTTGTGCGGCATCCTTTCGATGACCCGCCTCGTCTGCCCCATTGATATGGAGCAGAACAAAGTCGTGGCTCTCCGCTGCCAAAAGTGCTGCATGGACCTTTCCCTGCAAATCCGTATCTATATCGCCCGTCATGGCTGGGGTCGTGACAAGATCCATTTGCAGGAGCTTCGCAATCCCCTTGACCACTGCCGTTCCTGTAATGACCGCCGCTCTTTTGGGGAACGGCGGTAATTGGGATGGCTTCGACTCCCCCCATGGGAGGAGACACCGCCCCATCTTTAACTGCTCCCGGTATGCCCTTTCCAGTGCGGCGCAGCCTGTGGGACACAGTGTGCTGACCGGCTGTCCCACACACCGATAGGGCGGACAGGTGGTAACGCTTTGAAGCTCCGCAGCTAGGCCGGGAAACACAAGGATGCTCTTGTACTGTTCCAGATAGTAATAGCGGTATTCCTGACTGCTCTTGATTTCTTTCGGCCCCGGAATGGGCACTGTGCATCTGCCCCGTGCATCTACGCCCAACCAACTGCCGCGCAGCACCAAGTCATCTGGCTCTACCGAAATACCCGCGCCCAGCGCTTCGGCATACCCACGAAGGGCCTTGGGTACCTCTTTGATCCCCAAAATGTGAAGTATGCAGCTCAAACTCTCCGGTTCACAGCCGCAGCAGGTGTCTATCTCATCTACCTTCTCCATCTTTTGTAAGAAGGGATAGTCCGCAGTGGAAAAACCTCTGTCGGTCATGCCGTCAATGATACATAAAATCTGACTCATGCTACCTCCAACTTATAATCTCCCTATCTTTTCCGGACGCATTTTTCACACATAGCGTCTCTGCGCTTCCCGCATTTCCGCCATGTCTCCTGCGCTTCCCGACACTTGTCTTCGGGAGATTATACTTCCCGGTTCACAATGCGATAGATCAGATCCATGTCCAAACCACTGCGCACCGCATCTGCCAGCAGATTATATTGCCGCTCCTTGTATTCTTCCATATCGAAAGCGTGAATAGCCCCAAAGTCCATGCCTTTTTGCCGACAAACTGCCTGCAAAACACCATCGGCAATGCCGGGTGCATCGAAAATCCCATGGACATAGCTTCCGTATACGTTCTCATGGCTGGCCACCGTGGGCATCTCTCCCTGACTGCGGCCCATATGAATTTCATATCCCTTGTATGCCAATCCATTCAAATTGGACAGGCTGCCATCCACTCCGGAAAGAATCCCCTCCGTCTGCCGCTGCACTTTTTCTCCCAGGAAAACCGTATCCATATCCAAAAGACCCATGCCTGCAATCTCCGTAACACCGGCGGCTTCCACGCCTTGGGGATCGGCAACTGTGCGTCCCAACATCTGATAACCGCCGCAAATACCAAAAATCATCGTTCCGGCAGAGGCTGCTTTCTGAATGGCCGCCTCCAGACCGCACTGGCGCAGCCACAGCAGATCCGCTATGGTACTCTTGGTGCCGGGTAATAAAATAAGATCCGGCTCGTAAAGATCTGCCACCCGGTCCACATAGCGCAAAGACACATTTTCATAGCGCTCGAAGGGACTGAAATCCGTAAAGTTAGAGATTCGAGGCACACGGATAACGGCAATGTCCAGCATTTTGCGCCCGGCCGTGCGGGTAAACCGCTCGGAAAGGCTGTCCTCATCATCAATATCCACCGTAGTGTAGGGAATCACACCGGCTACAGGTACCCCGCAGAGCTCCTCCAACATCCGCAGACCTGGTTCCAAAATAGCTCTGTCTCCTCGGAATTTGTTCACCACCGTCCCCTTGATGCGAGTTCTTTCTTCCTCTTCCAGCAGCGCCACTGTGCCGTAGAGCTGTGCAAACACACCGCCCCGGTCGATGTCTCCCACCAACAGGACCGGCGCATCCACCATCTTGGCCAAGCCCATATTCACAATGTCCTCCTGCTTCAGATTGATCTCCGCCGGAGAACCGGCTCCTTCAATGACGATGATGTCATTTTCCGCAGCCAGTGAGGCATAGGCCTCCATAATCGCCGGGACGTATTCCCGTTTTCTCCGGTAATACTCCATGGCGCACATATTTCCCTGTACCGTACCATTGACGATCACTTGGCTTCCCACTTCTGTGGTAGGCTTCAAAAGCACAGGATTCATCCGTACATCCGGTGCAATGCCGGCAGCCTCCGCCTGCACCACCTGCGCTCGTCCCATCTCACCACCGGCCGCAGTGATAAAGGAATTCAGCGCCATATTCTGGCTTTTGAAAGGCGCCACGCGATAGCCGTCCTGACGGAAAATGCGGCACAAGCCGGCGCACACCAGACTTTTACCGGCATTGGACATGGTGCCTTGAATCATAATATTTTTTGCCATGGTTTCTCCCTTTCCGCTATTTGAGAAATTGCATCCATCAACTGCACGTTTTCCTTGTGCTGCCGCACCGCCGTCCGATACCAGCCAGACCCCAATCCCCTGTAGTTGTCACAGTTTCGGATGACGATTCCCTGCTCTTTCAAAGCCTCATGAAGCCCAGGAGTTCCTCGAAACAGCAGGAAGTTGGTTTGGGACGGGCAAACCCAAAAGCCAAAGTTCTGAAGCTTTTGCGTCATCCACTGCCGCTCCTGACACACCAATGCTCTGGTTTTTTCCAAAAACGCCTGCTCTTTCAGTGCAGCCACGCCGGCTGCCTGCGCCAAAGACGACACATTCCATGGCTGCACTGCGGAAGACATCCGCCCCAGCAGGTCTGCATCAGCGCACAAACAATAGCCCAAACGAATCCCCGCCATACCATAGCTTTTGGTAAAGGCTTTCAAAATCAGTAATTGTGGGTTTGTGCCAAGCAGCCCCTTGGCACTCACTCCCCCCTCGGTCAAATCGAGAAAACATTCATCCAAAAAGAGAAAGATGTTCTTCTGCTTGCACAGCTCTATGATCCTCTCCAAAAGATCATAGCGTACGGTTCTGCCGGTAGGGTTATTGGGATTGCAGAGAAACACCACATCCGGCTCTTCTGCGCCGATAAACTCTAAAAAAGTCTCATCGATGGAAAAGTCCCGGGATGCATGGAGGAGAAATGGCTCCACCTGGCATCCCCACTGAGAAAGTCCCAGTGCATACTCCGAAAATGTGGGCGCTGTCTCTACCGCTTTTTTCGGTTTGAGAGCCGCAGCGTAAGCATAAATCAAATCCGCCGCACCATTGCCGCAGAGAATATATTGCGGCGGCACCTCTTCAAATTCCGAAATGGCAGCCACTAAGCTGCGGCAGTAGGGATCTGGATAGCGGTGTAAATCAGCAAGACTGCTATGCACCGCATCCACTACCCCCTGAGGCGTTCCCAGCGGGTTGGTATTGGCCGAAAAATCCAGTTTTACCGGCGTTTCATAGATATCCCCGCCGTGGGGATTTTTTGTTTGATAAAGCATTTAGAAAATCACCAAGCCAATCCATTGAATCCCTGCGAAAAGCGCCAGCGCCAGCAGCGCGGTTCCGTACAACAAGCGGCAAGATCGGGGAATATCTTCCCTTTCAATCTCCCGCAGTGCCTCACCGATATACGGTTTTTGATGAAGCACTCCGTGATACCAGGCATCCCCCGCCAAACGCACCCCTAGCAAACCGGCACACACGGACTCCGTCTGTGCCGAATTGGGGCTGGCATGCCGGTAGCGATCCCGGACAAAGATCTTCCAGCCGTTTTTTACATGCATGCCCAAGAGACCCCCGGCTGCCAGCATGATAAGGGCGGAGATACGGGCAGGGATGAAGTTCACCACGTCATCCATTTTAGCGGGAACCAAGCCGATATTTTTATAAGGCATTTCCATATACCCCAACATAGAATCTAAGGTATTCACCGCTTTATAAAAAAAGCCGAAGGGCGCACCGCCAACCGCAAGATACAACAGTGGCGCCACAATACCATCCGAAGTGTTTTCCGCCACTGTCTCCACTGCGGCACGTATGACAGCCTTCTCGTCCAGCTGCGCTGTATCCCGGCCCACAATCATGGAAACTGCACGACGGGAGGCCGCCAAGTCGCCCGTCTGAAGTGCCGCATAAACTTTCATACTCTCATCCCGCAGAGCTTTTGTTGCAAGAATTTGCCAGCACATAACACTCTCCACCACCACACGAAGCCAGGGGCTCACGCCATGGCACAGCCATAAAATTCCCCACGGCACCACCGTAGCACAGGTCACAACCAGC
Source organism: Oscillospiraceae bacterium (assembly GCA_020025305.1). Taxonomy (GTDB): domain Bacteria; phylum Bacillota; class Clostridia; order Oscillospirales; family Oscillospiraceae; genus Vescimonas. The sequence goes on from JAHHSG010000007.1 coordinate 65,687, forward strand.
ACCCACAGTATGCCACCGGCAATATTCTCGCCTCTTTTTGTTTTAGGAAAGAGCTTTCGAAGCAGTTTTTCCAGTACAGTAATCAGCTTTCCAATCAGTACTACCGGATGGGGAATCCCCCGAGGGTCCCCCACAACCAGATCCACGCCAAACCCGATGATCATTGCCAATAGTGACCACTTCATGCCTGCCGCTCCCCCATGGTGAAGATATAAACAGGATTCTGCCCCATCATCAAGTGATACGGCCCTGCTTTGCGATCCTTGGAAACGCTCAGTGAAACCACCTCAGTATCAGTAAAGTTAAACTGCTTAACAGCATTCGTTAATTCCGCAATTGTTTCCAATGTAATGGCAGTAGCCACAATGCGCACACAAGGATTCTTAGCAATTGCAAGGGCGAGGAGCTCGTGTAGCTTTCCGGAACTGCCGCCGATAAACACATGGGTGGGAGCCGGCAGATCCCGGCACGCTTCCGGTGCCGTTCCTTGTATCATATGAATATTCTCCAGTCCGAACTGCTCTGCATTTTCCCGGAGGATCTTTACGGCATCTTCTCTTTTTTCAATGGCATAAACTTGACCTTGAGACAGCTGCAAAGCCATTTCCACGGATATAGAGCCAGTCCCGGCCCCCACATCCCAGCAAATACTGTCACTGTTCAAATGCAATTTGGAAAGGCACACTGCCCGCACTTCACTTTTAGTCATGGGTACAGTCTCGCTGCGCCGAAATTTTTCGTCCGGCAAGCCAAATACCGCCGTACTTTGGGGTGCGCTGTTTACGATGAGTACGGCGCTGAGGCTGTGGAATTTCCGATTTGCAAGCTCCTTTGCCGTTCCTGTAGTGATCCGCTCATCCGCATAGCTGAGGTGCTCACCCACGCTGACGCGTACACCGCTCAAACCGGCTTCACACAGCTTGCGGCACAGCACTCCTGCGCCGTTTTCGCCCCCCACCAGCACAAATACTTTCTCATGGCGCCGTACACTCTCCGCAATATTCCCCTTGCGCCCATGCAGGCTCACCGGAACCACTGTCTCGTAGCTCTCTCCCAGTCTGGCACAGAGGTAAACAAGGGAGTTCAGACCCGGCAACAAGGTAACATCACACCAGCTCAGCAGCGGCAGCAGCTTTTTTGCTCCGCTGAAAAAACCCACATCGCCGGAGACCACCACGGCAAAACAGCGGTATTGCGCATGATGGCGAATAATGGATACAATCTCCTCAGACGCCACCGCTTCAAAGGTGGGCTTGTCTCCCTCTGCCACAGCATCCAACATCCGTCTGGCGCCGATGATGCAATCTGCTTTCTCTATCGTCTCCAGCGCTTCCACTGTCATGGTGCGGCGGCTCCCGGGACCGATGCCCACAATGCTGACCTGAGGTCTGGGCACCCAGCCGAAGCGGCGGCAAAGGCGGGATACCGTTTCTTCAAAACCAATTCCCTGCCGCTGGGGCGGTCGGCCGATCACCACCAGCTTGGCATTTGCCTCCCGTGCCGCTGAAATTTTCTCATCGAAACCGCCCTTGGTACCGGACTCCTTCGTGACCATAAACCGCGCCGATACGGCACGAAGCATTGCCACATTCATTTCCTTTGAAAAAGGCCCCTGCATCGCCAAAATATGACTGGGGGGCAATCCGGATATTTGGCAAAGCCGCAAGGATTCCTCCATTGGAAGTACACGGGCATATACCCGCTGGTCAAAGTCACGGATGGCTGTATAACGGGCAAGCTCCTTACTGCCGGTGGTAAGAAGGATATTCCCCTCCTCCGTGTTGAGATAGTCTACCGCCTCGTCAACATTTGCAGCAAAAACGGCATCTTCCGGCGCATCGACATTCTCCCGCAGCAAGCGCAAATACTCCGTATCCGTCGCCTTGCATGCCGCAGCAATGTTTTCTGTGACAATCGGGGCATAAGGATGCGTGGAATCCACAACCAGCGTAAAGCGCTCCCGCTCAAAAAGCGCCACCATCTCCTCCTCTTGCAGGCGTTGGGCCGAAACGGTAAGGTTCTCGGCCGGTTCAAGCAGCATCTCACCGTACTCCGTGGCTACGCAGGCCATGACACGGACATTCTGCTGGGCCGTTAGAAAAGTCACCAGCTCCCGCCCTTCTGCCGTTCCTGCAAACACACAAATCTTATACATCACGGTACCCTCTCGGCGTAATCAATCGTTCTCCCTGCCTTTTCGTCATGGCGTTGCCAATAAATACGGTGCAAAACATATCCACCTGTGCCTCACGGAGCTGCCGCAAGGTCAATATCTCATACTGCTGCCCCTCCCGGCCAATGGAACGGGCCACACCACACAGCCGATCATCGGGCAAATTGCGCAGTAAAATGTCGCAAGCTTTCTTCAGATGATCGGGACGGCTCCGGCTGACCGGGTTATAGATCACGATGCTAAGATCCGCTCGAGCCGCTGCATCCAGACGTGTCTCAATTTTCTCCCAGCTTGTCAAACGGTCGCTCAGGCTGATGACGGCAAAATCGTGGGTTAACGGCGCTCCCAGCAGCGCACTTCCGCTGCTGGCGGCTGTCAGGCCCGGTATCACTTCGATTTCCACACCCTCGTATGCCCCGCTTAACTCATAAATCAGCGCCGCCATGCCATAGATCCCGCTGTCACCGGAACACACCATAGCTACCTGCTTATTTTCCCCAGCCGCTGCAGCCAGAGCTTTGCGGCAACGTTCTGTCTCCCTCGTCATGGGTGTGGACAGATATTCCTTGTCGGGGTATATGTCTTTGACCAGATCCACATAGACATGATACCCTACAATCATATCACATCCGGACAGTACCCGGTCGGCTTGAATGGTCATATTTTCATAATTTCCAGGGCCGATGCCCACCACAAACAGTTTACCCAAAGCTTACCTCCAACTCTTCTGTCGCCACCGCCACCGTAACGCCATTGCGTACCGTTTTCCGCACGAGTAATTTCTGTGCTCCTACCATGGCGGCACGCTCGCATACATTGTCAACTCCTGTAACGTTTTTTACGAATGCCGACGGCGTAAAATTGCCTTTTACCTCTTCTAATACAGCCCCCGGATAAAACCGAATGGGCCAATGATTCCGCTCACAAAACCGAAGCAATCCCTGCTCATTCATTTTCAGGTCGATCGACGCTGCCACACGAATTGCCCGTCTCTCCAAATGATGCTCTGCCAATATGGTGCTGACTGCCTCCTCAATGGTTTCCTCCGGTGTATCACGCCGACACCCGATTCCCAAATGCAGGACGGAGGGAATCAGGCGCAGCGTCTCATCGAAGGGTTCCTCCGTATGAACCGTGATCGCTATGCCTACCGCACCTGTCTCTCCGGGGACAACCCCGGACGGATAGTCCGTAACTACGGGAAAATCACTGTGCAGGGGCACATTTCCCTCCAAAACAGACGCAGATACCTTTTGGGCGGCGGATAAGCTGCTCATGGCAAAGCCGTTTTGCGAAGCCCACGTGTCCACCGAAAACTTTGCATGAATATCTGTGGCGGTGGTGATCACAGGCGTGGCGTCTATCTGCTGTGCCAAATACGCTGCCAGCGCATTGGCTCCGCCAATGTGCCCAGAGAGCAGCGGAATCACAAAATGACCCAGCTCATCCACATCAATTACAGCTGGGTCACTCACCTTACTCTTCACATGGGGCGCAATCTCCCGCACTGCAATGCCGCAGGCCCCCACAAAAATCAACGCGTCCGCCCAAGCAAAAAGTTCACCGTAAAATTCCCGGCTCGGACGCGGAATGGGGGCAAATTCGGCTTGTGCAAGCCGCTTGACACTATAGGCACGGATTTCATTGGCACACAGCGAGCGCATCATGCGCCGCGCCGTTTCACAGCCACATCGGCTATACGTGAAAATTCCGATCTTCATTCCGTTGCCTCACGAAACTCCGTGGTAAACTTGGGATGATACAACAAGGAGCGTGCATATGTTTCTCCCATACAGTCCCCTACGATAATGAGTGACGTCTTACTTAGACCGTTGCGCTTCACCGTCTCATGGAGGGTCTCCACAGTGCATCGATAGATCTTTTCCTCCGGCCAGGTAGCCTTATATACCACCGCCACCGGTGTGGCAGGGGCGTACCCTCCTGCCAGAAGTTCCTGCTGCAGTTTCTCCGTGAGGGAAGTGCTGAGAAACAGTACCATCGTGGCCTTATGCGCCGCCAAAGCCCGGATTGACTGATCCTGCGGAGTAGGGGTTCGCCCCTCCATACGGGTAATGATAACGGTCTGGCTCACATCCGGCAGCGTATATTCCGTTTTCAAAGCCGCTGCCGCACCGCAAAAGGAGCTGACACCGGGGCACACATCATAGGCAATTCCCCGCTGAGCCAGCGCATCAAATTGTTCCCGCACCGCCCCATAAATGCTGGAATCCCCGGTATGAAGGCGCACGGTGGTCTTGCCTTCTGCCTCCGCCTTTTCGATCACCGCAATGACCTCCTCCAGCGTCATCTCAGCGCTGTTATAGATCTGGCAGTTCTCTCCTGCATATGCAAGCAGCTCTGGATTCACCAGGGAACCAGCATAAATCACTACATCCGCCTGCTCCAGCAAACGCGCACCGCGCACCGTAATCAAATCCACTGCGCCGCTTCCGGCCCCTACAAAATGCACCATTTATTTTCCCTCCATCACCTTCCGGATGAGATCATCCGCATTGTCTGTCTTTCCCAACAATCCATACTCTCTGGAGAATGTCACAACGCCTATTTCCAACGCTTCACCGCCCCGGTGCCTCAGCTGGAACGCCATCCGTTCCACAAGCCGGCGGAGTGTGGCATGATATACGTTTTCTTCCTGCAAAATCCGCAGTGCATCATCGCAGGTAGCGCACTCCAGCAATTCCTCCACTCGCCCCGGACGTAAACCTGCTGCCCCGGCGTGGGCTGCCATAATCTCCAGCCGACAGTCGCCATACTTGGAATGGGTATTCATCATACCGCCGCAGATTTTCACCAGCTTTCCGATATGACCGATCAGCAGCACGCCTTTAAACTCCATCTCTTTACACAGATCCAGGGCATCTCCAATGAAATTGGACACCTGCACAGCGAGAGCGGCCTCCAGTTTCAAATCCATGCGGATAAATTCTGTGCCATAGTTACCCGGCGTCAGGAGCACATAGTCTGCCCCGGATGCTTTGCGCTGGCGCAGCTCCACCCGGATCGTGTCTACCAGAGCTTTTTCACTCATTGGCTCTACAATGCCGGTAGTTCCCAGAATAGAAATTCCCCCCACAATGCCCAGACGGGGATTAAAGGTTTTTTGCGCCAGTGCCTCTCCCTCCGGGGCAGAAATCATCACGGAAAGCCCTCCGTGATAGTCACACATGCGGCAAACTTCCTCCAGATTGTCCCGAATCATCCTGCGCGGCACCGAGTTGATGGCTGCGCTGCCCACCGGCTGATCCAATCCCCGCTTGGTTACCGTGCCAATCCCTTTTCCTCCATCAATGGCAATCCCAGATGTATTGGAAAGGGAAACCGCAGCATAGATCCGTGTTCCCTTCGTAATATCCGGGTCGTCGCCGCTGTCTTTTTGAATGGCACAGGATACCCGATCCTTTCCCATGACAATGTCCAGCACCTCAAGATTCAGCGCAATGCCCTTTGGTGTCTGCAGGGAAATTCTTTCTTTCCGCCGCCCTGTCAAAAGCATCCATGCTGCCGCCTTAGCTGCCGCCGCGGCACACGAACCGGTGGTATACCCCATTCTGAGCCTTTTGCCGTCCTTGGTAATAAACTCATCCATCACGGCTCACCGCATGATTTGATAGAGCATGGCATTACAGATGGCTGCCGCCACGTTGCTTCCGCCCTTTCTTCCTCGGGCCACAATATAGGGAAGCTGAGAGGCAATGATCCTTTCCTTGCTCTCCACCACATTGACAAAACCCACCGGCACACCAATCACCAGCGCCGGGTCCAGCTTTCCCGCAGCTGCCAAATCATGAATGGCCATCAATGCCGTGGGGGCATTTCCGATGGCAAAAATACAGGGCTTGGTCAGCTGCGCTGCACGTTCCATAGATACGACAGCACGAGTAATGCCCCGTTCTTTTGCCTCTCGTGCTACATCGTCATCGGCCATAAAGCAGTGCACCTCACCTCCCAATCGGGCAAGAATTTTCTTGTTGATGCCAGCCTTCGCCATCTGGGTATCGCTGACAATATCACAGCCCTTTTGAAGAGCAGCAATGCCTTTTTGCACGGCATGTGCTGAGAACACCAGATGATCTGCATAGTCAAAGTCCGCCGTAGTGTGGATGGCTCTCTTGATGACCAGTTCGTTCTCCGGGTCCAGCTTTTTATCTCCCAGGATTTCCGTGATAATTTCAAAACTTCGTGTTTCAATATCCATAGGCTTGATTTGTTCAATCATGGCGCTTCTTCTCCTTCTCACAGGCTCGGTAAAAGTTAGTGGCAAAGTTCGGGTTGGCATAAAAATGGAAATGAGGAAACCCTGCATAGAGGTGGCTATTGGCTACCACGCAGTCCCATTGCCTTCCCGTTATTTTTTCTGCTGTAAAGGTATCTCCGTTGTCAGTTGTGTCCCAGTGGTGAAATTCATGGGCAGGAATCGATTCCCCGGCGTGTGCCAGCATATTGTCCTCCCGCGCCGTTAACGTCACATAACCGAACCGGGACAGCTTGCCCGTATCAAAACTATTTCCCGGCAAATAACCAACCATCGGAAAGCCTGCAATTTCCTCTGTCAGATACATAAACCCGCCGCACTCGGCAATGCAGGGTAATCCTCGCTGCAGCGCCTGTCGGAGTGCCCTGCGCATAGCCGTATTCTCACTAAGCTGCCGGGCATATAATTCCGGGTAACCGCCGCCTAAATAGAGCCCGTGTATATTCTCCGGAAGACACGGGTCTTCCAAGGGACTAAAGGGGAGCAATGCCGCTCCCATCTCATGAAGAAGCTCCAAACTATCCTCATAATAAAAGCAAAATGCCCGATCTCTCGCTACAGCAATTCGGATTTGTTCTGTTTGCTGGGGAACGCTCACCGGTACATACGCCAGCGGCGGTGCCATTTCACTTAGGGCCAGCAATCCGTCTATATCCAATGTCTTTTCCGCCTGCCGGGCAAGTGCCTGCATTTTCTCCCGTAAATCATCCACTTCTGCCGCCGTTACCAAGCCAAGATGACGGCTTTCCAGGCTGCACGCATCCATCGCAGGCAGAAATCCCAACGGTTTTACCCGACCGCCGAAATGCTCTTCTATGGTCTGCCGCAATGCCTGATAGGTGGAGGCTGTGCTTCGATTAAGAATCACACCGCAGATATGATGATCCGGAAACAATGTCAGAAATCCCTTAATCGTTGCAATAACTGACAAGGAAACTCCCTTGCCATCTACAATCAGGACCACCGGGCTATCGGTGGCTTTTGCCACTTCATAGGAACTGGCTTTCGTGCTGGTTAACCCCATGCCGTCATAATAGCCCATGACACCCTCGATGATGCTCACATGGCAATCCTGTGCATTTTTGGCCAGCAGATAGCGCAATGTGTTTTCCGAAAAGAAAAAGAGATCCAAATTGCCGCTTTTGGCCCCGATGATCTGGCTGTGGAACATGGGATCAATATAATCCGGGCCACACTTAAAAGCGCCCACTCGTAAGCCTCGATTCACCAATGCCTGCAGCACGGCGCAGGTCACTGTGGTCTTACCGCAGCCACTGTTAGTCCCGGCAAATAGGAGCCTTGGCGTTTTCATTTTTTCCTCCCATCTCCACTTTGAAGAGTTCTTGTATGTCCGCAGCTGCTAACACCGGAATTCCACGTTGGCGTGCAAACTTCAGCAGCTCCCCATTTTGTCGATTCAATGTGCCCACCGGGGTTCCTGCATCCATCACAACTTTGCATCTCCCCATCAGTTCCAAGGCCTCTTCATACAGTGCCTGGTCCATCACCTCGAATGCCGCCGCCGTCACCACATGGTCGCTCAAATGCTCCGCCACACGATGATCTACATCGTTTTCAAATAGAATCCCCGTTGCAAAAGGAATCCCCTGTTTTTGCAGCGCACGATAGCAAGGGATACCGTATCCGCCGCCAGCTACCACAAATACCTGCGGTTCTCCTGCGCATTTGCCCAATTCCACACTGCCGAAAAGCTGATCATAAGAGCCACTTTCCATATCATACAGTGCCTCCATGCTGCCGTGTTCCAATATCTCCTCCGGCGTTCCAAATTGAGCAATGTGCTTGCCCTTGACACAGATCAGGTAATCGGAAATCTTTGCAGCCAAATCAATTTCATGGAGTGACATGATCACCGTGATCTGTTCCTCCCGTGCCATTGTCCGTAAAATCTCCAATAGCTCCACTTTGTATCGAATATCCAAAAATGCAGTGGGTTCATCCAAAACGATGATCTTGGGCCGCTGACAGATCGCACGGGCCAGAACAATCCGCTGTTTTTGGCCATCTGACAATGTAGAAAAATCACGCTCGGCCAGATCCAAAGCATGGACGCGCTCCATAGACGCATGAATGATTTGCTCATCTTCCTCCGTCAGCCTTCCCAGCATATCGGTATACGGATATCGTCCCATAGCCACTACCTCGGCACAGGTGAGCAGCTCCGGGCGGGCATGCCCTGTAAAAGCTACTGCCACTTGCTTGGCCATCTGTTTTGCTGACCATTTTTCAATCTCCTGATTCTCAATGCTGATGCCTCCGCCTAACCGCTTCAGGTGGCGTGTCAGTGTTTTGAGAATCGTTGATTTTCCTGCGCCATTAGGGCCGATAAGTGTCAAGATCTTGCCTTTTTCAATTTCTATATTTATGTCCTCAATCAGGACGGTACCATCGTACCCCACCGCCAAGTGCCGGGTATTGAAATAGCTGTTCATCCTAAGCCACTTGCCCCTTTCTGCGCTTGACCATCATATAGATCACAACCGGTGCGCCAAAGACCGCCGTAACTGTCCCCACAGAAAGTTCTGTGGGCGAAAACACCGTTCTTGCAATCAAATCACAAAACACGGTAAATACGGCGCCGCACAGAAATGTGGCTGGAATCACGTGGGAAGGTCTTGATGATTGAAGCAGCGTCCGGGTAATGTGCGGCACGGCAATGCCCACAAAGGAGATAGGTCCCGCCAACGCCGTCACACAGGCGGAGAGCAGACTGGAGAGCAAAATGAGCATCAGGCGGAATACTTTGATATGGATCCCAATACTACGGGCGTATTCCTCCCCCATCGCATAGGCACTGATCGGCTTTGAAAGAAGCCATGTCGCCGCCAGCCCCGGCAGACAGACAAGCATCGCCAACCCTACATTTTCCCAATCGGCGCCGGAAAAAGAGCCCATGGACCAGTTCGTCAGGCTGGCAATATCATAATCATGGGCAAAGGCCACCACAAAGTCCGTGACGGCACCGCAAATATAGCCCACCATCACTCCAACAACCAGCAACATGGACATTTGGTGTACCCGTTGGGAAAATAGAAGTACGACAGAAGTAGTCAGGAGTGCACCTGCAAAGCCTGCCAAAATCATCATACCGCTGCTGAGAGTTCCTATATGAGGCGTCACAAAAACCAGCACAACCCCCACCACCATCTTGGCCCCGGAGGAAATCCCCAAAATAAAGGGGCCTGCAATGGGATTTTGGAAAAACACCTGGAGGAGGAATCCAGATACGGACAGTGCGCCGCCCAAAACAGCTGCCAACAGCATCCGTGGGATCCGGATGCTAAAGAGAATCTGACTCTGTGTGGACGCATGAATCACTTGCTCCAATTCTTCGGCACAGCTGTTGCGGGTAAATAGATTAATCACGCTGTAACGGATACCGTCCCAGACAATGCGCAGCACCTCCCCCGCAGAAATAGGCACGGAGCCTATATTCACGTTCATGAGAAGGCCTAACACCAGCAGTCCCATCATCAGCAGCATAACAAGCGTGAATCGTCCTCTTTGATTCAGTTCTACCGCGTCATACGCTCTCTTGCAACGACTCATACTCTCTCTTCCTCCGCCAACGATCTATGGCACTGCATCATTTCAGGCGATAGAAATAAGGCACCTCATCCTGCTGATCCGCCTGACCGGAAAAGATCTGATGGAAGCTCTGCACCATTACCCCCAGATCTGTGGTACTTTGATGCATATTTTCCCGGCCGCACCAAACATTTCCATTTTGTACCGCCTTCATCTCCTGCAACAGCTTGTTCTTTTGCAGCAGTTCATCCATTCCGCTCAATTCACCTTCAGTCGTGCTGTTATAAATAATATAATCTGCATCCTTTGCCGCTGCAAAAAATGCCTCCATCTCCATTTTATTGGTGGAGGAATCACGCTGCGGTGCATCTTCACTATTGAAAATATACTTGGCACCAGCCAGCTCAATCATCTTGCTGACATAATCATCCGCTTGGGGAGCCACGGCCACACCATCACTGGTGATGTAGAAATAAGCCACTGTTTTCCCGGTATTCTCTTCAGCGAGTACTGTATTGAGGTAATCCACCTGCTTTTGGAAGGCTTCCTCCGCCTTTTCTTCTTCATTCAAAAGGGCACCATACAGCTTGATCCACTCGGCGCGTCCTAACGGATGAGACTCCAGGCTGGAGCAGTCTACCAGCACGCCAATCCCCAGCTCACGAAGCTTCTCTTTGACTTCCGGGACACGATCCACCATGGTGGACTCGATGGCCAGAGGACATTTCCGCTCCATCATCAGTTCATAATCAGGTTCGCTGTACTTTCCGGCAAAGGTAATTCTCCCCTCTGCCATAGCATCTACAGCGCAAGAAATATGCCAGGAACTCTGCTTGGTACCGGTGAGCGTGATGGCATCTACCCGATCTAAAACATCAAAAAAAGACATGGCTGAACTGGCCGCCAGATAGAGATTCTCCACCGGCTGCTGGATACATGTCATATCTTCCGGCAAGTCCTTCGGACTCTCTTTTCCCTCAGGAATGACCAAGAATCGACCACCATCCGCCATGGAAATCATTTTAAATCCATCCTGGTAATAGTCCACCGAAAAACCAGTGGCATACTTCAGCTCCATCCGACGAATCGGCTCGGTGCTGTCATTGCTCCCCGCAGGATTACCGGCCGGTGTGCAGCCGCACATCAGACAGATCAGCAGCAGTAATGCCAGTCCACTTTTGACCATCTTTTTCATAAATTCTCTTTCTCCTTTCATTAAGCTTCGTTGAAAACAGCAGCTTCACCAACGTGGCGAATAAACATATCCTTAATGCCGCGGTATTCTCCCATCCCCTTTAAAACAGGAATCACCTCGAAGCCTTCCTGCTCGAACTGACTCTTCCACGACTTCTCGTCGCTGCCTGCCATATCGTTGTTTGCGTGGTCGCCGGCCACAATCATCAAAGGCAGCAGCACTACCTTTTTTGCGCCACAGGCTTTAACACAGGCCATGACATCATCCAAAGCAGGTTTGGCTTCAACGGTTCCCACAAAATGCTGCTTACAACCGCATTCTATCAATGTCTGCTGCATTCGCGCATAGGCTGCATTCGCCTCATGCCTCGTACCATGCCCCATCCACACAATCGCCGTATCTTCTCCCTCATAACCTGCCGTCTCTTTCGAAAGGATATGAGCCAATTCCCGATAGTCTTTCTCCGTCTCCAACAGGGGGGCGCCAATCGACAAATGTGCAAAACGCTGCCGGAAAACGGAGACTTCTTGCACCATTTTATCGTACTCAAAGCCCGGCGTCACATGAATAGACTGTACGACCACCTCCTGGATGCCGTCCTCTGCCAAACGTTTCATGGCCTCCTCTACCGTATCCACCACGATTCCATCCCGTTCCCTCAGTGTGCGGATAACGATTTGACTGGTAAACGCCCGCCGTACTTCCCAGTCAGGATAAGCCTCCTGCAGTGCCTTTTCAATGGCACCAATGGTTTTCCTGCAGGTGTCATGATAGCTGGTTCCAAAACTGACCACTAAAATTGCCTTTTTTTTGGAAGAAGGATGCACCTGCGCCTTTTTTATGCTTTTGTAAACCGATAAGGCACACAGTGCCGCACCGGTAAGTGCCAAAGCGCCAATTTTTACTTTTCTTTTCATGTTCTCCCTCCATAACTTTTTTCCGGCCACCGTATTTCCTATGCGATACACGGAAGCCTATGCTTGCTTACTACTCCCTATTGGTCAAAATAAAAGCTGCAGCAATTCCCAAGAATTGCCGCAGCCGTTTTTCTGCGCAAAATTGCTGATTTTACCCAAAACCTACAATATACAATACATTTGAGCAGGTCTCCTGACTAACGTATCAACAGCTTGACACAGCCTTCTCGGGAAATTTTCCCAATGACCGACTTTCGTCATATGCAAAGCCTACACGCTTACAGTGGCGGCACCGTTCCGGATTTTCACCGAATTCTCTATGATCTGCTGGCTCCAGACAAGTTCAGCAGCACTCAAATATCTGATTTATTTATATGAAAATAATATCCTTTTTTGTAAACTCTGTCAAGTCATTTATCGCTAGATTTCGATTGCTTTTAATTTACCCCCTTCCATATAGATTGTATTATACGGCACTTCTCATACGCTTATATCCTCTAATTTCCCGGATATATAGGAAAAACGCACCCCTTGACTAAAATTTCGCAATATGCTACACTGTTAGCGCGGAGGCCGTGTATACGTACCATACAACATTGTATCAGGTACACGGCTGAACAAGGGAATGGGGATAGTACCCCAGTGAGAGATCTTCACAGGTCTCTTTGGATTACCGTCGCTGTGAGTATTTGAGAGGTTTGTTCGTCGGTGAAAGCCGGTCATTGGGAAACTGAGAAGGCAGAACAAATTTCGCCCGCACCGCAATGCGGATAGAATACAACTCAGAAGACCTACCGCACAACATGTATATCAACCTGAATCGGTTATGGTGATATGCTTTTGCATCGCCATAGCCGTTTTTTTATTCTTTTGCACTGAAAGCGGTACTATGGCCCGGACTTTAAAAAAGGAGAAAGGTACTATGAAAAAACTCACCGCTATCATTTTGTCAGCAGCTCTCATCTTGGCTCTGGCAGCCTGTGGAACGACCGACGATTCCAAGACGAAGGACAATGCCGAGGGCAAAATCAAATTAGAAGAAAACAATGGAATTTTAGAGGCAACTGATGTAGAAGGAAGTCCTCTGAAGGATTGCGGCATTCATGTGCAGGTCAATACCGCCGATGGTACTGTCACCTTTATTAAAACGGACAGTAACGGCAAAGACACCACGGAATACTACAAATTTACCCCTGCCAAAAAGGAAGTAGAGCAGTATTACTACGTCTCCATGATGGGCACCGGTTTTTACTATTATTTTGATCTGGACGCCGGCGAAATGGTGCGCATGGAGGACAAGGATCACAACGATTCCACCCAATCAGCCAAGGATGGTGGGCGCTTTGATGGCCCGGCAAAGGCCTTGAAGGCAGATGTTTCTGCATTACAGACCTATTTTGAAACAACCTTTGGCATGTCTATCGCTGACGCAGCGGCAGGTAAATAAATAACACTTCAAAAGCCAGATGCCGCGTTGGAATTGGATTTCTTATGCGCATCTGGCTTGCTTTTTTAGAAGAGAGGAACATTTTATGAAAAAATTGATTGTGCTCATTGTCAGCATTGCGCTGTGCTTTGCCCTGCTCCCCGGGTGCAGCAGCAGTGATATGGGGCTTGGCGTAACGAATGGCTCCGATGAAAACCGGGAAAACATCATCCACTGCGTGGGCTCGTATGATGAAGGCGGGCTGAAAGTTGTGGACTATTTCGGAGATGAAACCGTATTAGAACAGCCGCCGCAGCGTGTGGCTGTTGTGTCCGGAACACCCTTGAATATTTGGTACGATTTGGGCGGTAAATCCGTATGCACTTCCAATATTGCCGACGGCAATATTAAGCTGGTCAAGGAACACGCCGAAGAAATGCTGAATCTGCCTGTAGTGGGTGCGGTTTACGCCTTGGATATGGAAGCCGTTGTAGCACAGGACCCTGATCTGATCATCACGCAGGCCGGTGTCCAAACGGAGGCCACAGCCGCTTTGCGCGAAATGGGATATCCGGTTATTTCTGTGCTCCCCCGCTCTTTCCAGGATGTTGTGGAACTCTATCAGGCTTTCGGCTCCATCCTTGGAAAGGAGGATGTCGCCGCTCAACGAGTCGACCGTTTGACCACTGAGCGTAATACCTATATTGAAAAAGCCCCTAAAGACGGCAAAAGTGTCGTCATCCTCTATCTGACCGCAAGCGCCCTATCTGTCAAATTGGACAACAGCATTGCCGGCGAAGTGGCCAACAGCCTGCATATCCGAAATATTGCCTCCAATCTCCCGCCGGACTCCATTGGTTCTGAAACCACCCCTCTGGATATTGAATATATCGTTCAGCAAAACCCGGATATGATTCTGGTCACCAGCATGATTGGTTCCAACGAGCTGGCCGTAGAAACCATGGAAAAACATTTTGCACAAAACCAGGCTTGGCAAACCGTCCCCGCCGTTGCTGCCGGCCAAGTATATTATCTGCCGCAGGACTATTTTCTTTATAACGCCGGTCCTTATTACGATGAGGGAATCCACTATATGGCCTGCACCGTTTATCCTGAAATCTTCGGAGAAGTGAGTACGTGGTATGCGGAATAATACACTGGCATTAAAGGACAGAAAGAGTTATCGTCTCACTGTTCTGCTCATTTTTTTACTCGCCCTGCTGCTGGCTTTTTTGATCGGCAACGCAATGGGCACCATTCGCATCCCCTTTAACCGCATTGTAGAGGTCATGTTTCACCCCGACGCCACCGTGGAAAGCCGTACTATATGGAATATTCGGCTGCCTCGCGTCATTTTGGGCGGCTTAGTCGGCATCAATCTGGCTCTCTCCGGTGCCATCCTGCAGGGGATCATGGGAAATCCGCTGGCAGACCCCGGTATCATCGGCATCAGCAGCGGTGCCGGCTTATTTGGCATTTTTATATTGGTAGTCCTGCCCCAATTTCAAAACATGGTTCCTCTGTTTGCATTTTTAGGTGCCATGATAGCGGCAGGCATTATCTATCTGCTGGCGTGGAACGGCGGAATTCTCCCCATGCGGGTCGTGTTGGCCGGCGTTGCCGTATCGGCTCTCTTTCAAGCCGGTATCTCCGGCACTCTGGTCTTTTATGCCGACCGCGTCCACGGCGCACTGACCTTTATGAACGGCTCTCTTTCTGCACGGAGCTGGGGCGAGGTGCAAACCATTCTGCCTTACACCATCTTTGGCCTTTTGCTCAGCTTTCTCCTCAGGGAGAAAATGAACATCATGCTCCTTGGCGATGATGTGGCCCGGGGCGTAGGACTTCATGTAGAGCGCACCCGCTTTGTCTGCACCGCTTTGGCCGCTCTGCTGGCTGCAAGCGCAGTCAGTGTTGTGGGGCTTTTAGGGTTTGTCGGACTGATTGTTCCCCACAGCATCCGTCTGCTGCTGGGCAACGACTACAAGGTATTGATTCCCGGATCGGCTCTGTGCGGTGCCTCTCTGGTCATGTTCTCTGACACCTTTGCAAGAACTATCTTCAGCCCCGCCGAAATTCCTGTAGGAATTGTGATGGCGGTCTTGGGTGTCCCCTTCTTTTTATATCTGCTGCGGAGGTAATGGTATGCATGAAAGTATCTTAGAAGTCAGAAATCTCTGTGCAGGCTATAAGGATCACCCCGTGATCGAAGATGTCAGCCTCTCCTTTGAAAAGGGAAAGGTCTATTCCATTATCGGCCCCAACGGCTGTGGCAAAACCACCTTGATGCGCACCGTAAGCCGCAACCACAAACCCAGTTCCGGTCAGGTCCTGCTCCACGGGAAAAATATTTTTCAGATGAATACCAAGCAGGTGGCCCGGCATATTGCCATGCTCTCCCAGCACAACGCAACACTGGAGGATATTACCGTTCGTACACTGGTCAATTACGGCCGCTACGCCTATAGAGATTGGTGGAAGGGGCAGACAGCGGAAGATCAGGATACCGTACGCTGGGCATTGGATCGCACCGGCATGTCGGACTATGCCGACCGTAAAATCACTGCTCTGTCCGGCGGAGAACGGCAGCGGGCCTGGATTGCCATGAGCATTGCCCAAAAGCCGGAAATTCTTCTGTTAGACGAGCCTACTACCTATTTGGATATCTCCCATCAATTGGAAATTATGGAGTTGATATCCAAACTGAACCGGGAGGAAAAAATCACCATCATTATGGTGCTTCACGACATCAATCATGCCGCCCGATACTCCGATGAAATGGTTGTCATGCACAATCATCACGTCTATCAGCAGGGGGATCCCTGGTCTTTACTGCGGAGTAATGTCCTGCGGGATGTCTTTCACATAGAGGCCGACATCAGTAAAGACCAAGAGAACGGCACTCCAATTTTTTACGCCAGAAAGGTGGTACAAGATCAATGAAAATTGTCTTTGTAACCGTATCCGCCCCCGCTCTCAAGCTGCTGCCGACAGCAGCAGCCCAGCTGAATAAAGCTGCCTCTGCTCCCATTGAGCTGAAAATTTACTACGCCACAACGGAATTTACGCAGGAAAAGCGAGCTATCGTCATTCGGGAAATTACCGATGCCGATGCCACTTTTCTCGATATGATGGGTGCACCACCTGCTAACATTGATGCTGTCAATGAGGGCTGCGCCGCTTCCAAAGGGCAGATCATTCCCTATGGTGCCTCACCCCGGGAATATATGCGTCTGGGTGCTTTCACCAGTGCTTCCATGCAGAGGAACAAGAGCCACAGCGATCAAAACGCCTTAGAAAAGCCCTCTCCGGAGGCCATGAAAAAAATGGCGGATATGGCGCAGGTGATGGGAAAAGTGCTCCCTGGGAAAATGCGGGATATGCGAAATTACGCCCTGCTAAGCAGCTATTTTCAAAATGCCTGCTTGGAGAACATGACGCGTCTGGTGAATCTCTTAGCCTCCGATTATGGCCACATAAAAGGTCTCCCTAAGCTAAAGCCTCCCATCGAACCGCTGCCCGCCGCGCTTTTCGATCTGGATGCCATGATTACCTATACGAAGCCCTCCGCATTTTTTCACGCTATGGGCTACCATACGGACAAGCCAAATGTAGCCCTCCATTTCAACATCGCCGCCTATCCCACGGACACCCTGCCCTGTGTTCGGGCAATTGCGGAAAAGATCTCTCCTTTTTGCAATGTTTTCCCCATCGGCACTTCCGGTTTTTTCTCAGAATACAAAACCGCACTGGAGAAATTTCTGCTGCAGACTGATTACCCTATGGACCTCTACTTGGATTGCACTCCCTTCCGGCTGGGAGCCGGTCCCATGGGCGGTGATGCGCAAGCCGGTGTAGCCCTTCTGAAAAAATTGGGCGTTCCCTATCTCCATCCGATGTTTATGACCCGGCGAACTGAAAAAGAGTGGCAGGATTCTCCCTCTGGTTGTTCCCCCAACGAAGTTCTTCTCTCCTATATGCTGCCAGAAATGGACGGTGCCATGGAAATTATGCCGGTAGCGGCCATGGGCGAAATGATCCATGCGGATGAAAACGAATACTGTGAACTGGAGGTGCTGGAGGAACGTCTGGATCGTTTGACGCAGCGTATCAAACGTCATCTCTATCTGCGGCGCTGCAGCAACAAAGAAAAGCGCATTGCCATCATCTGCTACAATTATCCTCCCGGGGAAGCCAATCTCTTCGGCGGTGCTTTTTTGGATACTTTTGCCTCGGTTTCCCATATATTACACCGCCTAAAACAGGAGGGCTACACCACCAACGCCCTGTCACCAGAGGAACTGATGCAGATATTCACCATGGGCAAAGCGGTGAACTCCGGTAAATATGATACCAATTGGGACGAGCAGATCCTGTGGGATGGGAAGAATTACCATGCCGCCCCGGAAATCAGTCAAGTATGGGGTTCAGCTCCCGGTCAAATCATGACCGAAGGCAATGCATTCATAATTCCCGGCACCGTGCAGGGGAATGTTTTTATCGGCTTACAGCCGGCTCGCGGGAATGACCCTGACAGTGCGGAAACATACCACGACAAGAGTGTTCCACCCCACCATCAGTATGCCGCCTTCTATCAATGGCTGCGCAATGAATTTCAGGCCGACGCCATGATCCATGTGGGAACCCATGGCACGCTGGAATTTCTCAAAGGCAAGGAGTGTGGCATGAGTGAGTCCTGCTGGCCGGATCGTCTTATCGCTGACATTCCCCACATCTATCTCTACTACTGCGGCAATCCCTCCGAGGCCATCATCGCCAAGCGGCGATCGCTGGCGAATCTCATCAGCTATCAGCCCCCTGTTTTTGTGACGGGCGGACTGTACGGACAATGGCTGGAGCTATCCACGCAAATAGATGATTACCACCATCTGCTGTCCGTCTCACCAAACAGCGCTGCCGATGCCAAAAAGGGACTGCTGGAAAAAGCAGCTTCTATGGGATTATCCACGGATTTGGACGAAATAGAAGCCGAGCTATATCGCATGAACCACAGTCTTATTCCCAAAGGGCTGCACGTTTTTGGACAGCCCTATTCCGATGAAGAACTCCACCAGTATGCACTGGGCATAGCTGCGCTTCGCGCCGGCGGTGAAGAGCTGGACAGCAAAACTCTGCAGCAGGCCCAGGCCGATGCCCAAAAGGCCAGGGACAACCACGAGATGGACGGTTTGATGGAGGCTCTTGCGGGTCGATTCAACCCGCCCAAGTTAGCCGGTGATATTTTCCGCAGTCCCGAGGTCATGCCTACGGGTTATAATCTCTATCAATTTGACAGCCGCCAGATTCCCAGCGCCACCGCTCTGCGCCGTGGATGGGAAATTGCAGAGAAAACGCTCCAGACTTACCTGCTGGAAAATCATGGTTATCCCCAATCCGTAGCTGTAATCGCATGGGGATTGGAAACCTCCCGCACACAAGGCGAAACTATCGGGCAAATCCTTGCCTATTTAGGTGTGCGTCAGGCAAACAATACATCTTTGTGGGATCATAAATACGAATTAGTTCCTTTGGAAGAACTGGGACGCCCCCGCATTGATGTAACAGTCAATATCTGTGGCTTTTTCCGGGATATGTTCCCCAACACCATGGAAGAGCTGGACGATATATTTCATATGGTTTACCATGCACAGGAGTCCGCAGAGCAAAACTTCTTTCGCGCCCACAGTTTGCAGCGCTATGAGGGGCTGCTTGCCGCCGGCCATACGCCCGCCGATGCCGAAGAATTGGCCGTAGCCCGTCTTTTTGGGCCCAAAGAGGGGGAATATGGAACCGGGCTCACCGGGATCGTCGAGCAAAAGAACTGGCAGAATGAAGAGGAACTGGGTGCCAACTTTACCGATTCTCTGCACTATATTTATACGCGCCACAGCACCGGGCGCAAAGAAAAAGAGCTCTATGAGGAGAACCTGCGCTGCGTGGATGTGATCAGTCAGCTTCGGGCCAACACCGAGTACGAGATCACGGACCTGGACCACTACTATGAGTTTTTCGGCGGGCTGGCCAAGTCGGTGGAAATGGTGAAGGGAAAGAAATCCGCTATGTATATTACCGATGTCACCGGAGGACAGATCCATACAGAAACAGCCGACAAGTCCATTGCCAGAGGTCTGCGAACCCGTGTATTGAACCCGAAATGGATCGATGGTATGTTGGAGCACCCCTATCACGGCGCACAAAAAATTGCAGACCGTTTTGAAAACGTCATGGGTCTTGCGGCAACCACCGGCGCCGTGGACAAGCATTTCTACGATGATCTGGAGTCGTGCTATGTAAAAGACGAAGAACGCAAACGCCAAATGGCAATGAATAACCCCCACGCTTACCTGAGGATTTTAGAGCAGATGTTGGAATATCACAGCCGTGGTTATTGGGATGCCACGACAGAGCAGCTGGATCGTATTAAAAATGCCTATCTGGAAATAGAAGGCCAAATTGAAAGTAATCAGTAAGAACAGGAGAATCAAAACATGGACAACCCCATCAATCGCCCTCTCTATCCTTTCTGCGCCATTGTTGGGCAGGAAGAAATGAAGAGAGCTCTGCTTTTAAATCTTATCAACCCCAAAATCGGCGGCGTTTTAATTCGCGGAGAAAAGGGCACGGCCAAATCCACCGCTGTCCGTGCGCTGGCTGAGGTTACCGGTACCCGGCAGGAGGTAGACGGCTGCTTTTACAGCTGTGATCCGAATGATTCTGCTTTTTGGTGTCAGGATTGTCGGGAGCGAAGCGAGCATCCAATGAAAACAGGTCGGATGCGGGTGGTCAACCTGCCTGTCAGTGCCACCGAAGACCGTGTAGTGGGCACCTTGGACATGGAGTACGCCCTGACCCATGGAAAAAAAGTGTTTGAGCCCGGCATCCTGGCTGAGGCCAACCGCAATATCCTCTATGTAGACGAGGTCAATCTTTTGGAGGATCATATTGTGGATGTACTGCTGGATGCCGCCGCCATGGGCGTCAATTCCATTGAACGAGAAGGTGTCAGCTTTTCTCATCCCAGTCATTTTATCCTCATTGGCACCATGAATCCGGAAGAGGGCGACCTGCGCCCCCAGCTGCTTGACCGATTTGGGCTGGTTGTTGACGTGACAGGCGAAACGTCTATTGAAAAGCGGATGGAGGTCATTCGCCGCCGATTAGCCTATGAAACAGATCCTCACACTTTTGTGCAGCAATATGCGCAAGAGCAGGAAGCGCTGCGGCTTCAAATTGAACAAGCGCAAAAACAGCTCCCCCAGGTCACATGGTCAGAGAATTGTTTGGAGCTGAGTGCAAAAATCTCCCTGTCTCTGGATGTAGACGGCCATCGTGCCGATATTACCATGCTCAAAACCGCTATGACCAATGCAGCTTTTATGGGCAGGACACGCATTATAAAGGAAGATCTTCTCACAGCCGCTCGTCTGGCTCTGCCTCACCGAATGCGGCGCAATCCTTTTGAAGAGAGCACCGTTGATCTGGATCATATAGCACAAATGGTGAATGACTATGGGGAGATTTGACTACAGCTTTCCTTTTGCAGCCATCATAGGCCAAGAGCCAGTAAAAAGAGCGCTGCTGCTGTGCGCTGTCAATCCCCAAATTGGCGGCGTGATCATCAGTGGTGAAAAAGGCACTGCTAAATCCACATTGGCCCGGGGATTGGGACACCTGATGAAAAATGCCCCTTTTGTGGAGTTACCCCTCAATACCACCGAGGATCGCTTGGTGGGTTCCATTGATCTGGAAGCAACGATCCAGACAGGGAGCCCCGCCTATGCTCCCGGCCTATTGGAAAAAGTCAATGGAGGCATTCTTTACGTAGACGAAGTAAACCTGCTGCCCCAGTCCATCACCAACATTCTGCTGACCGTAGCTTCCTCCGGCATCAATCACATCGAACGCGAAGGAATCTCGTTGGTACGTCCGTCCAAATTTGTTCTCATTGGGACCATGAACCCAGAGGAGGGCCAGCTGCGGCCATCCTTACTGGACCGCTTTGGTCTTTATGTCGAAGTGCATCATGAGCAAAACCTATCCCTGCGCTGTCAAATCATGGCACAGCGGCTGTCCTACGAGCAAGACCCCCTCTCTTATTGCGCACGCTGGCAAGAAGAAACAAAACATCTGGCGGATGCAATCAGCAATGCCCGGCAATTGCTGCCCCACGTGTCTGTGCCTGCTGACTGTATCCGATATGCCTCCCAATTAGCCGCCCAAGGCCATTGCCAAGGCCATCGCGGGGAGCTAGTTCTCTGTGAGACAGCCATCGCAGCTGCCGCACTGGATGGTCGGACAGAGGTTTCCATAGAGGATATTCGTTCTGCGGCAGCACTGGCGCTCCCTCACCGTCTCCGAGAATCTGTGGAACTATCCCAAGAAATTTCACAGCCCCAGCCATCCGCTCCACAGGAGTCTGCGGCGGAATCGCCCAGCAGTCCCAACCCAGAGGAGCTCCCGGATGATATCCATCCCCTGCACAGCAACGCTGCTTCAGAGGACACTGTGATGGATGAACCGGATGTACAGGAGATTCAGCCAATGGATGAAAACTTAACCCTGCACATCCTGCAGAAAAAAAAGCTATCCTCCTTAGGCAGCGGTAAACGATTAAAAGTTCGCAGTAACTCCCGGAGGGGACACTATGTCCGCTATCGCTTTCCCGATGGCAAAAGTCAGGATATTGCCGTAGATGCCACACTCCGCACCGCTGTGCTGCGTGGAAGGAAGCAATTGCCCAGCGCTGAAGGGCCCCGCATTCAGGTCAAGCCAGAAGATTTCCGTCTGCGCATCCGTGAGCAGCGCACCGGAGCCGTCATCTTGTTTGTCGTCGATGCCAGTGGCTCTATGGGTGCCAGAAAGCGCATGGGTGCGGTGAAAGGCGCTGTTCTGGCCCTTCTCAATGACGCTTATCAAAAGAGGGATACCGTGGGCATTATCGCTTTTCGTGACAAAGGCGCACAGATCATGCTGCCCTTTACCCGCAGTGTGGATTTAGCGCAAAAAAGACTGCGGACACTGGCAACCGGCGGAAAAACACCGCTGGCTGCCGGATTAACAGCGGCAGGAGCCATGCTGCACGCCAATGCCATTCGCTGCCCTGATGCTGCACAGCTCCTTGTTCTGGTTTCGGATGGGCGGGCAAATTACGGTAACCGTGCCGATCCATTTCAAGAGGCTCTGGACACCGCCAAAAAGCTGTCCGCCGAACCTTTCGCCTCCGTGGTATTGGATACCGAGCAGGGATTTACCCGCTTCGGCATGGCAAAAGAAATTGCCGATGCCCTCCACGCTGAGTATTGCCCTCTCTCCGGGATTTCTCAGCAAGAAATCATGGCCCAGGTAGGCAGATATCTTTCGTAGCTCTTTCCAGCGTTTTATCCCAGAAAATTCCAATAAATATTTTTTGATGCACACTATCCCGATACTACACCATGCGAAACAGCGCTAAAAAACGATAAAAAAGGAAAATTCCCAACACAGCTTTCAGACAAATATCTTCCCATGCCTAAATTTTAGGCATGGGTTCTTTTATTATCCGTATGCTGTTTCCCCTATCCGCTTTACAATATAGTCATGTTCATACTAAATCAAAGGAGGGCAGTATGCGTCGATGAACACAGTCTCCTATTTTTTTATTGAAGAGCGGCAGCACAACGGAAGTAAATAAGGATCTCCCATGCAAAGTATAACTTTCGATATCTGCTACTCTTCGGAAATAGCTTTACTTGACTCAGATATAATAAGAAAGGATCGGCAAAACTTATGCGTTTTTCAAGGGCGGTTGTAAAACACCGCATTGCTATTCTTATTTTAACGCTTGTGCTCATGATTCCCTCCGTTCTGGGTATGGCAGCGACCCGCATTAATTACGATATGCTGGATTATCTTCCTGCTGACATGGACACCGTCATTGGTCAAAATGAACTGATGGATGACTTCGGCAAGGGCGCATTTTCCTTTATTATCGTCGAGGACATGAAGGAAAAAGATGTTTCCGCCTTAAAAGCAAAAATTGAAGATGTGGAACATGTAGATACTGTTGTGTGGTATGATTCCCTCTTGGATATCTCCGTTCCCATGGAACTTTTGCCGGAGAGCATCCTGAAGGAATTCAACACAGACCATGCAACCATGATGGCTGTCTTTTTCAACACTTCCACCTCGGACGATGAAACCATGGATTCCATCCGTGAGATTCGCTCTATCTGCGGCAAACAGTGCTATGTGTCCGGTATGTCCGCATTGGTCACAGACTTAAAAGACCTCTGTGAAAAAGAAGAGCCAATTTATGTCGGTCTGGCCGTCCTTTTAGCTCTGGCCGCCATGCTGCTTTTGTTGGATAGCTGGCTGGTTCCCTTTGTTTTCTTGGCTTCCATCGGCATGATGATTCTTCTCAATATGGGAACCAACTATTTCCTCGGAGAGATTTCCTACATAACAAAAGCGCTCTCCGCCGTTCTACAGCTTGCTGTCACCATGGACTACTCCATTTTCCTATGGCACAGTTATTCAGAACAGCGTGAGATCTACGAAGACCGCAATGAGGCTATGGCTGTGGCCGTGCAGCAGACACTGACCAGCGTGATCGGCAGCTCTATCACAACTGTGGCCGGCTTCATCGCTTTGTGCTTTATGACCTTCACCATGGGACGTGACCTGGGTATTGTCATGGCAAAAGGCGTGCTGCTGGGCGTTGTGGGTTGTGTGACGGTTCTCCCCGCCCTCATCCTGCTGCTGGATAAGCCCCTTCAGAAAACGAAGCATAAACCCTTGCTTCCCAGCATGAATCTCTTTTCCAAAGGCGTTGTTAACAAATATATTGTCTTTCTC
Organism: Oscillospiraceae bacterium; assembly: GCA_020025305.1. Lineage (GTDB taxonomy): Bacteria > Bacillota > Clostridia > Oscillospirales > Oscillospiraceae > Vescimonas. The sequence continues at coordinate 90,053 of JAHHSG010000007.1, forward strand.
ATTATTTTTGCTATCGTGTTGATCCCCGCCTACATGGGGTATGAAAAGACCAATGACGAGGTTTACTATGACATGGGAGAATGCCTGCCTAAAGATATGGCCTACGTCATTGCAAACAGCAAGCTGGCGGACGATTTTGATATTGCCTCTACCCACATGGTTCTCGTGGAACGGAACACCAGTGCAAAAGACATCCGAAAGATGGTCAATGAAATGGAGCAGGTAGACGGCGTCAAATATGTTCTGAGCTTGGAGTCCATCGTGGGCTGCCGTATTCCGGAAGCGATCCTTCCAGATTCCATTGTCAGCATAATGAAGAGCGATCAGTGGGAGCTGATGCTTATCAATTCCGAATACAAGGTGGCCAGTGATGAAGTCGATGCACAAATCACACAGCTGAACACCATCCTCAAAAAGTACGATGCAGGTGGGCTGCTGATCGGTGAAGCGCCTTGCATGAAAGACATGATCGAGACCACAGCGCACGACTTCCAGGTGGTCAATGCAGTATCCATCATTGCCATTTTTATCATCATTGCGCTGGTGGAAAAGAGTCTGACGCTGCCCCTCATCTTGATTGCGGTGATTGAAACCGCCATCTTCATCAACTTGGGACTCCCCCACTATTTAGGTCAGAGTCTCCCCTTTATTGCCCCCATCTGTATCAGCACCATCCAGCTGGGTGCCACGGTAGATTATGCTATTTTGATGACGACCCGATATAAAGCCGAACGAATCCAAGGAAAGGACAAAAAGCAGGCCGTTTATATTGCTCTGGCCTCCTCTATTCCGTCCATCATCGTTTCCGGTATGGGGCTGTTTGCAGCGACTTTCGGCGTAGCACTTTATTCCGAAATCGACATTATTCGCTCCATGTGTATGTTGATGGCTCGCGGTGCTATCATCAGTATGGTCTGTGTCATCTTGATTTTGCCGGCACTTCTACGACTCTGCGATGCTCCCATCCGTGCAACAACATTGGATATGCGAAAAATCAGAAAATCCAACAAGGAGGACTCTTATCAATGAAACGGAAAGCAGTAAAAACCACTGCACTCGTACTGAGTGCTTCCCTTCTCTTAGGAATTGGTGCTACTGTGGCATATGCGCAGAACACAGATCCTCAAGAAAAAGTTGAAGAAAAGGGCCACGTGACTGCCACTGTAAGCACAACAGGCACGCCTTCCAAAGATGAAACTGTCTATGTGCTCTCCGGTGCAGACGGTTCTGCTCGGCAAATAATCGTCAGCAACTGGCTGCAAAACACCGCTAAGGCGGATGTTCTGGAGGATGTGGCCAATCTCTCCAACATTGAAAATGTCAAGGGAGATGAAGCTTTTACCGAAGGCAAAGATGGCGCTCTTACCTGGGATGCCAAAGGTGCAGATATTTACTATCAGGGCACAACCGATCAAAAGGTGCCTGTAGATATGAACATCTCCTACACCCTTGACGGTAAGGCCATTTCGCCCCAAGATCTGGCCGGGAAAAGCGGCAGAGTGACGATTCGCTTCGATTATCAAAATCATCAAACGGAAACCGTGAACGTTGGCGGAACCCAGCAGAAGATCTACGTTCCCTTTGTCATTTTGACCGGAACCATGCTGGATACCGAAGTATTCCGCAATGTTACCGTGACCAATGGCGAAATGGAAAATCTCGGCAATGAAATCGCCGTGGTGGGTCTTGCCCTCCCCGGTATGCAGGAAAACCTGAACATTGGTAAGGATATCATCGACATTCCCAGTTATGTAGAGATTACGGCAGATGTTACGTCCTTTGACATTGGCCCTACCCTGACCGTTGCTACCACCGCTCCTTTTCAACAGCTGGATTCCGTCCATCTGGATCTCACCGGGCTCAACGAGCAGGCCAGAAAACTGACCGACGGCATGACCCAGCTGATGGATGGCTCGAATCAGCTTTACGACGGCCTGAACACACTTCTTGAACAATCCGGAACCCTTGCAGCAGGGATTGATCAACTGTATGACGGTTCCATGCAGCTGAAAAACGGTACAGATGCCTTAAAGGACGGCGCAGCCCAGCTGCACGGCGGCGCTTCCCAATTGGCTGCCGGACTGACTACGTTGGATTCTAACAGTGCAGCACTCAACAACGGCGCACAGGAGGTCTTCCTTACGATTCTCTCCTCTGCAAATACACAGCTCACTGCTGCCGGCCTGAACGTCCCCACCCTCACCATCGAAAATTATGCTGAAATTCTAAATGGGGTCATTGCTTCTCTGGATGAAACCGCCGTTTATCAGTCAGCATTGAAGCAGGTCACAGACGGCGTACATGCTCGCCGTGGCGAAATTGAAAAGGCCGTCACAGCAGCCGTTCAGCAGCAGGTTGCTGCGGAAGTCACCACACAGGTCACCGCAGGCGTTCGTCAGACGGTACAGAAAGCTGTACAGGCAAATGAAACTCAATTCCGCACCGCCGTTGTCTATCAGGCAACCGGTATGTCTTTAAAAGACTATGAAGCCGCTGTGAACGCCAACAAAGTAACTCCCGAGCAGCAGTCCGCTGTGAACGCGGCAGTTGAAAAAGCCATGGCTGCCGAAATGGAAAAGCAAATGAATAGTGACGACATCAAAGCCAAGATTGCCGCCATGTCCGAGAAAACTACTGCTGAGAAAATGGGTTCCGATGAAATCAAGGCTTTGATTGCCCAGAATACGGAGCTTCAGGTGCAAAAAGCCATTGCCGATACCATGGCCTCCCCCGAAATTCAAAGCAAGCTCCAAGCAGCTGCTGAGGGCGCAAAATCCGTTATTGCACTAAAGGCTTCTCTGGACAGCTATAACGGTTTCTATCTGGGCCTTCTTTCCTACACCTCCGGCGTTTCCACTGCAGCAGCCGGTGCCCAGGATCTTCTGACCGGCGCTGATGCTCTCAAGTGCGGCATCGGGGAACTTTCCGCCGGTGTTGACGCCCTGAACTCTGGCATCCAGACCATGAAAGGGAAAGTGCCTGCTCTGTTGGATGGTATTACCGCTTTGAAAGACGGCTCCGGTGCCTTGAAGGATGGTCTGAAAAAAATGATGGAGGAGGGGATTGCGAAGATCGCAGCTCTGGCTGAGAATGATCTTGCCGCTCTTTCCGATCGTCTCTCCGGCTGCATCGATGCCGCCAACAGCTATACATCTTTCTCCGGAATCCACCAAGATACAGATGGTGCAGTAAAATTCATCTATAAAACAGACTCCGTCTCCGCTGAAAGCTGAGGGGCAAAAAACATATAAAAAAGCATTACCGTCTCCCATAGGCGGTAATGCTTTTTTATTAAGGGCAAAGTACGTATCGGCTTGCCCTATTTGTATGCTGCTTTAATGATTTTACAGGAGTGCTCATATCTGGACGATTTCCTACTCACTTTAGAAAACACGACTGTACTCTATCAGCAGCTGTCCCAGACGGGCGCCTGGAGATAAGCCGAGCCATCCATGATGATAGCTGCGGACACAGTCAGTATACAAGAGGAGAGGCGCCGTTTATACGGCGCCTCTCCTCTTCAACTTGAGATTCCCTCGTCAAAGGGATTATTTCTGTACTTTTCCACCATTGCAGACGCTAGGGTACTACAATGTCCGTCCATTCAGCGGCATAAACCTCATGTTGCTGTCTTTTATTGCCTGCTCCTGCGTCATTCTTTTTCAAAGCGGCAGTACTATGGGAAATCAGTGCTTACAGTGCGTTTTTACCGCGGGCAAGATACTGTCCGTCGCCTCCTTTGGCAAGCACCACACCTTGATCCACAACCAGCTTGCCACGCAGCCAGACCTGTTCGATACCGCCGCGGGTCACAAACCCCTCAAAGGGGGTATAGCCTGCCCGACCGATCATGTCCTCCCCACGGATCACATGGTCTGCCTGTGGGTCATAGATAACCAGATCGGCATCGCTGCCGGGACGAAGAATCCCCTTGCGTGGAAAGAGACCATACAAGCGTGCCGGATTCTCCGAGAGTGCCTTACACATAGTAGCTAGTGAGATCTTCCGTGTAGTGACACCGAAAGAATACATCAGTTCACCCCGGGTCTCCACCCCGGGTAACCCTCCCGGAATGGCGGTAAAATCGTTCCGTCCCATGGCCTTTTGCTCTGCGGTAAAGCTGCAGTGGTCGGTGGAAATCGTTTGGATTTCACCGCGGCGCAGCCCTTGCCACAGGATCTTTTGATTTTCGCTCTTGCGAATAGGGGGAGCGCACACATAGCCCGCGGCTTTGGTAAAATCCTCATTATCATAAACGCTGTCATCCAGCAGCAGATATTGAGGGCAGGTCTCCACATAGACAGTTTGCCCCCGTTTACGGGCGGCTTCCACTTCTCGGAGCGCTGCTGCGGAAGTAAGATGAACAATAATAACCGGTGCATCAGCAGCCTGCGCAATTCGCAGCAGCCGAGCCACGGCCTCGGCCTCCAGATAGTCAGGGCGTGTCTGGGGATGAGAGCTGACAGCAAGCTGACCGTTGGCCTTCTTCTCGGCAATCAATGCATTAATGACACCGCTATTCTCGCAGTGTACGCCGCAGATGCCGCCTTTTTCTTTTAATTTTTTCAAAACGTGGTAGATGGTGCCGTCATCCAGCATCATGGCGGGGTAAGTCATGTACATCTTGAAAGAAGAAATACCGGCAGCATACATGTCGTCCAGCTCTGCCTCGATGGTTTCATTCCAATCATCAATCGTCATGTGAAAACTGTAGTCGCAGCAGGTACGGCCATCGGCCTTTTCGTGCCAACGCTGCAGGCCAGTGTGCAGCGTCTCGCCCTTATTGGGACAGGCAAAGTCCACCACCGTAGTGGTTCCCCCTCGCAGCGCAGCGCGAGAGCCGGAGGAAAAGTCGTCAGCGGTGACCGTGCCGGCAACCTCCAGATCAAAGTGGGTGTGAGCGTCGATAAAGCCGGGCATCAGCAATTTTCCAGTGACATCCACCACCTGCGCACCCATTGCAGACAGATTTCTCCCCACTTTGGTAATTTTTTCGCCGTCTACCAGTATGTCGGCTCGCTTTGTTCCGTGACCGGAGACCACCGTGCCGCCTTTAAATAGAAGTTTCATGTCATCCATCCTCTCTGAATCGGCAGACCGGGACAGAATCCTCGGTGCAAATCACTTCATTTTGATGTCATTGTATCATACTGTATAGTAAAAATCCACAGGAAAGCATGGTTTTTATCCCCTAAAAGTTCCCTCTACGAATGGAACCGCCCCAGATTGTACGTTGTACGAACAGCGCAAAAGCTAATGCCAAGTAATTTCAAGTTCTAAAGAGAGACTAGAGGACGTCCGCATCCAAAGTATGCGTGCACTTAAACTAAATGCAGCAGGGTGATCCGCTTTATGTAACTATGGCAATCCTGTATTCTCTTTCTAAAGGTTTTATTCTTTCAGAATGTTAAAAGGATTTCCCCACCTAAATAGCAAAAGAAGGACATCCAAAAGGATGTCCTTCTAATGTTGGCGCTACCTATCTTCCCGGGCCGTCTCCAGCCAAGTATTGTGGGCAGAAGCGAGCTTAACTTCCGTGTTCGGGATGGGAACGGGTGGACCCTCGCTCTAATCAGCACCAACTCTATTTGCAAACTGTATTCCAGCTACAAACCTATATTATACACATTTTTCCTTCTCTGTCAATAGAAAAGTGGTGACCCGTACCGGATTCGAACCGATGTTAAAGGCGTGAGAGGCCTCTGTCTTAACCACTTGACCAACGGGCCGATTTATATCAGAAACATATACCTCGTATATGATATCTGCAGTGGTACACCTTCAGGGACTCGAACCCTGGACACCCTGATTAAGAGTCAGGTGCTCTACCAACTGAGCTAAAGGTGCATGTTTCAATTACACCTTCAAAACCGAACAACGTATCAATGTTCTTAGAAGTAAGGCTTATTG
>JAHHSG010000008.1 GCA_020025305.1 Oscillospiraceae bacterium
CACTGGCTGCGGTAGACGATTTCGTATCCGAAAAGGCAAAGTAAAAGCCGCCCATACAGAAACAAGAGCTTTACTGGATAGAAAAATGGAGAAAGGAGTGGTAAACCATGCATAGAGATTCCGACTGCCTCTTCTGCAAGATCATTGATGGGGAGATTCCCTCTCATAAGGTCTATGAGGATGAGCTGTGCTATGGATTCTACGACATTGAGCCCCAGGCTCCCGTTCACTTTTTGGTGGTACCTAAGGAGCACATTTGCTGCGCCGCTATGATTACAGCGGAGAACAGCGGCATTGTGGCCCATTGCTTTGAGGTGATTGCCAAGATTTGTAAGGAACTGGGCTGTGAGAGTTACCGCGTGGTAAATAACTGTGGGGAGCAGGCAGGGCAGACAGTGAAACACCTGCACTTCCATGTGCTTTCCGGGCGTGACATGACCTGGCCACCGGGCTAAAATGACATAAAAGAGGCGGCATATGCCGCCTCTTTTATTTAGGTGAATGAAGTGGGTTTACGGTGCGGAAAGCTGCTTGTTTCCTAAGATAAACTGTGCTAAAATGACAAAAACAGGAGGGGATGCTATGGCGGAAAAAAAGAAAACAAGCGTGTGGGATTATCTTGCGTGGCGCGGGGATCTGCCCTTTGCCAAAGATGAGTTTAATGAGGTGGATAACCTTCTTTTATGTATTGTTTCCTATATTGATTTTCGGCGGATTGCTGGGCTGCGCAGCTGCAAGCTGGCGGATGCTATGTGCATCGGGGATGTCTGCGGCTTATTGACAGAGCAGGATGAGCAGCTGGGGCTTTCCGAAGAGGATTATATCCCGGTGATGCGTGCCATGGCTGCCACGCCCCGATTCCGTGATGTGAAAATGTTTGCTTTTGAGAGCAGCATCGATGAGGAGAAAGTGATGCAGTTTGCTGCCGTCTCCTTTTTGCTGCCGGATGGCAGTATATTTGTGGCCTATCGCGGTACGGATACTACCTTGGTGGGATGGCAGGAGGATTTCAACATGAGCTTCCTCTCGGCTGTTCCGGCACAGCTTCGAGCCACGGAATATGCCCAGGAGGTGCTGCGGCATTGCCCATGGAGAAAGCTGCGGTTGGGCGGTCATTCCAAGGGCGGTAATCTGGCGGCATGGGCAGCAATTCATCTGCCGGAAAAGGTGCAGCGTAAGCGGCTGCTGGCGGCTTACAACAATGATGGCCCCGGCTTCGACCGGAGTATACTGGATTCGAAAGAATATCGCCGTGTGGCGGAGAAAATCCACACCTTTATTCCGGAATCCTCGCTGGTAGGGATGCTGCTGGAGCATACCGAGGACTATGAACTGATTGACAGCTCCAACCGCTCCTTTATGCAGCATGAACCCCTCTCTTGGACTGTGTTGGGAAAGAAATTTTGCCGCAGTACGCAGCGGACGGAGGCGGCAAAAGCTTCTGATGGAGCCATCCGTGAGTGGCTGGCGGAGATGAGTATGCAGGAGCGGCAGGAGTTCACCGAGACATTTTACCGTATTCTCAGCATGGGAGGCAAAGCCAAAACGCTGGAGGATCTGCGGGAGGGTGGTTTTTCCGGTGGTTTGGCTCTGCTGCGTGAATACATTGGAACCGATGAGAAAAAGAGAAAGCTGGTTACCCAGATTTTGCTGCGTTTAGCGGCAGGGATGGGAGGCGGCCTGTGGAAGAGCGTGGGCCAGCACTGGCGGGCCTTAGGAGAGAGTATAGAGCAAAAATACCGTGGATCTGCGGAATCATAAAAAAAGGGGCCTGCCTCATGAGACGGCCCTTTTTGCGGTATTTTGCAGTATTATGCAGGCATGGTAAAACCAGACCATGGCCCGCTTTGTGGGGGGAGGGCGGAGAATTCCATCGTCTCCCCGCTCTCAGGGTGGGTGAAGCGGAGACGCCACGACCATAGGGCGATGGGAAAGTCTTTATCGTCCTGGAGACCGTACTTTCGATCGCCTGCCAGCGGCCATCCCCGGGAGGCGAACTGCACCCGGATCTGGTGGGTCCGCCCCGTGTGAAGGACGATACGCACCAGCGACAGATCGTTGTGGCTGTCCAGCACCTGATAGTCCAATAAGGCAGGGCGCACATCCTTTCCCGGTTCTTTCGCCACATAGGTGATGCGTCGTGCCCTGTCCCGGCCTAAGAGATCCCGCAGTTCTCCGCAAGGCGGCGGCGTGCCGTGGACTACTGCCAGATACTCTTTGTGAAAGCTGCGCTCCTGCATCTGTTGACCCAACAGGGAAGCGGCCTTAGCGGAGCGGGCAAAGACCATCAGTCCGCCTACGGCAGCATCCAGACGATGCACGGTGCGTACACAGGCCGTAGGATCACCCAGCTGCTCACGAAGCAGCTGCGGCATACCGCCGCTCTCATCGGTGCTCAGTACGCCGTTTGGCTTGATGGCCACCAGTATGCGCTTGTCTATGTAAATCATTTTCATGCTGTGTCCCTCACTTTTTTTAATCATACCATAGAAGAAGCCTTCAAGACAAGGGACACAGGTGGAGATTTCCTGCGGGCTGAAGGGAAAAAGAATGGAAAATTTACATTTACCCCCTATGCAAAAGAGGAGAAATAAGGTACAATACTATAGATCATAAAATATGGAGGAATATGTCATGGAGACACCGAAATATAAGCGGGTGCTGCTGAAAATCAGCGGTGAAGCACTGGCTGGTGAGAAGAAGTTTGGACTGGATTTTGAGGTGATGGGCCGTGTGGCAGAAGTCATCCGCGAGTGCGTTGCTATGGGCGTGCAGGTGGGTGTGGTCATCGGCGGCGGTAACTTTTGGCGCGGTGTAAAGAACGGCGAGGGCTACATCGAGCGTACTCGTGCTGATCATATGGGTATGCTGGCTACGGCGATGAACTGCATGGCCATGGCGGATGTACTGGAGCAAAAGGGCGTGGATGTACGCATCCAGACGGCGCTGGAGATCCGTGCCGTGGCAGAGCCCTATATCCGTGCAAGAGCCATTCGTCATCTGGAAAAAGGCCGCGTTGTCATTTTTGGATGCGGCACCGGAAATCCCTTCTTCTCCACAGATACGGCAGCTGTGCTGCGGGCCGCGGAGATCGGTGCTGAGGTTATTTTGCTGGCTAAGAATATTGACGGAGTTTATGATTCCGACCCGGCGAAGAATGCCGATGCACGGAAGTTCGATGTGATCACCTATGATGACGTGCTGGCGCAGCATCTGGCTGTCATGGACTCTACTGCTACCAGCCTTTCTATGGATAACCATATTCCGGTGCTGGTATTTGCGCTGAAGGATCCCTACAACATCGTCCGTGTGCTGAAGGGTGAGAAGATCGGTACCATCGTTCACGAGGGTTGAGAGGTATCAGGTAACAAATAGCGGCACACAGAGGAAGCTGCCGTCCGACCTAAAAGGAAAGGAAAGAGACATCATGAAATCTGAATTCAAAGCATATGAGGAAAAGATGAAAAAGAGCATTGACTCTGTTGTCAAAGATTTTGATTCCGTGCGTGCAGGCCGCGCCAACGCCGGAGTCCTCAACCGAATCAATGTGGATTACTATGGAACCCCCACCCCCATCCAGCAGATCGCATCCATCTCTTCTCCTGATGCCCGTACGCTGGTGATTGCCCCTTGGGATGCCACGGCTGTACGCAGCATTGAAAAGGCCATTCAGGAGTCTGATCTGGGCATTAATCCGACCAATGACGGCAAGTCCCTGCGCCTGGTGTTCCCCCAGCTGACGGAGGAGCGGCGTAAGGAGCTGGTCAAGCAGATCCACAAATATACGGAGAACGGCAAGGTGGCGGTACGCAATGTCCGTCGCGATGCCGTAGATCATTTTAAGAAACTGCAGAAGGCTTCCGAGATTACCGAGGATGAGCTGAAGGCGGCGGAAAAGGAATTGCAGAAGCTGACTGACGACAGCTGCAAGCAGCTCGATACCCTTTTGGCAAATAAAGAAAAGGAACTGATGTCCGTCTAATGGGTCTCTTTGATTCAAAAAAAACGGAAACGGCGGGGCAGGTGGACATGAGCCGCCTTCCCCGCCATATCGCTATTATTATGGACGGCAATGGTCGTTGGGCGAAGCAGCGGGGGCTGCCTCGTACTGCCGGACATAAAGTAGGTGCGGAGGTGTTTCGCAAGATTGCAACCCACTGCAAGGATTTGGGTGTGGAATACCTGACGGTGTACGCCTTCTCTACCGAGAACTGGAAGCGTCCAGCAGAGGAAGTGAGCACCATCATGGGACTTTTGAAGAAGTACATGGTGGAGGCCATTGACACTATGGAGCGTGATCAGATTCGGCTGCAATTTTTTGGCGATATGAGTGCCATCCCTGCCGACATTCAGAAAATGGTGCAGCGCACCAATCATATTTCTGACCATATTCACGGCTTTCAGGCCAACATCTGTCTCAACTACGGCGGGCGGGACGAACTGTTACGGGCGGCCCGCACCTTTGCCAAGGCCTGCGTAGACGGGGAGAAAAAACCGGAGGATCTGACAGAGGAACTATTTTCCGGATATATGTTCTCGGCGGGGATTCCTGACCCGGAACTCATTATCCGTCCCAGCGGTGAGATTCGGCTGAGTAACTTCCTTTTGTGGCAGTGCGCTTACTCCGAGTTTTACTTCTGCGATACACTCTGGCCGGACTTTACGGAGCAGGCACTGGATATGGCCATTATCGATTATCAAAAGCGTGATCGCCGCTTTGGCGGCGTGAAGAAATAAGGTGATACAATGAAACAAAGAATTCTGGTGGCTGTGGTGGGTGTGCCGCTGTTGCTGGCGGTACTTGTGGCAGCGCCCGATTGGGCAACTGCGATTTTTCTGAGCCTTTTGAGCATTGTCGGTGCCCACGAACTGCTGACGGCTGTCTGTGGTGAGACTAAGACAAAACGCTGGTTCTGGGTTTCCGCTGCCATGGGCGTTGCGCTGGTGTGGATGGTCTATTGGCAGTCCTCCCAATTTGAGGGAACATCCAATCGTGTGGTGGGTACGTTTTTCCTCTTTGTGCTGACCGTTCTGGTGGTAGGGCTTTTTGTACTGGCAGTAGTGGAATACGGCGGAGCACATCCTATGACATTCACGGATATGTGCACTGTTCTGGTGGCGGGCTTCGTGATTCCCGGCGCTTTGAGCTGCCTTTTGCATCTGCGATTGATGCCCGATGGCAATGGGCTTGTGATGATTCCGCTGGTGGCGGCATTTTCCAGTGATACCATGGCACTCTTTGCCGGTATGGCCTTCGGTAAGCACAAACTCTCACCGAAGGTGAGCCCTAAAAAGACCGTGGAGGGAGCCGTTGGGGGGCTTCTGGGCGGGATGCTGGGGATGGTAATTTTCCGTATCATCTTCCAATTTTGCACGCTGCGCCCACTGAATATCCTCTGGTGTCTGCTGCTGGGGCTGGTGGGCGCTGCTATGGGCCAGTTGGGTGACTTGAGCTTTTCGCTCATCAAGCGCCAGTACGGCATTAAGGACTACGGGCGGCTGCTGCCCGGTCACGGCGGTGTGCTGGATCGATTTGACAGCGTGATTTTTACGGCACCCATTGTATGGATCATTATCCGCTATGTCACGCTCTAAGGAGTAGGCTATGACAAAAACAATTTCGCTTCTCGGCTCTACCGGCTCCATCGGTCGGCAGACGCTGGAGGTAGTACGGGAGCTGGGGCTGAGCGTTGCTGCGCTGACTGCCAGTTCTCAAGTGGATCTGATGGAAAAACAGGTGCGGGAATTTCATCCCGCCTTGGCGGTGATGTACCGTGAGGATGCGGCCAAGGCACTGCGGCAGCGGATCGATGATCTGGATGTAGAGGTGGCCTCGGGCGCGGAAGGACTTTTGCAGGCTGCTACACTGGCACAAGCGGATACGGTGGTGACGGCAGTGGTAGGCAGCGTTGGTCTGGAGCCTACGCTGGCAGCTATCCGTGAGAAAAAACGCATTGCTCTTGCCAATAAAGAGACACTGGTATGTGCCGGTGAACTGGTGATGGCGGAGGCCGATCGGTGCGGTGCGGAAATTGTGCCTGTGGACTCAGAGCACTCGGCTATTTTTCAGAGCTTGCAGGGGTGCCGGGATCGCAGCGAGGTGACCCGCCTGATTTTGACCTGTTCGGGCGGCCCTTTTTTCGGCTGGAGCTATCCACAACTGGAATCCGTCCGACCGGAGGATGCGCTTCGGCATCCCAACTGGTCCATGGGTGCAAAGATCACCATTGACTCGGCAACGCTGATGAATAAGGGGCTGGAGATTATTGAGGCCATGCGGCTCTACCGCCTGCCGGTGGAGCAGGTGGATGCCGTCATTCACCGCCAAAGCATTGTCCACTCCTTAGTGGAGTACCGGGATGGTGCGATGATTGCCCAACTGGGAACTCCGGATATGAAGCTGCCCATTCGCTATGCCTTTACATGGCCCAATCGTGCCGTGTCCCCGGATCGCAAGCTGGATCTTCTGACTTGTGGGGAGTTAACCTTTCAGGCTCCGGATCTGGAGGCATTTCCCTGTCTGCGCATTGCACGCCAGTGCGGCAAGGTGGGCGGCACGGCCTGTGCCATTATGAATGGTGCCAACGAGGAGGCGGTTATGGCCTTTTTGCATGGTCAAATTGGATTTAATGACATCCATCGTTTGGTCGAAGGTGCTTTGAATCGTTTAGAAGTGAAATATCAGCCGTGCTTACAGGATATAATGGAAGCAGACCGAGCTGCACGGGAAGCTGTGCGGCAGCAGCTGTAGGCATTTTGAAAGGAAATTTGCATCTATGATCTATGTGTTAGCAGCCATACTGATTTTCGGCGTATTGATTGCAGTTCACGAATTGGGCCATTTTATGGCGGCGAAAGCCTGCGGTGTGCGGGTCAATGAGTTTTCCATCGGCATGGGGCCTGCTATTTTCAAGAAGAACAAGGGAGAGACGACCTACGCTCTGCGCATTTTACCCATCGGTGGCTTCTGCGCCATGGAGGGCGAAGAGGAGGACTCGGATGACCCTGCGTCGCTGAATAATCAGGGCTTCTGGCAGAAGCTGCTGATTTTTGCCGCCGGTGCGATCATGAACTTTTTGACGGGACTCCTCATTATTCTCGTCCTTTATTCCGGGGCCAAGGCATTTTACAGCCCTACCATCACCGAATTTGCTGAGGGCTGTCCCCTCCAGAGCGAGGCGGGCTTGCAGGTGGGCGATCGGCTCCTCTCCATTGATGGGGAGAAGGTTTATGTCTATAGCGATGTCGGCTTTTTGCTGGGCCGCAATACGGATGGTACGTTCGATCTGGTGGTGCGGCGAAACGGGGAGAAGGTGCATCTGAAGGATTTTCCCATGGAGCGCCGTGCATATCAAGATCAGTCCGGAAAAACGTATACTGGTTTTGGTATCTTCTTCGGTGTGGAGGAGGCCAATTTTGCCAACCGTATTTCTTACAGCTGGAATAATGCATTGGACTTTGTGCGTATGACACGCTTGTCCCTGCAAATGCTTTTTACCGGTGAGGCGGGACTCAAGGATCTGAGCGGGCCGGTCGGCATCGTTTCCACGATGAGTGAGGTGGGGGAGCAAGCGGCCACCGCCCGTGATGCCGTGGAAAACATTGCCTTTCTGGGTGCGTTGATTGCCGTCAATCTGGCGGTGATGAACCTGCTGCCTATTCCGGCACTGGATGGCGGTAAGATTTTCTTCCTCGTAATCAATCAAATTTGCTTCCTGCTTTTCAAAAAGCAGATCCCGCCTAAGTTTGAAAATTACATCCATGGCATAGGTTTTGTTTTGCTGATGTTGCTGATGGCCGTGGTTATGTTTCAGGATGTGTGGAAACTCATTGGGTAGGTGATAGGATGAGTCGGGAAATTCATTTGGGAAAAGTAACAGTGGGCGGCGGTGCGCCGCTGGCGATTCAGTCCATGTGCAATACCTGCACGGAGGATGTGGAGGCCACGGTATCTCAGATTCACGCTTTGGAGCAGGCGGGCTGTGAGATTATCCGCGTGGCTGTGCCGGATATGGCGGCGGCAGAGGCCATCTCCGCCATTAAGGAGCGAATCTCCATTCCACTGGTGGCAGATATTCACTTTGACTATCGGCTGGCGCTTCGGTGCGTGGAGGCCGGTATTGACAAGATCCGCATCAACCCGGGCAATATCGGCGGCCAAGAGCGCGTGCGTGCTGTGGCGGATGCCTGCCGTGAGCGGGGCATTCCTATCCGTATCGGTGTTAATGGCGGTTCCATGGAAAAGGAGTTGCTGCGCAAATACGGCGGCGTTACAGCCCAGGCTCTGGTGGAGAGCGCCATGAGCCATGTACATCTTTTAAACGACTGTAATTTTGACGATATCTGCATTTCTGTGAAGTGCTCCCGTGTACCGGTGAATATGGAGGCGTATCGAATCCTCCATGAGCAGACGGACTATCCGCTGCATCTGGGCGTTACGGAAGCGGGCACGCCGGAAATGGGTATTATAAAGAGTGCTATTGGGATTGGCGGCCTTTTGTGTCAGGGAATCGGCGATACGCTGCGGGTGAGTTTGACGGCTGACCCGGTGGAGGAGATCTATGCAGCCAAGAAAATCTTGGCTGCTGCCGGTATTCGACAGACAGGACCCAACCTCGTGTCCTGTCCCACCTGCGGTCGCACGAAGTATGATATGATACCCATCGCCAACGAAGTGGAGCGTCGGCTCCAGAATTGTACTAAGCCTATTACGGTGGCGGTAATGGGCTGTGTGGTCAATGGTCCCGGCGAGGCTGCCGCAGCAGATGTGGGGATTGCCGGTGGACAGGGGGAGGGTCTTGTATTCCGCAAGGGTCAGATCCTCTATAAAGTGCCCCAGGAGAAGCTGGTGGATGCCTTGATGGAGGAAATCGAGAAGCTTTAATATGGGATTTCGCCGCTCTTTGGGCGGCGAAATTTCTGCGATCACAGCGAAAGGAATGGCTGCTTATGGCAGAAAAAGTGCCTTTTTTTGATTTTTTTGATGGTTTTGTACCGCCCCGTGAACTGCGTTTGATCTTTGACGGTGCACAGCTTTTAGGCGGTATCTTAGATAAGGAAAACCGTAGTATGGAGCTTATGGTAGAGTGTCAGAGTGAGGTTCCCGAGGCTGCACAGACCGCCATGCGGCATTTGCTGCAAAAAGAGTATGATCTCAACCAGCTGCGGATCCATATGCAAACTGCTTCTCGGAAGGGGGGCGGTGGCGGCAGCAGTGATGTGCTCATGGGTAAGGAAATCCGTGGTAAGGTATCTGGCATGGAGGGACTGAATCCCAAGATGGGCAATGTGGTGCTGGAGGGTAAGGTCTTTGCCGCGGAGATGTATGAGACACGCCGCCCCGGCGTGTGGTGCCTCACCTTTGATATGACCGACAACCGCAACTCGGTGACTGTCCGCAAATATATGCAGAGCCGGGAAGCGCAGCCGCTGCAAAACGCCATTGCGCCGGGAATGTGGCTGCGGGTACAGGGTTATATTGAGTTGAGCCGGGATGGGAAGGATATTCAGCTGGCTCCGCAGAATATCATGAAAATCCCCCATGAGGGGCGCAAAGATACGGCGGAACGCAAGCGGGTAGAACTGCATCTCCATACAAAGATGTCCAATATGGATGCGCTGACCGACACCACCAGTGTCATCAAGGAGGCGATTTCCTGGGGACACCCGGCCATCGCTATTACTGACCATGGTGTGGTGCAGTCCTTCCCGGATGCATGGCATGTTGCCAAGGGAAAGATTAAGATCCTTTACGGTGTGGAGGGCTATTTTGTCAACAACCTGGATGATCGCATTGTGGTTCATGGTTCCCAGGATCAGGAGTTTGCTGACGAGATTGTTTGCTTTGATATTGAGACTACGGGCTTGAAGGTAAACCGGGAGGCCATCACGGAAATCGGTGCGGTAGTGCTGAAAAACGGGGAGATCACCGAGCGGTTTCAAACCTTTGTCAATCCCAATCGCCGGCTGACACCGGAGATCATCGGCTTGACCGGTATCACCGATGCCATGCTCTCGGATGCACCTCAGCTGAAAGAAGCACTGCGGGAATTTTTGAAATTTGTCAACGGTCGTCCGTTGGCAGCGCACAATGCAGAGTTTGATATCAGCTTTATCCGAGCCGGCTGCCAAAAAGTGGGCTTGGAATTTGATCCTACTTATGTGGACAGCTTGATCTTGGCACAGAATCTGCTGCCGGAGCTCCATAAATATAAGTTGGATATTGTGGCGGAGCATCTGGATCTGCCCGCGTTTAACCACCACCGTGCTTCTGATGATGCGGCCATGGTGGCCTATATGCTCATCCCCTTCTTTGAGAAGATGCAAAAGGAGATGGGCCTTCACCGCTTGCAGGAGATCAATCAGGAGATGCTGAAGCTGCGGCCTAAGGGCAGCAAATCTAACCGCTTCCCCAAGCATATCATCATTTTGGCCAAGAACAAAATGGGGTTAAAGAACCTCTATCAGCTGGTATCCGCTTCCAACCTGGAACATTTTAAGCGTGTGCCCATTATCCCTAAGACGGAGCTGGTTGCGCATCGAGAGGGACTGATTATCGGCTCTGCCTGTGAGGCAGGGGAGCTGTTCCAGGCAGTTACAGCCAACAAGGATTGGGCAGAGTTGAAGCGCATTGCCTCCTTCTATGATTATCTGGAAATCCAACCCCTTTGTAATAATGCCTTTATGCTGCGCAAGGGAGAGGTGCAGTCGGAGGAAGAACTGCGGGAGTTTAACCGCACCATCGTTCGGTTGGGCGAGGAGCTGGGCAAGCCGGTTTGTGCCACCGGCGATGTCCACTTCCAAGAGCCGGAGGACGAGATCTACCGCCATATTCTGCTGGCCAGTAAGAAATTTCCTGATGCCAACGAGAGCCTGCCCATCTATTTTAAGACCACGGATGAGATGCTGCAAGAGTTTGCCTATCTGGGCGAGGAGAAGGCGGAAGAGGTGGTTATCGACAATCCCCGTCACATTGCGGATTTGGTGGAGGAGATTGAACTTTTGCCGCCGGGGCAGCTATTTCCGCCGCGGTTGGAGAATTCAGAACAGGATCTTTACAACATGGTGTGGGACAAGTGCCATGAGCTCTATGGTGAAAATCCGCCCCAGTTGATTGTGGATCGCCTGAACGTGGAGCTGAACAGTATCCTCGGCAAATACGACGTGGTCTATATGTCTGCCCAGAAACTGGTACAGCGCAGCTTAGAGAATGGCTATCTGGTTGGCTCCCGTGGCAGCGTGGGCTCGTCACTGGTGGCCTATATGTCCGGGATCACCGAGGTAAACTCTCTGCCGCCTCATTACCGCTGCCCTCAATGCAAACACAGCGAATTTATCACCGACGGCAGCTACGGCTGCGGTGCCGATATGCCGGATAAGATGTGTCCGGAGTGCGGGACGAAGTACGTCAAGGACGGCTTTGACATTCCCTTTGAAACCTTTCTGGGCTACGGCGGAGGGAAAGTGCCCGATATCGACTTGAACTTCTCCGGTGAATACCAGGCCAAAGCCCACCGCCATGCCATTGAAATGTTCGGCGAGACGCAGGTGTTCCGCGCCGGTACCATCGGTACGCTGGCGGAAAAGACTGCCTTTGGCTTTGTGCGAAAGTATCTGGAGGAGAACGGCATGACTGCCGGCAATGCGGAGATGAACCGTTTGACCCAGGGCTGTGTCGGCGTACGGCGTACTACGGGCCAGCATCCCGGCGGTCTGGTGGTTGTGCCGGATGATATGGATGTGGAGGATTTTACGGCGGTACAGCATCCGGCGGATGCCACCGACAGCGGTACGATCACCACCCACTTTGAATACCACTGCATGGAGGATAATCTCTTAAAGCTGGACATGCTGGGGCACGATGACCCCACTATGATCAAGATGATGCAGGATCTCACCGGAGTAGACCCCAAGACCATCCCGCTGGATGATCCGGATACCATGAGTATCTTCACCTCCTCCAAAGTGCTGGGGTTTGAAAATGACGAAATTTTAGGGCCTACCGGCGCTGTGGCAATCCCGGAGTTTAATACCCGCTTTACCCGCGGTATGTTGATGGATACCCATCCGACAGACTTCAATACGCTGGTACGCCTGTCCGGGTTTTCCCATGGTACGGATGTGTGGCTGGGCAATGCCCGGGATTTGATTGTCAGTGGAACGGCTACCGTTCTGGAAACGGTGGGCTGCCGTGACGATATCATGCTCTACCTCATTAAGATGGGACTTGACCCCAAGATGTCCTTCAAGATCATGGAAGCTGTCCGTAAGGGCAAGGTAAAAAAGGGCGGGTTTCAAGATGGATGGGAGGAGGCTATGCGGGCGCACAATGTGCCAGATTGGTATATTGCGTCCCTCGCCAAGATCGGCTATCTCTTCCCGAAGGCCCACGCTGTGGCCTATGTGATGATGGCGTTTCGTATTGCGTGGTATAAGGTGCACCGTCCGCTGGCATTCTACGCGACCTTTTTCTCTATCCGTGCCAAGGCCTTTGATGCTGAGTACTGCTGTGCCGGACTGGAAGCGGTGAAGCAGAAGATCCGTGAGATCGAAAACAACAAGGATGCTACGGATGTGGAGCAGAACCTGATGGTCACGCTGGAGGTTTGCTATGAATTCTATCTCCGGGGTTTCCACTTTGACACCATCAATATCTACAAGTCGGATGCCACCAAGTTTCTCATAACTGAGAATGGACTTCTGCCGCCCTTTGTGTCCGTGCATGGACTGGGCGAGGCTGCGGCGCAGGCCACCGTTCAGCAGCGGCAGGGGAAGTCCTTCATCTCCATCGAGGAGTTCTCCAACTGCTGCAATAAGCTCTCCAAGACCAATATTGAACAGCTGAAAAACCTTGGTGCTTTCGCCGGCATGGCGGAAACCAGCCAGATTACATTCTTCTAAGCATGGAACTTTGTTTTTTAGATTTGCGGCAGGTGGAGGAGAGTCAAATACAGAGGTGGGCGCAATGGCTTACGCCGGAAGAAAGGCAGCGCATCGCGCAATACCGGACGCCACTGCCGCACCTTTGCGGTCGTGGTCTTGCCCGGGAAATGTTGGCAGAAAAACTGGAGATCGCACCACAACAGGTGACGTTCTCATATGGCGAAAACGGGAAGCCACTGGTGGCGGGGGCGTATTTCAACCTCAGTCATAGTGGGGATCTGGTGCTTTGTGCTGTATCCGATCTTCCTGTGGGAGCGGATGTGGAGCGGCTGCGAGCGGTGAAACCGCATCTTTGTGAACGCTTTGGGTCAGATGAACCGGCTGTCTTTTTCCAGCGTTGGACGGAGACGGAGGCCCGGCTCAAGTGCTGCGGCGCAGCGCTGGGTCGTTGGAAACAGTTCATGCAGCCTGTGTCTGGGTATGTTGTTACGAAACTTGAGGCACCGGAGGGCTATGCAGCCGCCGTGTGCGAGAAAAGAGAATAGAAATCCCGTGTTGTAAAAAAGGAGACGCAAAGCATAACGCTTTGCGTCTCCTTTGATTCATAGGGAGAATAGAATTTAGCCTTTCACCGCTTTTTTCTTATCGGGGAAGGGGATCTGTGCCAGGATTACAGCAATCAGCATCAGTACGCAGCCGAAATACTCCCGGAAACTCATTTGCTGGTGCAGCAGTACGGCACCGGCGATCACGGCGAACACGGACTCCATACTCAAAAGCAGCGTAACCACCGTGGGGTTGGAGTCCTTCTGCGCCAGAATTTGGAGGGTGTACCCCACACCGCTGGAGAAGATGCCCACATAGAGAATAGGCAGAGCGCAGGAGACAATGGAGGCCCAGGTAGGTGTCTCTAAGATCAGCATACCGATGGCAGACCAGATGGCAGCCACCAGAAACTGGAGACAGCTGAGCTTCATACCGTCCACAAACTGGGTAAAGTGGTCTATGATGAGAATATGGGCGGCAAAGCCGGCGGAGCACAGCAGCATGAGCAGATCGCCGGACTCCATGGTGAAGCCGTTTTTGATGCACAGAAGGTACAGAGCTGCCACGGCCAGTCCCACGCTGATCCAGACGGGGAGCGAGACTTTTTTCTTCAAAAAGAGGCCGAAGATGGGCACCAGCACGATATATAAGGCGGTGATAAAGCCGGCTTTCCCCGCATCGGTGCCGTATTCCATCCCGGCTTGCTGGAGATAAGCGGCCAGCGCCAAGGCCGTGCCGCAGCAAAACCCGCCCAGCAGCAGAGACTTGTTATTTGCCTTTTTCTGCACCGGTGTTACTGCCGGACGATCCTTTTTCAGCCGATCAAAGATGACTACGATGACCAGTAGGGCGAGGAACGCAATGAAGAAACGGGAGGCATTGAAGGTCATAGAACTCATGGAGTCGGCGCAGATATCCTGCGCCACAAAGGCAGTACCCCATATCAAAGCTGTCAGCAGGGGGAAAACGATTTGTCGAACTTGATTGTGTTTCATGGCCGAGTCGTCCTTTTCTTAGATTTCAGTCTCTTTATCTTGAGGCTCCTGCTCTGCAGCAGGTGCCTTCACGTGGCGGTGGAACTTGCTCTCTTTGCCTGTGAGGAGGCGCTTCACATTGGCGCGGTGACTGTAGATCACCAACGCGGCGATCAGAACGCTCAAAACGGTGTATACGATGTTGTAATCGTAGACAAAAAACCCGGTAATGGGGAAGCTGGCTGTAGCGGCCACAGAACCCAGCGACACATATCTGGTCAGGACAGAGAGCAGGATGAAAAGCCCCCATGCCACTGCCGCAATACGCCAATCCAGCAGAATCAGCAGCATACCGCCGGAGAGGATGCCTTTGCCGCCCTTGAAGCCGTAGAAAACAGGAAAGATATGACCAACCACGGCACCGGCACCGCCGATGAGTGCACCCAGCGTCCAGTCGGAAAAGAGTGCGGAGAAGATATGACCGCCGATGAGGACGGCTGCGGCAGTCTTGCCCATATCGCACACGACTACCAGCGCCGCATAGCGGGCACCGTAGGTGCGGTAGAAGTTGGTCAAGCCTGCGTTTCCGCTGCCGTGGGAGCGCACATCGTCTCGGATGACGAAATGGGAAGTGATGACGGCACCATTGAGACAGCCCAGAAGATAGGACATTAGAAACACAACGAAAGCCGTAAAGTAGATGGACATGGTTATTCCTCCTCGCCCTTTTGTCGGACGGTCATGATGATAGGCGTACCTTCCAGACCGAAAACGCTGCGGATCTGGTTTTCCAGATACCGCCGATATGAGAAGTGGAACAGACCCTTGTCGTTGCAGAAGGCGACAAAGTGGGGCGGGCGGATGCCTACCTGGGTCATATAATAAATTTTCAAACGGCGTCCTTTATCCGTGGGCGGCTGCACACGGGTCTGGGCATCGGCCAAGACACTGTTGAGCATACCCGTGGTGATGCGGACGGAGGCCTGCTCATGGACATAGTTAATGAGCTCAAAGAGACGCTGGACACGCTGGCCGGTGAGGGCGGAAATGAAGAGAATGGGAGCATAGGTCATATAGCTGAGGTCACGACGGATGTCCTCGCGCATATGATCCATCGTTTTGCCATCCTTCTCCACCAGATCCCACTTGTTGACTACAATGATACAGGCCTTGCCTGCATCGTGAGCCAGACCGGCGACCTTGGTGTCCTGTTCGGTGACACCGTCCTGCGCATCAATCATGATCAGGCATACATCACTGCGCTCAATGGCCATGGTGGCACGGAGCACACTGTACTTTTCGATGCTGTCGTCCACCTTGGACTTTTTTCGCATACCGGCAGTGTCGATGAAATTATACTTGCCGTGGCTGTTTTCAAAATAGGAGTCGATGGCATCTCGGGTAGTTCCGGCTACATTACTGACGATCACACGCTGCTTGCCCAAAATCCGGTTGGTCAAAGAGGACTTGCCCACATTGGGCTTACCGATGATGGCGACCTGAATCACATCATCTTCCGGTTCCTCTTCCTCTTCCGGCGGGAAATACTGCAAGCAGGCGTCCAAGAGATCGCCGGTGCCATGACCATGGACAGCGGAGACGGCAATAGGATCACCCAGCCCCAGATTATAAAACTCGTAGAACTCCGGATCCATATTACCGGTGGAGTCCATCTTATTCACGGCCAGCACAATGGGTTTACCGGAACGCTGGAGCATGCGGGCCACTTCCTGATCGGAGGCGGTCATGCCGGTTTTAATATCAGTGACAAAGATGATCACTGTGGCGTTATCAATGGCAATCTGCGCCTGATCACGCATGAAGGCCAAAATCATGTTATCGGTGCTGGGTTCAATACCGCCGGTGTCCACCAGCGTAAATTTCCGACCGGTCCACTCCGACTCGCCGTAGATGCGGTCACGGGTGACACCGGGAGTGTCTTCCACGATGGACATGCGTTTACCGATCAGCTTGTTAAAAAGCATGGACTTGCCCACGTTAGGCCGGCCCACGATGGCAACCAATGGCTTCATTGTATCACTTACCTTTCTTCTTTTGATAGAGACGGGTCAATTGCCCGGATTATAGCGATAGTATTCGTCTTCCGGCGGGAGGGCAAAGTGGGGGAGTTCCACATCAAGTCCCATGATGGTGTCGATGAGATCAAAGCCGCTGTCGGCGGGCACGATCAGAATGGAGGTTCCCAGCGCTTTTTCCACCTGCTCCACAGTGACATCATCCAAAAATACATGCTCGCCGGCCCGAAGCATACAGGAGGGGAGCAGCAGACGTTCACCCAAGTCCTGCCCGCGCAGCTGTTCTATAAGATCTTTGCCGGTGATCAGACCGCTGACGGTAATGGTTTCACCGAAGAAGTGGTTGTGGATGGGGAATACATGCCCGTGGATCTTAGGGCAGCGCTCCTGCAGAAGATCTGTCACCTGCTGGAGGAAGGGCGCCGCGGATACGCCGGTGGCGATGGCGAAGGGACTGGCCTCATCATCGGGGGAAAGATCCTCCATGGCCATGGTGGCCTGTGAGAGTAAAAGCCGCAGCATACCTACGCCGTTTTCCAACTGCTCCATATCCTCGTAGTAGCTTTTTTCCGGTAGGGGACGATCCGCCAATAGGTAGAATTCATCGGAACACCACGCCAGCGTGGTGCCGCGTTCCTTGAGGGAGGCAGCACCAAAGGCCTCCACCAGATCAATGACGGCACCGGCCTCCTCTTTGGTATAGGGACGGAGAGGATAGAGACCGTCACGATACTTGGTCACACCCACGGGCACAATCGCAACGCTGTTGACAGCGGGATGCATTGCCCAAGGTCGTGCAGCGTTTTCCGCAGCGCCGCACCGTCATTGATACCGGGGCAGGAAACAATTTGGCAGTTCATCGTGATGTGGTTTTCCGCAAAGCGGCGGATCGTGTCAATGGCTTCTCCGGCCCGCTTATTGCACAGCAGTTCGGATCGCAGCTTTGGATCTGTGGTGTGGACAGACACATTGATGGGGGAGATCCGCAGATCAATGATACGCTGCACCTCCCGCGGGGAGAGGTTGGTTAGGGTCAGATAGTTGCCCATGAGAAAGCTGAGCCGTGCGTCATCGTCCTTAAAATAAAGGCTCTTGCGCATCCCGGGGGGCATTTGATCCACAAAGCAGAAAATGCAGTGGTTGGCACAGGAGCGGGCCTTGTCCATGAGGTAGGTCTCAAAATTGAGTCCCAGATCCATGCCCTCCGCCTTCGGCACGTGCACAGTGCGGCGATGGCCGTTTGGCTGCTGTAACTCCACAAAGGGATCTGGATCGTAGCCGAAAAATCGGTAGTCCAATACATCCACGATTTTGTGACCGTTGATGTGCAGCAGTTGTTCACCCACACGAATGCCGGCGCGTTCCGCCGGACTCTGGGGGTCGATGGATGTGATCATGGTACTCATATGATAAACCTCGAATGTCGCATACTATATCTAAATTATTATAGACGAAAAGTGCATTTTTAGCAACTGCAAAAGACAAAAAAGTAAGGAGGGAAGAAGAATCTTCCCTCCTAACAAGGACACACGGTAATTAGTTGTTGCCAGCGGCCACAGACTTGATAACCTTGACCTGACGGCCGTTATAGTTACCGCACTCCGGGCACATTCTGTGAGGCAGATGCAGCGCGCCGCACTTGGAGCAAGCCACGAGACCGGGAGCCTTCAGCTTCCAAACGGAGCTGCGTCTCTTATTGCGTCTTTGTTTAGATACTTTTCCCTTAGGTACTGCCATGTTGACACCTCCTTGGTCTTAACTGCCTGAGCAGCAATTTAATAATAGAATTACTCGTCATCCTCCTGCAAAAGCTGTGCCAGCGCAGCAAGACGGGGATCTACCGCCTTCTTGCAGCGACATTCCTCCTCGTTGAGGTTCACGCCGCAGCCGGGACAGAGCCCCTTGCAGTCGGGGGAGCAGAGTGTTTTTGTGTCCATATCGAGAATGAATGCGGTTCTGGCCAATTCTGCCAGATCCACTTCGTCGTTTTCCAATACAACGATGTCCTCATTTTCCTCCTCCTGCTTTTCCTCGGCCAGTACGCACGAGAAGGAGACGGATTTTGGTTCATCGAATTCTTTGGCACATCGGTCACAGACGGAGCGGAGCGTCGTATCCGCTTGAAGCTCACAATAGAGAACGCCTGCCCGATTCACCACGCGGCCATCCACAACAACCGGGCGAGTGGCAGGATAATAACCACCGAAATCAAAGTCCGACATGTCCATTGTAAAATGGAATGTTTCTTGACTTTCGGGGGTGTGCAATACTTTGTTGACATTCAAACGCATAGTACACCTCACAATGACACGAGTAGTATTATAGAGGATTGCGTCAGGAATGTCAAACATTTTCTTAGATTTATTTTGACTTTTTTGCAAAATAAGATACAATGTTTCCTGTAAGAATCCACAAAAACAGGGAGGGCTTCATGAAAGAACTGATCATTGGGAAAAATGACGCCGGACAGCGGCTGGATCGCTTTATTTCCAAGTCCCTGCCGCTGCTGCCGCCGGGGCTTTTGCAAAAATATATCCGCATCAAGCGCATCAAGGTCAACGGTGCCCGGGCCCAGCGTGACCAGCGTCTTCAACAGGGGGATGTGCTGCAGCTTTATATCAACGACGAGTTTTTTGATCAGCCCCGAGAGGAAAATATGTTCCTCACGCTGTTCCGTCCGTCATTGGAGATCGTCTATGAGGACGAGAATATGATGCTCCTGAATAAGCGTCCTGGCCTTGTTGTTCACGCTGACGAGACCGAAAAGGTGAATACGCTCATCAACCATATTCAGGCGTACCTTTACCAGAAACGGGAGTGGAACCCCAAGTGGGAGAACGCCTTCACTCCGGCACTGTGCAACAGGATCGACCGTAACACAGGTGGTATTGTCATTGCGGCGAAGAACGCCGAGACGCTGCGCATCATCAATGAGAAGATCCGGGATCGGGAGATTGATAAACGCTATCTCTGCATCACGTTGGGGGCACCTACACCGCCGGAAGGGAAGATCGATTGCTTCCTTTTGAAGGATGAGCAGAAAAAGCAGGTTTTTGTCTATCACCGTCCCGTCCCCGGAGGAAAGACGGCGCTGACCCGGTACCGTACACTGGAAAAGCGTGGGGAGCTGGCATTGGTGGAGGTGGAGCTCCTGACGGGGCGCACCCATCAGATCCGTGCCTCCTTTGCAGATATGGGACATCCGTTGCTGGGCGATGGCAAGTATGGGATAGGAGAGAAGAACAAGCGCTATGGCGAGACACGGCAGGCGCTCTACTCGTATCGTTTAACCTTTGATTTTAAAACGGACGCGGGACTTTTGAACTATTTGAAAGGCCGCAGTTTTCAAGTGGAAGAGGTACCTTTCCGGGAAAAATACTTCTCCCAAAAATAATCATAAGAGCCTGTGGGGGAACTGCCCCACAGGTTCTTTGACTAAGGCTACTTGTCCCACGGGAAGAAGTTTGATATAATTAAATAGTTTAGGAAGGGGGAGAGAATAAATGCGCATCTTAAGCATTATTGCCCTCTCCTTTTCTGTGGGAGTCTTTGCTGCGGTGCTGCTGCCCCTGCATGGCTGGGAGCTTTGGCTGTGCGGCGTTTTCACGCTGTGCGGCCTCGTTGTGCTGTGTTTTAAAAAGAAATGCGGGAACAAGAAGAGATTGTGGTTTCGCCTGCTGCTCATTAGCTTTTCGCTGGCAGCATCGTTTGCCTACTTTTCCCTCTACTACGCCATGAAGGTGGAGCCGGTGCTGTCCCAATGCGGGGAAAGTCGGGAATTCTCTGCTACGGTCATTGACTATCCTCGCCAGAGTAATTGGGGCGGTCAGGTGGAAGTACGCCTTTCCAGCGGCGGAAGAGCCGTTTACTACGGCGGTACGCAGGTATTGGAGTTGGAGCCGGGACAGGTCCTGCAGGGCAAAGCCTATTGGCAGGATGCCGGTGCCATCCGGGGAAAGAAGATCTCTAATTTTACCTCTCGAGGTGTCCATGTACTCCTCTATGAAAAGGGGACACTCAAAATCGAGGAGGGCAGCCGAGGAGGTATCCGCTGGATTCCTCTGCGTGCGCGGCGGGCCATACAGGAGATGACAGGTAACATCTGGGAGGATGAGAGTACCGCAGGATTCATCTCAGCCATGCTCACCGGTGAGCGCAGCGGCATCATGGAGGAAGACGAAGTGGCCATGTCGGAGGCGGGGCTGACCCACCTTTTTGCGGTCTCAGGCCTTCACTGTTCCTTTGTGCTGACGCTTTTGGCTCTGCTGCTGCCAAGGTCTCGGCAACGCTTGTTTGCGGGCATTACCATTGCAGTCTTGCTTTTTTATATGCTGGTGGCGGGGATGACACCTTCGGTGGTGCGCTCGTGTATCATGCTGATCTTTTTGCTGCTGGCCCCCCTCTTCCACCGTGAGCGAGATGGTCTGACCAGCTGGAGTGCCGCCCTTTTTGTGCTGCTGCTGGCCAATCCCTATGCCGCAGCCAGTGTGAGTTTACAGTTGAGTTTTGCCGCCACCGGCGGACTGCTGCTGTTTGCCGGACGGCTGAATCAGTGGCTGCTGCGTCTGCCGGTTAAGGGGGGATGGCGGCGCATCTGGAGTTTTATAGCCGCCAATATGTCGGCTTCCTTGGGGGCTCTGGTATTTACCGTGCCGCTGACGGGTTTCTATTTCAATATTTTGACGCTTGTGTCGCCTTTGAGCAATCTTCTGGTGCTGCCAGCGGTCAGCTGGGCCTTCATGATCTCTTTCCTCCTGATTCCGCTGGGGTTTGTGTGGCTTCCGGCAGCACAGGCAATCGGTTGGAGCGTGTGGGGACTGGTTCACTACGCTTTGGCGGTGGCCCACGGATTGATGCGTCTGCCGGGGCACGCCCTGTATTTTTCCAATCGCTACCTCACATACTGGCTTGTGTATGTGTATGCCATGTTTGGCGTGTGCCTCTTGACGGGGAAGGCACGGCGCAAATATGTCCTATCCGGCGTTCTTGCGGCACTGACTCTCTTTTTGAGCGTTTATCTGGGAGGCGCAGAGTACCGCCTCGGTGCGCTGCAGGTCATGGCACTGGATGTGGGGCAAGGGCAAAGCGTGCTGATGAGCAATCAAGACGGGGCGATGCTGGTGGACTGCGGCAGCAGCAACGGTTATGTGAATGCCGGCGGTGTGGCTGCCGATCAGATCAGCAGTATGGGCATCCGAAAGCTGACAGCGGTGGCGGTGAGCCATTACCATGCCGATCATACCAATGGGCTCTATGAAGTGCTGCTGCGCATACCGGTGGAAACGCTGTATCTTCCCAATATGGAGGATGAGGAAGGTGTGCGGGATCGACTGGCAGCTCTGGCAGAGCAGCAGGGCATAGAGGTGATCTATGTGGAACGGGAGCTGGAATACGCTCTGGGTGAGAGCCGCGTTCACATATACCCACCGCTTGGCACTATGCGAGGAGATCTCAACGAGCAGGGATTGACGGTTTTGTGCTCGCAAGGAGATTTTGATGTTTTGATTACAGGGGATATGGCGGGCGTTACGGAGCGTAAGCTGGTTGAGACGTACGACCTGCCGGATATTGAGCTGCTGCTGGTCAGCCATCATGGCTCGAGGTACAGCAGCACAGAGGAATTTTTAGAGGCGGTGCAGCCGGAGACGGCAATCGTCAGTGTGGGGGACAACAGCTATGGTCATCCCTCCGATGTGTCCATGATTCGCTTAAAAGAGGCGGGGGCGGAGATTTATCGCACCGACCTGCAGGGGAATATTGCCCTGACAGTACATAAAGGAGACTAAGCAATGGCAGGAAAAACCACTAAGAAAAGCGGTGCGGCCTTTGATCAGCTGCGCGCCGATCTCAAGACGGGTACGCTTCAAAATATCTATCTTTTCTACGGGGAGGAGAGCTATCTCCAACAGCGGTATCTGGAGCAAATCCGCACTGCGTTGGTACCTGCCGGGTTTGAGGAATTTAACGATCACCGCCTGGTAGGCAAGGGCCTTGCGATGCAGACGCTGGCTGAGGCAGTGGAGGCCATGCCTATGATGGCAGAGCACACGTTGGTGACGGTAACGGATCTGGACATCTTTAAGCTGGACGAGGGGAGCCGTAAGGCGCTCGTGGAGATTCTCAGTGATGTGCCGCCCTACTGCACGTTGATTTTTATCTATGATCTGTTGGAATATAAACGGGACGGCAAGATGAAGAAACTGACGGCAGCCCTGGATCAATACGTGCAGGAGGTGGAGTTCTGCCAGCAGGAGCGGGCCGCACTGGTGAAGTGGGTGAAGCGCCGCGTGGCAGCTACCGGGCATGATATCGACAGCGTCGCTATAGATCATCTGCTGTTCACTTGCGGTTCTTTGATGACCGATCTGGTGCCGGAGATCGAGAAGATAGGTGCCTATGCCAAGGGGCAGAGCATTACCATTGCGGACATTAACGCAGTGGCAGATCCTGTGCTGGATGCCCGTATCTTCGATATGACCAACTGTATTACCTCCGGAAAGTACGATGACGGCGCAAAAATTCTGGGGGAGCTTCTGCGGATGCAGACGGAGCCTATTGTGATTTTGGCCGCCATGGGCAAGGAACTGCGGCGGCTCTATACTGCCCGCATGGCACTGGATGCCGGGAAGGATCGGCTGTGGCTGAAGGACTTGTGGGGAATGCGCAATGACTATCCGGCCAAACTGCTGCTGGGTGCGGCACGCAGTGTTGACCATGACTGGTGTCAGCGGGCCGTATTGAAATGTCAGATATTGGATCGGCGGATGAAGAGCGAGAAAAATATCAACAGCGAGGCAGAGCTGAAGCTGTTTTTGATGGAATTGGCGGGGAGCAGATGAAACCTAGAATTCGTGAAGTGATTATTGTGGAGGGGCGCTACGATAAAAATGCCCTTTTGCAGGTAGTGGATGCCACCGTGGTGGAGACAGGCGGCTTTGGGATCTTTAATGATCAGGAGAAGCTGTCCTTTTTCCGACGATTGGCGGCACAGCGGGGCGTGATCCTGCTCACCGACAGCGACGGTGCCGGCTTTGTGATCCGGGGTTATCTGAAGGGGGCACTGCCCAAGGAGCAGGTGAAACAGGCCTATATTCCCGACATCGCCGGCAAGGAGCGCCGTAAGCGCAAGTCTGGCAAGGAAGGAAAACTGGGGGTAGAGGGCATGAAGCCGGAGGTGCTGCTGGAGGTTCTGCGCCGCAGCGGTGCCACTTTTGAGGGGGAAAAGGAGACCCCGCATACTGCCCCCATTACTAAGGCGGATCTCATGGATCACGGCTTGATCGGCCCGGGATCTGCAGCTCGGCGGCAGGCATTGCTCCAAAAGCTGGAGCTGCCGTCTCATCTCACCGCCAATGGGCTTTTGGAGGCGCTGAACCTGCTGATGACAAGAGAGGAGCTGGATGCGCTGTGAGTTTGGAGATTGAACGGAAATTTCTCATCGCCCGACCGGACGAAGGGTTGCTTCGGGAGCGGTGCAGCGCTGTCTATGAGATGGAGCAGACCTATCTCCAATCTGCCCCCGGCGTTACCGCCCGGGTGCGCCGCCGTGTAGGAGAGCGGGAGGAGTTTTTCTATACGGAGAAGGAATTCTGCACCAACCGTACCTGTGTAGAACGGGAGAGCAGCATTGATCGGACAACCTATGAGCATCTGTTGGCGCGGCGGGATACGGACATGCAGACCATTGCCAAGCGGCGCTACTGCCTGCCTTACCAGGGATTTCTCTTTGAAATCGACATCTATCCCTTCTGGCAGCAGGTGGCAGTGATGGAAGTGGAGCTCATATCGGAAGATCAGTGCTTTGCTTTTCCGGAGAATATTACGGTGCTGCGGGAAATCAGTGACGATCAGCGTATGAAGAATGCGGCGCTGGCCAGAGAAATCCCCGAAGAAAGGACGCTGATATAATCTATACTGCTCCCGGTGGGGAACGAAATGTGATTATAAGAGAGCTGGCAGCATGACGGCCTGCCAGTGTTTCGCTGCCTGGGTCTGCAGGCCTCTCCATTCTCCCCGCAGGTCTTTTAAAATGGGTCATCGGCTCCTCAATCTGCGGGATCTGCCAGCCAAGTCATGGGGGGGATTGTCCGCAGGAGCTGCCGTGTCCTGAAGCCCACAGCAAGAAGGCGGGAAGGGAAAGACTTGCTCAGTGAGTTAGGTAGTGGTATAATAACACAATATATTAAGTATATTTGCTGAGAAAGGAAACGAAAATCATGCGCGTGATCGATCTTGAAAATATCAATTATGCCATGCGGAATGAAACGCAGTTTGTATTGCGCTGTGAAGAAGTATTTCACGATAAAATCAGTTCTGCCGCGGCTTCCATTTTGGCGGATAGGGCAAATCGTCCTTTTGTGGCACTCACTGGCCCCTCTGGCAGCGGTAAAACTACCACGGCTATGCGCTTACAGGAATATTTGGAAAACTTAGGTGTTCAGGTTTGCCTTTTGAGCATGGATAATTTTTTCCTGCCCATTGACCAGCGGCCGCCAGAGGCCGCCGACTGGGAATCGCCCTACTGTGTCAATGTGGATCAGCTGATTTCCGTCATCAGCCAGCTCTCCGAGGGTCGGGAGGTGGATGTGCCGTGGTACGATTTTAAGGCCGGTAAAACCGGCGGTTATCGTACCATGCAGGGCAGCAAGGATGGCATCATCATTGCCGAGGGCATTCATATGCTCAATCCTCTGATTTTTGATAAGATCCGGGGGGCGGCTACCGGCGTGTATGTAGCACCTCGCACCCGCATTATTACGGATGACGATAAGATCGTGCGTCCCGAGCAGCTGCGTGTAGCTCGCCGCATGATTCGCGACTACGCCACCAGAGGGCATTCCATGCGCGATACGGTAGAGCGGGCAGAAAGTGTGGATCGTGGTGAGATCAACTACATCATGCCCTATAAGGACAACGCCAGTGTCCATATTGATACATTCCATGATTATGAGCCTTGCCTGCTGGCTAAGTATCTGTGCCAGATGCCCCAGTTCCAGGAGGAACTGGATGATGCATTCCTGGAGGCGCACGGTTTGACCGATCTTATGAAGGTCGTCCATGGGGTAGCACCATTACACAGCCCCTATGTGCCCCTCAATTCCATTGTGCGTGAATTTGTAGGCGGCAGCTGCTATCAGTATTAAAAATATTCCCCGGTGCAAACCGGGGATATTTTGATTAACCGGAGAGAGGATGGCAACAGACCGCTATTTGACAGGCAGGACACCGGGGAGTATAATAGGCACAATCAGGGAGGTGCGATGATGAAGATTATTACGATCAGCCGTGAATTCGGCAGCGGAGGCCGTGAATTGGGAAAGCGTCTGGCCGAAGCCTTGAAGATTCCCTGCTATGACAATGAAATTATTGAGATGATTGCCAAGGAGAATGGTTTTGATGAGCAGTATGTGGCCAATGTGTCGGAGCGGAGTATTGAGGCGGCATATCCCATGACCATCGGACATCGCTTCGCTATGCTGCCCGTGCAGATCATGGATCAGTCCATCCGCGTGGCCGCAGCGCAGCGCCAGATTATTGAGAATTTTGCCAAGCAGAGTGACTGCGTCATTGTGGGCCGCAGTGCGGATGTGATTTTAGAGCAGTACCATCCGCTGAATCTTTTTGTCTATGCCGATTTGGACTCCTGCGTAAAGCGGTGCACTGAGCGTGCGCCTGCGGGAGAAAATCTGAGCCGCGGAGAGATGGTACGGATGATCCGCCATATCGACAAGCAGCGCAGTCAGTATCACCAAATGTACAGTGATATGAAGTGGGGTGCCAAAGAGGGGTATCACCTCTGTATCAATACATCCGGTCGGGAAATTAAAGACCTGATCCCGGCGGTGGCGGCTTATGCCCGCGCTTGGTTCGGAGAGTAAGGAAAGGGACAACTGGGAGCAGTTGTCCCTTTTTTCTATCCTGATACAAAAAGAAAGGGGAATCTTTATGAGAATTACGGTTTTATGCGACAATAATACGAGAATCGATTCTTACTATCTGGGAGAGCCCGGTGTGTCTTTTTATATAGAGGATGGGGATGCGCGGATCCTGATGGATACGGGTTACAGTGATGTATATGTGAAAAACGCCGGAAAAATGGGGGTTGATTTGACGCAATTGACGGCACTGGTGCTTTCTCACGGCCACAATGACCACACCGGAGGCCTCGATTTTCTGCCGGATTTTTCGGGAGAACTTCCTCTTTATGCGCATCCGCAGGTCTTTGCACCCAAGCGCTATGAAGGGGAGAGTATTGGTATGTCTCTGACAAAAGAGGAGGCAGCGAAGCGATTCAACCTGCATCTGAGCAGACAGCCGGTGCGGCTTTCCCGGCACATTACCTTCCTGGGCGAGATTCCCCGAGGCAACAATTTTGAGGCCCAAAGACCCATAGGAGAGCGACTGACCCCGGAGGGTTGGGTGCCGGACTTTCTGCCGGATGATACAGCCTTGGTCTATCACGGTGAAGAGGGATTGACTATTATTACAGGATGCAGCCATTCCGGTATCATAAACATCACGGAATACGCAAAGGAAGTCTGCGGCGATGATCGAATCTGCGGGATTGTAGGTGGTTTTCATCTATTGAGCCACCGGGTCAATTCGCAGGTGCAGCGCACGGTGGACTATCTGGCGAAGCTTCGCCCCTCCAATCTGCGCCCCTGTCACTGCACCTGCTTTTATGCCAGAGCGGCGATTCATGCCCGCACACCTATTTGGGATACCTGTGCAGGCGATGTGATAGAGGTGTAAGCGGATGTAAAAACTGCGGACACACAGCACTGCACCCCATTTGTTTTTCAGTATATCATGCTGTCTAACAAAT
Source organism: Oscillospiraceae bacterium (assembly GCA_020025305.1). Lineage (GTDB taxonomy): Bacteria > Bacillota > Clostridia > Oscillospirales > Oscillospiraceae > Vescimonas. The sequence continues at coordinate 27,264 of JAHHSG010000008.1, forward strand.
GGGGTGCAGTTTATACAATGTTGAGATGTAAGGACCACGTAGATTTAGCGCCAAAGTATCGCAGCATGGTAATTGACAATGAAATTAAAGCATCAATTGGATGGAGACCAGCTTGCAGATGAAATGAGTCTGAAAGAGTTTGTTGACCTCTTTACAGGTAGCAAGAATATAAAGGTATAAAAAGAGCCCCTCTAGGGGCCCGCCATGAGTCGGCAATGCAGTGGGCCGACCAATTCAGGGCCCTTTGAGGGGCTTTGTCTGTAAAATGCCCTTCTAGGGCTTATGCAAGCCCCCGGCTAAGCCGGGGGCTCTGACTATAGAAAGCGGATCTATTATCCTTGCATATGGATCATATCAATGCCGCGCTGCAGCATCTCCGCAGTGACAGCGCCACGTGCTTGTGCAACAGCGTTTCCGTCAGCATCAATAAAGAAAGTGGCAGGCAGGCCGGTAAGACCATAGGCACCGAAAGCACTGCCCGCAGTGTCATAGTAAACAGGGAAGCTGTAGTCAGTCTTTCCGATAAAGGCCTCAGCAACATCAGGGGATTCCTGTACGTTGACCATGAGGAACTGTACTTCATCTCCGTACTTCTTAAAACTCTCTTCAAAATGAGGCATCTCTTTGACGCAAAAGTCGCACCAGGTGGCCCAGAAGTTCATCACCAAGGGCTTTCCGCGAAAGTCTTCCAAAGAGACAGAAGCACCATGGCTGTCGGTGACGGTGAAATTAGGCGCAGCCACAGGGCCTTGGCTGCCCTGTTGAGTGGGGGTAATGGTAGTATTTCCCTGATTACTCAAGCGGGCATAGAGGAAACCTGCGCCGCCCAGCACCAGCACCAGAATGAAAACAATGACCAGCAGTTTTTTATTTTTCATATTTTCCATCTCCTATGCGAGCAGAGTCAAAAGCCGACGCAATGTTCCGGTGGCCATCAGAACACCGATCACAATCAAAAGGCTGCCGCTGACAATGTTGATGATGCGGTAGTTGCGTTTGATCCAATCAAAGGCGGACTTCAGATAGTCAATGAGGACGGCGCTGAGCAGGAAGGGAATACCAAGCCCCAGAGAATAGAGCAGAAGCATCAGTGTCCCCTCCAGCACATGTCCCTGCTGGGAGGCCAGCATAAGGGCAGAACCCAGGAAGGCGCCGACACAGGGCGTCCACCCAAGAGAAAAAACCATACCAAAGAGAAAGGCGGAAACAAAGCCCAGTTCTCGGCCGACCATAGAATGACTGCTGCCCCGGAAGAGGTTGATCCTAAAGACACCTAAAAAGTGCAGGCCGAAGAAAATGACCACCAGACCAGAAATAACGTTTAATGCAGTCTGATGGGTGTGCAGGAAACTGCCCAGTGTGCCTGCTAAAGCGCCCATAGCGGTAAAAATCACTGTGAAGCCCAGCACAAAGCCGGCGGCGCCACGTAATGTTTTTTTCAAAGAACGCTCCCCGCCTCCTGCAAAATAGGAGATATAAACCGGCAGCATAGGCAGCAGGCACGGAGAAATAAAGGTGATGATGCCTTCCAAAAAGGCGATAAAATATTGCATGGTTACTCCTTAGTTTCTTTTGCGGTAATACCGGAGAGGAGAAAGCCGATAAATCCGGTATAGAGCATGGTCAGCCACGGACTGAATGTTATGGGGCAAGTGCCGTTACAGCCGAAGAAGTGGTAGTACAATAGCCCAAGCAGCGCCCCGCTGGCCATAAAGACCAGAACGCGGATGCTCTTTTTCATGATACGCTCTGTCCTGCCAAATATTCTTCTGCATAGAAGGCGGCCATAGCGCCGTCAGAGACAGCCGTAACCACTTGGCGCAATGCCTTGGTGCGCAGATCCCCCGCGGCAAATAGACCGGGGATGCTGGTGCGGGTGGTCTCATCTGCTTTGATGTAGCCGCTGTCGTTCAGCTCGACCTTGCCCTTGACAAGATCGGTGTTGGGGACACGGCCTACGCTGACAAAAATGCCGTCGCAGGGGAGGACGGATTCCGCCCCGGTGGTCACATCCTTCAGGCGAATCCCCGTCAGGCGGTCATCATGCAGCAGCTCGGTGACAGTGCTGTTCCAGCGGAACTCCACATTTTCCTGCTGCATCAAAGCGTCGTGGTATATCTTGGTGGCCCGCAGCGTATCACGGCGGTGCACAATGATCACCTTTTTGCAGATGCGGGAGAGGAGCATGGCATCGGCTACAGCGCTGTTTCCGCCGCCAATCACAGCCACGGTTTTCCCACGGTAAGCCATACCATCGCAGGCGGCACAGTAGTTGACCCCGCGTCCGATGAGGGATTGTTCTCCCTCCACACCTAAATTGCGCGGATTGGCACCGGTGGCGAGGATGACAGTGCGGCCATGGAACACACCTTCACTGGTGTGGACGTGCTTGATGCTGCCGGAGAGATCCAAAGATCCCACATCCGCCAGTTCGGTCACGGTGCCGAAGCGCTCTGCCCCCTGCTGCATCTTTTCACCCAGTGTGAACCCGTCGATGCCGGACTCAAAGCCGGGATAGTTGTCAATCTGTGAGGTGAGAGCCATCTGACCGCCGGCGGACAGTTTCTCCAAAACAATGGTGTCCAACCCGGCACGGGCGGCGTAGAGTGCCGCCGTGTAGCCGGCGGGGCCGCCGCCGACAATGATTACATCATAGATGTGTTCCATGGAGAGTTCCTTTCTCAGAGATTTTCTGCGATGAAGCTTTCAATCTTAGCTTTGGATTCGGGAGCAACGATATCCGCTGCACGCTGGCCGTTCTTAAAGATCACCAGGGTGGGGATCACCTCAATATGAAAGCGGTCCGCCAGCTCGGACTCATCGTCGATGTTGACCTTACCTACGGCCAGCGTGTCGGCGTACTGCTCGGCAATCTTGTCGAAAGCGGGGCCAATCCGGCGGCAGTACACGCACCAAGGGGCCCAAAATTCCACCAGAACGGGTTTGTCACCCTCCATAGCCTTGTTAAAAAGATCCTTGTTCCAATTCATAGCAGTCATAGTTGACGTTCCTTTCTTTTGTTTTATGTTGTCCTTAGTATACCACAAGACGGTAAAATTACCGTGATTTTGTCACATGTGTTTTTATATAGGCCATTGAGAGGTTTATATTCCTGATAACGTCACATCACTTGATGTGTCTTGATTATACCAGTGTTTTGCAAAATGGAGACTGGTATATCACTTTGTATCAGGCTGCATAGCTTATGGCTAAGTAGGTCAATCGTTCGCCTATGGCGTCAAAAGGATCAGATTTACTGATATGAATTGCTTGATGCAATATGCGGACAGTAAGCATACCGCATCATAAAAAAGGTCGCTTGAGCAGCGGCCTGTTTTTATGATGCGGTCGATAAAATTTTTTAACGTCTCTTTAAGAGGCTGCTGGTCATAACCCTTCTGGGGCTGGTGCAAACCCTGGGGGCTGTGGACCCGGGTGCCAGTGTGTTTTCTGAATTTCCGGGGGTACGTCTGTAAATCATCCTGTGAAAAGAGAATTGCAGCAAGGCTGTATACATGATCTCAGAGACAGATCAGTGCTCAGGCTGGACTTCCGTTTTTTCGGAAATGGTCTTGACGCCAAAAAAGAAGTATACGACATGGCAAATCCAGACCACGGCCAAGATCGCGCATGGAATATAAATCCCTTTGCGGAACATGAGCATAAAACCAATCGCCATCATCAGTGTCACAGAACTTACAATGGTGAGCTTGGTTTTCATCAGCATTCCTTTTTTCTTGACGTAGGACTCCAGATGCTTCTTGTACATCTCAGTACCAAGGAACCAATCATGGAGGCGCTGGGAGCTATTGGCAAAAAAGAAAACCGTGGCCAGAAAGAAAGGAACGGTGGGCAAAATCGGAAGTGCTATACCGATACAGCCCAGCGCCAAACAGAGGCAGCCCAATATCAAAAAAATAACGCGCTTAAGTTTCATTGTTCTTCTCCTTTTTAGTCGGGAATTCACACAGGAATGACAAAGGGCTTTCCGTCTACCGTCCGAATTTGCAAATCTACATCATAGACCTCTCGCACAAGCGCAGTGGTAATGATTTCTTCCGGAATCCCGTGGGCTATCATCTTTCCGCCTTTCATAGCAACGATTTCATCACTATAGTACAGCGATTGGTTAATATCATGGAGCACCATGATGACAGTGATGCCAAACTCTTGGTTTAAGCGCTTAATAAGGTGTAGAATATCCAGCTGATACCGTATATCCAGATAGGTGGTGGGCTCGTCCAACAGGAGGACCTTTGTGTCCTGTGCAAGCGCCATAGCAATCCAAACCCGCTGCTTTTGCCCCCCGGACAGTTCCGTGATAGGCTTATCCTTGATTGCGGCCGTATCGGTGATTTCCAAGGCCCATTGTACCTTGGCTTCATCTTCGGCAGAGTCGGGAGAAAGCCCCATGGTGTGGTAAGGGGTTCTTCCATAAGACACCAGTTTTTCAACACACAAATCAGAGGGTGCGGTATTGTGCTGATGGACAATGGCTACCTGTTTTGCAAAATTCTTAATACGGCAGGATACCACATTTTTCCCATACAGAGTGATTTCTCCTGCGTCAGGGGTTAAGTTTTTTGTCATCAAATTAAAAAGAGTGCTCTTGCCGCAGCCGTTAGCGCCGATCAGCGTTGTGATGGCCCCTTCGTGAATGGTTAAGTCCAGTCCTTTTAATACTTCATGTTTGCCATAAGCAAAAGAAAGTCCCTTGATCTTAAATACATCAGTTGCCATAAGAGTGTTTCGACCTCCTCAAAAGTATAATAAAGAAAGGACCACCAATGACAGACATAATGACCGTGGCGTTGATTTCATAAGGATAGGCAATGGTTCTTCCGACTGTATCGGCCAGAAGGAAAGTAAAGCCTCCCAGTAGAATTGTATAGGGAATGAGCAGCTTGTGATTGCTGCCTACTAAGAGTCTTGCTATATGGGGCACAATCAGACCCAAGAAACTAATGGGACCGATGATCGCGGTAGAGATGCCTGCCAGCAACACGGCGATGACAGAGATCAGAATGCGGCTGCGGGTTACATTCACACCCAGAGAGCGGGCAGTCTTGTCTTCTAACTGGAGAAGATTACACTGATTGGTAACAAAGAAACTGAGAATCAAGCCAATGACTGCATATATGAAAAGGGTTTCAAAATCATCCCAGGTTTTCATGGTGATATTGGCATTGACAATGCTTGCAACGCCTGAGAAGTTGGAACCGGTACCGGAATTAAAGGCACTCATAAGCCCTGTAAACATGGCGTTGACAGCAACGCCGACAAGGATAATGCGTAAAGGCGATAATCCCTCTTTATAAGAAAGACTGTATACCAGAAGAAATGCCAGCATACCACCCATAAATGCAAATAAGGGGGTGAAAAAATAGAGTGAAGGGAAAAAAGCTGTAACAAGAACAGAGACTAAACTGGCACCGGAACTGATACCGATGATGCCGGGGTCTGCCAGGGGATTCTTCATTACGGCCTGTAAAAGCACACCGGAAACAGCCATAGAAGCGCCGCCCAAAATCGCAATGAGAATGCGAGGAAAGCGCAGATCGTAAATGGTAGCAACATCAGGATTATATGCTACAAATAATCCCTTCAGCAGTTCTGGTGGGCTTACCTTCAAAGAACCGGTATTGACAGCGAACAGAAAAAGGGTGAGCAAGGCCGCCGCTGTTACAATAAAGGATATGACTTTTTTCTTTGTGGAAATCAAAAGGAACCCTCCCTTTTTGGATACCGCCGGTATGCCTCCATACCGTGCGGTGTTTTTCTGATTAATCTCCGTAGAGCAGGGTCAGCAGAGATTGCAGCGCTTCAGGGTAACTGAAGTTTGCACTCATATTGAAGAGGCTGGGGTCTAAATCGTAAACTTTGCCGTTTTGTACGGCTGCAAAGTGCTTCCAAATATCATTGGTTCGGAATTCTTCTTCAAACATTGCCATCACATCATCTGGAAGGGCATGGGCGGCTCTTAAAATAATATCAGGCTCTTTGACCTTCATATCCTCCGTGTTGGCAGTGAGAAACTCCTGCCCATCGCCGTCACCATAGATATTCTCACCGCCGGCCAGCTTCACGAGACTTCCTACATAGCTGGATTCCGTGGCAACGATATAGGAGCCAGGCAGACCCATGAGCACCAGAACACGAGGCGGCGTTTTCTCCCCGAAGGATGCTTTAAAACTTGTCATAAAGCTGTCAAATTCCTCTAGCAGCTCTTTTGCCTCTGCCTGCCGGCCAAACTTTTCGCCTAAGCCTTCGATGGAGGCATACATCCCCTCGACGCTCTTGAGATCCAAAAAGATGGAGGCCTCGCCAATACCGGCGTATTTGGGCTGCAGGTCATTTTGCAGTGTAGCGGGAGAGAGAATATAGTCTGGTTTTAAAGATTTTAAAATCTCAAGATCGGGATTCATGGGAAGTCCCACCTGAGGAAGATCGGCATACTCCTCAGGCAGAGAACTGGCGGTAGTACAGACGCCAACTAAATCCAAATGCAGTTTGCTGCAGATTTGGGCTACAGCGGCGGAAGTGGCGATGAGACGCACATTTTCTGACCCTGATGTCTGCTGCAATTCTTCCGGGTGCTGGTTTACGCAGGATGTGAGAGAAAGCATCATGGTCAAGCACAGCAGCAACGAAATAATACGTTTCATAGGCTTCACTCCCTTACTTCTTTTTCCTGAAGAAACCGAAGTACCACACGCAGCCGCCTATGGCTGTCACTGCCACCACGACAATGGCAACAGTGATAAAAGTGTGCATATGACTGCCTTTATCCGCCGCCTTTTCGGACTTATCTACCACATTGCCCTGATTGTCAAATTCCTGAATGCCAGGTTTTTTATTGTCGTTTTTCTGAGGCTTTTTGGTTTCCTCAACTTTTTTAGAATCCTCGTGCTTCTCTTCTTGCGGGGACTGAACGGCAGGTGCGTTTGCTTCGGTCGCTGAGGGATTTTCCGGTTTTTCAGGTTCTGACGGTGACTGGGAAGGAGTTTCGGGCGCAGGGGATACGACACTGACACTGGTGATAAAGTCTTCACTGCCAGATATTAAATCAGAAAGCGTAATAAAAAAGACAACATCACGCCCCATAGCATTCACTGTTATGCTGCAGCGAATGATGGAAGACTCACTATTGATGCGCATACGGTAGTCCACTGTGTTGGCACCGTAATTTTCTTGCATACAGGTGGCGGAAACAGAAGCACCATCCACCTGAAACTGTGGGTTGGCGATGTTATCCGCCAATTGCAGGCGAATAGTTGCGTAGGTATTGCCGTTTGCGTCCACTTCTACAAGGGCTTTTTTGTAAGTGGCAGACTCGGTCATAGACTGCCCCAGAACTTCGGAACTTTCACCACCGGAGTCCTCTATGACACCTGTGGAGGGATTACGGTATTGGGGATGTGCACGAGCAATATAAATGCCGTTGGAGGCAGCAAATACGGGAACAGTAGTGATGCTTGCCACAAGGACAAGCATCACTACCATGCTGCACATCGCTAAAAATCTTTTGGCGGTAGTGTGCATAGAATTATCTCCTTTATTTGACAGTGCTGCGCTTCTTGCCAAGCAGCATGACCGTGACAGCTGCGCAGGCCAGCACCATCAAAGAGATCAGTGCGGCCATGTTCGTAGCATCGCCAGTCTGCGGGGCAGAGGGGGTAGTAGGAGTGGTCTGCGGAGCAATGGGCGTGGCTGCCGAGGAAGTACTGCCTTCTTCTACCAGCGCATAGGTGCTGAAACTCTTCTGAACAACCGTGAAGCAGCTGCCCTCTGCACTGCCGTTAATTCTGGTTTTGGTACCGTCCTCGTTGATCCGATAAACGGCGAGTTTATCAACGTTATAATCTGTTGGGATGGGATAAGAAACGCTGACCTTACTGTTAGGCTGTACTGTTTCGCCCTTCTGATTTTCAAAATGAATCTCAAAAAGCTGGAACTTCTTGCCGGTGTTATCCAATACCTTGGCGGCTGCATCGTAGCCTTCGTCGCCCTGATGGATAGGAGTTACGACCAGGGACACTTCTTCGGTGAACACGTTTTCATCTGCGTAAATTCTGATGCCGGTCTCTTTGTCTTCGATATCCACTGCCGGATGATCAGGCTCAGGCTTCTCAGGCTCGGGCTTCTGGGGTTCAGGCTTCTGGGGCTCAGGCTTTTCGGGTTCGGGCTTTTCGGGCTCGGGTTGGGGTTCATCCCAAACCAGATCTGTCACAGACATTCTGAAGTTCACATTCGTGAACATAAATACATTAACGAAGGCAGTAGCGGGCAGCACGGATTCTTCCAATGCGGTCTTGGGCAGAGTGAGCGTCAAAACCTGAGCAGGAATCTGAGCACCCTTTTTCAGACCAAAGCCAGGGTTGTCTGTCTTGACAGTCATCATAGGTTTGCTGGCAATGTCAGACTCGGCTGTATAGATCTGGCCATTATAAGTCACCTTGAAATCCTTCACAGTACCATCCTTACCCATGTCGGGAAAAGCGGGAACAGGATAGGCAACATAGAGTTTTAAAGTGGCGTTATCGCCATGTACTTCTACTTCGGCCTTTTCTGCGAACATAACATCGCACATACTGGGTTTGTCTTGATTCTCATGCAGCATGGCTGTAGTGAACGTGCCTTGCTGATCCGCAGAGGCATCCTCTGCGGCATAAGCCATGGCGGGAAACGTTCCCAACACCATAACCAATGTCAGCAGCATGGACAGCAGTCCTTTGCTCAAATGTTTCGTTTTCATCATCAATAATCCTCCAAACTTTCCGTAATGAATTTATTTTTGCCTGATTTTTGATACCGTCCTTTCCAACAAAATTCCAGTTAATGGGATTAGCGTTTGCTAACTGGTGCTTTAAATAAAAACCCGTGTATCGGGTTATTGACCAATGCTACATAAGAATTGTAAACGCCCATTGTTTGTGGCATAGAGGTGATGCTTGCAGAGCAGCGCGTTTGCAGGGATGCGCTCTCTTAAACGCCATTTAGGTTAGCGCAAGCTAATCTACTAAGGATAAATTATCACAAAACTCGATAGAAAGCAATAGTTTTTTGGAAAAATTAGAGATGATAGTGCCTGCGTCAAGGGATGTTTGCAAAAAGAGATTCTGAAAAATAAAAGGAAGCTGTCCTGCTTTTTATCCAACCTTATAAGCGGATGAGACCGCCCCGGTGCATACACATGAGTTTTCGGCGGCCAGGTTGAGGGGAGAGAGCACACCAGATGTTGGGTGTCGGCGCTCAGAGGATTGCGCTGGGCAGTGTCAAGATCTTCAGTGATGCGGAGATTATAGTCGGATTTCCGAAGAAGCCTGTAGGGAGAGATACGCTTTTCTTTCAGTAGAATGCAAGAGCAATCAAAAGAAGGCTCCAGCCGCCGGGGTTATACCGGGGGCCGGAGCCTTTTTAGTAGGCAAGGGGCCGGGAGTGTTGTTCATAAGAGGGAGTCTACAACAGAAAACGCTGCTTTCTTCATATCGGATGCTCCGTCCATGCCGGTGTAGTCTTCTGCGCCAACGATCCGCTATAGGGGAGGCTATTTTTGATCATGCATGATGGAAAGTTTCCTTACCGGCTGGGGAACAAAGGGGGGATAAGGTGCCAATAACATCAAGCCAAGGTAGAAACAGAAGACAATCCTGCCCTTTCTGGTTCTGCATAAATCGACACTTCATGGCAGCGGATGGGAGTAAAACGAACTACTGCCTCTTTAGTTCATTAGGAGCAGTGAGCTATTTTATTTGTTTTCAATCAGTTCACCGCGATAATAGACATAGCGAGGGAGTTTCTTCATGACATAAATATCTTCGTCGGGCTTGCCATCTATCAGCACCAACTCCGCATTTTTCCCCACCTTGATGGTGCCCTTGCAGTCATCCAACCCGGCAATTTCAGCGCTGTTTTTGGTCGCCTGGAGCAGGATGTCCTTATAGTCAAAGTTGAACCAATCCGTTCTGGCATAGAACTCCATGCCGGGATATTTGCAGAAATTAGTGTAGTCAATATCGGAGCCAAAGCCCAGTTTGAGACCGGCACGATAGGCATTATTGACGCAGTTTTTTTCCGCCATCTCATATTTCTTGGACTTCTCTATGGCGTCCTCAGAAAGAACAGATTCTTCATCATCTATGCATGCTAAGCCGATGGCAGCCGTAGGAACGAGCCAGGTATTGTCATTGTTTTTCAACATTTCAATGGCTTCCTCATCGATAAAGCTGCCATGTTCAATGGTTCTCAGACCGGCGCGGATCGCAAGTTTGATTCCTTCTGCGCCGTGTGCATGTCCCATGACATAGCTGTTCTTCAATTTTGCGATTTTGACGGCCTCCTTGAGTTCATCTTCCGTTGCGATTTGGTCGCCCGGATTGCCGGATTCATTGAGGTAGGCACCAGTGACCATATATTTGATGACATGGTTGCCTGCCTCAAACTGTTCACGGCAGGCTTTTCTTACTTCATAAGGAGAATCTGCTTCATAATAGATGGTACTGAAAGTGGAGTTACCCACCTCTGTAGGGGTTAGAATCAGGCCGGAACAAATCAGCTGGGGAATATTGATAATCCCTCTTTGTGATGCTCTTTCCAGACCGATGGGAATATTGTACGGAGAACCGGCATCACGGATCGTGGTATAGCCCTGCCTGAGATATTCTCTTGCAAATGCATAACTGTCCATGCAGGTATCCATCATATTTTTCTTACACAAGTCTTTGAAATCCAGATTGGTCAGGAACATGTGTGCATGAAGATCGAAAAAGCCGGGCAGGAGTGTCATGCCTTGCGCATCAATTTCCTGACAGCCGGAGGAAGAAATCTCACCAGGAGTGCAAATGCGTTCGATCAGATCTTTATCACTGACAAGGACATCAGCGTATTCACCGTCAAAGCCTTCCGTCAGCTCTTTTATCAACCTACAATTCTTAAATAAAATCATGTTTATCCCTCCATGCAGTTGTATTATGCAGCAGAAATCGCTTATCTATAGCTGCCGCATCATATCTGTCATTTATCTTAGCAAAATCCGTATTGAAAGCAAGTGCCAGTTAAAAAAATAGAGATGGTCCATTTTCCGTATGAGCAATTTGTTGAATTATGGACTATAAAAAATCTTTTTCTTTGGTACTTACGCAGGGAAAAGAAATATGGTAGAGTATTCCCATCAATAAGGAGGGCAGTTCTTGTCATTGTTGTTGAAAACTGTGTATTTTGAAAAACGCATAGGAGGAAAGAAATGGGAAAGAAAAAGAAAAAGGCTTTTGAGCCTAACGCATTTATCATTGTGTTTGGCATAATGATTTTTTGCGCTATCCTGACGTGGATCATTCCCGCTGGTACATTTGATCGTATTGTGGATGAGGCTACGGGTAAAGAGATCGTTGTTGCAGGGTCATTCCATTCTGTGGAAAGCAGCCCCGTCGGACCGTGGAAGCTCTTCAACTGCTTCTTTGATGGATTTGTCAATGCAGCAGATATTATGTTCTTTATTCTCTTTGCTACGTCTTATGTGCATGTTTTGTCCAAGAGCAATGCGCTCAACGCCTTCATCGGACGTATGCTCCGGCTGGTAGGGAGCAAAGACCATTTGATTATTCCTGTGTTCTTTATGCTCTTTGCTATCGGCGGCACGACCTTTGGCATGTTCGAAGAGACATATGCCCTCATTCCTGTGTTTATCGTGATTGCAAAGACCCTTGGCTACGATCGGATGGTCGGTGGCGCACTGGTCTATCTGGGTGTGGCTACTGGCTTTGCAGCAGCCATCATCAATCCCTTTACGATTGGTGTTGCCGCAGGTGTGGCAGGTGTGCCGCTGGTCGATACAAAGGTTACTATCTTCCGCACCATTGCCTTCCTGCTTTTCAGCGTTCTGATCTGCGGTTATTTGATGAGATATGCAGCCAGAGTCAGAAAAGATCCTACGAAGAGCTATCTCTATGGCGTGCACGATGATCTAGCCGGCATGATGACCAGAGAAGAGTGCATGGAGACTGAATTCACCACACGTCACAAAATTTCCATGATCGGGTTTGTGATCCTGCTGGTAATCCTGGTTTGGGGGATCATTAGTAAGGGCTGGTGGTTCACCGATATTTCCTCCTTGTTCTTTGTGTTCATGATCATCACCGGCTTTATTAATAAGATGTCTGTGAATGATCTGGCAGATGCTCTGGTGGAATCTACCAAGAACTCTGTTTATGCCATGCTGCTGGTTGGTTTCTCCAGAGGTATTTCCATGGTCATGACAGAAGGAAACATCATTGACTCTGTTGTTAATGGGTTAGCTTCTGTGGTACAGGCTCTGCCTGCATCGCTGACCGGCGTTGGAATGCTGGTTGTTCAAAATCTGATTAACTTCTTCATTCCCTCCGGATCCGGACAGGCTGTTGTGATGATGCCGATTATGGCACCTTTGGCTGATATCACCGGCGTTTCCCGGCAGATGGCCTGTGTTGCGTATCAGTTCGGCGATGGTTTCTCCAATATGATCTTCCCCACCGCTGTGGCTCTTGAGTGTGGCATTATGGGAATCTCCCTGAAAAACTGGTACAAGCTGGTGCTGCCGTTGTTTGGACTGGTATTCATTCTTGAATGTATCCTGCTGGTTGCCGGTATTATGATCGGTATCTGAAAATTTGAATAGGTAAATTATATAAGGCGACATTTGTCGCCTTATATAATTTATGGTACAATATAAAAAATTTTGATGATGCCCATATCATTGAACTTCAGCAAAGCAGGTGGTCAAATGAATATAAAAATCAACAGGAATAGTGAAACGCCCATTTATTTGCAGATTGAGGGGAGTATTAAAAACCAGATCAACTCCATGGAACTGTTCCCCGGCTATAAGATGCCGTCTGAAAGAAAACTGGCGGAGGAACTGTGTGTACATAGAAATACGATTGTAAAGGTTTATTCCGATTTGGTTGCAGAAGGATACCTTGTTTCATCCCGGAAAACGCCAGAAGGGTATTTTGTCAACACTTTGGAGGAATCGGGAAGCTTTGCCAAGCGCTTTTTTCCCTTGGCAAAAAGAGTACGCTACACTTTGAACAGAAAAGAGAAACTGTTTTTTAACCTTTACGATTTAAGTCGGCAAAATAAAGATTATATTTCCATGGGCGGTCTTGTGGTAGATAAAGATATTCTATCATTTGAAGGAACTGAGAATCTCGCATCAAAAATCTTCTATCCGCTGGCAGATGAAAATGAGCGGTTGAAGAGGAATATCAGCAAATTGTTGGTAAAAGAGAATATGTATGTGAATCCAAATAATATTCAGATTTCCTCCGAGACGAATCAACTATTGAATCAGTTATGTGAGCTTTTCCTTTCCGAGGGGGATTGCATCATAGCTGAGGAGCCTCTCATGCCTGACAATATGGCACTTTTCAGGAATAAAAACCTGCAGGTTATTACGATCCCCGTGGAAGAGGACGGAATGAATATGGTGATTTTAGAGAAAATGATTGAAAAATATCATCCTAAATTCATATATACATTGCCTGCTTGTCATAATCCTACGGGAATCATTATGTCACTGGAAAAACGAATGCAGCTTTTGCGCATTGCCAATAAACATGACGTTCCTATTATCGAGGAAGCGTCACAGATTCTTTTTAACTATGCCGGCAGTAAAATTCCTCCGTTGTATGCAATAGATAAGAATCAATCGGTTCTTTATATTGATTCGTTTACGCTTACATTTCCATATGATATTAAAATTGCCTATATCGTCGGGCCTTATGATCTGATTGAGATGCTGGGGCGGTATGTGATGATCACAGAAACAACGATCAACTCCCTGTCGGATTATGTGATGAATGAGATTATTGAAAGCGGCTATTACGAAAAAGGGGTCAAAGAACTTGTAAGTCAACTGAAAAAGAGGCGTGACCTATTATATAACGAACTGGAAAAGATACGAGACAAGGGAATTACATGTAAGCTTCCGGATGCCGGCCTTTCGATCTGGTGTTCACTGGATAAAGATATAAAGGAGATGCAGCTTGTGGATGTGGCCCGAAAAAAAGGCCTGATTATTATGCCCGGGTTTGTGTTTTATCCTTTTGGCTATCAGGGGTGCGGGCATCTGAGACTGTCCTTTTCCAATTGCGGGGAAGAGCAAATCAAAGAGGGTGTACGGATTTTGAGTGAGTGCATCGATATCTGTCGATGTACGGACAATTAAGCGCAGAAGGAGAACTTTCTAATGAACAAATTTGTGGAATACAGAAGAGAATTTCATAAATATCCAGAGAATGGCTGGCGTGAAATCCGAACCAGTGCAAGAATTGCGGAGATTCTCACAGGGATGGGATATCAGTGCCTGATGGGACCGGATGTGGTCCATGAGGAATCCATTGTGAAATTTGTCCGCCCTTCGGATGAGGAGAAGGCAGAACAAATGAAACGTGCGATTGTTCAAGGGGCCAATCCTGCATTCGTTGAGAAAACCAAGGGCGTTTCCGGTGTCATTGCTGAGTATGACACGGGAAAGAAGGGGCCTGTCACGGCATTTCGCTTTGATATAGATTGCCTGCCGTATGATGAGCCGCAGGAGCAAGGATTTCGTCCGTTTGATGAGGCATTTATCTCCACCAATCCGGGGGCTGTCCATGCCTGTGGACATGATGCCCATATTGCTATGGGCTTGGGGATTGCAGCAAATTTGATGGAGAGGCAAGAACCGCTGTGCGGTAAAATTCGATTGATTTTTCAACCTGCGGAAGAAACCTTTGGCGGAGCGCTTTCCATTGTGAATCAAGGTCATCTGGATGATGTGAACTACTTTATTGCTTTCCACGATGCGCTCGGCAACAAAGAAGGCGAGCAGCTGCTATCCCATAGTATGTGCTGCGGATGCAAAGATTTTGTCAGTGCCAGACAACTGGATGTGACATTCCATGGGCACGCTGCCCACCCCTGTTCCGCGCCGCAAGCCGGCAAGAATGCACTCTTGGCAGCATGCTCGGCTGTACTGAATCTGCATTCGATTGCACATCATGCAGGCGGCCTTTCTACGGTGAATGTGGGTGAGATACAAGGTGGGGTTGCACCCAATACCATTGCGCCGGAGGCTCTCATCAAGATTGAGTACCGAGGGGAGAAAAAGGAAATCTGCGACTATCTGGAGAAAAGAATATTTGATATTCTGGATGGCTCTGCCAAAGCTTATGATATAACATATACATATGATGACTATGGAGAAGTGCCCTGCGGCAAGAGTGATGATGCGATGATGGAGATCATTGAAAGAGCCGCTCGGAAAGTTCCGTGGTTCAAAGAGATCCATTTCGAGGGCTGTGTTGGAGGTACGGACGATGCGGCTACCATGATCAACAGGGTACAGCAGCATGGTGGGATTGGGACCTATATCGGTGTTGGAACGGATACAACGGGACCTCTCCATAACGCAAAATTCGACTTAGATGAGGATTGCATTGGGGCAGCTATTGATTTGGGAATGAATGCCATCAGAGAGATTCACGCAGTCAAATAATTGGATAGATGTCAAAGAAAAGCCAGCACTGCTGATGCAGTGCTGGCTTTTGCGTACATAGTCTGGCGGTGGCTTCTGCTTCCCCCGCTTTGAACGGTGCTAAGTGCGATCCATTTGGATGAGGAGAGAACGGATCTGGACTGTTACATTTTAAAGTTTTGGTACTTTTAGTTATGTCCATAGAAGAGTATAATGCAATATATTTTAATGGGCAGGATAGGAGAAGGCGCTAGTATGAATAGCTGGGAGAAAAAGACAGGACGTTGCAATGCTTTTTTCGCTGAGAAAACCGGGATATCGTTAAAACAGATCAAATACCTTTTATTGGCCAACATAGGCTATGCTCTGGCAGTCAACTTATTCTATGTCGATAATAATATTGCCGCCGGAGGGCTTGCCGGTATCGGTACAATTCTTAATTCCTTTACAGGAATTTCCGTCGGTTTGGCTGTTTTCTCCTTAAATTTGCCCATCTGTATCTGGGGACTGACTATCAAGGGGAAAAGATACATTATTTTATCGGTGATTACCATAGGCGTATTTTCGCTGCTTGTGGATGCCCTGTCGTTCTTGCCGTGCCTGAGTGATGATAAAATCGTGGCTGTTGTGTGCGGTGGCCTAATCTACGGCACTTCATCCTATTTTTCGGTGCGCGCCCAGATCTCTACCGGTGGAACCGATCTTCTGGCGAAACTCTTAATAACAAAATTCAAGGCCGTCAGCGTGGGACAAATGCTGTTGATCCTCGATGGTTCCATTGTTGTCATGGCGATGATTGCCTATCGGAATATCGAGTCGGGAATCTATGCCATACTTGCTATTGCGGTTGCTGCGGTGGTTACAGACCGACTGAACAATGGATTTAACAGAGCAACGATGTTTTACATCTTTTACAATAGAAACTTGGATAAATTAGTCCATTCTATTTTGCATGAGATGGGGAGAGGCGCAACAATGATCAAAGGAGAAGGCGTATTTGCCCATCAGGAAAGAAATATTCTTCTTGTTGCAGTGAGGGCCCATGAGGCTCCCAGACTGAAAGATATTGTTCACAAATACGATCCTTCTGCATTTGTTGTCTTGTCTTCGGTGACGGAAGTCATTGGCGAGGGATTTGAAGGACTGAATCTTACGACGACTATTCACGATGATCAACAGTGTGAAGAGTAAGCTGTAATACGAGTGCACTTATGAAGGCTGAAAATCATTCTTATATACCGAACATGCGTGAGAGATCATGATCGTGTCTTTGTTTTCTGGAAAAAGAAGCAACAGATGCAGGGAATCAGTAAGGCGAAGTACATATAAAAATACAAGCAGAATCTGCAGGGAGGAATTTATATGCCACATATTACAGTAAGAGGGATTTCGGAAAAAGAGCTCAAGGCTATGGCGGCGGATTTGAAGCAGACCATTGTTTCTGAAGCCGAAGTAAAAGAAGCGTATGTTAAGGTATTTTATTCGCCGGTACGGCGGGTGGATGCAGAGGATGAGGTGGCGGTGGATGTTTATTGGATGCATCGTCCTCAAGAACTTTGTGATAGAGTGGCAGCGGCCCTCACAGCATTTTTCCAAAAACAGGGAAAAAGCTTCGTGCAGGTGACATTTACAGAGTTTCTTGGGAATCATTTCTACGAGAATAATGTACATTATTAATGGCCGGCAAATAGGCAGCATATTGTTTATGGATCTTATAAATTACGGTGGGGGATGTTATGCTAAAACTAACCAAGGAAGAAAAACGGATGCTTGACGGAAAAAATGGCATATTTAAACAAAAAGCAATGCAGAAAATTGTAGAATATGCAAATGCGCTGGGCGCAGAAGCACTGTGTACAGTGACAAAAGCCACAGTATATATGGGGAATCATCCCTATTTGGATGTGATTGAATCGGACGATTATAATGAGATCTTTTCTAAAATGGTGCTGTGCGAAAAAGGAGAACAAATCTACCCATTGGAGCAGTTCAGTGATGAATGTTTTACCCAGACCTGTGTTGGACCCTGTGACCATTTTCGCTATCAGGAAATCAATATTTCCAAGGAAGTATTTGAGAAAAATCGAAAGTTTCTGGATTTGATTCACGACGCAGGAGTGAGTATAGCAGGCAGCTGCACACCGTATCTCAGTGGATGGATTCCGCTGCGGGGTGAACATTTCGTATCTACTGAATCGAGTAATATTTTATTTGGCAATTCGGTATATGGAGCATGTGCGAATGCGGATGGCCTAGAGGCATCTGCTTGGTCTGCAATTTGCGGACGGACGCCGCTGTGGGGAAATCATATTCTGTCAAATCGCTATGCAACACATATAGTGGAAATTCAATGCAAGAGTGAAACCGCAAAAGACTGGGATATCATAGGACATGCACTGGGCAGATTACTGACGGAAGGTAACGAGCGGCCGGTTTTAACGGGGAATTTCTGTAGACCGGATATCAACCGCCTGAAAAAATTCTTTAGTTCCCTAGCGACTACCAGTGGCTGTGAGCTGTGCCATATTGTAGGGTGTACGGCCGAAGCGCCAACCTTGGAGGCTGCATTGGCGGGTCACGAACCAAAGGGGAAGATCGTACTGACACAGGAAGAGTATGACCGCTCCCTGGCTTCTATTTGTGATGAGGGGTCGGGAGATGTGCAGATGGTCGTTTTAGGATGTCCGCACTACACGTTGGAAGAGATTCGGGATGCTGCCCGTCTGTTAGAGGGAAAACAGGTGGCTGAAGGTGTCAGCCTTCAGATTTGGACAGATTTGACCATGCAGTATTTGGCGCAAGTGAACGGGTACGCACAGACCATCGAAGCATCCGGTGCGCATCTGCTCAACAGTGCCTGTCCGTTGGTCTGCGGTAGAACGGCGTATGATCTTGTTAAGACAGGATTTCTAACAGACGGTGCCAAGCAGGCACACTATGTCCATACAGACCTGAATGAAAAAAATTGCAAG
This sequence comes from Oscillospiraceae bacterium, assembly GCA_020025305.1. Lineage (GTDB taxonomy): Bacteria > Bacillota > Clostridia > Oscillospirales > Oscillospiraceae > Vescimonas. Next base: position 45,729 of record JAHHSG010000008.1, read on the forward strand.
GTATTTTATGGTGATATGAAAAGCTGCATTGAAGCATCCATTAAGGGCAGATGGGAGGCCTGAGCATGAAGCAGATTAGACTGAAAGGCAGGCCGGCATTTCCCGGAAAAGCCACAGGGGAGGCCATTGTCTGTCCTCACAGCATCCAAGGCTGGGCCGGGGTCAGTGAGCAAACCGGCTGCATTATCGAAAAAGGACATCCGGAAATCGGAAAATGCATTAAAGGAAAAATTCTGGTCATTCCCTATGGAAAAGGGTCTACGGGATGGTCCGGGCATTTCCACTCTGCTGCTGTAGCAGGTTTTTCTCCGGCAGGATGGTTGTTTTCTCACATAGATTCCCGTTGTGGTGTGGCAGCAGCAGCGCTTGAAATTCCGGCTGTTGCCGATTTTCCTGATGATGTAGATCTTTTTTCACTCATTAAGACCGGTGATTTAGTGGAAATAGATGGATCGACAGGAGAGGTCACCATTACCTCTCGATGTGAGAGTTGAAACCGGTGGAACTGCTATCAGTACAGCGAAAGGTTTCAATGAAAACGGAGAAGTATACATGAACTGCACCCCATTTGTTGGAGAGTATGAGTTACTCTCCAACAAATGGGGTGTTTTGGCATCCATATTGTCTGACTTTTTGGGGACACTTTACATTTTCTCGGAAGATTCAGCAGGGATGCTGTGGTGATGCCGAGCCTTACAGATCAGCTGGGTCATAGTGCCCATGGGACAGTAGACACACCAGGAGCGGGGCTTAAAGAAAAGCATGGTGATAAAGCCAAGAATGGTGGATGTGAGCATGACACTATAAAAGCCGAAGGCAAACTGCGCCACCCAAGGCGTGACGTTGCCGACATAGGCCCAGCGCCACGGCAGATGGAAGACCCATAGTAATTTTACCGCCTGACGCAGTTCCTGTGCGCCGGAGAACACCAGATACGTATTCCAAAGCATGACGAAAAACATCGTAAAAAAGAAAAGGAGGAAGCCGTAGCGAAAGGCTTTGCTCCTGAGCCATCCGGGGACATCTTTTTTTCGGGAGAGGCCGAACCGACCGCCCACCAGTGCGAAGAGCTGCCCACGGCCGCAGTAACGATTGCAGTAAGCCTTGCTGCCGCCGATGGCTGCAATCAGCAGGGGGAGGAAGAAGCACACCAGCCCCAGCCACGCAAAGAGAATATTGAAAAAGCCCAGCACCAGATAGGCGAGGGATACGATCCAGAGATAGTCATACCACTTCTTTTTCATACTTTGCTTTCCTCCACCACAATTACCGATGCGGGACATTCTCGTGCGCACTTGCCGCAGCCGATGCACAGCTCCTCGTTGACTTGAGCGAACAGTCCCTTGTTGACATAAATAGCCTCCCGGGGACAGACTTTCACGCAGCAGCCGCAGGCCACGCAGAGAGATGTGTCCACCTGCGCCTTGCGGCGAGGGCGTTTGGTTTCATTCATAGAGGCACCTCCTTGTACCATGGCGCTATTGTAGCAGGGGAAGGGCAGTGCTTCTGTGAGAACGTCACACAAACGGAAGATTTCCATAAAATACCAACGCGTACTGCATAGGCGGCTGGGTGATGGAGGGCTTGAACCCAATAAATAGAGAACCAGGGTGAGACTGTTGCAGTCTCACCCTGGTTGCGTCGTTGTTATTTAGCTTAAGCGTAAAGAAAACCCATGGCTTTGCCGGGGAGGCCTGACTAGGGCAAGAGCTGGTGCATGGTAAAAGCGTTGGCTATGCCAAGTAAAATACCGACGCACACTTGGGAGGGAGTATGGCCTACGAATTCCTTCAGCGTCACTGAGAAGAGATCCTGCTTGGCGAAGCCCTCGAAGTGCTTGATCATTTCATTGAGAACCGCCGCCTGCTTGCCGGTCTCCAGCCGTACACCCATGGCATCGTGACAGACGATGATGGCTACAATGGCGGTAACAGCAAATGCAAAAGAATCGCACCCGCAGCGCAAGGCTGTAAAAGCTGCTAATGAGGACACGGTTGCGGAGTGTCCGCTGGGCATGCCGCCATCGCCAAATAATCGCTCTAAGCTGAATTTTTTGGTGAGAAAGGCATTGATCAGCACCTTCAACACCTGCGCAATGGCCCATGAGGACACGGCTGTGATCAAAAATGGATTATGGATCAGATCGTAAAACCAAGTCATGTGTGTAATCCCTTCTCCGCCGGAGGCGGCGGTTTACCAAAGAGAGGTTGACAATTACTGCTGTATCATGCAGAATAAAGAAAAAAAGGAGCGTGATGTGATGAAACGAAAAGAACGGCTGCGTGATGCCAATTTTGCATGGGATGTGCTGGAACAGGCACCCTATGCTGTGCTGGCCCTCAGCAGCAAAGAGGGCGTACCTTACTGTATTCCCGTGAGCCCGGCGGTGGATCGGGAGTACGGTGCAATCTATGTGCACTGTGCTAAGGCGGGGAAAAAGATGGACCTTCTGCGGGAAAACCCCCGAGTTTGTCTGAGTGCTGTTTCCAAGTCCTGCCCCATCCCTAAAAAATTTGAAATGAGCTTCGACTCCGCCGTGTTTATGGGGACAGTCGAGGAGGTGGTAGATGAGGGAGAAAAAGTGAAAGCACTGCTGCTCTTGGGGACGCACTATGACCCCGCCGGTATGAGCCGTTTTGAGGAGGTGCTGGAGAGGTATCTCCCAGCCACCTGTGTCCTTCGCATTACCCCTACGGAGATCACTGGCAAACAAGCCAAGGAGCCCCCAGCTGCTGAATAACTTACGACGGCTGTGTCTCTGCGGCCAGCACGGACTGCGGGTCAGCATCGGCAAGGCGGATCAGCTTTTCTGCCATGAGAATGTTGAACCCGGCGGTCAGTGCATATTCAATAATCAAACCGGTCGCTGCCGTGTCCGCAGAGGACGACGGCGTCTGGAGTTTTTCCGCTGCACTGTGTACCTGCTGTGTGAACGTCAGGGACATGCGGCGGAAATTTTTTGCATACTCCTCATAGGCGCCGCGTACCTGTGCCTCTGTCATTTCCGAAGGAAGCAGACGCTGGATATCGCTGATGCTCATGGAAAGCTTCATTAGGAGGATCATCATAATATAGGCAATATGCACCCGTCCGTATTTCCTTTTGACGGGGGCGGGCATGACTTTCAATCGGACATAGTTGTTGATTGCAGAGGCGGTCACAAAGCTGTCCTTGCTGTCCGGGGAGGTAGGAATAAAGCTGAGATACTGCTGCAAAAGCACAATGACTTGATCCATATATAGTCCGAAATCAGGAATCGTATCCCACTCCGGCAGGTGATAGTTTTGAATATAATCTTCCCAACGCTGCAGCTTATGAACAAGCAGCTCCCGATCGTATGCCATGTTGCACCTCCTGTATTGATTGCATTGATTATAGCAGAAAATGGATGACAATGCAACAAAGCGACAAAAAATACTCCTTGACCTATGATACATAATATGCTATATTAGGTGTAACGATAAAGGATGCGGAGGTTATTATATGGCAATTCAAGTTTATGCATACGGGGATTCGCTGCTCAAGGCCACCATGCCGGATGAGAATTTCCACTATCATTTCCACATCAACGAGATCATTGATAAGTATGTCCCGGAAGGGTTTAAAATTATCAACCGCGCCAAAATGGGGGCAACCATCCGTAAAGGCAAAGCGATGATCGAACACGATTTGGAGCGGGGGATGGATGCCAAGTATGCGCTGGTAGACTTTGGCGGCAATGACTGTGATTTTAACTGGGAAGAGGTGGCGGCCAATCCGGAGGGTGAGCACCACTGCCACACAGAGATGCCGGAGTTCTTGCAGACCTTGAAGGAAAGCACCACGGCGCTGAGAGAGCGGGGGATTCAGCCGGTGCTGATGACCCTTCCGCCCATTGACGGCCAGCGTTATCTGGATTTTTTCTGCCGCAATGGGGTGAATAAAGATAAGGTATTGCAGTGGTTGGGGGATGCCCAGATGATTTACCGCTATCAGGAATGGTACTCCGATGCGGTGGCCAAGTTTGCCACAGAGGAGAAGCTGCCTCTCATTCCGGTGCGTGAGGCGTTTTTGCAGGATCGTAATTTTTCCCATATGATTGCCACGGACGGCATCCATTTGACGATGCCGGGCTATGATCGATTGTACAGTACCATCTCCGGATGGATGCAAACGCATCTGGATGCGTAACAATGATTGGAAGGGCAGGATATAGCATATCCTGCCCTCATTTGGCTGTACGGATAGGAACAAAGAGAAAAGCTGCGGCAGATAAGTTATCTGCCGCAGCTTATTTTTCTGCTGAGGTTTATTACTGGAGAGTGGTGACCCACTGGCTGTATTTTTCGATGTTTGCATCACGGCTGGCAGCATCCTCACCGATGGTCAGAATATAGATCTTGATTTTGGGCTCCGTGCCGGAGGGACGAACCAAAATCACAGTACCATCTGCCAGTTCAAAGCGCAGTACGTTCGAGCCAGAGAGCTCCATGCCGGACTTCTCCCCGGTGCGGCAATCAATGACCGTACCATCCGCGTAGTCCTTGCGAACCACCACCTCCACGCCGCTGATCTGCTGGGGGGGATTTTCGCGAAGGGACTTCATCAGCTTGGCCATCTTGTCCAGACCGTCCAAACCGGGCATCACCAGATTGTGGGTCTTTTCACCGTACCAGCCATACTTCTTGTAGAGCTCCTGCAGGGCATCGTACAGAGTCATCCCCTGTGCAGCGTACCATGCGGCCATTTCAGTGATGAGCAGGGAGGCCGTGACAGCATCCTTGTCCCGGACGTAGTCGCCCAGCATATAGCCGTAGGACTCCTCGTAGGCAAAGATTACTTTGCCCTCGCTCTTGGCTTCCAGTGCGTTCTTCTTCTCGGCCATGAACTTAAAGCCGGTGAACGTGTCGTAGCAGGTCACGCCGTTGGCCTCTGCCACCTTGCGGGCCATTTCTGTGGTGACGATGGTCTTGAGCAGAACCGGGTTGGCGGGCAGCTTACCGGCACGCTTCATAGCGCCGATCAGATAGTCAGCCAGCAGTACGCCGGTCTGATTGCCGGTGACGGGGATGAAATCGCCGCTGGCACTGCGCACCATGATGCCCACACGATCGCTGTCGGGGTCGGTACCCAGCAAGAAATCGGCACCGACCTTGTTGGCAAGATCAATGGCCAGATAGAAGCCCTCGGGATTTTCCGGGTTGGGGGAGACTACGGTGGGGAAATTGCCATCCAGCACCATCTGCTCAGGGACGCAGTGCAGATGCTTCACGCCCAAAGCGCGCAGCGCCTCCGGTACCAGCTTGTGGCCGCAGCCGTGGAAGGGGGTATAGACCACCTCGAAGGTGTCAGCCACCTTGGCCATGGACTCCTTATCGTTGATCATTGCCAACACGTTGTCCATGAACAGGCGATCCGTCTCCTCACCGAGAATCTCAATAAGACCCTGTGCCACGGCATCCTCATAGTTCATGGTCTTGATGTCCTGGAAGATGTCGATCTTCTCCAGACGCTTGGCAATTGCATCGGCGTGCTGGGGGGGCAGCTGTGCGCCGTCAGCCCAGTAAACTTTATAGCCGTTGTACTCCTTGGGGTTGTGGCTGGCGGTCACATTGATGCCGGCCTGACAGCCGTACTGACGGACGGCAAAGCTCAGTTCAGGCGTGGGGCGCAGGCTCTCAAAAAGCCGCACGTGAATGCCGTTTGCGGCGCATACCTCTGCGGCAGCCCGGGCAAAGACATCACTGTTGATCCGGCAGTCCATGCAGATGGCCACACCTTTCTTTTTGGCCTCTTCGCCCTCGGCGCAGATGACCTCGGCAAAGCCCTGGGTGGCCCAGCGGATGACATAGATATTCATCTGATGCAGCCCCATCTTCATGGTGCCGCGCAGTCCGGCAGTGCCGAACTCCAGCGGACCGTAGAAGCGGCTCTCGATTTCCTTTTCATCACCGGCGATGCTCTGCAGCTCTGCCAGCTCCTCCTCGGTCAGTACGCCGCTATGCAGCCACTTTTCGTATTCCTGATGGTAAGACATATAGGTGTGCTCCTTTCCGGTTATTTTTCCGAATTGTCAATGGGATCGGCGGCCAAAATGGCCTGTGCCTCCTCTAAAAGGGAAGCGGGGACATAGAGACTGGTGCCATACCCGGAAAAACCGTTGATGACCTTCCCAGCGCCGCCGTCCAGATCATAGTATTTAAAACAGGGAATGCTGTAGGCAGCCAGCAGGGAGATGATCAGATCCGAGTCGGCGGCGGAGTCAAAGGTTTGCTGCAGCAGCACAGCTTTCTCATCCTGCCCCTGTGCATCCAGCGGCCATGAGGGGATGTTGGCACCAAGCGCCCAGTTACCTTTATCCATAAAATCCCTCCTATTTGTGGTATTTTGTACCGGCCTGTATCTGGTAGGCACGGTAGATTTGCTCAAGAAGCATAATGCGGGCCATATGGTGGGGGAAGGTCATGGGCGACATGGACAGCCGCCAATCGGCCTGCGCTTTCAATCGTGCATCCAATCCCACACTGCCGCCAATGAGGAAGGTCACCTGCGTTTTGCCGGACACGGCAAACTCATTCAGCTTCTGGGCCAAGGCTTCGCTGGGGCAGGTCTTGCCCTCAATACACAAGGCCACTACGGCACCGCCGCGAGGCAGCTTTTCACGTATAGCATTGCCCTCCGTTTCCAGGGCCTTTTGAATCTCTGCCGGAGAAGGATCCTCTGGCAGCCGGTACTCCGTAAGTTCAATCACATCCAGCTTGCAAAAGCGCTGTAAGCGCTTACAGTACTCTGCCGCCGCCTCGGTGTAGAACTTCTCCTTCAGCTTGCCTACGCATAAAACGGTTATTTTCTGCATACCTGAGCCTCCACCCGGTAGGCCTCGCTCAATTCACTGCGCGGCGCTACGGTAATGCGTACATGGCCAAGATTTTCTGCGCTCATGTGACGCTGCACAATCTCCAGTGCCCGCGCCGGCGTATTATTCTCTCGGCTCAGGTGCGCCAGTATGATCTGCTGTGTGCCGCATCGTGCCATCTGGGCAGCAAAATAAGCGGCATCCTCGTTGGAGAGGTGGCCCTCCTCGCCTAAAATGCGCTGTTTCAAATAATAGGGATAGGGACCGGAGCGCAGCCATTCCGGATCGTGGTTGCTCTCGAGAACCAGCAGTTCTACGCCCTCCAAGGCTTCGGCAGCGCGCTGTGTTACATAGCCGGTATCCGTGAGAATGCCAACACTGCCTTCGGCACTGTCAATGCGATAGTCCACGCTGCCGGGGGCATCATGGGAGGTAGGGAAGACCGTGACACGACAATTACCTAGGGAAAATACGGTACTGCGCTCCACTGTGTGAAGAAGCGGGGCAAGACCGGGTACACGCTGGCATAGCTGCCGGGCCGTATCAAAGCTGGTGTAAATGGGGGTGGTGTGGTGTTTGACCAATGTATGAAGTGCCGCCACATGGTCAGAGTGGGCGTGGGTCAGCAGAATACCGCTGAGCTGATCAATTGTCAGACCCAACTGGGTTAATGCGGTTTTGATCCGGCGCAGCGATATGCCTGCATCCACCAGAAGATGGGTCGTGCCGCTTGTAACCAGCAAACAGTTGCCCTCGGAGCCACTGGCCAGTGTATGTAAAGTCATGAATGGGTATACCTCATTTCAAAGATAGACAAAGCAGCGTTCGCCATAGAGTTGGTCAGGCGAACGCTGTAGTATGCGATACAATTTATCCGATGTGCCCGGCGCACATTTCCTCGTCCGGAACATCAATCACCTGAATGTCGGCACCGACGGCACGCAGCTTCCCCACAAGATCCTCATAACCACGCTCAATATACTGAACCTGACTGATCTCGGTAGTGCCTTCAGCTGCCAGTGCGGCTACCACCAGTGCGGCACCGGCCCGCAGATCGCAGGCCTGCATAGGTGCGCCCACCAAATGATCCACACCCTCGATGACAGCCACGCGGCCGTCCACTTGAATCTTGGCACCCAGACGCTTGAGCTCGTCCACATAACGGAAACGGTTGCTCCATACGGCCTCCGTCACAAGGCTGGTGCCTTGTGCCAGCGTCATCACGGCAGCAATCTGGGGCTGCATATCGGTGGGAAATCCAGGATAGGGCTGCGTTTTTACGTTGGCCCGCTGCAGCGGCTCACTGCGGCGAACCAGCAGGGTATCGTCCAATTCCTCAATATAGACACCCATTTCCATCAGCTTGGCGGAAATGCAGTCCATATGCTTGGGAATAATGTTCTTGATGAGCAGTTGACCACCGGTGGCGGCGACAGCGGCCATGTAGGTGCCGGCCTCGATCTGGTCGGGGATGATGCCATAGGTGCCGCCCGTCAGTTTTTCTACGCCGCGGATGCGGATGGAATCGGTACCGGCACCTTTGATGTCGGCGCCCATGGAGTTGAGAAAGTTAGCCAAGTCCACAATATGGGGCTCCTTGGCAGCATTTTCAATGGTAGTGGTGCCCTCAGCCAGTACCGCCGCCATCATCACATTCATAGTGGCACCTACAGATACCACGTCCATGTAGATGTTGGCACCTACCAGACGATCCGCCTTAGCCGTGGCGTGGACAAAATTTCCCTCGGTGACCTCCGCACCAAGTGCTTTAAAGCCCTTGATGTGCTGGTCGATGGGGCGAACGCCAAAGTTGCAGCCTCCGGGCATAGCTACCGTAGCCTCACCAAAACGGCCCAGCAGTGCGCCAATGAGGTAGTAGGAAGCACGGATCTTCCGCACCTGGTCAAAAGTGGCTTTCGTGCTGTGGATGGCGTGGGAGTCGATTTCAACAGCGTGCTGGTTGAGAACGCGCACCTTGGCGCCCAAAGACTCGAGAATGGAAAACAGCAGCGTTACATCGCTGATCTGGGGGACGTTTTCGATACGACATACACCGTCCACCAACAAAGCGGCAGGGACAATAGCAACGGCGGCATTCTTCGCACCGCTGATGGTGACCTCACCAAACAGGGGACGATTGCCGTGAACAATATATTGATTCAAAGTAGGCACCCTTTCTTAGGTTATAAGTATCGACGGGTTTATCTTACCCGTGAGCAGGAAACTTCATACGAAATATAGCTGGTAATTACAGAGAAATCTCCGTAATCAAGGTTACTGCAGCAAAAATGACCGAAGTAAAAAGCGATTACCTCTGCTACAGAGATGTGATTATATTCATACGAAATCAGTATACCATAAAATTCTATAAAATCAATTCTAAGCTTTTGATTCTTTGAGAAATATTTCATTTTGACGGAAAGCAACAGGCGGAAAGAACGTGGCAGTCAAAATACCCAGCGGAAATGACCCGTTACCGGATGGCGGTACATCTGATTGCGTTCTACAGCGTCCTCCACAGGATTGCCGTGGTGGATGAGAAAGGGGATTCCGTCCCGATTGCGGCGATCAGAGCATAGGCCGATGTGTTCACGATCACCGAACACCACAATGTCGCCGCCCTGCCACTCCTCTGGATTGTCGAAATCATTGCTCAGTACCTGTGCGTGGCGGCGGAAAAAGGTGTCCAGTGTATTAACACGGCGAAAGTCAATGTTGCCGTCGGGGATGGGAATAAAAGGGTAGGCATCAGGTGCTTGCCGGATGTCTGCATCCACCAAATCCTTCAGAGGATAGCCAGCCGCCATAAAGGCCTGCCAGATCACATCTGTGCAAACCCCCAGACCATCATCTGGATACCCGCCGTCGTAGTATTTGCTTTTGTAGTGCGGGTCGGTGGCAATGTAGGCTCTGGCACCCAGCACAAGATCGGTCAAGTCATCCAGTCCGTCGCCATCCTCGTCGTGGTCACTGTACAGCTCCATGATTCCCAGTTCTTCTCCGGTGTAGTATCGCTCTGGCCATAAGAGAATAGCCGATGCTGCACCAATAAGAAGCAGCAGGCCAAGGAGAAGTTTTGCAAGGAATCCAAGTCTGCGGGGAGACCGGGTGTCAGAAGAAGCCATAAGAAACCGCCTTTCTGCCTTTGGATGATTGTTAAACCTATGATAGCACGATCTGCCGCCCCTGTCGAACAACAAAAAAGTAAAAAAAGTAAAAAAAGCAGTCAATCAAAAAACTCATGCGAAATCAGGAGAGAAAGGTGGAGAGGCGGCATACAAAACCGGCGTGTATCCAAAGTGGATACACGCCGGTTCTTGTGCGAGAATGATTGGTGCAGTCGTCCTGTGCTTCTGCCTCTGCGTGCGGCTCACAAGGGAAAAGCAGGGAACGCAGCTATTTTCCGCTTTTGCACAGAAGTGAGCAGCGAAGGGCGGTGAACAGCCCTGGTGCCATCCATGGAAATGCGGCCGTCATAAAGGCATGGATCATAGTTTGCCCCGCTTCGAAAAAGCCCGTTCATTTCCTCTGCATGACGAGAAAAGGAAGCCGGAAAAGCGGCGGCTATTTGAGCTCGTATTCGTCCTTGCGCTTTTTCAGCTTTCGTCCGCAGTGGATCAGCAGATACAGATAGAGAACCAGAAGGGAGGAAGACAAAATGGTGAAAAAAGTCCTCGTCGCACCCAAATCTCCGCTGAAGGAAGTGAACCAGTTCGGGAGGACACAGCTCAGGAAAATCAGAAAAAGCGGCAACATCCGTGTTTGGATAATGTGGCGGATCATGTCTGCCTTGGAGGCGGCATCCGAGAAAATTTCTCCGTCACTTTCTATCTGAATTTCTGAGGCGGGCTTTCGGAAATAAAACCAGCCGCCAAAACTGTCCAAATACTCCCAGCCGTAATCGCTGAAAATCTGCACATAATCGCTGCTCTGCTTTCCGTTTTTATAGTCCAGACGATAGATCACATCTTCGGGTGTGCAGGGCTCAAACAGGAAAAAGCAGGGAGGAATGAATTTTACAAAGCGTAGTCCGTTCTTGTGGTGATTACGCAGCCAGATTTCTTCCTCTTCATAGTCGGCAACAGTGAAAAAATGCAGTTTCATTTTACTCATGAAGGTACTCTCCTTTGCTGTTTTTGTATAGACGCTCTATTCGTCTGACTTCAAGAGATAATATTTCCCGTCCCAAAGGGGTGATTTGATAGAGCTTTCTCTTGTCTTCTTCGGCATAAAAGGCAATCAAGCCGTCCTTTTCCATTTTTGCGAGGGTGCCGTACATCGTTCCCGGGCTGATGGAGACAGCGTTACCGGTCATTTGCTTGACCTGTTGGCCGATGCCGTATCCATGCTGCGGCGTTTGCAGACAAAACAAGATGTAAAATCCGGTTTCAGTCATGGGCACATAGATGCGCCGAATTCGTTCTTCCATAGTTCCTCCTTAGTATCTCACCTCGATGTATCGAAGCTCGATGTATGAAGTGTAGCACGGTCCGGGAGAGTTGTCAAGAGCTGATCCCTCTGGCAATAGAAGCTGCGGCAAGGAAATATAGAGAAGTGCCGTACATGGTAGAACCATGTACGGCACTTTTATATGTGCAGAAGTCGAAAACTATTTCGGTAAAACTCGATGAAGCCCTCTTTCTGGAGCTGGCTCAGTTCACGGGACAGGGCGCTGCGATTGGCCCCCAGAAACTCTGCCATCTCACAGCGGGTAAAGGGGAGGGTGAAATAATCCTGCCCTGCGTCCCTGCTGCAGTCCTGCAAAAACAAGAGAACACGCCGCCGCAGCCGCGGTTCAGACAAATATTGCAGCCGCCGCCGGAGGTGGAAAAATTTTTTGGCGCCCTCGGAAAAGAGATTGTGCCGCAGGCGGACATGGCACGGACAGCCCTGACCACAGTCGGAGAGGATGGCATGCAGCGACAAAAAAAGAACCTGTGCCCCGTCCGGCGTTTGCAGGGTTACGGGGCTGGGCCTTTGGGCCCCCATGAGCAGATCACCGAAAACGCTGCCCGGCTTGTGACGGGTCACCAACTGCATGGAACCGTCTGGGTGATACTGTACAGCATCCACAATGCCGTCCAGAATGATCCCGGCCTGCGACACAGTATCGCCGGCCTGCCAAAGAATCGCGCCCTTGCCGTAAGAACGTATAGGTGCGCCCAGACAGTGTACCAGCTGCAGGATCTCAGCCTCACTCATGCCAGCAAAGAGAGAGGCTCTTTTTAAAAGATCGATCTTTATTTCCATAGATTTCCTCCTCTTGGTTGCGAATGCAACGATCCATTCTGAAAAACATGATACTATGAAAAAGATAAAAATACAACACAAAGGATAAAGGATGAGGAAAGATGAACAAGAAAGTTTTGTGGATTACGGAGACGGCGGTCATGACCGCTGTGCTGATTGCGCTGCAAGTGATTACCAAGCCCATGGGGCAGGTGGTTACCGGCTCGTGCGTCAATTTGGTGCTGGGAGTGGCGGCGATTGCAGGCGGTCTGTGGTGCGGTGTGACGGTGGCAGTTTTAAGCCCCTTTTTCGCGTTTTTGCTGCACATTGGGCCTGCACTTCTCCCCATTGTTCCCATGATCGCCATCGGGAATGCCGTTCTAGTGGTAGTTCTCTATCTGCTGGCGGGGCAGAAGCCACTGGGGGCTGTAAGTTATGCAGCTGCTGTTGCTGCGGCTGCAGCAAAGTTCGTAACTTTGTGGCTGCTGATTGTAAAGCTGGTACTGCCGATGTTGGGCTTGCCGGAACAGAAGATGGCAGTGATGTCTGCGATGTTTACGTGGCCGCAGCTGGTGACTGCTCTTATCGGAGGTGTGGTGGCCGTGACTGTTGCGCCTGTGATCCGCAAGGCTCTCCACAAATAATATCTGCAAATAATAAAAGAGAGACGTTCCTGAGGAACGTCTCTCTTTTATTATTCAAGTTTACTGCGGATTCTCATCGTTGGACGGCTCTGAGAAAAACTTGGAGACCTCTTTGTGGAGATCCTTGCCCTGCAGGAGAAAACGGCGGATAGCAAACATTCCTGCAAGAGCAATGACGCTGACGATGATGGTGATGGAATCGTCGTGGGTGAGGATGATATTACGGGCAATAGCCACGGTGACCACTTCCATCAGATTTCCGGGCGTCATATCAATCAGCATTCGTACAAACTCCAAACCAACCACGATGCTGAGGATGTTTTGCAAAAAGAGGTCGCTGGAGGGGAAATAGCTGGGATCAACGATGACGCGGTAGGCCTCCATGCCCAGATTGCCCACCAGCACCACAATGGTTAATGCTGCCAGCAGGATTTCAATAATATAGAGTAACTTTTGAAAGAATTTTTCGATAAGGGGATTGTGCATACAGTGGCCTCCGATATTAGTTAAGATGTGATCAAGGATACTTGCCTATGAACTTATGGTGAAGATAAAGGCAAATTTTCATCATCATATCATTGGATGATGATCAAGTCAATAAAAAAGTGATGTAATGACAGGTGTATGGAAGAAAAAAAGAAAAATTTACTTCATTCAGTCATCTGCCGCCGCTCTTTGGCGGCTGACGAAAAAGGATGCTATTTTTGAAGATAGGCTTGATAGGCGCTCTCCAGCCACACCTTCAAAGCTTCCACACCCTCTTCATCCCATGAGAAGTCATGCTCCACCACATCCGTGGCGACCTCGTAGCAGTAGACGGTATAGACAGCTGCATGGAGCAGTTGGTTTTCCTTATCGGTGGCAAAACGGTAGCGGAAATCGCCAATATTGCCGGTATAGACAAATGCCCGATTAAACCAGCGGGGCGTCAGCTGGGAAAACTGCGGATGCATGGAAGGCCTCCTTATATAGGATGCTGTTATTATAGCATAGGGATACTGCCGATAGCAAGGGCTGGTGGTTGCAAAGCCGGAAAGATATGTTATACTATTCAGTTGTCGATAAAAAGCGGGATGGAAAGTAAAAAGGAAAAGAATCCCCTTTTTAGAGGATAAAAGTCCTTGCCTGCAAGTGTTCTTTGTGGTATATATTTTGTGATATATATTACGAGAAAGGACAAGAAGGCGGGAGAGCCGGAAAAGTGAGGTTCAAACTATGGAAAATAAAGTGAAGAGAATCGGCGTGCTGACCAGCGGTGGAGACGCACCCGGCATGAATGCAGCCATTCGTGCTGTAGCGCGTACGGCAGCTAAGTTGGGAATTGAGTGCGTGGGAATCCGTCGTGGTTGGGCCGGGCTCATTGCCGGCGATATCACACTGCTGGACTCATCCAGTGTCAGCCACATCATCAACCGCGGCGGTACCATGCTTTATACGGCCCGCAGCGATGAGTTTCGCACGCAGGCAGGCCAGCAAAAAGCAGCAGGCACCTGCAAGCTGTTGGGGTTGGACGGTATTGTGGCTATTGGTGGTGATGGTACATTCCGTGGTGCCCAGGATCTGTCCAAGTACGGCGTTGCCGTGGTTGGCATCCCCGGTACGATTGATAATGACATTGTTTGCACAGATTACACGATCGGGTTTGATACGGCCGCCAATACAGCGGTGGAGTGTATTGACCGGCTGCGTGACACCATGCAGTCCCACGAGCGCTGTTCTGTAGTGGAAGTTATGGGCCGTCATGCCGGTTATCTGGCACTCTATGTGGGGATGTCCGTGGGTGCCACGGCAGTACTGGTGCCGGAGAAAGAGTTTAATTTTGAGGAGGATGTGGCAGAGAAGATCCGCCGCTCCCGTCTCAATGGCAAAACAAACTTTATGATTGTAGTGGCCGAGGGTGCGGCCAGCGCTGTAGATGTAGGCAAGCAGATCGAGAAGGAGCTGGGGCTGGATCCTCGTGTTACTATTCTGGGCCATATCCAGCGCGGCGGCTGTCCTACGGCGAAAGATCGCGTCATGGCGACCCGTATGGGTTATGAGGCGGTACGTGTACTGGCTGAGGGAAAGACCAACCGTGTGATCTGCGCCGATGACGATGTCATTCGGGATGTGGATATTGATGAGGGGTTGGCTATGAAAAAGACCCTGAACGCAGAGGAATACGCCGTCATGGAAGCCATGTCCGGACTGTAAACCGGGAGGGATAAGGTGTTTCGCTCACTTTTTGATCCGGATAGCAGCTTTGGACGGGCTATGGATCTTTTGCTTCGGCTCATCATTCTCAATGTATTATGGCTGGTGTGTTCACTGCCCCTTGTTACGCTGGGCGCATCCACCACAGCGCTGTGCTCGGTGCTGATGAAGTTTCGGGAGGGCGAGGAGAGCCATGTAGCCCGCCGCTTCTTCGCGGCATGGCGACAGAACTGGAAGCGTGCCACCGGCACATGGCTCCTCTTGTTGACGCTGCTGGCGCTCTTCCTCTTCGATCTCTGCTTTGGCAAATGGATGGAGAGCTTTTTGTGGAAAGTGATCGCCGTGGCGGGGCTGCAGGTGGTGGCGATGGAATATATCTTTCTCTATCCGCTGCTGGCACGATATGAAAATACATGGCGGGCCCATATGTGTAATGCGCTGCGGCTGGGGATCGGTTATTTTCCACGCTTTATGCTCATTTGGCTCCTTTGGGCCGGTGCCATTGCGCTGACGCTGTACTCACCGGGGACGCTCCACTCCATGATTGCGGTGTGGGCACTGCTGGGTTGGAGCGGTCTGCACTATCTAAATCTTTGTATCCTCCGTCCTGTTTTTGATCAGCTGGACAGCTCAGAGAAAAAATAAAGAGCCGTATCGTCATATAGAAACAAGATAAAATGCCCGCAGGGGCAAGCTAACGTACACCTCATCTGTGAGACAGCATTCTTTGCTATCTGGCAGATGAGGTGATTTTTTGCGCAAAAGGGAGTGTGGGGCAACGATGCGCACCGGAGGTTAAGAAACAATGGTGGTTGAGACGATGCGTTCGTGCATCTGAGTCATGGGGAGACGGTACGGCGCGTCAAAGTTTCCTGCAGGCGTTGTAAGCAAAGTCTATTTCACCCATGAACCGATTGCGTATCCGAACGTGTATCTTTCAAGACAGAGCAAGCCAAAAGGCTTGCCGTCTGCGGTGTACAGACAACAAGCCTTTTGGGGAGCGTGAACCGTTTTGATTGGTAGTGTCGAACTTTAGGGGCCTCTTCTTTTTGCCGTCATCCATATTTTGAGACGTCAGCTTATTATAGATCAAATACACCCATAATGAAGATGCCGGCGACCACCAGTGCGATCATGAGATAGTGCTTCCAGGACAGCTTTTCCTTGAGGAACAGGCGGCTCCACAGTACGGAGGCGGCACAGTAGGAGGAGATGATGGGTGCAGACATGGCCAGATGCTGGGTATCCGAGATAGCGAAGATGTAGCAGAACTGCCCCACTGTTTCACACAGAGCACCGGTATATTTGGGGAGCTCCCGGCGGGGCACCAGACGGTCGCGCTTGATCAGCACCACATAGATGAAGCACAATACGGCGGCGAAGAGGAAGGTCAGCTCATAGGCCACGTTAGCGGAGCTTACACCGACTTCAGAATCAACGGGAAGAGCCATCAGCTTGTTGATCCTGGCAATGGCGAAGTTATCGGCAAAGGTACCGGCAGCATCCAGAATGCAGTAGGCAACAGGCATGGCCAGCGCCATGAAGGACTTGGCATACTTATAGTTGCTTGCTTTCTGCCGCTCGGCACGGAGAGCATCATCCTCAAAGTGATCCACCACGCCAAGACCGATGGCACCAACGCAGACCAGCGCTACAGCACAGATGGCAAGCGGGGAGTAATCCCCTGCGCCCACTGTCAGCAGAGTGATGACAGCTACCAGCGCACCGGAGGAATTGCAGATGGGAGAGGAGATGGACAGCTCAATATACCGAAGGCCCAGATATCCCATGGCCATGGAAAGAATGTACAATAGGGATACCGGCAGGTAAGTGAGGATGATTTGGAAGGAAATAATGGTACCATTGGCGAAGATTTCGTAACAGGCGTGCAGACCCATCACCACGCCCACTGCAATCACCATTTTCAGATGGCTGTACTTATCATCGGCATCACGGCAGCCGAGTTTGGAAAAGAGATCAGAACCGCTCCAAAACAGGAGGGTGATAATAGAAAGCCAAAACCACATAATTTAATTTTCTCCTTACATTAACACAGATATGAATATTAAGACTTTACAGTTCAATGAGCTTTGCATCCAACATTTTTTGCAGGCTCATGAGAATACCCAGCTTGGCATGATACCAGGTGAGGCCGCCCTGGAAGTACACCGCATAAGGCTCACGGATAGGGCCGTCGGCGGAGAGCTCAATGGAGGAGCCTTGTACGAAAGCACCTGCCGCCATAATGACATCGGAGTCGTAGCCGGGCATAGGCCAGGGCTCGGGCGTCACATAGCTGTCTACGGGGGCAGCGGCCTGAATGCCGGTGCAGAAAGCCACCATGCCCTCACGGCTGCCCAGTTCCACGGCCTGAATGATGTCGTTTCGCGGCTCCTTACTGCCGGGAATCACGCGAAAGCCCAGATTCTCATAGCAGGCAGAGGCAAAGAGTGCGCCCTTGGTGGCGCCGGCAACCACAGTGGGTGCCATGAAAAAGCCCTGATAGAGAGAAGTCAGAAGACCCATGTTTGCACCGACTTCCTTACCCAAGCCGGGGGCGTTGAGCCGATAGGCGCAGCGTTCGATGCAGGCTTTTTTGCCGCAGATGTAGCCGCCGGTAGGGGCAAGGCCGCCGCCGGGGTTCTTGATCAGGCTGCCCACCACCATATCGGCCCCCAGATCCGAAGGTTCAACGGTGTCCACAAACTCACCATAGCAGTTATCGACCATGCACAGAATGTCTGGCTTGCACTCCTTGCAAAAGGCAATCAGTTCGCCGATCTGCTGTACGGAGAGGGAGGGACGGGTCGCGTAGCCTTTGGAGCGCTGGATGGTTACCAGCTTTGTCTTTTCGTTGATAGCGGCTCGGATTCCCTCGTAGTCAAAAGTGCCGTCCTCCAGCAGATCTACCTGTCGATAGCTGACACCATACTCTTTGAGAGAGCAGGGGGAGGGGCGGATGCCGATCACTTCTTCCAGCGTGTCATAAGGTGCGCCCACGGGACTTAAAAGCTCATCGCCGGGCAGAAGATGCGCGCCCAAAGCAAGCGCCAGAGCGTGCGTTCCGCAGGTAATCTGCGGGCGAACCAGAGCCGCCTGCGTGTGAAAGGTGTCGGCGTAGATGCGCTCTAAATTGTCGCGCCCGTCGTCATCGTAGCCGTAGCCGCTGGAGAGATTGAAATGGTTGGCTGCCAACCGATTCTTCTGCATGGCGGCAATGACTTTCGCTTGATTATATTCGGCTACTTCATCAATATGGGCAAATTCATCCGTCAGCTGGGTCAGTATCTTTTCCCCGAAGCGTAGTACGGCATCGGAAACGCCCATCTGGGCGTAAATCTCGTCGGTTTTCATGAAACTTCATTCAATCCTTTCTTATAGTTCCCAGGATCTGCTCCGCCACCTGATCCAAAACATCGGGCTTGGAGACAATCAATCCACTCTCCTCGTTTCCCAATATCAGCAGCGTATCCCCCGGCTGAATGTCGAAAAAGCTGCGGGCCTCCTTGGGAATCACGATTTGTCCGCGGTCGCCCACACGGGCTGTGCCAAAAATCTTTGGCCCCTTGGGCTTTCCCAGTATGTGTTTCCCCCCAGGCATAGGCTTCACCTCTGAAATCATATTTTTCACACAAATGTGACGGATAACAGTATAACACGTTTTTCTGTAAAAGCAAGGGAGAAATTCTCATATTGCAAAGATTTTCGCATCTTGCCAGAGACGGAGATAAAATGGTATACTGTGGAGAAGAAAAAGGGGGGAGGGGCAGTGCGCTATCGGAGACTGAATGATTGGCTGCGTGAGAAATATGGACGGAAGGTCTACAAGCTGGCGCTGCAAGGTGTGACGACCTGCCCCAACCGAGATGGTACAGTGGGGGAGCGGGGGTGTATCTTCTGCTCGGAATATGGAAGCGGCGAGTTTGCAGCTTTCGGGGCTGTGGAAGAGCAGCTGCGCCGGGCCAAAGCGCGGGTGGCGGATAAAGTGCCGCCGGATGCGGGCTATATCGCTTATTTTCAGAGTTTTACCAATACCTATGCTCCGGTGGAGCGACTGCGCTCTCTCTTTACCGCCGCCATGAGGCCGCCGGAGGTGGTGGCTCTGTCGGTTGCTACCCGCCCGGATTGTCTGGGCGAGGATGTACTGGATCTGTTGGAGGAACTTCGGCAAGAGAAGGATGTGTGGGTCGAACTGGGACTGCAGACCATCCATCCCGCCACGGCGGATTATATCCGCCGCGGTTATTCGTTAGAGGTTTTTGATGAGGCAGTGAAAGCACTGAGGCGGCGAGGGGTGACCGTCGTGGTACATCAGATCATCGGTCTGCCGGGGGAGACGGAGGAAATGATCTGGGCTACCGCGGACTACATTGCCCACAGCGGCGCTGCCGGTGTCAAATTCCACCTCCTCCATGTGCTGCGAGGCACTGACCTTGCAGCGGAGTACGAAGCGGGACGGGTGGACGTGTTGGACATGGAAGCATATTTTCACCTGCTGGCGGGCTGCGTGGAGCGGATGGCCCCGGAGATGGTCATCCACCGCCTTACCGGAGACGGGGCCAAGCGAGATTTGCTTGCGCCGCTGTGGAGCGGGGATAAGAAGCGGGTGCTCAATGCAATGCACCGCTATTTTGAACAAAACGATGTACAACAGGGAAGGCTTTACCGGGAGGAGTGAGGATGGCCAATTATTATATTTATATCGTGCGCTGTGCTGACGGCTCCCATTATACAGGGATCGCCGCCCGCTTGTGCCATCGTATGCGCCAACACGTGGAGAAGCTGCCCGGCTGTGCCCGCTATACCCGCTCCCACTCGGTGGTGGCACTGGATGGCCTGTGGCGGACGGAGGGACGGCAGAAGGCAGCACGGCTGGAGTATGCCATCAAACGGCTGCCGAAGCGGGACAAGATGCAGCTGATGGAGCGGCCGGAACTTATGGGGACGCTGCTGCCGCAGCTGGCGGCGGAGGATTATTGTCCGGTGTCCCATGTGACATTGGAGATGTGCTTGAAGGGGGAAGTAAATCATGGAGATTAAGTATTATGCCGCGCCATTGGAGGGCATGACCACTTACCTCTGGCGTCATATTCATCATGAGATTTTCGGCGGTGCGGACAAGTATTTCACGCCCTTTGTTTCTCCCAATGCCAATCAAAGCTTTCAGACTAAAGAACTGGACGAGCTGCAGCACAATGAGGGGCTGACGGTGGTTCCCCAAATTTTGGCCAACAATGCCACTCACTTTCTCTGGGCAGCTCGTGAGATGTACGACATGGGGTATCGGGAGATCAATTTCAATCTGGGGTGTCCTGCGGGTACGGTGACGGCCAAGCGCAAGGGAGCCGGCGCACTCAGTGATCCGGCAGCGCTGGAAGCTATGTTAGATGAGATTTTTGCGGGTCTGCCCCATGGCCTGCGCTTATCTATCAAGACGAGGGTGGGAAAGAGCAGTGTGGAGGAGTGGCCGGGGCTTTTGAATCTCTACAGCCGCTATCCGCTCTGCGAGCTGATCGTTCATCCCCGTGTGCAAAAGGAATTCTATCAGGGCTATGCCCATCGGGAACTGCTGGGCGAAACACTGGCGGTAGGGAAATGGCCTGTCACCTATAACGGTGATATCTTTACCCCGGAGGATGCACAAGGTATTGTGGCGCAGTATCCGGCAGTGGATGCCTTGATGGTGGGGCGGGGATTGATGGCAGATCCGGCGCTTCTGCGGCGGGCGCACAATGGCGCTCCGGCCACCAGGGAAGAGCTGCGCCGCTACCACGATGCGCTCTATGAGGCCTATTGCCGGCGGCTGAGCGGAGATCTCAATGCGATCTATCGGATGCGGGAGCTGTGGAACTACCTCAGCGGCAGCTTTCAGGAGACGGATCGGTTCTTGAAGCAGGTGCGCAAGGCCAAGACGCGGCAGGACTATCTCGGGGCGGTGGATCGACTGTTCGGCGAAGCGGAGCTGAATGCCGCTCCCATGCCGCCGGTGGGGAAATAAAAGAAAAGCGGCAGAGTGTACACTCTGCCGCTTTTTCATCAAGTTGTCAGCTCAGCACAAAAACCGTGCAGTCCCGCCGTCCGAACCAGCAGGCCTCATCGAAGCTTTCAAACCACAGATCCAGTTCGTAGCCCTTGATGCCGCTGCCGCAATCGGCTGCCACGGCGTTGCCGTAGACCAGAGCACCGTCATTGGTGTAGACATAGAATCGTGTGCCATAAGGAAACACAGAGGGATCCACGGCAATATTGCCCACTTTGGTGGGACGGCCGGATGCCGTCCAGTTTCCGATGGAGTAGGCAGTCGCCTCGCAGGTGACTTTCTGGTGGAAGGCCATGGTATCGCCGGAGTAGAACTGGAGATAGCCGCTGCCGTCATCGTTGTAGTGAACGGATTCGATGCGGTCATCCCGACTTACTTCCTCCACCATGGTGCCGTATTCCACAATCTCTTTGACGGCGGTATCCTGTGTGGTGCTGACCAGAGCGGTACTCACCAGCTGCCCATGACGGTAGGTGTCGTCGTAAGTTTCCACGATGTCACCGGGGACACCGGCCTGCACCACCTGTTCCGTCCCCTTTGCCAACATGGGGTTGGGGCGGCGCTCTGTCTCAAAGCCGGTGGGAACCACCTCATTCCGGGTGTGGATATACTTATACATGATGGAAATGGTGGGTACCTCGCCGGAGAAGTCCAGGATGATCATCTCCCGAGCGTCAACGTCCATATGCAGGCGCTGCAGCAGATGATCCACTGTTTCGCGCCTTGTGGTAACTGTGGAGACCTGGTTATGGTAGTTGATTTGGATCTCCTGTCCTTCAGTCAAAATCAGCTGCGCATCTCTTCCGCTCTCGTCCTGCGTGATGGTTAGTGCCTGACTTTGGTAGTCAAAATCGGGAGTGCCGTTAATTGTGCGAGGTGCACTGCCGTCCAACAAGAGATAGTTGTGGGAGACAGAGGGAAC
Source organism: Oscillospiraceae bacterium (assembly GCA_020025305.1). Taxonomy (GTDB): domain Bacteria; phylum Bacillota; class Clostridia; order Oscillospirales; family Oscillospiraceae; genus Vescimonas. The sequence goes on from JAHHSG010000008.1 coordinate 67,592, forward strand.
CTCTGCCGAGCAGACCAGAATGACCAGACTGGTCAGGGCGATGGGAACGAAACATTTTACTCGGGCTGTTATGCCTGTGCGCTCCAGCCATGGTAGGACGTGTGCCGCTGCTAAGCGATGGATTTGTTTCGCCAGCAGCTTGCACCAAACCGAAATGCGGTTTGGAAGTCCGTGGATCAATGCCGCACCTTGGGCCGCCCATTGACCAAGTACAGACAGCGGATGCCCAAGGCGGTCTAAGACGGAAATCGGCACGGCACTGATGCTTAACAATAATTCTCGCATAAAACCTCCTGCTTGTTGCCGCAAATTGAGTAATAATACGGCGAAAAAGTAAGATAGTACCGTTTTGTAACTTTTGTTACTGCTTTGAAAACTGTAGGGAGTATATCATGCATGCGCCTCTTTGTCAAGCTTTTGGAAAGGGAGGGGGATTGTTCCAGAAGGGAATGCACGGCAAAAGAACAGAGGAAAGAAAGGGAACGCCCCTTGCTTGCCTGTCCTATTTCGGGTATAATGAGCGCAGTGAAAAGGAAGGAGAATCATCATGCGTCCTGAATATATTCCTGTGGGGCAGATCGTTAATGCCCACGGTATCCGAGGAGAGGTCAAGCTCAATCCCATGGGGTTTGACCCGGAATTTCTGACGGAGTTTTCTACAATATATATAGATGGTGCGGCGGTGCAGGTGAAGAGCAGCCGTGTCCATAAATCTACCGTATTGATGACGCTGCCCGGTGTGGAGGACATGGATGCCGCACTGGCCCTGAAGGGAAAGAGCGTATCCATTTGCCGCCGCGATGCCCACCTCCCGAAGGGGGAGTATTTTGATTTGGAACTGGAAGGGCTGCGGGTGGTGGACTGTGAGAGTGATACACAGATCGGTAAGATCACCCGGGTGCTCCATTATCCTGCCCACAAGGTCTATGAGGTGAAAGGGGAGAAGGAGTACTTAATCCCCGCCATACCGGAGGTGTTTATCCAGTCGGTAGACTTGGAGGCAGAGGTCATGTACATCCATTTGATGAAAGGGCTGGCCAGCGATGAGAATTGACATCATGACGCTGTTCCCTGACGCTATTGAGGCCATGATGGGCCAATCTATTATCGGTCGGGCACAGGCGAAGGGGTACATTCAAATTATGACCCATCAGATTAGAGAATATACCACAAACAAGCAAATGCAGGTGGACGACTATCCCTACGGCGGCGGACGGGGTGCGGTCATGCAGGCGGATCCTTTGTACCGCTGCTGGCAGCATATCTGCGACGAAGCAGGGGAGCGGGTGCATACCATCTACTTATCCCCTTGCGGGCGGGTACTGACCCAGGCGGTGGCACGGGAGTTGAAGGAATCCTATGATCGGCTGATTTTGGTGTGCGGACACTATGAAGGAATCGACGAGCGTTTTATCGAGGAGTGCGTAGACGAGGAAATCTCCATGGGCGACTTTGTGCTCACAGGCGGTGAGATTCCGGCTATGGCGCTGGCAGACTGTCTTTGCCGTATGGTGCCCGGTGTCCTGCCGGAGGAGAGCTGCTACACGGAGGAATCCCACTGGAATGGACTGTTGGAGTACCCCCAGTACTCCCGCCCCGAGGAGTGGCACGGCAGAAAGGTACCGGCAGTGCTGTTGTCCGGTCACCACGGCCATGTGGACGATTGGCGCAAGAAGGAGAGCTATAAGCGCACTATGCGTCGTCGCCCGGATCTGTTTGCGTCCTTTGACGAAAAGCAGCTGACCACCAAGCACGACCGCAAGGTGCTGGCAGAGGCCAAGCGAGAAATGGCGGAGGAGATGGACTGCGCACAGGAGCTCCCTGCCGAAGAGAATTGAAAAGCGTCCATGGAACCGTCCGCCTGCCCCCAGAGAGCAGGCGGACGGTTTTTGCACCGTAAAATTGGGGATCAGGGACGAAAATACGACTTGCGTTTCCTTTTTTGAGTAAATAGTAAAAAAACTTCGCATTCCGCCAAAATTCACCTTGACTTTTGGCGGCACTTCATGTATGATATTATCATTGTAAAGGAATACGGCTTTACAGAAAGGGGCGCAGAGGCGTGAAAAACCAGACCTATCGCATGACGATGCTCTTTGATTTTTACGGGGAAGTTCTGACCGAACGGCAGAAGGAGTTCTTTGACCTCTATTATAATGAAGACCTGTCGCTGGCCGAGATTGCGGAGAACTATGGGATCTCCCGGCAGGGGGTGCGAGACGTGATCGTGCGTGCCGAGGCGGCCATGACGGAGATCGAGGATAAGACAGGACTTTTGAAGCGTTTTATGCGCCTGCGTGACAAGGTATCCGCTATTGAACAGGATGCTGCTGCCATTAAAACCATCAACTATCGGCAGTATGACAATGCTGAGCTTGCCCAACTTGCCGAGCGCATAGCCGCCAATGCTGCGGCGCTGAAGGAATAAGGAGTTTACACTATGGCCTTTGAGGGACTTTCCGAAAAACTGAATGCCACGTTCAAACGACTCCGGGGCAAGGGACGGCTCTCTGAGTCTGACGTCCGGGAGGGGATGCGCGAGGTGCGTCTTGCGCTGCTGGAGGCTGACGTCAGCTATAAGGTGGTTAAGGACTTTGTGGCTCGTGTGACGGAGCGCTGCGTCGGCAGTGATGTGCTCGACAGTCTGACCCCGGCCCAGCAGGTGGTGAAAATCGTCAACGAGGAACTGACGGCGCTCATGGGCGGTGCCAACGCAAGGTTGACCATGGCATCTAAGGGACCCACCATTGTGATGATGGTAGGTTTGCAAGGTGCCGGTAAGACCACCAATGGTGCCAAGCTGGCAGGGCTGATGCACCGTCAATTCGGGAAGCGTCCCTTGCTGGTGGCCTGTGACGTATATCGCCCCGCCGCTATCACCCAGCTGCAGGTGGTGGGTGAGCAGCTCCAGATCCCTGTCTTTGAAATGGGACAGGAAAATCCTGTGACCATTGCCCAAGAAGCGCTGAAGTATGCCAAAGATCACGGTCATGATATGGTCTTTTTGGATACGGCCGGCCGTCTCCATATCGACGAGGCACTGATGGATGAGCTGAAAGCGATTAAAAGTGCCGTGCGTCCTACAGAAATTCTGCTGGTAGTGGATGCCATGACTGGTCAGGATGCGGTGAATGCTGCCGGTGCTTTTGACGAGGCACTGGGCATCGATGGCGTGATGCTGACCAAGCTGGACGGTGATGCCCGCGGCGGTGCTGCCCTCTCTATCCGTGCCTCCACCGGCAAGCCTATCAAATTTGTAGGTACCGGCGAAAAGCTGGATCAAATCGAACTCTTCCACCCCGAGCGTATGGCCTCCCGTATTTTGGGAATGGGAGATATGCTCACGTTCATTGAAAAGGCGGAGCAGCAGTACGATGAAAAGCAGGCCAAAAAGCTGGAGGAGAAGCTGCGTAAAAACAAGCTGACCCTCAGCGATTATTTGGAACAGCTGGAACAGCTGCAAGGGATGGGCGATCTCAGTCAGATTGCCGGAATGCTGCCCGGCGGCATGGGCAAGCAGCTGGAAGGGGCGGAACTGGATGGAAAGCAGATGGCGCACACCAAGGCCATCATCCAATCCATGACACCGCTGGAGCGCGAGAATCCCCAGATTCTCAACGCCAGCCGCAAGCGCCGCATTGCCGCAGGCTGCGGTCTGGAAGTAGTGGACGTAAATCGTCTGCTCAAAAGCTTCGAGATGCTCCAGCAGCTGACCAAATCCATGACCAAAGGGAAGTTCCGCGGCATCCCCGGTATGGGTGGTATGCCTGCCATGAGTGGTAAAATGCATGGCTTTGGCCGCAAAAAACGTTTTAAGTAAATAAGTGCAAAAGCATTTATCCATACACTATTTTGATATTTTTTGGAGGAAAGAAACTATGGTTAAGATCAGACTGAGAAGAATGGGCGCTAAGAAGGCTCCTTTCTACCGCGTTGTTGTTGCAGATTCCAGATATCCCCGCGATGGCCGATTCATTGAGGAAATCGGCACTTATAATCCCTGCGTGTCCCCCGCTGAGATCAAGATCGACGCTGACCGCGCTCGTGAGTGGATTAAGACCGGTGCACAGCCTACCGATACGGTTCGTGCTCTGCTGAAGAAGGTCGACGTACTGTAAGCCGGGAGCGAGTCATGAAGGATTTGCTGCTCTACATTGCCAGAAGCCTTGTAGACCATCCTGACCAGGTCACCGTGACGCAAGTTGGTGAAGGTGATGATCTGACGCTGGAACTGCGTGTGGCTCCCGAGGATATGGGAAAGGTGATCGGCCGTCAAGGCCGTATTGCCAAGGAGATCCGCACTGTGGTGCGCTCCTATGCCCAGCGCAATGGCGTGAAGGTTTCCGTGGATATTGTTGACTGAGCCGAAAAAAAGTCATAAAAAAAGAGATGCCCGCCGGGCATCTCTTTTTTTTGCTTAGCACTCCGATATCAGGTATCCAGTTTCAAATCATTTTCCTTGATCCATCCCCACTTACGAAGGGGAAGGGCGAAGAGCCACGTGAGCACAGCGGGCAGGAGGATGGATATGAACAAAAGACCAATCCAATCAAAAGCCGTGGGAGCTATTGCGGTGGCACCTACCATTTCCACGGCAGTCTCGCTGGGATTGAGCCAGCCGGTCCACACACCGATCTGACCGCAGAGGCCGCAGGTACCCATGCCGGAGTTGATGGGTGCGCCGTTCATCTGCAGCTTGAATAGGCAGGTGGCAATAGGCCCGGTGACGGCGGAAGCCAGCGTGGGCGGAATCCAGATGCGGGGGTTTCGAACGATGTTGCCCATCTGCAGCATACTGGTCCCCAGCCCCTGAGATACCAGACCACCCCAGCCGTTTTCCCGAAAACTCATGACGGCAAAGCCGACCATCTGGGCACTGCACCCGGCCACGGCTGCGCCTCCGGCCAGACCAACCAGACCCAGGGTATGGCAGATAGCGGCAGAGGAAATGGGCAGCGTCAGAGCAATCCCCACCAGGACAGACACGGCAATACCCATCCAGAAAGGCTGCAGCTCGGTGGTCTTATTGATCAGAACACCGAAGGCGTTGGCTACGGAACCGATGGGCGGGGCAATCACATACGAGAGGCACACACCTACAAAGATTGTAAGAAAAGGCGTTACCAGCAGGTCAATTTTCGTCTCTTTGCTGACCGCCTTGCCCACCTCGGCAGCGATAATGGCGATGAAGAGCACGGCCAAGGGCCCGCCGCTGCCGCCCATGGCGTTGGCTGCCTGTCCCACCGCAGCTAGGGAAAAAAGCACCAACGGCGGTGCCTGCAGCGCATAGCCAATGGCGATAGCCATGGCCGGAGCCGCCATAGCCATGGCAAAGCCGCCCATCTCCACCATAAAGGGGAGGTGCAGCTGCTGGCCCAGCGTCTTAATAATGGTGCCAATGAGCAGTGAGCAGAAAAGCCCCTGTGCCATAGCACTCAGAGCATCAATAAAGTAGCGCTTGGCGGAGAACACAATGTTCTTCCTTTTTAAAAATGCGCAAATCTTCTCCATTATACACCTCCATATCTCACACAGTTACAGCTGTCTTGTCACTTGCTGTATCTATTATAAACAAGTGGCAGAATTTGTCAATGGGGAAATCCGCTCTTTGCTTTTTGAAAAAAATAGTATATACTATAAACTGTATAATTATCACAATGACAGGAGGTCATGGCTGATGAAACAAAACCGTACAGAGATCTTGCCGAACGTCTTTTTAACATATCTTGCCGCAAAAAAATTTAAGACCGGTTATCTCTCTGCTCAATTTGTCACACCGCTGCGCCGAGAGACCGCATCCATGAATGCGCTGCTTCCGGCAGTACTGCACCGCGGGTCCATGGGTTACCCTGATATGGAACAGCTCTCCGCGGCGATGGATCGACTTTACGGTGCACAGATCGACTACACAGTTCGTAAAAAGGGGGAGACGCAGTGCGTCGGCTTTGTGGCCAGCGTCATTGATGACAGCTTTGTACCACGGGATGAGCGGCTATTGGAGCCTACCGCGGCACTGCTGGGGGAACTGCTGCTGGATCCGGTGACGCGAGGCGGACGTTTTTTGAACGAGTATGTGGACAGCGAAAAGAATCATTTGATCGACACCATCCGCTCTATTCGCAATGATAAGCGGGACTGGGCGAACCTCCGGCTCATACAGGAGATGTGCGCTGACGAGCCGTATGGCATCTACTGTCTGGGGGACGAGGAATCGGCGCAGAAAATCAACAACCGCAAACTCTATGAGCAGAGCCGTGAGATGATGCGAACCAGCCGTTTGGAGCTTTTTTACTATGGAAGTGCTGAGGAACAGCGGGTGACGGATGCGCTTTTGTCCGCATTTTCTTTGCTCTCACGTGGGGTGGTGGAGCCAATCCCTCTGCCCTGTCGCCGGACAGCTCCCGAGAAACCTCGGATCATCACAGAGGAAATGGATGTGACGCAGGGAAAGCTGTCTATGGGGTTTCGCTGCGGCAGTGGCGATGTTCCGGCACTGATTTTGGCAAATCTTATGTTCGGAGGTTCCAGTAACTCCAAACTTTTCCTTAACGTGCGGGAGAAGCTGTCATTGTGCTACTATGCCTCCAGTCAGTATGCACGGTCTAAGGGGATCCTTACCGTGTCCTCCGGTATTGAGACAAAAGACTATGATCGGGCCTGCCACGAGATTCTCCGCCAGCTGCAGGCGGTACAGGAGGGGCAGTGGGAAGACTGGGAACTGTCTGGCGCTCGCAGCACGATGCTCAGCGCTTTGCGTGCTGTGCAGGATGGACAGGGTGCCGCTGAGAACTGGTATCTGGGACAAAATGCCACCGGTCAGACAGAGACGCCGGAGGAATTGGCCTGCCAGATTCAACAGGTGACACCGGAGCGTATCCGGGAGGCTGCCCAAAGTATCCAACTGGATACGGTATACTTTCTAAAGGGAAAGGATGAGTGAGATGGAGCGGATCAGCTATCCCCGCATCGGGGAGACGGCTTTTTGGCAAACCCTGGACAATGGCCTGCCGGTATGCGTTGTGCCTCGAAAGGGGTTTGAGCGGAAATATGCACTCTTTGCCACCCGCTACGGGGGCATGGATATGCGCTTTGAAAAAGACGGGCAATGGCTGGATACCCCGGCGGGAATTGCCCACTATCTGGAGCACAAAATGTTCGACACGGCAGAGGGCAATGCCCTGCAGGAACTGGCGAAGAATGGGGCTGAGCCCAATGCGTTTACCAGTAATGCCATTACGGTTTATTATTTTGACTCCACCGACCACTTCTACGAGAATCTGGAAATCCTGCTCTCTTTTGTTTCTGTCCCCTATTTTACGGAGGAGAGCGTAGCCAAGGAGCAGGGAATCATCGCCCAGGAGATTGGCATGATCGAGGACAACCCCGAGTGGCAGGTCTATAAGCAGCTCATGCAGGCGCTCTATGAAAAGAGCAGCGCCCGTGAGTCGGTGGCCGGCAGTGTGGAGAGTATCTCCCACATTACCGCCCAGACGCTGTATGACTGTCATGGGGCGTTCTATACGCCATCCAATATGTGCCTTGTGGTGGTGGGCGATGTAGACGAAGAAAAGGTGGTGCAGCTTGCCCGGAAGGTGCTGCCCAAGACAAGCGGCCCTGCCATTGCCCGCGATTACGGGCAGGAGGAATCTCTTGTCCCGGTTACCAAGGAGACGAGATGCTGCATGGAAGTGTCCATGCCCACGTTCCTTGCCGGCTTCAAGTGCCCTCCTGCGCCTAAAGGACAAGAGCAGATGCGCTACCAAATTATCGGCGATCTTGCCTGTGATATGCTGCTGGGTGAGTCCAGCTCTCTCTTTGCACGGCTCTATGGCGAAGGACTTGTCAACGGAACGTTTGGCAGCAGTTTTGATCTGCTGCCGGGTGTGGCCTATGTCTATGTAGGCGGCGACAGCAAAGAGCCGGAGACTGTGGTGCAGGCCATTCTGGACGAGGCGCGGCGGGTGATCCGGGAGGGTTTTGATCCGGACTATTACCAGCGTGTGCTCCGTGCCAATTTCGGTACCGCCATCAAAGGACTCAACTCCTTTGAAGGTGTGGCTGTTTCTATGGCCGAGGGTTGTTTTGACGGGTATGACCCCTGCCGCTTCCCGGAAGTATACGATTCCCTTACCCAGCAGGATCTGCTGGATTTTATCCGTGAAAATATCTGTGAGAGCCGTATGGCCCTCTCCGTCATCGAGCCAAAGGAGGATTCATCTTGCAAATCATGACAGACAGCCCCATTCGTTTTCCCGGACTATTTGGGGACTGGGCATTTACCATCAGTTCTAAGGCACTGGACATCGGCAATGGCATTTATTGGTACGGGATCCTCATCGCACTGGGGTTAGTGCTTGCCATGTGGTTTTGTATGGGGCAGCGCAAGAAATACGGCATCAGCGAGGATGCGCTGCTGGACTCCGTACTGTGGGGGATTCCCTGCGGTGTGGTGGGCGCACGGCTCTACTATGTGATCTTTTATCTGGATCGATTCCGTGATGCCGACGGCAGCTTCAACTGGGGCAAAGCCATTGCGATTTGGGACGGTGGACTTGCCATTTACGGCACAGTGATTGCTGTGGTGATTTTGGCTGTGGTCATGAGCCGACGTGGAAAATTCAAATTGTGGGCGATGATGGATCTGGTGGTCATGGGGCTGCTCATCGGCCAGTGCGTGGGCCGCTGGGGCAACTTTATGAACCGTGAGGCGTTCGGCAGCCCCACTGCACTGCCGTGGCGTATGCAGCTGACCACGGTTACCGGACAACTGGTGGAAGTGCATCCTACCTTCTTCTATGAGAGTTTGTGGAATCTGATCGGCCTGTTGCTGATCATCTTTGTGGTCTCCAAAGCCCGCCGTTTTGATGGAGAAAACACCTGCTTTTACTTCCTGTGGTATGGCATTGGCCGATTCTGGGTGGAGGGTCTGCGCACCGACAGTCTGTACCTCTTCAACTGGACCATCGCCGGTCAGCCCATTCGTGTCAGCCAGGCGCTGTCGCTGGTGATGGTGGTGGTGTCCTTGTGCCTGCTGGTTTACAACATTAAGATGCATCCTCACAGCCCGGAGGAGCTGTATGTAAACCAAATCGCCGCCAAGGAGGCAGCACAGGAGACGCAAGAGGAAGGAAATGAGAAGGAGGAGCAGCAATGAGCGCAGTTATTATGGACGGCAAGGCGCTGGCCATCAAGACTAAGGAGAACATTCGCACTGAAGTGGCAAAGCTTCAGCGCAGACCCGGTCTTGCCGTGGTGTTGGTAGGAGATAACGGCGCCTCTGAGGTATATGTCCGCAACAAAGTGAAAGATTGCAGTGAGTGTGACATTGCCTGCTATGACTACCATCTGGCACAAGACACCACCTTGGAGGAGCTGCTGCTGCTGATCGGCGAGCTGAACGTCCGGGAGGACGTGGACGGTATTCTGGTGCAGCTGCCCCTGCCGCCGCAAATTCCGCAAAAACCGGTGCTGGAGGCGATTGCGCCGGAGAAAGACGTAGATGCCTTTCACCCCGACAATATGGGACGTTTGCTGCGCGGGGACGCTGTCTATCAGCCCTGCACCCCTTCTGGCATCATGGAGATGCTGAAGGAGTACCGTATTGATCCTGCCGGTAAGCACTGTGTAGTGGTGGGGCGCAGCAATATCGTGGGTAAGCCTATGGCGCTGCTGCTGCTGCAGGATAACGGCACTGTCACCGTCTGCCACAGCCGCACCCCTGATTTGAAGGAACAGTGCCTGCAGGCCGACATTCTGGTGGCGGCAGTGGGGCAGGAGAAGCTGATCACTGCCGACATGGTGAAGGAGGGAGCCGTGGTCATTGACGTGGCCATGAATCGCAACGCGGCGGGTAAGCTGTGCGGCGATGTGGATTTCCCTGCCGTGGCGGAGAAGGCTGCCTGCATTACCCCGGTTCCCGGCGGTGTAGGACCTATGACCCGGGCCATGCTGATGAAGAATACATTGACCGCTGCCCAACGGCGGCAGAAGGCGTAAGCACGAAAAAGGACTGCATTCCACCGGAATGCAGTCCTTTTTCCTTTATATCCCTTTCTATCACAGCATCAATACTTGCCGAAGGTGCAGTTGGGGAAGTGGCAAACCTTGCACATCTGACATAAACCACCATCTCCCAGACGGATCAGATCCTCTTTGGTGAGGGGCAGACCTGTGAAAATCTGGGGCAGCAACACATCAAACATGGTGGTGGGCAGGCTGATAGCAGCGCCGGGAACACCTAAAAGGGGCACATGGTCCAGATATGCCACCAATGTCATGTTGCCGGGCTGGGCCGGGACACCGTGGCTGATGATCCGGGCGCCCAGATTGCGAATGGCGGTGGGGGTCAGATCGTCCGGGTCCACTGACATACCACCGGTGAAGATGAGGAAGTCGGCACCCTGCGCTAAATAATTTCGGGCCGTTTCCTCAATCATAGATAGATCATCGTCGCAGATGGTTACACCCAAAATTTCGCCGGGGTAGTGGGCCAGCTTGGCTCGTACCACCGGCTCAAATTTATCCTTGATCCGTCCGGAGTATACTTCGGAGCCGGTAATGATCACACCGACCTTCCGAGGCTTATAGGGAAGCAGCTCCAGCAGCTTTTTTCCGCGGCACAGTGCTTCGGCCTCTAAGATCTGGGCTTCTTTGGTTACCAGCGGCACAATGCGCATGGAAGCAAGGCGAGCGCCCTCCTCTACAGGATAGTGATCCGGCAGCGTACAGATAGTGATGTCGCCGATGGCATTGATGTCGCGGAGAAGCTGGGTGTCTACCCGGAACATACCACGATGCTGGGCACGCAGGACCACCTTGCCCTCAGAGGGATCGGTATAGGCGGCACCCTCCACCGGGGCCATGGCGGCCAGACGAAGGGCACACTCCTCCTCGTGAATCTCACCGGCGTGTTCCTCCCACACGAAAACGGTGCGCTTGCCAAGATCCAGCAGCGGCTCAATATCTTGCTCTGTGATCACGTGCCCACGGCGGAAAGCAGCTCCTTTAAAGCCGTCCCGCATAGCGGTAATATCGTGGCACAGTGTCATGCCCACGGCGTCTTCGACCCGAACTTTTTTCATATTTCAGCGTCCTTTCTCCTGCGGCACCGTCAGAAGCGATACCGGAATGATTGTTATCTTTATCTTACAAGGGGTCAGACAAAAAATATGTTGTTTGGACAACGAAAACTAGATATAATGGGAGGCAAAGGGAGGAGAGTACGATGACGGATTTTATGGCATTGCAGCGCTGCGACTTGTTTGAAGGACTGCCGGAGCAGGCATTGAATGTACTGTTGCAAAAGGGAACAGCCCGCACGTATGACCGGGGGCAGGTGCTCCTTGCGCCGCAGGAACGTCTGGATCAACTGGGCGTGGTGGTGTCGGGGCGTATCCACCAGATGCATATCTCTCACGATGGGGAGTATCAGCTGATGACAGCCATCTATCCGCCCCGGACACTGGGAGTGGATCTCATATGTACCCGCACACGGCTGGCCCCTTACCATATGCTGGCGGCGGAGGAATCCCGTGTTTTATGGATTCCGGCGGACTTGTGGGAGAAGGAACTGCTGCCGTGGAAGCAGGAGATTTTGGAGCGGCTTTTGCGCGTGGTATCCTACATCAATATGAAAAAGGAATATCGACTGACGATCCTGGCCCAGCGAGGGCTGCGGCAACGGGTGCTGACCTATCTTACCATGCAGGCAGATAAGCACCACAGCGCTACGGTAACGGTGCCTTTTTCCCGAGAGGAGATGGCTTCCTTTTTGTGTGTGAACCGTAGTGCGCTGTCCCATGAGTTAAGTTTGATGGCATCAGAGGGGCTGATCGATTTTCACAAGAATGTCTTTACACTGCACGGCTGGGAGCCCGGTTGGGAAGATAGCCGAAAAGGGAAGGGAAAAAGGAAATAACAGATAATCCTATATTTATACACGAGCCTTTGTTAAATGTATAGGCGGTGATTTCTGCGGAAGAAAGACATAGGCCCGAGGGAACTGCAGAGCGATATGTGGGCCGATATAACTATGTGGAGGATACGACCCTTTCCCAGATTGCGTTGCAGCAAAAGGAAGGATCTATTCAGTGGAACAGCTGGCAGCCACGGATGCAGGTCGGTGGTGTTTTCCATCGCAATCGGAGTTGTGTTCGGGCTGCTGCCGGCTGTGAAGGTTGCAAATCTGAGCCCCAGCGAAGCATTGCGCAGAGAATAAGTGTGACACGGTGCAGTGAGCTCCAAGCCCTTTGAAAAAGCATATAGCAATTTTACCAAAATTGCTATATGCTTTTTGTTATACTAAATAATTCAAATTATTAAAATTATACGCAAAACGTAAAAAAATCCTACTTATGCTGGTGTACAAAGAAGATGGTTTCGTGTATAATTTCAATTGTATCAAGTACAAGTGATCGCCCCGCTGCGGGGCGAAAACTCTTTTCTGCCTCTGGAACGGGCGGGGAAGAGGGAAGAAAAAAGAAGGAACCATATTTTTCGAGGGAAGTAGGAGGAACGAATGCAAAAAAAGTTTGCCAAGATCCTTGTAGCCAATCGCGGAGAGATTGCCGTGCGTATCTTCCGCGCCTGCTATGATCTGGAGCGCCACACGGTGGCTATCTATTCTAATGAGGATAGCAATGCCCTTTTCCGCACCAAGGCGGACGAGGCCTATCTGATTGGCGAGAATCAGTCACCGCTGGGTGCCTATCTGGATATTCCGGCCATCATCATGCTGGCGAAACGCCGCGGGGTAGATGCCATCCATCCCGGCTATGGTTTTTTATCAGAGAATGCGGAATTTGCCAAAGCCTGTGAGGAGAGTGGCATCAAGTTCATTGGCCCTCCTTCCCACGTGCTGGCACAGATGGGCGATAAGCTGGCGGCCAAGGCTACGGCTATTGCCTGTGGCGTGCCCATCATTCCCGGCTCTACCGTGCCGCTGAAGGATGCCGAAGATGCTGTTGCCAAGGCACAGGAGTACGGATTCCCTGTGATTTTGAAGGCCGCAGCCGGCGGCGGCGGACGTGGTATGCGCCGCTGTGACAATGAGGAGGATGTACGCCGAGAATTCCATTTAGTGAAAAACGAGGCCAAGAAAGCGTTTGGCAACGAGGACATTTTCATCGAAAAGTTTTTGGTGCAGCCCAAGCATATCGAGGTGCAGATCTTAGCCGATGAGCACGGCAACGTGATGCATTTGGGCGAGCGTGACTGCTCGCTGCAGCGCCGCTACCAGAAGGTGGTGGAGTACGCACCGGCCTGGTCTGTGTCCAAGGACACCATTGAGGCACTGCGTGCCGACGCGGTGAAGATTGCCAAGTATGTGGGGTATGTGAACGCAGGTACAGTGGAGTTTCTGGTAGACAGTGCCACAGGTAAGCACTATTTTATCGAGATGAACCCCCGTATTCAGGTGGAACATACCGTGACCGAGATGGTTACCGGCATTGACTTGGTGCGGGCGCAGATCCTGGTGGCCGAGGGCTGCCCTCTGTCTGATCCCCGTATCGGCCTTGCCAGACAGGAGGATCTCCACATCAACGGCTATGCCATTCAGTGCCGTGTTACCACAGAAGACCCCGCCAATAACTTTGCCCCTGATACGGGACGCATCAGCGCCTATCGATCTGGTGGAGGTTTCGGCGTGCGTCTGGACGGCGGCAATGCTGCTACCGGGACCATTATCTCTCCGTACTATGACTCCCTGCTGGTGAAGGTGACCTCTTGGGACAACACTTTTGAGGGTGCCTGCCGCCGTGCGGTTCGTGCCATTAATGAAGAGCATGTCCGCGGCGTTAAGACCAACATTCCCTTTATTACCAATATCCTCACACACCCGGTGTTCCATGCCGGCGCCTGCCACACCAAGTTTATCGACGATACACCGGAGCTTTTCGATTTGGAGGACAGCCGTGACCGTGCTACCAAGGTGCTGCGCTATATCGGACAGATCCAGGTAGATCAGCCCGATGCGGTTCACTATCAGTACGATGTCCCCCGCTTCCCGCTGCCGAAGGGCAAGCCCTTGTCCGGCTTGAAGGAAATGCTGGATACCAAGGGTCCCGACGCGGTAAAACAGTGGGTGCTGGATCAGAAGAAGCTGCTCATCACCGATACCACCATGCGCGATGCGCATCAATCGCTGTTGTCTACCCGGATGCGTACACGGGATTTGGTGAAGGGCGCCGAGGGCGTGGCGGAGATTCTTAACGACTGCTTCTCTCTGGAGATGTGGGGCGGCGCAACCTTTGATACGGCCTATCGCTTCCTCCACGAGTCCCCGTGGGAGCGGCTGGATATGCTGCGGGAGAAAATTCCCAACATCCCCTTCCAGATGCTTCTGCGCGGCTCCAACATGGTTGGCTATGCCAACTTCCCGGACAATCTGGTGCGGGAATTTATTAAGGAGTCGGCCAAGTCCGGCATTGATATCTTCCGTGTGTTCGATTCCCTTAACTGGCTGCCTGGTATGGAAGTGGCCATGGATGAGGTACTCAATCAGGGGAAACTGCTGGAGGCCACTGTGTGCTATACCGGTGATATTCTGGATCCCAGCCGGGATAAGTATACGCTGAAGTACTATGTGGATTTGGCAAAGGAATTGGAGCGCCGAGGTGCCCATACCCTGTGCATCAAGGATATGTCCGGCCTTTTGAAGCCCTATGCGGCCAAGAAGCTGGTGTCCACCCTCAAGCAGGAGGTGGGACTGCCCATCCACCTGCACACCCACGACACCACCGGAAATCAGGTGGCCGCCTATCTGATGGCCGCCGAGGCAGGCGTGGATATTGTGGACTGCGCTACCGCATCTCTGTCCAGTCTTACAAGCCAGCCGTCCTTGTCTGCCGTTGTGGCGGCTCTGGAAGGACAAGAGCGGGATACCGGCCTTGATGTGCGTGAGCTGCAGCGCTTGGATGACTATTGGTCTGATGTGCGTCTGCGCTATCGCAACTTCGATGAAGGACTCAAAAGTCCTACCACCGATATCTACCGCTACGAAATCCCTGGCGGACAGTATACGAACCTTTATCCCCAGGTGGTGTCTCTGGGCCTTGGCGCTCGGTTCGAAGAGGTCAAGGAGATGTACAAGACCGTCAATGATATGCTGGGCGATCTGGTGAAGGTGACACCGTCTTCCAAGATGGTGGGTGACCTTGCCATCTTCATGGTGCAGAACGATCTGACACCGGAGAATATTGTGGAGCGTGGCAAGAGCCTGGCCTTCCCGGACTCTGTGGTGTCCTATTTCAAGGGAATGATGGGCCAGCCGGCTTGGGGCTTCCAGCCGGAGGGCTTGCAGGAAGTAGTGCTCAAGGGCGAAACGCCCATCACCTGCCGTCCCGGCGAGCTATTGGAGTCCGTGAACTTTGATGAGGTACGCGAAAAGATGGGCAGCTTTATGGATGATGCCGACATTGATATGCGTGCCATGCTGTCTTACTCCATGTTCCCCAAGGTCTATGAGGACTATCGAAAACACCGCAAGGAGTACGGCTATATCACCCGCATGGGTAGCCATGTATTCTTCAACGGCATGGAAGAAGGGGAGACCAACAAGATTAACATTGCCGATGGTAAGACGCTGGTCATTAAGTATCTGGGCCTGGGCGATCAGAATGAGGACGGCACCCGCACCGTTAACTTTGAACTCAACGGTATGCGGCGTGAGGTAGCGGTTCCCGATAAGAACGCTGAGGTGAAGGGACGTACCGTTCGCATGGCTGATCCGGAGGACAAGAGCGAGGTAGGCTCTTCCATCCCCGGCATGGTGTCCAAGGTCAATGTGAAGCGCGGCGACACGGTGGAAGAGAATCAGGTCTTAGCAGTGATTGAGGCTATGAAGATGGAGACATCCGTGGTGGCACGTATGTCCGGCGTAGTGGACGAGGTGCTGGTGAGCGATGGCACGTCTGTAAAAGCCGGTGAGCTGTTGATGACCATCCGAGTGAAAGAATGATCCGCAGCTGTCCTGAACCTTTGGGTGATGCGCTTGTGGTATAAAGGAGCACCCCATCTGCCATATTATGGCAGATGGGGTGCTTTTTATGTGATGTATATTCCGCGGCGGATAGGTAAAAAGCAGATTTCTTTTTACTTCAAAAAGCCGAGGGAGGAGATGATGGGAAGCTCCTTGGCTCTGCCCCTGCAAATCTGGAAGAAAGCGATAAAGCGCAGCACTGTGGTGATACAAAGGCAGATACCTGCAAGAATAGGAATGAGTATCGTCCAAAAAAGAACTGCGGTGATGATGCCTATCAGAGAGTTGACAACCATGAGCTTGAGACCCTGACGCAGATGGAAGGCCACATACTCCGATTGCCCCTGACTCAGCAGAGCAATCAGGACACCGGCGACGGGCAAAAGATAGATCAGCATTGCAATGACCTTGTTGTCGGAAATATCCTGGGGGTCAAATTCGGCTGTATGGTCTGTGCTGTCCGTATAGGGGGCTGCCCGCGAGAAACCGGCGGCAGATCCAACAGGTGCGCCGCAGGCACTGCAGACATTGGCGCCGTCGGGAATTTCATTCCCGCAGTTCGTACAGAATGTCACAATGATGTCCTCCATATCATAAAGTTTGGCTCGTCGTGGAGCAGTGATTATATTATAATCTATAGAAGATGAACTGTAAAGAAAAAGAACGCTTTACCATATTATAGTGTGTGGCGCAGGGAATTATACCGTTTATATGGGAAGGGGCGGCCGAGGGAGCAGAGAATAGGTCCGCGCCGAGGCAAAAATATGCTTGCAGCGACAGTAGTGCCTGCCGTGCTGCGGCTACCAGCGGAGGACGTGATCTCCGCGTGAGAATGCTGGTATTTTTTCAGAGAGTATGCTATATTGAAACTATATAATCTGCCTTTTTGTGAGGTGCATCATGAATGAGATAAACTGCCAAAATCAACCGCTTCGCCAAGTGTTGGCCCAGACCTATGCCGCCGAGGCTTTGATCAGCGCCTTGGAGGAGTTGTCAGGACACGATGGGGCACTGTGCCGCACCGTGTGGTCGCTGTGCGCCCCTTTATTAGAGATTGCAGAGGGAGAGAACTGCGAAATCTGGCTGATCCGTCTGTGTGACAGACTTTGCGATCGGATGTTCCCGGATGCAGAGCATCCGGCCCCGGAGTTGACGGAGGGGGAGACCCTCTATCTACAGGTGCTGGAGTCGCTTTTTTCATGGCGCACCGGTGATTTTGATCCGATGACGGATCTTTTGCCGCTGGAGGACAGTGCGCAAAAGGAGAGCCGGGTAGCGGTACAGTATGAGCGGTTTTGTGATGCAGCCGCTAAGGCACACTTTATGGCGCTTTTGCGTATCAGTCGTGAGGTGCGCCCTTTTGATCCGGCTTCCCATACCATCGCTGTTCACAATGTGGCAGTGCATACTGCCGTCATGGCGAAAAAAGCTGGGCTTAAAGTGGATCTTCCTCTGGTCAGCGCTGCGGCACTGGGACACGATATCGGCAAATTCGGCTGTCGTGGGGATGATGCGCGGCGTATTCCCTACCTTCATTATTACTATACATGGCAGTGGTTTAGTGACAATGACATGGAGGAAATTGGACATGTTTCTGCCAACCACTCTACCTGGGATCTGGAATTTGAAAATTTGCCGGTGGAGTCGCTGCTGCTGATTTACGCCGACTTCCGTGTGCGAGGCAGCCGTGGTGCAGATGGCCGGGAGAAAATGGAGATCTATACGCTGGCGGAGGCTGGGAAAATTGTATTTTCTAAGCTTGTGGACGTAACGGAGGAGAAGCAGCGCCGTTACCGCACCGTCTATGAGAAACTGCGGGATTTTGAGACGCTGCTTCACAGCCTGGGCGTGCCCACTGATATGGAGGAGAATACGCTTTATCCCGTGCAAAAGAGGGATGAGTCGCTGCTCTGCGCAGAGGAGGCGCTGCAGGCGCTGCGGAATATGGCTCTTTCCGGCAGTATTCGGCTCATGTACACGGTCAGCGTAGATCGTTCCTTTGAATTGCTGTTAGAGCAGGCGAAAAGTGAAAAAAATCTCCACAATATCCGCACCTATCTGCTGCTCTTTAATGAATACAGCACCTATATGACCAAGTCCAATAAGAAAAAACTCCTGCATTTCCTCTATGAGCTGCTGATGCACCCAGACGGAGATGTGCGGCGGATGGCGGGACGGATGATGGGACGAATTTTGGCCAACAGCGGCCCTAAATATCGTAAGGAGCGTCCGGCTGCTGCCCGCGACGGCGGCATGATCCCCACCATGATGGCGCTGCTGGATGAGTCCGTGGAACTGTGGGAGGAATATGTGGAGGCTTGCCTTCACCCGGATCGCCGCATTTCCCCCAAGCATACCATGCGCATCTCCAACAGCCTCAAGACGATCGGTGAGGCACTCTTTAAAAGCTGCGATGCCAAGGAGGCCTCGGCTTTGATGGAGCCGCTGCTGCGCCGCCTCCTCACAGCCAAGGGGACGGATCGCTTCGTATTGGTGGATACACTGACGCGCCTGCCGTACCGATATCTTCCGCCGGAACGGCTGGAGGAGATTACTTGCGCTCTGGCAGGGATGCTGTCCGATGGAGAGGTGAGCCTGTGTCTGGTGGTGCTTCGCTGCTTGGAAAAGCTGCATCAGATGCCGCAGGCAAGAGAGATGGCGGAACGTGTGGTAAGGGACTTTTCTGTGCCGGACGGGGAAAATGCGGATGTGCTGCACTATATGAAGCGCCGGGTGCTGGGACTTCCCACAGACATTCTCAATGAGGAGGATGCCGCTCGGATGTATCTGAGCAATCTTAAATATGCGGTGCACTGGACAGTGAAGATGACGCAGGTCTATATGCTCTGCGATCATGCCAAAGCCCACCCGGAGACGGCGTTTCATACGGCGATGCACCTCTCTAATGTGCTGTGTGTCAGCGAGCATCTGCCGGTGCGTAAGATAGCAGGCGTGCAGCTTTTGGAAATTGCACCCCTTTTAAGCGTGGATCATGCCAACGAGATCACAGTAGATCTCCTTCGTGAGTTGGAGACGGGGCAGGATCAGATTAGCTATGTTGTGCCGCCTGTACTGGGGAGACTCATGTGTCTGCTGCCGGAAAAGGTACTGTGGGAGGCGGAATTGTTTCTTGAAAATCAGGTGCATGGTTCTGTGGTGCGATCGGCCTGTATGTCGCTGCAAGTCGTTGGTGAAATGCTCAATACGCTGGCCGAGGACGAGATGGAGATGACGGATCGGGCACTTGGCCTTTTGATGATCGGTGTGAGTCACTATAAAGAGGCCATCCACAGCACGGCATTGCAAGTGCTCTGCCGCGATGTGCTGGGCAGCAGCCGTATTTCCTTGCGCCGCCGTGGTGCCATGCTGGTGCGGCTCCATAAGAAGCTGTTGACCGTGCTGATGGAGTCACGCCCGGGACAGCTGACCTTCTTCAACGTTGCCGCTATGCTCAACCATCTCTATCGCTTTATTGTAGAGTATCAAGTGCAGGTGGGATCGCTAGAATTTCCCGCACCGAAACCGGCGGCTTTCTTCCCCGGAACCTTTGACCCCTTCTCCATGGGACATCGACAGATCGTGGAGGAGATCCGCAAGCGGGGCTATGAGGTCTATCTGGCGGTGGATGAATTCTCCTGGAGCAAGATGCCGCTCCCTAAGCTCCTGCGGCGTAAGATAGCCGCCATGTCCACGGCGGATCAGTGGGATACGTATCTCTTTCCCGATGATGTGCCAGTGAATATTGCCATGCCGGAGGATCTTGCCAAGATGGCACGGCTGCTGCCGGGCCGGGAGGTATGGCTGGTGGCGGGCAGCGATGTGATCTATAACGCCTCCGCCTATCGTGAGGAGCAAGTCGGTGGTGCGGCTACCTATAATCATATCGTCTTTTTCCGGAATGGGGAAAGCGCAGATCGAAAGCCGCTGGAGGAGATCATTCAGGGGAAGCTGAAGATTCTGTCTCTGCCGCCCTTTTTCGAATCGGTCAGTTCCAGCCGCATTCGTGAATTCATCGACCGCAAGTTGGATATTTCCATGCTGGTGGACCCGGTAGTGCAGTCTTTCATTTATGAGCAGGGGCTCTATATCCGTTCTCCGGAGCTCAAAAACGTGATGACACGGCAGAAAATATATTTTCGCTGCTTTCGTACCTCCGAGGAGGGCTTGCCTGCGGCAATGACCACAGCGATGACCGCAGCAGATAAGCCTCTGGGTGTGCTGCTGTGCGGGCGGGAGGATCACACTGTGCTGGGTTGGGCTGTGGGACATACGCTGCAGGCAGCGGATCTCTATGATGTGCTTCATTCCATTGAGGCGGCCAAGTATGTGCGGCGCTATGCCTCAGGACGGATTTTAATGGTACAGGAGGTGAGCTCTGCTGAGCAGCGGAATACAGAGAGATGTCGTGTGCTGCTCAATGAATTGCTGGCTCGCAGTTTGGAGCAGGATCATACCTATGCGCTGTGCCGCTGTGCACCGGAGGATGAGCCGCTGCGCAGTGCCTTGGATCAGATGGGCTTTGTGCCGGTGGCCAGCTGTATTGATATTTTCTATGTGGATATGCGGGCTCCTGTGATTTTACTGCAGGATGTGCTGCTGGGGCTAAAAAAACCCCATCAGGATGACGCAGAGGTGAAGGCTGCCGTTATGGCGACCCGTCCCAAGCTGCGCCGAGCTCTATTACAGATGTTTCCGGGAAAGCTGCTGTTGTGCTTTGATTCGGAGATGCTCAACCAAGCAGTCATGGAACGGGTGGAGCGGATCAACGGCGTGCAGGATGTGCCGGAGAATGTGCGCCGGCTGGGCCCCTATATGTGTGTGCCTTATGGAAAAATCCTCGCCAATGAGATCGTTCCCCACACTGTGACCAAGGCGCTCCATGCCGAAAAGCGCTTTGCTCCGGATATGTGCAGCTTTGAGATTGTGGAGTACCCCGGTTATTCCCCTTTGAAAAATCAGGTGCGCACCCTTAAATCCTTCCATCGGCCTGTACTTTTGGTAGATGACCTGCTGCATAAGGGCTATCGCATCGACAAACTCGACCGGGTATTGCGTGAAGAAAATCTGGAGACGGAACGCACGATTGTGGCGGTGATGTCCGGCTACGGACAGGATCTGATGCGGGTACAGGGACGAAAGGCGGAGTGTGAGTATTTTATTCCCAACCTTCACTATTGGCTGACGGAGAGCCTGCTCTATCCCTTCATCGGCGGTGACAGCGTCAGCGGTCGTGAGATCAAGGAGCGGATGCTGCCATCCATTAATCTGGTGCTGCCCTATTATTATCCTAGTTTTCTCCGTGATGTGGACGATCAGGCCATCCGCATATTCAGTCGTACAGCCATGGAGAATGCGCTGGAAATCATGCGGGTACTGGAACGTCGGCATCAGGAAATCTTCAATACCACCTTGACCATCCGACGTCTGCGCGAAGCACTGTTGCAGCCACGTCTGCCGGATGAGGGGAACTGTATGCACTATAATTTCCACCTGCCGGCCTCGGCTTATTTGGAGGAAAATCTGACACTGATGCAGCGTATCTGCCGCAGAGAGGAGAATAGCGATGATGTATAAGAAGTGGCAGGGACTCTGCCTTTGCGGTGCCGAGGAGGAAATGCCCGCCGAGAGTGTACCGGTGGCGGAGCCTTTTGCACCATTGGTGTTTTTAGTACGCAGAAGCGGTTTGCATAGCCGCGGACTTTTTGCCATCACCACGCTGGAGGAGTTGACGGAGACAGAGGGTGTCATGTGCCTTACAGCCACCACCCCCTGCACAAAAGGCCTTTTGGCCCAATTGGTTTCGGAGCACGGTGCCACGGTGCTTAATACTGCCTTTGCCAACGCATTCCGTGTTCTGGAAACCTATCTCTACCCTAAGCGTGAGGGATTTCGTGTGACATTGGTGGGGCTGGGCGATGTGGGCGGTACGCTGCTCACGGGGCTGAAGCTTTTGGGCCATGAGATTGAGGAGATTGCGATTTACGATCCCAATGAGGCTATGTGCCGCCGCTATGAGATGGAACTCAATCAAGTCCTGCCGGAGCGGGCGGGGGAGCGGATGCCGCGAGTTACCATCTGTAGGGAAGAGGATCTTTTCTCCTGCGACCTCTTCGTATTTACCGCATCCCGTGGTGTCCCGGTGGTAGGCAGCGGTGTGCAGGATGTGCGCATGGCTCAGTTTGCCGCCAACCGGATGATGGTGGCCGACTATGCCAAGCGCGCTAGAGAAGCTGGTTTTACGGGGCAGTTCTGCCAGATTTCCGACCCGGTGGATCACCTTTCTCGGGAAGTATTTTTGTGCAGTAACTGCAACGAGGCGGGACAGATGGACTTTGCCGGACTCCTGCCAGAGCAGGTACAGGGATTTGGGCTCGGCGTCATGGCGGCTCGGGCTGCCTACTATGCCCAACGCGAGGGCGTCACTTTTACAGACGGCCGGGTTTATGGCCCCCATGGGCAGGGTCTGGTGGTGGCCAATCGTGCCAATGAGGGCTATGATGATCAGATTTCCTGTCATTTAACAGAGCTGACACGCACGGCCAATCTGGAGGTGCGTGCGCTGGGCTTCAAGCCCTACATTGCGCCGGGCCTCTCCTCGGCGGCAATCTCTCTTTTGCAGTTGCTGCGGGGGGAGGAGCACTATGGCGCCATACCATTGGGCGGTGTCTACTTTGGCTGCCGCAGCCGCATGACAAGGCAGGGACTTCTGCTGCGGCGTGAGAGCATCTGTCAACCGCTGCTGGTGCGCTTGGAGGAAACCTACCGTGCGCTGCAGGCCTTTGATTACCGATGAGGGAGACTGTTATGCTGGTGCGTATCGGCACCACAGATCGGATGGAGCGTCTGCTCTCCTTCGCATTGGAGGGTACAGCAGTAGAAACTGTCTCGCCCATGGCAGTAGAGTCCTTGCAGGGAAAGAGAGTTTTCTTTGCCGTGGCGATGGATGACTTAGGGCCGGGGGAAGAATTTGTCCGTCTGCTGCGTCTGCTGCGGGAAAAACCGCACTGCCTGCAGGGAAGTATCGGCTGCATCCTTGTGGACGGAGGAGGGGAGTTATATACCAAGTCTGCGGCGCAGGAACTGGCGCTTGCTGCCAACGGCGCAGGCTGCACATTTCCCGGAAAGCCGCTGGTGGAGGGGACAGGTTCCCTTTATAACCAGCATATTCAGGCAAAGCGTCTGGGACTGGGCTGGGAGGAGACGTATTTTCTGCGCAGCCGGGAGCTGGCAGAGCGGCTTGTGACCTTCCGAACACCGAAATTTGCAAGTCCCCGGGTACTGATGCTTCACGCTTCAGACCAGCACCGATCCAATACGGTGTGGCTGGGACGCGAAATTCTGCGCCGTCTGCCTGAAAATTTTCAAACCCGGGAGATCTGTCTTCAAAATGGTGCCATATACGATTGCCGGGGCTGCTCCTACGAGACTTGCCTCCACTTTTCTAAAAACGGCACCTGCTTTTATGGCGGCACGATCTCAAAAGAAGTGCTGCCTGCCATCCGCTGTTGTGATGCCTTGCTGTTCCTCTGCCCGAACTATAATGATGCGGTCAGTGCCAATATCATGGCGCTTTTCAATCGGCTCACCAATCTTTTGGTACAGCAGGAACTGCTGGATAAGTATCTGTTCGGTGTGGTGGTGTCCGGCTATTCCGGCAGCGACCTGGTGGCGCGGCAGCTGCTGGGTGCCATGTGTTTTAATAAGACAGTCATGCTGCCGCCGAAATTCTGTATGATGGAGACGGCGCACGACCCGGATTCTGCCAGAAAGAAGGCGGGCATTGAGGAGCGATTGGATGCTTTTGCCGCCCACATGGCAAGAACACTGCAAAAATAGGGGGAAATGAATCGGCTTTTGCTGCAAAAATATGCATGATTCTTGCAAAAGCAAAGGGAAACATATGATTTGAGACAAGCATATTTTGAAAAATTGCCGAGTCGACACACGGTAGGTTCAAAACTTGTGGGTTTGGCAGATTTAGTGCAATGGTGGTGGCCCGAACTGCAGTGGTTTTGGCGGTAATAGCCGAGGGGAGGAATCATCTTCCACAAACGTAAAGGGCACAAGCAGTAAGTGCTTGCCGTAAACTGAAAATATCATAAGGATAAGCTGAAAATCGCAGAACGCTTAAGAAAAGCGTTCTGCGATTTTTATGAAACAAAAAGGCCGGAGTCTTATTGCAAGAACTCCGGCCTTTCATCCATTTTATTGTGTTGGTATTTCTTATGGAGGTTCGTCTAGAGGTTCGTCTAGAGGTTCGTCCCATCCGTCATTTTCTTCGATTTTTGGTCGTGTCTTATGGAGTTGTTTGCCTACTAGGATTTCTGCCGTTCTTGTTGCATGAAGTTAACTTCATAATTTTCTTGACAAAATGCACCACCTCTGATATCATGAAGCCAGCTTCACACGAAGTAAACTTCATATAAAGGGAGGACATGATGAAAACAAAAGTTAAGGAATTGCGGACAGCAGCAAAGATGACGCAGCAACAGCTGGCTGACTTAGTTCATGTTTCTTCCCGTACAATTATTTCGATTGAGAAAGAGCAATATAGTCCGTCGCTCATGTTGGCATATAGGATGGCACAGATATTTGGTGTGTCGGTGGAGGACTTATGCTGCTTAAAAGAGAACAAAGAATGGGAGGATTCACAATATGAAAATCTATAACAAAAAATCCTTTGTAAAAGGTATCTTGATCTTAGCGCTGGGTACTTTGCTTTGTATCATGGATTTCATCAATCACACGTTTGAAATCAAAGGTGCTGTTTTGGTTTTTGCGCTCTATTTTATAGGTGGTGGATTGGTGATCCGCAGTTTATCGCAGAAATTGACCAAAGAGGATCGGCTGGATCAGATGGACGAGCGAAATCAGCTGATTGAATGGAAATCGAAAAGTAAGGCATTTAGACTTACGCAAGCAATCTCTTTTATTTTGATGTTAGGCATGCTGGTGATGGGAAAGGTCAGCGGCGATGAAGGCTTTATTGCCATGGGCGTAGGTGTGGGATTTGCCTTTTCAATATCTATGTTTACGGAGATATTCTCCTATATGTACTACGAATCTAAGAATTAAAAATCGGGAGGAAGTGTTTTATGAAACAACCATCAAAGCAAAGACCTGCTAAAGATGAGCGAGATGAACAAATCGATGTACAGGCAAAAAGCTATGCGCTGGAATATATGATTGCCGCAACACAAGTTTTAACAATTATATGTTTGGTGAAAGGCAATCCCGCATGGAAAGGTAGCTTGTCTTTACTGTTTTTCGGAGCGGCTTTTGGCTTATTTTATAAGTATCAGCAATATACAGAAAAACCGTATCGCCAAGTGGGCACATGTTTATTGCTTATTGGGATTGCGCTGTTGATCTGGTTTGGAATTACCGGATAACTTTCTATACAACTAAATATTTACTGCCAATCAACAACAGAAACTATGTTTACTCAGATATGCACTTACATGTACTACGAATCTAAGAATTAGGAGGGAGCAAGATATGAAACATATTAAAAATATGAAAAGTTTTGTAACAGGCATTACTACGATTCTGTTAGCCATTGTCTGTTTTGGCTTCATGATGATAGGGAAAGCTGAAACCAGGTTTATCATTTCTGGAATCATCCTTACATCTTGGAGTGCAATCAGCTTCTTCAGCGCATTTAGCAAAAAAGGAGCTGCTGAAAAGGCATTAGAACTTACTGATGAGCGTGATCGCTTTATCGTATTAAAAAGTAGTAATACGACGATTAAGATTTCAAATTACTTGATGGGATCAGCTTGTTTTATCAGCTTATGCTTATATGGGATAGGGGAAAACGTTATGTTTCTTACAATAGGTATAACCTTGTGCTGCTGTCTTGTAGCAATGTTTCTTATCATGTTGCTTGCTGATATTTACTACAACAAACACGAATAAATCTTGTGATTTGTCTTTGTGCAGAATCACTTTGACGGTTTCCTGTTTTTTATCAAACTAAGGCACTTGCCAAAAATCTTATATCAAAGAAACGAAGTAGTTCTGCACGGAAAATTGTGTATTGCTGCCTTACGGGGAGCGCAACCGAGGCATTTGGAACATTCCTTCTGCGCACTATACAAAAGCATATGGATTTGGACAGTCTATGGTCTGGTACCCAACAGAACCTGAGGCACAGGTATTTCTCTCTAAATTAGTTGACAATATTTTGCATTATTCAGGCGAAAACGATTTAAATCATTTTCCAGACCAAAACAGTTCATTTTGACTGTAACTATTATGGCAAATATTAAAAGAGAAAGCAGTGCTTTTGTGTGGCCGTAGTGTAATTATAGGATTCCAAGAAATCCAGTTATACCAATGGTTTATAGGCAGTCAGCGAGTTATGTTTCGTATAGATGCGGAATT
>JAHHSG010000009.1 GCA_020025305.1 Oscillospiraceae bacterium
ACGGTTGCCCATTGGAACCTAAATCCAACGTGTCTGCCAATTCCACCATACCCGCACGTTTCCAATTCCTCTCATTTTTACACGGTGAGGAAACCGAGGCGGGGCGCTTGGCCTCATCCGCTTTGCCTATTATAGCATGGACTTTCCCGCCGCACAAGAGGCTGATCCATAAAAAAAGGGGTACATTGTGTATCCTTTTTTCTCTTGTTTTTAATTTTAAACCGCGAGGGCAATATGGGCTTCTTGCGGCCAGATATACGCCACCACGCCGCTTTCATAGAGCCCCAGCAGCTCCTGCGCCGTGCCCTGATACCAGAAGCCGGAAAACTGCGCCCCGTTCTCCTGCACCTCTGCCAACATATGTTGGAACGGCCGGGTATCCCCGGCGATCCGCCGGGATAGATGGGGGTGGTCGATCATATACCGCAGCTGGCTCTCCAGATGCTGCTGATAGAGTTCTTCCTTGGGGAGCGCCTGCTCCTCCTGCGTGAGACCAGTCAGACTCAGGCAGGGATAGTCCGCGCTGACGCCCTCGCCCCAGTTGATCGCTCCACTGTCCAAACGGAGGAACATGGGACGCACGCCATAAAAGCTGTGGAGCGCGGCGGACATCATATGGCTCTGCCGCAGCCCATTTTCCTGTCCCCACGTTTCCCGGAAGTCCACCAGTTCCGCCATTGTCAGGGGGCGGGTGAAGCTAACGGCAGCGGTCACCTGCACGGAGTCGTCCATCTTCTCCAGCGCCGCATCGTAGGTGGCCCGCATCTGTGCCCATCCCTCCTCCGTTACGCCCTCATCCCCAGAGGGCTCAAACAGATTTACAGCGGGGAAAAGGCTCCAAAACTCCTGGGACTTCGTCAGCAGCAAACCGCATCTGAGTGTGAAAGCAGCCTGTTCACACTGCCCCTGCACATTCCAAAACTGGTTATAGAGTGTCCATCTTCCAAAGCCTGTGCTCTCCTTATACGTCCCCACATAGTTGTAAAGGGGCATATGGAGCTGGGTGTAGACATCCATGAACATTTTGTATTCGGACAGCTGTCCGCCCTCGGCGGTATACTCCTCCCCGTGGTCATAGATCCGGGCATTGACCAACGGGAAAACCACCCACTGCAGCAGGGCAAATACTGCCAGCACTGCCGCCGCCACCGCCAGCGCCGTGCCTCGGGTATTGCGCTTGACCTGTCTGCGGACACTTTTTATCTCCGCCTGCGCTGTCTCTGGTTCTGCAACAAAGGGCATTTCCTCCTCCTGCAGCGCCAGATGCTCCTCAATCAGACGCACTTTTTCGATTTCGTCGGCCACCAGCTGCCGCTCTTCCGGCGTTGCCGTGCCATCCTCATATTTTTTCAGCAACTCTTCAAATTTCATAGCCATCCTCCTCCATCATATGCCGCAGGCGCAGCCTTGCCCGGTGCAGTCTCTGTCGTACCGCCGCCGGGGACAGCCCCAGCAGCGCCGCGATCTCCCCTGCAGGACGAGCCGCAAAGTAGTGGAGCGCCAGCAGCTCCCGGTCACCGGGGGAGAGTTTTTCCATCCCCCGATACAGCGCCGCCGCATCTTCCTTTTGCAGCAGTGCCGTCTCCGCCGTGTCCGTGCCGCCCCGTTCCGGCGGCGCATCGTCTGTCAGGAACTTCTCGTGCCGCCAGCGGTCAATCAAGAGGTTGCGGCACACCTTCATGAGCCAGAAGGGGAAGGACGGCACATCGTCGGGGAGGGAGAGGTACGCCTTGACAAAAGCGTCCTGCACAATTTCCTCCGCCAGCGCCGCATCCCGGCACAGGCTCACCACATAGAGGAGAGCGCTGCCATAATACCGGCGATACAGCTCTTCCAACAGATCTCCCTGCATCACTCTCCCCCCTCTCTGTTTATCTAACGGATGAACCGGAAATCTGTGACAAAAAAACCCTCCCTTTTTCAAAGGAAGGGGTTCTTTGCAGTTTAAAGCGCAGCAGCGCCGATGATACCGGCCTCATTGCCCAGCTGTGCGGCCTGAATCACAGGAATGGCGCCCTCATGCTGCCCGAAGCAGTTTTCACTCACATACGCCCGGATAGGCGCCAAAATGCGCTCCCCCTGTCGGCTGATGCCGCCGCCCAGCAGGATCATCTCCGGGGCCAGCGCATTGACCAAATCGGTAAAGCCCGCAGCGATATACACGCAATAGCGCCGGATGACCTCCTCGGCCACGGCATCCCCCTGATCGGCAGCGTCAAAAACGGTGCGTCCGGTGATCTCTTCTGCCGGAATTTTCGCCAGCAGGGAAGCAGGGTGTGCCTTTGCCGCCTCTTTCGTCTGGCGGATGAGTGCCGTTGCAGAGGCGTAGGCCTCCCAGCAGCCACGTCTCCCACAGGTGCATTTCTCTCCGTCCAGCACCAACAGGATATGGCCCAGCTCCGCACCGGCGCTGCGCATACCGGCATGGATCTTGCCGTCTATAATGATCCCGCCGCCCACACCGGTGCCCAACGTAACGAGCACCATATTGCGGCAGCCACGGGCCGCCCCCGCCACCGTCTCCGCCAGCGCCGCACAGTTGGCATCGTTGCTCAGATGCACAGGAATCGAAAAATGCTCCTCCAGCATCCGGCACACAGGCACATCAAACCAATGGAGATTATACGCCCGTACCACCACGCCGTTCTCATCGTCGCAGTTGCCGGGAGAGCCGATCCCGATACTCGCACAATCTCCGACCGTCAGTCCGGCCTTCCTAAGCGCCGTCTCCACCGCCTCCACCATGTCGGCGATCACCTCCGCAGCCGGACGCTCCGCACCGGTGGGTACGCTGTGCTGCACCACAATGTCATACGCTTCATTGACAATGCCAACGGCAATATTGGTGCCGCCCAAATCAATCCCGATACGATACATAGCCTTCTTTCCTTTCATCGCCCATTGTCTTTCGCTGCTCATTATAGCATTTTCCGTCACAACAGAAAACCTTTTTTTGATAAGCAGCCATGGAAAAGCAGCGATTGGCTTGCCTTTCCGGCAAATTCTGGTATACTTTGACCTATTGAGTGTAAAAAAGGAGAAGGACACCTATGGACATCTATCTGCAGGGGCTGACCATGGGGCTTGCTTATGTGGCTCCCATCGGTCTGCAAAATCTTTTTGTCATCAATACCGCACTGACCCAGAAACGCCGACGTGTTTATCTCACGGCCCTGATCGTCATCTTTTTCGACATTACGCTGGGGCTTGCCTGCTTTTTAGGCGTGGGGGCGCTGATGGAGGCTTTGCCGTGGCTGCAGAAGGTCATTCTGGCCATCGGCAGTCTCATCGTCATTTGGATCGGTATCGGACTTTTGCGTGACAAGGCCACGATGGACGAGAGCACCAACGTGAGCCTGCCCATCTGGAAGGTGATCACCACCGCCTGTGTGGTCACCTGGTTCAATCCCCAGGCCATTATTGACGGCACCATGATGCTGGGCGCTTTCCGTGCCAGTCTCCCGGTGGGGACGGATCTCTTTTTCATCGGCGGCTTCGCTTCGGCCTCTGCACTGTGGTTTTTAGGTATCTCCACCATCATCTCCCTGTTCTCCGCCCGGTTCACCGATCAGATCCTCACCATCATCAACAGAGTCTGCGGCGCCGTGATCATTTTCTACGGAGCCAAGCTCCTGTGGAGCTTTATCCGGCTGATGGGGTGGCTGTAACATACTGCAAAACGCCCCCGGCACTGCCTGCGGCGTTTTGTCTCTGTGCAAAGGGGAAAATCTCTGCTACAATAGATATAACAACTTCGGAGGTGCAACCATGGAGAAAAACTACAAGCTGACCATTGCCTATGACGGCACACGCTTTTTCGGCTGGGAGCGCCAGCCAGACAGGGATACGGTGCAAGGGAAGCTGGAGAGTGTCCTTTCCCGGCTCAGCGGTCAGGCGGTGGACGTGATTGGCGCAGGACGCACCGATGCAGGCGTTCACGCCCGTGCCATGGTTGCCTCCGTTCGTTTGAATGTGGCGCAGTCGCCGGAAGAAATCCGGGACTACATGAATCGGTATCTCCCCGACGCCATTGCCGTGCGGGAGGTGAAAGAGGCCGGTGACCGCTTCCACGCCCGGTATAACGCCTTGGGCAAGACCTACCGCTACACCTGCTTTGACGGGCCGGTGAAGCCGGTGTTTGACCGAAAATATGTGACGATGCTGGACTATCAGCCGGAGGTAGAGCGTATGCAGCAGGCCGCCGCCATCCTCACCGGCGAGCACGATTTTCGCTCGTTCTGCGGCAATCCCCGGATGAAAAAATCCACGGTGCGTACTGTGGACACCATCGCCATTGAGCGGCGGCGAGACCGCGTGGTCTTTACCTTCCACGGCAACGGCTTTTTACAGAATATGGTGCGTATTCTGGTGGGGACACTGCTGGAGGTGGGCCGCGGCCATCTGTCCGTGGAGGATGTGGCGGCTATTCTGGAGGCCAAAGACCGCAAGCAGGCAGGCCCCACGGCCCCCCCGGAAGGGCTGTGCCTTATGAAGGTGGACTACTAATGGCTTGGTACATATAAAAAATCACCCGTTCCACGTGGAACGGGTGATTTTTTTACATATTTCGGATATCCTCCAGAAGATCCTCAAGGGACAGCGTGTCCTCCGCCTCCTTCACAGGGGCTTTTTCCTCCAAAGCACCTTCTGTCATCTGGGCCGAAACTTCCGCCGCAATTTGCTCGGAAATCTTCTCCTCCGCAGCTTGCTGTGCAGCCCCCTCCTCGGAAGGTGTTTCCTGGGTCAGGCTCTTCTCTGCCCCGGCTTTCTCCACCGGATCTCCCTGCACAGAGGGGTGCGGCAGATCAGGCTGCGTCTGCGCGGTGGATACTTTGGCCTCCGCCGCAGTCTCCTCAGCCACAGAAGGTTCCTCGGGCACTGTTCCATCAGGCGTTTCTCCAGCGGTGGCATTCTCCGCAGCTTGCCCGTTTTCGTCATCTTCCTTGACGACAAACTTTCCCTCCGGGGCAAAGACCGAGTCGGAATGATCCAACTGCTCTGACACCTTCTTTTTCCCAGTGTGACGCCCCCAGAACCAAGCCAGCAGGAACAGCAAAAGCAGCACCAACACCAGTCCCGCAGTACCGACCGCCCAAGTGGGCACTGGCCCAATCAGAGGCAGGGGCAGCGTCAGCGGGATCTCTATCGTGTCCGCAGGCTCGCTCTTATCCTGTGCCGGTCCCGCCGTCGGCACAGCGGTATCAATTCCCGTGATAGTGGGCAGCACACCGGCATAGGCCGGCATACGGATCACATGGACCCGATAGGTTCGGGTCGTGGTGCCGTCCTCTGCCGTACACACCACTTCCAAAAGGTTTTCTCCCGGCTTCAGCTTGTCGTTGGCGGCCTGTGCCACACTTTTTGCCTTAGCATCCGCCGCGCTGCCGTTGATGGAGATACTTTCCACCTCGTAGGGAACATAGACCACATAGTCCATCTTCGCCGCATCAAAGGCGGGGCTCAGCGTTCCAGTGGACACTGTCAAGCCGGACAGTGTGGCATCCGTACTGGGGACATAATTGGGGTCCTGCTCACGGGTGACGTAAATATAGTAGGTACGGGTACTTCCGTTTTCCGCTGTAACCGTAATACTGACAGTATTGGCACCCACAGACAAGCTGTTGCCGGAGACATCTACCCATGAATTACCGTCATCCCGGCCCCAATCCAGCCCCAGTGACTCCACTTCATAAGGCACTGTCATGCTGTACTCTCGGATTTTCGGGGAGAAGGAAGGCTCCAGCGTTCCGTTGGAGCAGGTGATATAGGAGAGGTAGTTATTTCCGGAGAGGGGTGCCAAGATACTGGCACTCCACTCGGCACCGCCCAGATCAGAACTTCCCGACAAGCTGGTGCCCAAAATGCCGGATACGGAGGCGGAAACCGTTGCACCGGCACTGACACCACCGCCCACCTGAAAGACCGCGTAAAAGAGGTCTGCTGAGCCGTTGATGGGATTTGCCTGCTTCGTATCCTCCATCAGGAAGCCGCCAGACGCTTTCTGATCAATATCCCACCCGCTGCGGCAGGAGCCGTAGTCGATGAGACTGAGGCCGGAACTATAGTTTAAGCTGCCAATATCAACGGCCAACAAATCATCGCCGCTGACAGAAAACGTCACCGTGACAGTGTCACCTGCATACAGCGACCCTGTGCCGGAAGCCCATGCCGCTTCCGCCTTCTGGGGCAACACCGCCCAGGATATCACCAGCACCAGTGCCAGCGATAAAAAAGAGGAAATCCATTTCTTCATTGCATATACCACCTAATGTAAAAGTTCCTGTGTGAAATAAGCGATCAGTTGGGGGTAATTTTGCTTCTTCCCAGAAGATACGCTCGCAACTGCACCATGTCTGTGATATTAATGCTGCCATCGCCGTTGAGATCCCCCGCCTGCGCCTTGGCCCCGTCCAGAGACGATTTGCCCAGTAAGTTTGCACGCAGCTGCACCATATCCGTGATATTGGCCACGCCATCGCCGTTCAGATCCCCCGTTACTACCAGGGTCAGCGACTGCTTGACCTGCCCATTGACCGTATACTCCACGGTCATGCCAGTACCCGCCAGCTTTCCGCCGGCGGAAGTTCCCTTATGGATGGTAATTGCATCTGTAGGCAGCAGGGTACCCAGCAGATCCGATACAGCTGTTTGGGTGGGAATAGCACGCAAATACCCATCACGGATGGTATACAACTGGCTGACAATCTCGCCATTCTCCGCTAATATCTCCTGCCGATACTGGGCCTTGAATACCACATCCCCGGAGATGGTCATTCCCTCGGTATATCCTTCCCATCCGGTAAATACATAGTAGTAGCTCTCGTCTGTGGGGCGATGCGGTTTCTGGGAAGGCGCCGGGATCGCTGCACCCTCTGTCAGTTCGCCGCTGTCCACCAGCGTTCCGTCATAATTGACAAACTGATAGGTGAATGCCGTGCCGTACTGCGCATAGAGTGTGATCCTGTCGGCGCCGGCCGGTGTGGTAGCCTCGATCCGTGTGCCGCCCTCCGGTGCGGTGTACCAGCCCCTGAACTCGTAGCCGGGTTTCTTAGCGGTGGGCAGTTTGCCGTAGGCCTGACCGGGCGACACAATGCGCCGTGACTCGGAACTCGTGCCGCCGCAGGCATCAAAAATCACCTCATGGCCGCCGTCGAGCACGTAGAAGGGGGACTCCAGTCTGAACTTGTCCCCGTCGGCACTCTCGGCCGAAATGACCAGTGTATAGCTGCCCGCTTTCAGACGGCTGAAAGCCACCGCATAGTCCAGCTCCCGCAAATCGTAATAATGGGCGTTGATATTCTCGGCACACGCCGGTCCGCCGGGGAAGCCCTCCTGCCCGCTGCTGTCAAGGGCAGAAACCGTGACTGTTCGGATGGGGGAGACGCCATTGGTCAGCGTACCGCGGAAATCAAAGCTGGAGTTGCCCTCCTGTATACTGCTGGAGTAGGTGGGGTAGCTGGCACCGGTCAGCTTCCATGCGCCGGTACCCGGCTGCAGCTGCCACTGCATGGCGGTGCTGCTGCCATACAGCTGTCCACCGGCGGTGGGGCTGCTGGCAGACAAATATTGGCCGGTTTCTCGGTTTTGCAGGGAAAAGCCGCTATTAAACTTCCCCAGTTTCCACATTTGATTATGATCGGCTGTGGCATCAGCCAGAGATACACGACCATCGCTGCCCATGGTCAAGCGCTGTCCCGTGCCCAAATTTTTAATCGTATAGTAGCCGCTGGCATAATAGGTAAGTTGGAAATTCTGCTTCTCACTTCGATCCAACGCATTTAAAGATAGGGAGTTTCCGTTGGCCAGCGCCGCCAATCCTGTGTTGGACACAGGGGAGAAATAGTAGTTGCCCTCCAAAAGCGGTGCGTCCTGATACCCATATTCTGCCAGCATTTGCTGGGCCTCCGCCACTTCGTTGACCCGCAGGCGGATATAGACGCTCAGCTGCACCTCGCCGCTGGAACCGTGATACCACGACAGCACCATGTTGGAAACACCGTAGCGCTCGGCAAGGGAGCCGGACATCCAGTTTGCGTCCCCGTCCTTTCTGGGACGCACCTCGCCGCTGGAGCGATAGATGGCATCGATCAGTTCGGACTCCGGCTGGTTGGCAAAGCCGCCCAATGCCGCCACCGCGTCCTCCACCACCTCACAGGCACCGCCCGATCCATGCTGCACGGCGCGGGACCAGATCACATTGCGAAGGGCGATACTGTAATTGCTCATATCAAAGCCGGGGATGGAGTTCTCCACGGCGGCAACAGCAGGCTCGTAGTAATTCATGCCCACATAGGTCTGCTGCGCGCGGAAGAAGCCCTCATAGTTCTCCTGAGCCAGAGCTTTCCAGGTCTCGTCAAAGTTACTGCCGTACCCGCCGTCCTCTTCATAGGCGATGCTGAGCCGATCGCCAAACTTTTGGTAAATAGTGCTGCTGCTTTCCTGGCACCACAAGAAGAAATCCCGGGGCTTATCATAACGGCTGGAAAATTGATAAGCACCGTAGGATTTGCCGCCGGCATCCCCCTCGCCCGTGGAAATACTGCCGGGATCGCCGGACTCATACTTTCGGCAC
Organism: Oscillospiraceae bacterium; assembly: GCA_020025305.1. GTDB lineage: Bacteria > Bacillota > Clostridia > Oscillospirales > Oscillospiraceae > Vescimonas. Next base: position 8,573 of record JAHHSG010000009.1, read on the forward strand.
AGCTGCCCCAACATATCCGCCTCCAGCTCATCCGCCGCCGTGGCGCCCGCCGACAGCAGGAAGCCGCCCACAATCACCGTTGCCGACAACGCCAGGCACAACATAGGGAAAAAGTTTTTTCGTAGAAATTTCATATGCTCACCTTATTCAAAGCGCACCGCCAATTTACATAATATTAGATATTAAATTATAGCACAGGCTCTTTTTTTTGTCTACAAAAAGCAGATTTTTTGTTAAAGCAGCGGCATAAATGGGCTTAAAAAAAGATTTATGTAGAATTTCGCCCTTCTTTCCTCTATAATAGGCCTACAACAAATAACATAAGAGGTGTTCTATGGCAACTGTAACAAACGAAGTCTCGCGGGAGGAAAAAAGGAAGCGCTGGCCGATCATCGCAGCGGCGCTGGGCGTGGCCCTTATGATAGCCGCAGTTGCTGCGTGGCTGCTGTGGCCCCGTCCGCTGGTAACCGCACAGGGCTACATTGCCGCCCAGCGCCAGAGCGCTCCGATCTATGATGCAGACGGCAATGTGCTGCAAGAGGCTGCTCGCGGCAGCACCGTCACCTATGTGGTAGGGGAGGACAAAGATTATCCCGATATGGTGCAGCTGGTGCTGGGCGAAGAGTCGTTTGGCTGGCTCAAAAAAGAAAACCTCACGGATGATGCCAATGCTGTAGTCACCACACAGTCCATGTATGTACGCACAGCGGTGAACCTCACGGACGAGAGCGGCGCTGCTGCCGGCATACTGGCCAATAAGGGACAGGTTTTGGAAGTGCTGGACTATGAGGGTCTTGCCGAAGACGGCTCCGTGGCTCGCTACCGTGTCCGCCTCGGTGATGAGGAGGGCTTCGTCCGGGCAGGCTACCTCGTCTACACCGAGGAGGAGGCACTGGCCCAGTATGACCAGAAGCTCTACGCACTCCACGCCGGTCGTGGTGACAGCTGGGGCGGGGGAGATGCCGCAGGCTTGGATTACTTTCCCCGTGAGAAAAAGCCTATTGCGGGCAACACAATGCCCAGCGAGGTGAAGGCGCTCTATCTCAACAATGCGTTTACGGCAAGCGTGGACACCTATCTGGACATTGCCGCCGGATGCGGCGTCAACGCCTTCGTCATCGACATTCAAGATGGCGGAGCCATCGGCTACGCCTCTCCTACCATGGAAAAGTACTCCCCCTCCGCCTACGAGAGCGCTTACAACACGCTGGAGGAATATCAAGCAGCGGTGAAGAAAATCAAGGAGGCCGGCTACTATGTGATCGGACGCATCACCACCTTCAACGACCCCAACTTCGCCGTTGACCACCCGGAGGCGCTGATTGCCTCCACCGCCACCGGGCAGCCCATGGAAATCGGCGGGATGTACTGGCCCAGTGCCTACAATCGATATGTCTGGCAGTACAAGGTGGATCTGGCGCTGGAAGCGGTGGAGCTGATGGGCTTCCACGAGATTCAGTTCGACTATGTGCGCTTCCCTGACGGCACATGGGAATACGAGGATTCGGAGATCGACTATCGCAACGCCTACGGCGAGAGCAAGGCGCAGGCCATCCAGCGCTTTTTGATGTACGCCTGCGACCGCATCCGTCCTGCCGGAGCCTATGTCAGCGCCGATGTATTTGGCGAATGCGCCGAGAACTATGTCTGCGCCTACGGTCAGTACTGGCCCGCCATCAGCGCCGTAGTGGATGCCATCTCCGCCATGCCCTATCCTGACCACTACAGTCCTGTGGGCAGCTGGCTGCCTTGGGAACATCCCTACGATATGCTCCACACCTTTGGCGAGAAAGCCGCAGCCCGTCAGGCAGAGACCGCCTCTCCTGCCGCAGTGCGCACCTGGCTGCAAGCCTACGACGCTATTCGGGAGCCTTACCCCTATTACGGCCCCGACCAGATTGCCGATCAGATCCGGGCACTGCGGGATACCGGCAATACCGGCGGTTACATGACATGGAACGCCGCCTCCAGCATCCAGAAATACTATGATATTGCCCCGGCGCTGAACTAAAGGTGATCTGAGCAGGGCAAAAACGGCAGCAGCCTTTACCGGGCTGCTGCCGTTTCTTCCTTTACGATGCCGCCTTGTGGGCAAAGCGGTTATCCACCATTTCCTCGAAATCCACCCACGCCGTATGCTCCAGTTCTCCGGCGTGCTCCATCACCGTTTCCAGCCGTTCCAGTGCCGCCTGTTCCATTACCGGCGTAGCACTCCATGCGTCAATGGCCCGATACCGGCCCACCACCCGCTCCAGCACCTCCAGCGAGGTATCCGGAAACTGCTCGGCGATGGCCTGCGCCACCTCACGGTCGGAGTGCTCTGCCATCCAGCGCTGGGCACGGGCGATGGCATTGGTAAAGCGCTGCACCGTGTCGCTGTTTTCCTCCACATAGCTGCGGTTGGCAAAATAGGCGGTGTAGGGGATGAGGCCGCTCTCTTGCCCCATGGAGCAGAGCACATATCCCTTGCCCGCCATCTCCAACTCCGTGGCAGTCGGCTCAAAGAGCGTCACATAGTCGCCCTGCCCTCCGGTGAACGCTCCAGCCATCATATTGAATTGCACGGAGGTATCCACCACCGCATCCACATGGGGCTGTACACCGTTTTGCGCCATTACATATTCCAGCGTCATCTCCGGCACGCCGCCTTTTCTGCCGCCGATGATGGTTTTGCCGCGCAGGTCTTGCCACGAGAAGTCTTTCTCTTCCCGGCCCACCAAAAATGAGCCGTCCTTCTGCGTGAGCTGGGCAAAAATCACCGGTGCATCCTCCTTGCCCTGCTGCCGGACATAAATACAGGCCTCCGGCCCGGCAAGGCCGATGTCCGACTGCCCCGACACAACGGCAGTCATGACCTTGTCGGCACCGCCGCCGTTGGTCAGCTCTATCTGCAAGCCTTCCGATGCAAAAAATCCCTGCCGCATCGCCACATACTGCGGTGCATAAAAGACAGAGTGGGTCACCTCATTGACCCGTACCGTGGTATAGGTTCCCTCACTGCTGCCGCAGCCCATTAAAAGCGTACTTGACAGCAGTACCGCTGCCAGCAGCGCGGCAAATACTTTCTTTCCTCTCAAGACTGTACCCCCCAATAATGATGTAATATTTTTTCTCCCCACAGCACCAAACGGTACATCAGTACCGCCGCCACCGCCAACAGCAGCACGCTGGTCATGACCAAGTCCATATTGAACACCTGCGAGCCGTAGACGATCAAATAGCCCAGACCGGCGCGTGAGACGAGAAATTCGCCCATGATGACGCCTACCCATGAAAGCCCCACATTCACCTTCAGCGTATTGAAGAGGGTGGGACAGTTGGCAGGGAACACCAGCATCCGCAAAATCTGCCCCCGATCTGCGCCCAATGACCGCATAAGGCGGATTTTCTGCTCATCTGTGGATTGAAAGCCCATGTACATATTAAGGATCGTGACGATCAGCGAAATGGCCAGCGTCATCATGACGATAGCACCTGCTCCCGCACCCATCCAGACGATAAAAATAGGACCCAGCGCCGTCTTAGGCAGGGCGTTAAGCACCACCAGATAGGGGTCGAGTACCTCCGCTACTGCGGGCCACCACCACATAACCACTGCTACCAATGTCCCCAGAAGGGTTCCCAGCGTAAAGCCTACCACCGTCTCAAGACAGGAGGTGCCCACATGGCGCAGCAGCTCCCCTCCGCGGCACAGTGTCCAAAAAGTCTCCAGCATCCTTGTGGGGCTGGAGATGAGAAAGCCATCGCTCCACCCCCAGCGGGTGGATAGTTCCCATAGAGCAAACAGTCCCACCACCAACGATACCTGCCACACGCGAATGTTTCTGCGGTGGCGTGTCTGCTGGCGCAGCCACAGTACACGGTCAGAGGAGATGGGAACTCTCTCAATCATGAATCTCCAACTCCTTCCATATAGTATTGAAAAACGTGTGAAATTCCTCCGTGTCACGCCGCTCCATAGGAGACAGCTTTCGCAGCTCCCCCAGATCGTGAATATTTTTCACAACAGCAGGACGGCCGGACAGCACCACCACACGATCTGACATACTGATGGCCTCGGAAATATCGTGGGTCACCAGCAGCGCCGTCATGTGCTCCCGACGCAAAATTTCGTAGACATCCGCCGAGACGGCCAGCCGCGTCTGGTAATCCAGCGCGGAAAATGGCTCATCCAGCAGCAAGATCCGCGGCTGGGGAACCAGTGTACGGATCAGGGAACAGCGCTGACGCATCCCGCCGGACAGCTGCGCCGGCCGTTTATCCGCAAATTCCGCCAGCCCGTAACGATGTAAGAGCTCCTCGGCATGGGCCCGGCGCTCCGGCGTGTTCTCCCGGCGCACCTCCAGTCCCAGCAGCACGTTATCCCGAATGGTTTTCCAACCGAACAGCTGGTCGCTCTGAGGCATCAGCCCGATTTTGGGATTAGGCCCCCGAATTTCCTCACCGTCCAGATAAATCTCACCGTCACTCAGCTCCTCCAACCCTGCAATTGCCCCCAGCAGTGTGGATTTTCCACAGCCGGAAGGGCCCACAATGCTGTAAAACGCCCCTTCCTCCATTGCAAAGGAGACATTGCGCAATGCCTCCACCTCCCCCTCCGGGGATTGGTAGGTCAGGGCGGCGTTTTGCACTCTAATCATGCCCGTAACATGCCTCCTTACCGGAGAATAAATCTCCCACGTCATTCTATGTAATGACGTCCAAATGGGAACCTGCCTGGCAGGACCTATGGCTTGGGGCACAAAAAAGAACCGCCTGCAGGCGGTTCTTTTCCACACATGGCAAAAGATCGGAAAGGGAAGTCCTGCTCTTTCCTCGCTGCACTTTTTCCCCCATATTTCTTACTTTTTTGTAAATTTACCAGTTATCCTTTTCTTTTTCGAGTTTTTTTGCTATACTGTTAACCGATTTGGATAGATAAAACCACAAAGGAGTTTTCCATATGAAAAAATATAGACGCTTTTCTCTGCCGGCCTTGAGCCTTTCTCTGCTGGCCTTGAGCCTTTTTCTGCTGCTGGGTATCCTCTTCAGCTGCGGGGAGAAAACACCGCAAGCGGTAAAAGACAGCAGCGGTATTTCCTCTGCCGAGGGGGCGCTGACATCTCAGGCCCCTGTCTCTCCTGCGCTTTCCTACAGCAACGGCTCTGCGACACTGCATTTCACCTGCGATGAAAGCGGCAGCTGGCATTGGCGGGACGATCCCGCATTTCCTTTGGATCAAAGTTACCTTTTGGGTATTTTGGATACGGTGAACACCATGATGGACGTCCAGCCCATCCCCGACGCCACCGATGCCGCCGCATACGGCTTGGATTCCAAGGATAAATACCTCACCACCTCCGGCAAAAACGGTGAGAAACTGACCTTCTACTTTGGCAGCACCACTGACAGCGGTGCTTACTACATGATGCGCAGTGATGTTGCCGATCAGATCTATACGGCACCTGCGGCGCTGACAGAACAGCTCAACCGCGCCATCTTTGACATGATGGTGCTGCCGGAATTGCCTCCGTTCACAGCCGAAAATGTCCGCACCATCACTTTGGAGGGCTCCGGCAAAGTGTCCCTCTCTTTCGCTCAGCAGGAGGGCACATGGCACAGCGGTGATGCCACAGTGGACCAGCAGATCCCATTGCAGCTGCTCGAGGAGATGTCTGCCATGACCGTACAGTCCGCGATTGACTATCGCCCCAGCCCCGGCGTGACCGGCTTGTGCGCGTTGGATACCCCCGCCGCCGTCCTTACCATCACCTATGCAAATACGGTTGGAGTAGAGAACACCTTCACCTTGCAGATCGGCGGTGTACGGGGCGAGGGGCGTTATGCACTGATCAATGAAGATACCACCATTTATCTCATTCCTTCCTCTCAGCTGACCAAGCTGCTGACACTGGCAGAGCAGGGCATCTAGCAGCGAAGTCACCGGTCTCTTGGAAAGCGATTGTCTTGATCCGACCCATATCTCTTTACCTCACGTGAAAGAAGGACACGCCCATGCGCATTCTGATTATTGAGGACGAAAAACGCCTTGCCCGGACACTGGCGGATCTGCTGCACCGACAAGGCTATACGGCGGACATATGCCACGACGGAAACACCGGACTGGACAACGCTCTCTCCGGCATCTATGACCTTATTTTGCTGGACGCCATGCTGCCGGAATTGGACGGTTTCTCCCTTTTACAGCATCTGCGCAGTACCGGTGCCAGCGTCCCTGTCCTCATGCTGACAGCCCGCAGTGATGTTGCCGACCGGGTGCGGGGACTGGACAGCGGTGCCGACTACTATCTCACCAAGCCCTTTGAGCCACAGGAGCTTCTGGCCTGTGTGCGCCTTCTTCTGCGGCGCGGCGAAGGAGATCTGCGCACGGATGACACGCTGCGCTGCGGCGATTTACAGCTGGAGGCGGGGACGTTTCTCCTGTGCTGCGGGGAGCGCTCTGTGCGCCTGAGCCGGAAAGAATACGACCTGATGGAGCTTTTCATGCGCAGTCAAAAGCAGATCCTCACCAAAGAGCAACTGCTTAATCGCGTTTGGGGCTATGACTCCGAGGCCGATGACAACAACGTGGAAGTCTACATCTCCTTTTTACGCCGCAAGCTGACCCATCTCCACTCCGCCGTAAAAATCAAGACAGTGCGGATGGTAGGTTACTGTCTGGAGGTGGAACACCCATGATCCGCAAACTTCGTTGGAAGGTGACGGGTGTGAGTATGCTGTTGGCTGCCGCCATCTTGCTTACCATCTTCGCCGGTGCCTTTTTTACCGCCCGCAGCACCCTGCGCCGCGGCAGCGAACAAGCCATGGAGCAAGCGCTGGAGGTTGGCCTTTTCGATGCGCTGCGCCCGGGACAGGACGGGTTTGCTCCGCCGTGCTTCGTAGCGGAGGTTTATCCCAGCGGCACGGTACGCATCTCCGGCAGCCAATACTATCAGCTGGACGATGGTGAGGCCCTGCGAAACATCATTCAAGACTGTCTGTCCCGCTCCGAGGACAGCGGCCTTCTCTCCAAGTATCATCTCCGCTATCTCCGACAGCCCAATCCGATCTCTTTGCGTATTGCCTTCACTGACAGTTCTCTGGAGCAATCGGCGCTGCGGTCCCTGGCGGGAACATCTTTGCTGCTCGCCTTAGCCGCCCTATCTGTGCTGTTCCTGTGCAGCTACTTTCTTTCAGCACTGGTGACACGGCCGGTGGAGCGCTCGTGGCAGGCACAGCAGCGCTTTTTATCCGATGCATCCCACGAATTGAAAACGCCGCTGACGGTGATCCTCTCCTCCGCCGAACTTCTCCACACATCCGAAGAGGAAAACCGCGGCTACGTGGACAACATTCTCTCCGAGTCGAGGCGGATGCGGGCACTGGTGGAGAATATGCTGACGCTGAGCCGTCTGGAAAATCCCCATCAGCAGCAGCCGCCCCTCACCCCCGTGGATTTCAGTGACCTCGTAACAGAGGCTGCGCTCCGCTTTGAGCCGGTAGCCTACGAGGCAGGGCAGCAGCTGATCTATGATGTGGCCGAGAACCTGACCCTGCCCGGACGCAGGGAACAGCTTGCCCAGCTATGCGGCATTCTGCTGGACAACGCCATCAAATATGCCCCGCCGCACAGTACCATCCGCCTGACTCTGCGCCGCTGGGATCGCAGTGCCTGCTTGGAAGTAGAAAACCCCGGAGAACCGATTTCTCCGGAGAAGCTGCCCCACCTCTTTGACCGATTTTACCGGGCTGACGATAGCCGCTCCGATCACAGCGGCTTTGGTCTTGGATTGGCCATTGCCCGCACCATTGCACACGAGCACGGCGGCGATATCCGCTGCCGCAGCGACCAGCGTTCCACCTGTTTCACGGTAACACTGCCGCTTAAGCGCAGAAATATAGGGAAGGAGAAATTTCTATGAATATGCTGCAGGAAATGAAGGATGTGGTTTTGCAGGCAGGTGAATTGATCCGCCGGGCCCATCATATTGAGGAAGACACCCAGGAGAAAAACGGCCCTTCCGATTTGGTGACCAAATACGACTTGGCCGTGCAGAATTTCCTGCGCCGTGAGCTTTTGCGTCTGCTGCCGGAGGCCGATTTTCTCGGTGAAGAAGGGGCATCGGATTCCGTGCCGGACACGCCTTGGATCTTCGTGGCAGACCCCATTGACGGCACGACCAATTTTGTCCGCAATCTGGGCTACAGCTGCATTTCCGTAGCCCTTGTCCACAACGGAAAACCGGAGTATGGCGTTGTCTACAATCCGTTCCGGGAGGAGATGTACGCCGCACGCCGCGGTGAGGGGGCCACACTCAACGGCGAACCCATCCACGTTTCCGACTATCCTGCCGATCACGGCCTTGCCCTTTTCGGCTCCACTATCTATGACCGGGAACTGACGGATCGCTCCTTTGCCATGATGCGCTGCCTCTACGACCACTGCGCTGATTTCCGGCGGCTGGCCTCAGCAGCATTGGACTTGTGCCATGTGGCAGCAGGCCGTGCCGAGGTCTACTTTGAATGTCGGCTGCGCCCGTGGGATATGGCTGCCGGGTGCCTTATTTTGGAAGAAGCCGGCGGCACAGTATCCACCTTGGACGGACAGCCTGTGGATGTACTGCACAACAGTTCCATCTTCGCCTCCAACGCACTGTGCGCCTCCCTGCGTCATGCGCTGGAAGAGGCAGCCCGGTGAGCAGCCATTCTTTCCGGGGAAAAAGCCGCAAAATGGCGCTTTGCGGCGTGCTAAGCGCTCTGGCGGTGGTTCTTTTGAGTCTGGGCGGCATCCTTCCCTTTGCCACCTTCTGCTGCCCGCTTTTGGCTATACTGTGCCTTGTGCCGGTTGTGGAGGTCTACGGCGGGCGGACAGCACTTCTTTTCTACACCGCCGTATCGCTTTTGTCCATCCTTCTTGCCCCGGACAAGGAAGTTGCCCTGCTGTTCGTCTTTTTAGGCTACTATCCCGCCATCCGGCCGCGGCTCAACCGTATGATCCACCACCGTCTCCTGCGTGTTCTCTGCAAGCTGGTTGTCTTTGCTTGCGGTATCAGCGTGATGTATTTCGTAGCCATTCAATTGCTGGGCATGACATACATCGTGGAAGAGTATACTTCCATGCAGGGACTGCTTGCCGCCACAGCCGCCATGGGATGCCTTCTGTGGCTGGTTTTTGACCGCGTGCTGGAGAGGTTTACCTTAGTCTTCCGGCACAAGTGGCGAAAAAAAATAGGTAAGGTCTGATTTTTCACGCATTTTCTCCCGCCGCCTCGCATATACTGTGAGGAACAAGGAGGCTTGCCATATGAAAAACAGAAAATCCTGGGATGTGGATGACCTGATCTACCAAGACGACTGGCAGATTAGTCAGCGATAAGCAGGACGTATTTGCAACCCCAAGGGTGCAGCGCTCCAACAAGAGCTGCGCCTTTCTTGCGTATATCCGTCTCAACAGCGCCCACTGACCACAGAAAAAACGCTCGGATGTTTCATCCGAGCGTTTTCTTTATTCCAAATCTTCAATGGTGCCGCCCCCCAGCACCTCGTCTCCTTGATAGAGCACCACCGCCTGTCCGGCAGTAATGGCCCGCTGGGGCTCATCGAAGTTGACACGGATGCGTCCTTCTTCCAGCACCTCTGCCGTTGCCCACGCCTCCGTCTGGCTGTAGCGGGTTTTGGCCGTGCAGCGCACCGGCGCCGCAGGGGGCTCGCCGCTGATCCAATTCACATCACAGGCCGTCAGCTCCCGGCGATAGAGTTCCTCGTTATCTCCCAATACAATGGTATTATCCGCACCGTTTTTCCGCACCACATAAACGTGCTTTCCGGCACTGACGCCCAATCCCTTACGCTGGCCTGTGGTATAGCAGGGGAGACCTTTATGCCGCCCCAGTACACGGCCCTGTGCGTCCACAAAATCGCCCGGCACCATCTCCACCTTGCCATAATCACGGAGAAAGGCGGTATAGTCTCCCTCCGGGATGAAGCAGATATCCTGACTGTCGGACTTGTCCGCATTTTGAAGCCCCGCCGCCCGTGCCTTTTCCCGGATGGTGGGCTTATCAAAGATGCCATCGGGCAGCAGCAGATGGCTCAGGTGTCTTTGCTGCAATTGATAGAGCACATAACTCTGATCTTTTTGGCGGTTTTCGGCCCGCAGCAACAACCAGCGTCCCTTCTCCTCACTATACTGCACCCGGGCATAGTGGCCCGTGGCCACATAGTCGTAGCCCCGCTCCAGTGCCCAATCCAGCAATGCGCCGAATTTCAAATTGCGGTTACAGTAAAGGCAGGGATTAGGCGTATGCCCCATGCAGTACTCCCGGCAAAAGCGATCCATCACCTCTTGGGCAAAGAGCTTACGATAGTCCAAGGCAAAAAACTGCATCCCCAGCCGCTGCGCCACGGCCTCGGCGGCACTTGTATCATTTTTCTCCGGCAGCAATTGCAACATGGCGCCGTCACATTGGTAGCCCTGCTGCTGCAGCAGCACCGCCGCCGCCGAGCTGTCTACGCCGCCGGACATGGCGACCAATACTTTCTTCTTTTCCATTTTATTTTCCTCTGCATCTTTTTCACTTTTTCGGCAAAACTATTGGATCGATCCTTATAAAAAAGCGGCTCCGACAGTGCCGGAGCCGCCAAAAGTTCAATCCAGATTTTCCCGGCGAAACGCTGTGTAGGGGAGGGCATCGGACAATTCCATCATCACCGGCTGAAAGCCTCCGGCATAGTGGAAGGGCACATCCCGCACCTCACAATCTTCGCTGCGCCGATCCGGCAGCGCCACGGTCACCGTAGTTCCCTTTCCCACCTCGGAAGAAATCATGAGGCGTCCACCATGACCCTGGGTGATTCTCCGGCACAAGGGAAGCCCCAACCCCAACCCGTGGGGCTGCGGATCCTGTCGTTCCGTATGGAGATAGCGGTCAAAAACGGTATCCAGCAGTTCTTCGCTGATGCCGCAGCCGGTATCTGCCACACACAGCAGCAGCTGTGCGCCGTTTTGCCGCAGAGATACCGTGATCTTACCGCCCTGCGGCGTAAACTTTATTGCGTTGGAGAGGAGATTCCACACCAGCCGCTCCAGCATATCCTGATTGGCAGCTACCACATGGCTGCGCATCTGGCAGGAGAAGAGGAGGTCAACCCCCACTTCCTCCGCCAAGGGCTGTGCCTGTCTGCAAATATTCTCCAGCCACTCTACTATTTCCATATTCCGGGTGGGCAGTGCGCCCTCCTCCAAAAGCATGGAGGCAGACGAAAGATTATTGACCAGTCGCAGCATCTGATAATAGCTCTGCTGCATGATTTCCCCGTCCCGAATCAACGCAGGATTTTTCCCCATCTCCGGTGCGGCGGACTGCATGGCCGCATAGAGATTTCCCATGGCACCCCGCAGCTGCGCGGCTACGTTGGGCAACACCTCGCCCAGCAATCGTATCTCTTCTTCTCTATGCAAAGCACTCCACCTCCCTACTTCTTAAGCATGGAAATTTACCAATGTATTTATTCCAGGCAAATTCCTCCATTCCGTTTTGGACACTATAACAAAAAGAATGACAAAATTCAAGTCTAAAAAAACTAAATTGTCGTATTCTCGCTTTTCTTAAAAAAACATCATAGAAAACTGCATTTTTTTGTATTAAATAGCCATTTTTATATTTTTCTTTAAAAGGGGGTTGATTTTTAAGGAAAAACGCATATAATACTAAACGTACCATACATTTGATATGTTCCGTTTTTTAATTTTCAGAGAGGATGTTTATAACATGAGCATTAAAATCGGTATCAACGGCTTTGGCCGTATCGGCCGCATGGTTATGCGTGCCAGCCTGAATCACCCTGAGATTGAGATCGTAGGTATCAACGACCTGTGTCCCGCTGATTATCTGGCCTATATGCTGAAATACGACACCATGCACGGTAAGTTCCTGGGCACTGTCGATTCCGAGGAGAAGGCCATTATTGTCAATGGCAAGTCCATCCCCGTGTTTGCTGAACGCAACCCCGCCGACCTGCCCTGGAAGGAAGTCGGTGCTGAGTATGTCATTGAGTCCACCGGTCTGTTCCTGACCAAGGAGAAGGCACAGGGCCACATTGATGCCGGTGCTAAGCACGTGATTATGTCTGCTCCTTCCAAGGATGACACTCCCATGTTTGTGTGCGGCGTCAATCTGGATAAGTACACTTCCGATATGACTTTCGTGTCCAACGCCAGCTGCACCACCAACTGCCTGGCTCCCATTGCCAAGGTGCTGCATGACAACTGGGGCATTACCGATGGTCTGATGACCACCGTACACTCCACCACCGCTACCCAGAAGACTGTGGACGGTGTGTCCCTGAAGGATTGGCGCGGCGGCCGTGCTGCTGCCGGCAACATCATCCCCTCCTCCACGGGTGCTGCCAAGGCCGTGGGCAAGGTCATTCCTTCCCTGAACGGCAAGCTGACCGGTATGTCCATGCGCGTCCCCACTCTGGACGTTTCCGTTGTGGACCTGACCGTCAATCTGGCGAAGCCCGCCAAGTATGAGGAGATCTGCGCTGCCATGAAGGCTGCTGCAGAGGGTGAGCTGAAGGGTATTCTGGACTATACCGAGGACGCTGTGGTTTCCTCCGATTTCCTGGGTGACAGCCACACTTCCATTTTCGATGCCAAGGCTGGTATTGCTTTGACCGACACCTTCGTAAAGGTAGTCTCCTGGTACGATAACGAGATCGGCTACTCCGACAAGGTGCTGTGCCTGGTTGAGCATATGTACAGCGTGGATCACAAGTAAGCTTTTTCCTTTTTATAAAGTTTTCCTTCTTTTTTGTTCCGCTAACAGCGCCGCCTTTTGAGGCGGCGCTGTTAGCTTTCAGCTTCCTGTATTTCTCTTGCCGTTATATATTTTTTTCGGCATACTTTCCATTTTTTTATCTTTTTTCAAAAAATTTCTCTATCTTTTCCTTCCCTTTTGTGTTATAATTATTGATAATATTTACCTTGGGTGAAAGGACCCTGAACTTATGGAACAAAATCCCATTCTGGCCAGCAAGCTCTCTTTAAACAGCGATATCCCGCTGTACACGCAGCTTGTAGGTATTATAAAGCGCAATATTTCTGTCGGCGTTCTTTCCGTGGGCGATCTGCTCCCCTCAGAGACGGAGCTGTGCCGCGCTCTGGATATCAGCCGCAACACCGTGCGTCAGGCCATTGGCGAACTGGAAGATGAAGGACTGGTCGTTCGTAAACGAGGTAAGGGAACTTTTGTGGCCGATCCCACTACCAACCGCCGCGGCGTGCGTTACTCTTTCACTACGGAAGTCTCTTCCATGGGAAAGGTCCCCTCCTCAACTCTTGTGGACTTTGACGTGATCGTGCCTTCCCGTGCCATTTGCCGCACCATGGAGCTGAAAGAGGGAACGCCGGTCTACTGCTTTACCCGAATCCGCAACGTGGACGGTTCGCCCCTCATTCTGGAAACATCCTACTATCCCCAGTTCATCTATCCCAACCTGACCCGCGAGATGCTGGAGACCCACAGCTTCTACAGCCTTCTCTATCACATGGGAATTACTCCCTTTTCCGCTGACGACAGCTATACCGCCGTATTGCTGGATGGCCCCCGCGCCTCTTTGCTGGGAGTAGATGCAGGCAGCAGTGCCTTCTATCACCAGCGCCTTACCAAGACGGAGGATGGCCGCATCTACGAATACACACGCAGCTATATCCGCGGTGACCGAGTCACTCTCAATGTACATATGCAAAAGAGCGGTATCTCCTTTGCCCGCTCTATTGACTAAATCCAAGTGTATCGCAACCCCTGAACCTCCTCTGTGTTCAGGGGTTGTCTTTTTTGTCCTTGCCGGGATGCAGCGCTGCCTCTTCTGTTCTTTGTAACACTTTCGTAAACTGTCCTTAGGTTAGATTGCTTTTTTTCTCTGACTTTGCTATCCTAAAAGAATATATAACGCCCCTTTTTCAGGGTGTAAAAGATTGAAGGAGACAACTTTATGCCGAGACACAGTGTTAAAAAACCGCTGACCGTATTTGTATCTGTGCTGGCTGTATTGGTACTGGGCGTGGTGGCCTATTTCCGCATGACACCGGATCTGCTGCCGAACATGAATTTTCCCTATGTCGTCATTGTCACCACCGACCCGGGGGCCAGTCCCGAAGCTGTGGAAGCGAAGATCACACGGCCCATGGAGCGCTCCATGGCCACCCTCAGTGAGATCAAATCCGTTACCTCCACCTCTAAAAACAGTGTCTCGCTGGTCATGCTGGAATTTGAGGAACACGTGAACATGGACAGCGCCAGTCTGGACATTCAGCAAAAAATCAATATGCTCCAGAGCACATGGGATGACAACGTGGGCGTGCCCTACGTTTTGAAGATGAATCCTTCCATGCTGCCGGTGGAAGTTGTGGCCGTGGGCTATCAGGGGAAGGACATCCATGAATTGTCCTCTTTTGCCGAGACAGTCCTTTCCGATCAGCTCTCCGGCATCAGCGGCGTGGCCAGTGTAGCGGTATCCGGCGTGGTGAGCAGCCAGCTCCACGTCCTTTTGAATGAAGAGAAGGTAGATGTCCTGTCCCAACGCTTGGAGGAAGCCATGACAGCACAGCTGGAAAAGGCGGAGCGTGATATTCATACCGCCCGCGGACAGATCCAGTCCGCCAAAGCCGCTATTCACGATGTACAAGAGAATGCCATTCAAGAGGCCACCAAAGATGCACTGCTGGCTGCAAAAGATACCCTCAGCACACTGCAAAAAGCGCGGGATCAGCTGCAGGCCAATCTCACGGAACTGGCAGATATTCAGGCGAAAAAAGTAGAACTGGATGCAAAAAACGCCCAGTTTCACTATGAGATGGAGCAGATAAAAAATGATTCCTCTCTGACAGAGGAACAAAAGGAGACCGCCGTCAACCAGATCAAGAATGATCCGGCATATTTACAGGTACAGTCTGATCTGGCAGCGCTGGAGCTGCGTCTGGCGGCTCTGAACACCTCCTGGGACGGGATGGCACAAACAGAGCAGCAGTGGCGAAACGAGCTTGCGGAAATTGTAAGAGAACTGGAAACTCTGGAGCAGGGGGGCTACAGTGAGCTGGCTGACAAGGTCGCCTCCGGTGCTATGACCGCCACAGACGCTGCCGCCATGCTGCTCTCCTCGGGAATCCAGCTGGATGCAACTCTGGCGCAGCTGGATCAGGCGCTGGCACAGCTGGAGGACTCTAAAGCAGGGCTTCTTCAGCAGGCCGATCTCTCCCGCGCCTTGAATATTCAGACGCTCACCACACTCCTGACGGCCCAAAATTTCTCCATGCCCGCCGGCTACATCCAAGAGGACGGCATCCGCTATATGGTGTCCGTAGGCGATTCCATTTCCTCGCAGGAGGACTTGGAGAATATGGTTCTCTTTGACTTCGGCTTGGAAGACGTAGACCCCATCCGCATGAGCGATGTAGCCGATGTCTTTATCACCGACAATTCTGATGAAATCTACGCCAAGCTTAACGGCTCGGACAGCGTTATGGCAGCCTTTACCAAGCAGTCTACCTACGCTACCGCAGAGGTTTCCAACAATATTAACGATCGGCTCAGCCAATTGGAAGCGGACTATCCCGGGCTCAGCTTCATCCCCATGATGGATCAGGGCATGTACATCTACATGATCGTTGACTCCATCTTCTCCAGTCTGGGATGGGGCATCCTCTTCTCGGTACTGATTCTCTTCCTCTTCCTGCGGGATCTGCGCCCCACCATCATTACCCTGTGCGCCATCCCTGTGAGCTTAATTTTCGCCGTAGTCCTGATGTATTTCTCCGGCGTCTCCATCAACATGATCTCCCTCAGCGGCCTTGCCGTATCGGTAGGTATGCTGGTGGATAACTCCGTGGTGGTCATCGAGAACATTTACCGGCTGCGCAGCAAAGGGGCCTCCGTTGTGCAGGCAGCCGTCTCCGGTGCCCAGCAGGTACTGGGTGCTATTACCGCCTCCACATTGACCACCGTGTGCGTCTTTTTGCCTATTGTCTTTTTGGAGGGGCTCACACGCCAGCTCTTCACCGATCTGGCGCTGACCATGACCTACGCCCTGTTGGCGAGCCTCATTGTGGCGCTGACACTGGTGCCCGCCATGGCCGCCGGGATGCTGAAAAAGGAAAAAGTCAGCAAGCCCAACCTTTTAAGCCGTGTCTATCCCCGCTACAAAAAGGCAGTGCTGTGGTCCTTGCACCACAAGATGGTTGTCTTGGGTCTTTCCGTGGTACTGCTGATCTCCTCTGTCGGCCTGACATTGCTGCGAGGGTTTGCCTTCATGCCTACCATGGACATGAACATGACCAATATTACCATTACACCGCCGGAGGGCACCGACAAAGCTGCCGCCATGGAGCTGGCGGATGAAGTCTTGCAGCGGGCTGCCACCATTGCCCACGTGGAGACGGTGGGTGCTTCCATGAGCAATGCCGGGCCTATGGACGGTATGGGCGCTGCACCGGGAACGGTGGACGCCTATATGCTGCTTACCAAAGGGGAGTCCGGTCTGGCAGCCGGCAAGCAGCTGGAACAGCTGTGCACTGACCTTCCTTGCACCATTCGTTCCACTTCTCCTATGGACGGATTCAATGCTCTGGTGGGCAGCGGTATCAGCGTGCAGGTATACGGAGACGACATGACGCAGCTCCACACGGCGGCGCAGTCGCTGGCGAAAGCCATGGCGCAGGTGCCGGGCACAGCAGCGGTATCCGATGGTCTGGAACGCTCCGCTAAGGCCCTGCACATCTCTGTGGACCGCAACGCTGCCATGCGAAAGGGGATCACCGTAGCCCAAATCTATCTTCAGGTGGCCGATGCCCTCACGAACACCGCTTCCTCTGCCAACATGACACTGGACGGTGTCGATGTGAGCGTCTCCGTAGAGAGCCCGCTGGCCACACGCCCCACACGTCAAACGCTGCTGGATCTGGAGATCACCCCACAGCCCAGTGCTGCCCCCGGCGGGGATATGGCATCTGCAGGCGGCGTGCCTCCCATGCCCGACAGCCATACGGCAGGCCCAGAGGCCTTTAAACTTTCGGACGTAGCCACCGTGGAGGAGACAGTGAGCCTCAGCACTATTCATCACGACGAGCAGCAGCGCTTTGTTACCGTCTCGGCTGCCATTGCCGAGGGCTACAACGTCACCCGTGTCACCGCCGACGTGAAAAAAACGCTCGACACCGTAGAACTGCCCGCCGGCGTCCGCATTGCCTATGAGGGCGAAAATGAGGAGATTATGGATGCCATGCGTCAGCTGGTTCTCATGCTGGGACTGGGTATTTTGCTGGTGTATCTAGTGATGGTGGCCCAATTCCAGTCGCTCCGCTCTCCCTTTATCGTCATGTTCACTATCCCTCTGGCCTTTACCGGAGGCTTTCTGGCTCTGCTCCTCAGCGGCAAGGAATTAAGTGTGATTTCTCTCGTGGGCTTTGTAATGCTGGTGGGTGTGATCGTCAACAACGGCATTGTATTGGTAGACTATATCAACCAGCTTCGTCTGGAAGGCATGGAGCGCCGGGAGGCCATTCTGGAGGCCGGCGTCACGCGCCTGCGCCCCATATTGATGACTTCTATCACCACCATCCTCGGCCTTGTTGTGATGGCTTTCAGCAACTCTGTAGGCACTTCCTTAATGCAGCCGGTGGCCTTGGTCTCCATCGGCGGACTGCTGTATGCTACCGTGATGACACTTTTCGTGGTGCCCTGTATGTATGATACGATTGCACGCAAGGATTTGCATCAGGTGGCAGAGGAAGAACTGGAAACCGTTTCTCTCTAATGCCTGAGAAACCAGAAACAAAAATGGAGCGTATCAAATTTGATACGCTCCATTGCTGTTGAATGAACACGGTCCGTTGGCTTTCTGCGGATATAGGATTACTCGGTCTCGATGAGGCCATAGCCTCCATTGTTGCGTCGATAGACCACATCTACCTCGCCACTGTCCACACTGCGAAACACATAGAAAGCATGCCCCAGCAGATCCATCTGCAAGATGGCCTCCTCGGTGGTCATGGGTTTGACAGAGAAACGCTTCGTGCGCACCAATTCCGGCTCTGTCTCCTCTTCCTCCAGATCCTCCGCCGGCAGCTCCTCCAAATTGACTGCACCGGGACGCAGGTTCTTGGCAAGGCGTGTCTTGTTTCTGCGGATTTTTCTCTCGATGATGGAAGCGGCAGCATCAATGGCACTGCGCATATCCCCCTCGGCAGATTCCTCCTGTGCGCGGAACAGCGTTCCTCCGGCACTGCGAATGGTCAGTTCCACCACGCAGCGATTCTTCTTCTCCACGGCGAAGGTCACAAATGCTTCAACATCCTCCGGGAAATACCGAGCCAATTTACTGATTTTCTTCTCGGCATACTCTTTTACAGAGTTGTTGAGAGTGATTTTCTTACAAGTAAATGTGAACTTCATATTGTGTGCTCCTTTCTGAATGTTGCATCCTCACAGTAAGGGTCAGGGAGGAATTTCCTCTTATCCTTGTTGATATTATAGCAGATAGGCAAAGTCTTGAAAAGTATTCTCCGTTATTTTTGGTCATAATTAACAAATATTTTATATTTTCAAGCCATTCGACTTGATCTCCCATCTTTCTGCTTTTTATGCCAAAACCTCTTATTTACAAAAGGAACACAGTGGTCTATGATCATATATGGAAGCTTTCCAATATCCCACCCGCTTGGGCCGCTCTGCTTGCAGAGCGGCTCCTTTTTTATTGTTTTTCACATAGCCGCTTTGCTCTCTTGCCATTTTCCCCCGATATTGTTATACTGATAGCAAATTCCTGATGATTCCGGGAGGCATCTATGAAAAAAATCACACGGCGTGAACAGCGCTTTGCCCAAGAACATCTGCGCTGCGTACGTCATATTACTCTCGATCCACACGGCCCCGGCGTGGTTCGCATTCACATGATCCCGCCTCGCCCACAGAACCCGCAGGAGCCTTTTTTACTCCTGCTAAATGGGGCACAGCTCATCCCGCTGAACCTATCTTGGGCTGTGCTGCTTTCCTGCTTTATGGATCAACTGGAGCTATACAGCGGTAAAGAGATCGGTGAAGAAAACTGGGCCAAGCTGGCAGAAAACGCCGTACAGGCCACTGCCCGTGTCTATCCCTTAACCTCCCGTAAGCGCCTGCGCTCGGATCTGGCAGTCATGCTGGACTCTCTTTTGGCTATGGCGCGCGGTGAGGAGCCTGAGGCCGAGGTAGCGCTCCTCTCTCTGGGGGAGTACGCCCCCTATATGACCGCTCCCCATCGTATGGATCTCATGGTCAGCGCCATGTCGCAAAACGGCGCATGGCACTGCAACCAGCGCTGTATCCACTGCTACGCTGCCGGTCAGCCCCTCAGCGAGGTGCAGGAACTGTCCACGGAGCAGTGGAAAACCGTGCTTGAGAAATTGCAGCAGGCCAACATCCCGCAAGTCACCTTTACCGGCGGTGAGCCCACACTGCGCTCCGATCTCCCCGAATTGGTGGAGGCAGCATCATGGTTTGTCACTCGGCTCAACACCAATGGCCGCCTACTGACGCCACAGCTCTCCCGGCAGCTCTACGAGGCCAGCCTTGACAGTGTGCAAGTGACCCTCTATGCATCCGACGCCGCTGCTCACAACACGCTGGTCGGCGCTCCCGGCTTTGAAGATACGGTGCAGGGCATCCGCAACGCGGTGGAGGCCGGCTTGATTGTCTCCGTCAACACACCCCTTTGTTCTCTCAACCCCCATTATGCCCAAACGCTGCGCTTTGCCCACTCCTTGGGCGTGCGCTACGCCACCTGTTCTGGGCTGATCCCCTCCGGGGATGCGCTGGGCAGCGAAAGCCGCGCCACACGCCTGTCCCACGAGGAGCTTCTGGGTATTCTCCGGGAGGCTGTCGCCGTGGCGGAGGAGCTGGGCATGGAACTGGACTTCACCAGTCCCGGCTGGCTCAGTGAGGAGGAGCTTCACTCTATGGGTCTTCATCTGGTGCCCAGCTGCGGTGCCTGCCTTTCCAACATGGCCATCGCCCCCGACGGCGATGTTGTCCCCTGCCAAAGCTGGCTGGGCGGCGTGACGCTGGGCAACATCCTCACCGACGACTGGAGCACTATCTGGGACGAGGCGCATTGCCGTGCTATCCGGGAAAAGAGTGCCCGCATGGAACATATCTGTCAGCTGCACAGCGGCAACACAGGAGGAGGTGTACAATGAAAAAGCGTTTTTCTGCTCTGGCTGCCGCTTTGGTAATGGCAGTGCTGCTGGTACTGCCCTTTAGTGTTGATACGGCGGAGGCCGCGGATCTGGACTACATCCGCAGCTATGATGTCACTGTGGCCCCGATGGAGACGGACGGCAGACTGTACATAGAGGTTCATCTTGTCTGGGAAGTACTGGACGAAGGCCCGGTAAGCTGGGTGCAGGTAGGCATTCCCAACGGCAGCATCCGCCGCACAGAGGCACTCAGCGACAACATCGCCGATCTGAGCTTTGACAACAGCTACATGCGGGTGGATTTTGACCGGGGCTACGACGACGGCGAGATCATTGATTTCCGCTATGCCTGGGAACAGGAGTATATGTACACGCTGAACGAAGGTGAAGTCTCCTATGACTACACCCCCGGCTGGTTCGATGAGGCGGAGATTGGCAGCATGTCTGTCACATGGGTGCACAATCCTGCACTGCCCGCCCCCCAAATGGTCTTTTCCAGCAGCGCTGACGTGACAGAGATTCCAACGGACGTGGGTGTGCGCTATGAGGCCTCCAACCTCTCCCATGGGGAGAAGATCAATGTGGGCGCCTACTATGAAAGCTGGCCCACCGAGCTTTTCTGGGAGAACAGCAGCGAAAATTTGCCCAGTGACTACGAGGACAATTCTTCAGACAGCTTCGGTTTCATTTTGCTCTCTCCCCTCACTCGTCTCATTGTCACACTGTTGATTATCTTTATCATCACTCGAGTTATATCTGCCTCTCGCAGCTACCGCGGCGGGTTCGGTACGCGGTACGTCTTTGTCCACGGTCTGTGGTATCCCGCCGGCCGGGATGGTAAGCCCCGCCCCGGCAGTGTAGGTACACGCACCAAGCCCAAACCGACCAGCAGCGGATTTGGCGGCGGCAAACGCGGCGGCGGATTTGGCGGCAGTGGGTTTGGCGGCGGCAGTCACTGTGCCTGCGCCTCCAGCTGCGCCTGTGCCTGCGCCTGTGCCTGCGCCGGGGGCGGACGAGCCGGCTGCAGCGCCAAAAATCTCTATGGTGCCGTGCAGCTGTCCAAGAAATTAACCGAAGAATTAAAGAAGTAACTTTCCCCCCTGGAAGCAAACGCTTCCGGGGGCTTTTTTTGCTGCCGTTTCTCATCCTTTCGATCTGCTCTTTTTATTTTCCTCATTTTATGATATGCTAATAGATATTTGTCTGCCGAGCGTCGGCAAAAGAGGAGCGAGTCATTTTGAGTTTTATGGAAAAGCAACCCCGGAAATGGGGGGATCGGTCAGACGCCGTCTGGGTAAAGGATGCCCCCGGATTGAATGTCGTCATGGCCAATCTCTACCCCAACCGCACCGACTGCGAGGTATATCTTCATCAAGAGATCGATGTCACCGAGCTTTTAAAATTTATTGAGGCCAAAAATGGGCCCGAGGCCCCTTTTAAGACCACCCTTTTTCACTGCTTCGTGGCTATGTTCGCCCGTGTCATCAACGAGCGCCCCTATCTCAACCGCTTTGTACAGGGGCGCCGCATCTATCAGCGTGACGAAATCAGCATCAGTTTCGTGGCGAAACGCCGCTTTGCCGACCACAGTGAGGAGGCCCTCATGCAGTACGTGGCAAAAGGCTCGCACACGCTATCCGACGTCAGCCGCTGCATTGTGGGAGATGTCCGAGAAATGCGGCACAGGTCCCAGGCGCAGGGCATTGATGAGGTGATCAACAAATTTGCCAAAATGCCCCGGCCTTTGCTGATGCTGGCCATCCGCGTTGTCCGCTGGCTGGACTTCTGGGGTAAGCTGCCCCGTGTCCTGTGGGAAGGCGACTCTAACCGTGCCTCAATGCTTTTGAGTAATTTAGGCAGTATTCGCTGCCCCGCAGTATACCACCACCTGAACAACTACGGCACCAATTCGGTGATGATAACCATCGGAGCGATCCACAAAATGCCCACCATCGCAGAGGATGGCTCTGTTGTTGTCCGGGATTTTGTGGACATCGGCGCCACGCTGGACGAGCGTATTGCGGATGGTTTCTATTTTGCCCGATCGTTGAAGCTGATCCAGCACATCTGCTACCACCCGCAGCTTCTCGATCAGCCTTTAGAGGAGGACAGTCATTATGAATTTGTTTGAAGATCGCATCCATCCCGTGACTGAGGACAGCATTTCCTTTCCCATCCCGGAAAAAGTCCCCACTCCGTGGTTCTCTGCCGCGGGTGAAATTCCCACCACACTGCACTACTATAACGGTTCCATGGTGGATACGATTGAGACAACGGCCAAGGCCTATCCGGACACCGCAGCCTACAACTTCTTCGGCAATCAAGTGTCCTTTCGCACCTTTATTGCCCAGGTTCATCAGGCGGCACGGGCTTTGTGCGCCCAAGGTGTGGGCGTGGGGGACCGGGTCACCATCTGTATGCCCAACACCCCCCAGGCCGTGATCCTTTTCTACGCCATCAACCGCATCGGTGCTGTATCCAACATGATCCACCCCCTCTCCGGTCAGGAGGAAATCGTCCGCTACATCAACGACTCCCACAGTGTCATGTGTCTGACATTGCGGCAGTTCTACCCGAAATTTGCCAAGATCCGCAATCGTGTGGTACACTGCCGGTTGTTGATCTGCGATATTCCCGACGGATTGTGCGGTGTGAAGAAGCTGTTTTATCCCATGATCCGCAAGGACTCTGTCCGCCTTCCCAAAGATCCATGGATTCTGCGCTGGCCGGATTTCATCCGTAGCGGCAAGAGCT
Source organism: Oscillospiraceae bacterium (assembly GCA_020025305.1). Taxonomy (GTDB): domain Bacteria; phylum Bacillota; class Clostridia; order Oscillospirales; family Oscillospiraceae; genus Vescimonas. The sequence goes on from JAHHSG010000009.1 coordinate 31,539, forward strand.
ATAAGGGCGCATATATACACCACGGCAAGGGCAGCGACACTGCCTCCATTCTCTATTCCGGCGGCACTACCGGCACGACAAAGGGCATTTTGCTCTCCAATCTGAATTTTAACGCTCTAGCCCTCCAGACCGGCACCGCCGGCAACTGCATCACCCCCGGCAATACCTGCCTATCCATCATGCCCATCTTCCACGGCTTCGGCCTGGGCGTGTGCATCAACACCATGCTCTACTGGGGGATCACTGCCATTCTGGTGCCCCAGTTTGATCCTAAGAGCTACTGCAAGCTCTTAGCCAAGTATAAGCCCAACTATATCGCCGGCGTTCCCACGCTCTTTGAGGCGCTGCTGCGCATGAAAGGTGCTCAGAATCTGGACATGAGTCAGCTCAAGGGCATTTTCTCCGGCGGTGACTCCCTCAGTGTGGAGCTGAAGAGCAAGGTGGATGCGTTCTTGAAGGCCCATGGCTCCACCGAGCAGGTGCGGGAGGGCTATGGTACCACTGAGTGCGTAACCGCCTGCTGCCTGACCCCTCGTTTTACCCATCGTGAGGGCAGCATCGGCATTCCCTTTCCAGATACTTATTTTAAAATCTGCATTCCCTCTACGCAGGATACGGCTCCCTACGGCACGCTGGGTGAGATCTGTATCAGCGGCCCCAGTGTCATGCAGGGCTACATGGATCAGCCCCGTGAGACGGCACAGACTCTGCAGTTCCACGAATCGGACGGTCAGGTCTGGCTCCACACCGGTGATTTGGGCACCATGGACGCAGATGGATTCATCTACTTCAAGCAGCGCCTCAAGCGCATGATTGTCACCAGCGGCTACAATGTCTATCCCTCTCAGGTAGAGAATGTCATTGATGCCCACGAGAGCGTCCTTATGAGCACCGTGATCGGCGTGAAGGACGACTATAAAATGCAGCGTGTCAAGGCGTTCGTGGTACTCAAGCCTGGTATTGAGGCCACAGATGCCCTGCGGGAGGAGCTGCTGCGGCATTGTGCCGAGCGTCTGCCCCGATACGCATTGCCCAAGGATATGGAATTCCGCAGTGATCTGCCCAAGACACTGGTAGGTAAGGTGGCATTCACCGTCCTTGAGAAGGAAGAGGAGGCCAAGGCCCAAAAGAGGTAATCCCGCCTTTTTGCAAACGAAATGCCCGGAGAGCGGTGCTCTCCGGGCATTTTATTGGTTATTTTCTTCTGCGGCGCTTGCCCTCACGGTTGCGATTCAGCTCCGACATCTTGCTGTCGGAGGCCGTCATAAACTGCTTGAGCTTGTCCTCAAAGCTGGATTCCTGGGGCGGAAGAGCCGCCTCCATGGGACGATGTGCCGGACGTCCGTCCCGACTGCGTTGGGGGGCGCTATGATAGGATGTGTGGCGGCGCTCCTGCAACTGGCGCGGCTCGCGCACTTCGCTCGCCTGCTGTGCCTGCTTCACGGACAGGTTCAACTTTCCGTCCGGCGTGACCGCCAGCAGCTTCACCTGTACCTCCTGTCCCTCCGTAAGAAAATCATGCACATCATTGACAAAAGTGCTGGCCACTTCTGAAATATGCACCAATCCAGATTTTCCGCCCGGCAGCGCCACAAAGGCACCAAATTTGGTGATCGTCGTCACCTTTCCGCTGATAATCGTCCCAACCGCCAATTCCATATACTTCCGCTTTGCTCCCTTTCCGTTTTCTTTCCTCAGTGATTTACATCGTAAAAAATGCGCTCGCCCTGTTCGGCCATGCCCAACCGCTGCCGCGCCAATTCTTTGATAAACTCCGGATCATCCGCCCGGGAAATATCCGAACGCAGGGCAGCATTTTCCTGTTCTTTCTGCTCCACCTGCGTACTCAATGCTGCCTCCTGTGCACGTGCTTGGGCAATCTGTCCAAAAACACGAACAGTCTCTACACCTACCACAGCAATCAGCACCAGCACTACAAGCAGGACAGGGCCGTTACGCTTTTTGCCTTTTTTCGCTGTTTTTCTTTTTTTGGCGTTTCTCATTGCAACGACCTCCTCGTACAGTGTTTTTGGGGTTCCTATGCTTAGATAGATACTTTTTAATTGTAGCGTATTTTTTGAAAAAATAAAAGTACTTTTTTGCAATAAAAACAGCTTTTTTTATAAATTCGATGATCCATGCCACGGGGCGCCACAAAAAATCTGCCAATGCAGCCGCTGTATCCGTCCAAAACTCCCACAGCGGACGAATAAGACAGCTGAAAAAGACAAAGTAGACCACACTGCCCACCGCAATACCTCCCAGCATATAGAGCCGCAGCTCGCCCTGGCCGCGCCCCATGGCAAAGAGGAACACCGCCAGTCCCAGCGCCACGGCGTAGAGTGCATCGCTTACATGGGTCAGCCAGCGATAGCGCCATCGCAGCCGAACGGCGCGCAGGAGGTCGTAGGCCACGCCGCTCACCAGTCCCAACAGCAGTGCCTGCCCCAGACATTCCAATTGCCCGGCGACATAGTTTTCCATCAGCCAAACAGTCTCCCGAAGAAGGAGGGGCGAGTGGTGGGTGCATCTTCATAGCTTACGGCATCCACGTGTCCATCCACGTGGAGCTCCCCGCCGTCCAGCGACAGTTTATCGATATGCAGCTGCGCACCATTGACCACCAATGTCCCGGCGCAGGTAGCCATAACAATACAGTTCTCGTCAAAACGCTCCACATCCTCTACACCGGAGACGGTGAGCCGCTCCCGTCCCTGCAGCTCCAGACGATGCTCCATTGTGTTCTGGTGGTTTCCATTCATATCATAAGCCATAAAAATACTCCTCCCATACATCTGTAGTAGTCACTACATCTCTATGAGAGGAGCCGTCCATTTATCACTGCATTTCCTGCGGCAGCTGGCGATACATGGCCGCAGCATCCGCCTTGCCTACGTTATCCTGTACGCTGACCACTTCCACCAACACGGTACGCTCACCAAAGCGGATGGCAATCTGATCGCCTTCCTTCACCTCGTAGGAGGCCCGCTGAATCTTTCCGTTAACGCTGACGCGCTGGTGATCACACGCCTCATTGGCCACGGTGCGGCGCTTGATGAGGCGGGACACCTTCAAATATTTGTCCAAACGCATACCTTCGAACTCTTCCTTTCCGTAGTAAAAAGCCGGTGTGACCTCAGTCACACCGGCCTGCCGTTTCACACAATTACTTGCTCACAGCGTCCTTCAGTGCCTTGCCTGCCTTGAACACGGGAGCCTTGGAAGCGGGAATGGAGATGCTCTCCTTGGTCTTGGGGTTCAGACCGGTACGGGCAGCTCTCTTCTTCACCTCAAAAGAGCCAAAGCCGACCAGCTGCACCTTCTCCTCCGCCTGCAGAGCCTCGGTCACGGTGTTGATCATAGCGGCCAGAACGGCCTCCGTATCCTTCTTAGACATACCGGTCTTCTCTGCAACAGCAGCAATCAGTTCAGACTTATTCATAGTTTGTAATCCTCCTAAATTTCTTTTGTACACGTCTTATTCTTTGTTCGCATACGTAAAAATATATCCCAAAACGAATTTCTCTCGCCTTAAGAACGTTTTGCTTCTTTCCAAAGCTGATCCAACTCCGCAGCGGACAGCTTGTCCAAGGGCGTCCCCCGGTCTGCGGCCTTCTCCTCCATCAGCCGGAAGCGGCGGATAAATTTTTCGCAGGTTTCATAGAGGGCTGCCTCCGGGTCTATCCCCGCAAAGCGCCCGACTTTCACGGCGGCAAAGAGCACATCGCCCAGCTCCTCGGACACGTTGCTCTCCTCCACCACCGCTTGCCGCAGTTCTGCCGTCTCCTCGTCCAGTTTATCCAGTGCTCCGTAAATATCCGGCCAGTCAAAGCCAGCCTTTGCCGCCTTTTTCTGCACTTTCTCCGCCCGCCACAGCTGGGGAAGCGTCCGTGCCACACTGTCCAGTGCCTGGGCATGGGTCTGCTGCCCCTTCTCCTCACGCTTAAGCGCTTCCCAGTTCACCAGCACCTGCTCGGTGGTATCGGCGGCCACGGTGCCGAACACATGGGGATGGCGGTAAATCATCTTTTTGACAATCCCGTCACACACATCCTCCATGGTAAAGCGGCCCGCGTCAGCCTCCATATCCGCATGAAAAACCACCTGCATGAGCACATCGCCCAGTTCCTCCTGCATGAGGACCGGGTCATCCCGGTCAATGGCCTCCAATGCCTCGTACGTCTCTTCTAAAAATTCCCGTCGAATGGATTGATGGGTCTGCTCTTGATCCCACGGGCAGCCGCCCGGTGAACGGAGAATGTGAATCACATGCAGCAGATCTTCATAATCGTAATGAGGTTTCAATTCAAAATTTACCATATTCGCACCTCTTTTGCAAGTCTTTTTCTTTCTATAGCGTTTATTTACCGCCAATATTCAAAAAATTCGCAATCTTTTCGCCTTTTGGAAGGCTCAACAAGTCCTCCCGAGTGACCGCTCCCAGACAAAGGCAGCCAAGAGCGTAGGCAAACGCCGCAACGGCAATGGACAGAAGCGTTGCTGCGTCTCCCATGTGGAGTTCCTGCGTCAGAAAGCGCCATGTCCCGGAGGCCACCACCGCCATGCCTGCCGTTGCCAGCGCAGGCCGCACAAAGATGCCCAGATAGGCGGGGCGCTGGGGCACCGTACGCCGGATCACCACCAGATTGATGAGGGCAATCAAGCCATAGCAGCACAGCGTTCCGATCGGTGCCCCTTTGATGCCGATGGACGGATTGGCCACCAACAGCTGGTTGACAATGATCTTTACCACACCGCCGCACAGCAGCGACCACACGGGCACATACTCCCGGCCATATGCCTGGAGCACGCCGTTGGTAACAATCATCACGCACACCCCTACACAGGCCACCCCCAGCACCGTCAAATGGTAGGCAGCAGCCGCCGCCGTCTCCGGAACGGCCGGATAAAGCATATCCAAAATAGGACGTGCCAGCACTGCAAGGCCGATTCCCGCCGGCAAAGCCAACAGTGCCGTCAGGCGAAAGGCGCTCTGTGTATGGCAGCAGGCACCCCGTTGATCCCCGCAGGCCAGTGCGCTGCCGATGGCCGGGATGAGACTGACGGTCACGGGATAGATGAAAGAGGCCGGGAGACTGAACAGGGTCATGCCGAAAGTATACTCCCCATACAGGGCAGAGGCCGCCCGTTCGCTGTAGCCCAGTGCCTCCTGCAGTGTGCGCATCACCAGCAGTTGGTCCAGAAGCGTGATGACGCTCATACCCGCAGCGCCGATGGTAATGGGGACACCAATGCCCAGCAGTTCCTTGGCAATCCCACGGCAGGGCAAGGGAACATCCGTGCCCCGCCGTCCACGTTTCCGGAACATCAGCTGCACGCTCAGCACCAGCAGTCCCAGCACGGAGCCTGCGGTAACCCCTTCAATTGCCCCTGCCGCCGCTATATGGGAAGGTGCACCACAGCGCAGCAGCCACCACGCCAGCGCCAAACCCACCACCAGCTTACAGGCAGATTCCAAGATCTGACTGACAGCAGTAGGCTTCATATCCCCTTGCCCTTGGGTATAACCTCGGATGGCGGAGAGTAAGCACACGCACAGCACCGACGGGGCCAGCGCCCAAATAGCAGGCGCTGCCAGCGAGTCGTGCAGCAACTTGGCCAGTGCTTCGGGGTAGAGGAACATTACGCCGCCGCCTGCAAGCCCCAACACAGCGAACATGCCCAGCGCCACATGAAAAATCCGCCTTTTCTGATTTTCCCGTCCCAGTGCACCGGCCTGGGATACAAGGCGGGACAGCGCCAGCGGCAAACCTGCCGTGGAGAGCAGCAGCAGCAGATTATAGATATTATACGCCACATAAAAGTGAGCCATGCCCTCGCTGTCCAAAAGATTGCCCAGCGGTATCTTATAAAGCGCACCCAGCACCTTAGTCACTGCCACTGCCGAACCCAGTATGGCTGCGCCGCCGATAAAATTCTGCCGCTTACTCCCGGTCATGGGCTTCCCTCCTGGAAAATGAGCGAAAACAGTGCGGGGAGTATCCCCGCGCTGTAGGCCCGTTTATTTCTTTTCCAGCATATGCAGATGGAAGTCCCGAAATGTCTCTCGGTTTTCCCGCCGCTTGTCCTCCCGCTGTATATACTCATTGGGGAATTTGGCGTGGAACACCCGCTCAATGTGTCCGGCCCTGGCGTCCACCATTTTGGTAGAGCCGCCAGCACCCAGCGACAAAATGCTATGGAGTTCCTCCATAATATAAATATTATAGAGCCCCTCGGCGCCGGGACGGCACCAACCTACGTTTTCAAAGCTGCCAGACATATACTTCTGGCGATAGAGATAATAGGGGACAAAGCCGGCAGAGCGCAGTGTTGGATTGGCATAATCCAGCATCTCCGCCACCTCTTGGGCACCGGGGATGGCACTGCCCTCCAAGAGGATACGGCTGCCTTTCTTCAAAGACAATGTATGCACCGTAATGTTATCTGCACCATAGGCAATGCACTGATCCAGTGTATGGCGAAAGCCCTCCGGTGTATCCTCCGGCAGTCCCGCAATCAGATCCATATTCACATGGGGGAAATGCATGGCCTCCACCAGTTCCATGGTCTTTTCCACATCCGCTGCACTGTGTCGTCGCCCGATGGCACGGAGCACCCGTTCATCCAACGACTGAGGATTCACACTGATGCGGTCCGTGCCGTGATCCAGCAGTACCTGCAGCTTCTCCCGGTCAATGGTGTCTGGGCGGCCGGCTTCGATGCAATACTCCACACAGCCGCTCAGATCAAAGCTGCGGTTCAAATGCGTCAGCAGGTGATCCATCTGCCGGGCCGTAAGGGTAGTGGGCGTACCGCCGCCCATATAAAAGGACTTGATGCGCAGCCCCGTTTCCTTGACCATGCAGGCCGCATCGGTAATCTCCTGCTCCAGCACGGCCAGATACGGCTCGATGAGCTTAAAGCTCTTCTCCACCGAGGCTGAAACAAAGCTGCAATAAGCGCAGCGGGTGGGGCAGAAGGGGATCCCTACATACAAAGAGATGTCCTCCGGGCGCAGATCACGCTTCGCCGCAAGACCGGCCTGTGCCGTCTCAATGGCCAGACGCCGCCGCTCCGGAGATACGAAATATGTCTCCTTTAAGATGCGGTCCGTCTGGGACTCTGTTTTACCCTCCAACAAATAGCGCTCGGCTACCTTGCCGGGACGGATTCCCGTCAGCGCACCCCAAGAGGGAGTGGTACCGGTAATCGTGCGTGCGGCCTTAAAAAAGCTCAGCTTCAGCGCCTTCTGCCGTTGGCGCTCGATCTCATAGGAATCCAGTGCAGGGTCAATAACCGCACGGGAAACGCCCCGTGCGGTTTTGCCCTCATAGATGATTTTCGTAACAGCTGTGGTATAGGTCTTCCCTACGGAAAGTGTTACCACCGCCTGATTTTCCTCGGCAGACGCACTCTCATAGACAGGACGCTCCTGGGGAAAAAACGCCAGCAAACTCTGCTCCACAGCATAGCGGTCATCATGACCGCGAAAGATCATTTTCATGAACCGTCTGCTCCTTATTCCAACCCCATGCCGTGGCGAAGATAGGGGTTAAGACGCCGCTCCTCGGCAAGCGTGGTATCCCGGTCGTGGCCCGGGTAGACATGGTAATCCCCCTCCAATCGTCCCAGACGTCCCAGCGACTCTAACACGGCCCGATAATCCCCGCCGGGTAAATCAGTTCGCCCACAGGAGCCGCGGAACAGGGTGTCTCCGGAGAAGATCACATCCTCCACCACCAAGCACACAGACCCCTGCGAATGCCCCGGTGTCTCCATCACACGGATGGTAAGATTGCCCAGCCGCAGTTCGTCGCCCTCGCCATACCAGCGCTGATGCACCTCATCAAGTCGGGGAAAGCGAATGCTGTAGTCGCTGCCATCATCCTGCTCCACAGCGTCCTTTGGCTGAATATACACCGGCACATCATAGTGACCAAGCAGGGCGGCAAGACCGGTAAAGTGGTCAAAATGGCCGTGGGTCAAGAACACATACTGCAGGGAGCATCCGCTCTTTTCCACCGCATCGGCGATACGATCTCCTTCCTCGCCGGGATCAATAACGGCGCAGACCTTGGCTGTCTCATCATAGAGGATATAGCAATTGGTTCTGATCGGTCCCACTTGCAACGTCTCAATTTTCATACATATGCCTCCTTATAGGCTGTCGGTGTCCACCACCAGCGTCAGCGGGCCATCATTGACGGACTCCACCTCCATATCGGCACCGAACTCGCCTGTCTCTACATGAAATCCCTTATCACGACAAAGCTGCACGAACTTTTCATAGAGGGGGATCGCCACCTCGGGACGTGCCGCAGACAAAAACTCCGGACGCCGCCCCTTCTTGCAGTTGCCATAGAGGGTAAACTGGGAAATTACGAGAATCTGACCGTCCACCGCCTCCAGCCCGCGGTTCATCTTGCCGTTCTCGTCCTCAAAAATCCGCAGGCCCGTCAACTTATCTGCCAGCTTTACGGCCTGCGCTTCCGTGTCCTCATGGGTCATCCCCAATAGGATCATAAAGCCCGGTCCGATTTGGCCGATGGTCTGACCGTCTACACGGACACTGGCGCTTTTTACACGAGTGAGTACTGCACGCATGGTGCTTCTCCTTTCAACTTCTTTTTATCCGGCGGGACGGCTGACCCGTATAACGCCGGGAATCTGCTCCATACGGCGTGAAAGCGTCTGGAGCTGGCCACTGTCGGAGACCTGCACAGCCACCTCAATGAGGGCAAAGCCATCCGGCGTAGAGCGGGCATTTAACGCCGATACCCGGGTTTTGGTGGACGATAGCACCGTAGAGATATCCACAATGAGGTTCATGCGATCCTTCGCTGTCACCTGCAGTGTGGTCTGGTACTCCTCCGGCGTGCTCTCCGCCCAGGAGACCTTGATCCACCGACCCTTTTCCGCCGCCTGTCTCTCTGGAGAAGCATTCGGGCAGTCACTGCGGTGCACGCTGACACCATAGCCTCGCGTAATAAAGCCCACGATGTCGTCACCGGGCACAGGGGAACAGCATTTGGCAAACTTCACAAGGCAGTTGGACATTCCCTCCACCACAATGCCCTGCACTGCCTTTCCGCGGGCAGGCTGGACAGTTTTAGCCGCTGCAGCTGTCTGCTTGGCACTCTCTGCCTGTTCATAGTACGCAGACTGCTTTTGATGGACAATGCGCTGAATCTCATCCCGGAATCGCCCGATGGCCTTTAACGTGGTGATCCCGCCGTAGCCGATGGCGGCATAGAGATCATCCATGGAATTATAGGAAAATTTCTTGAGCACCGGCAGCAGCGTATCCTGCGCCGTCAACTCCCGCAATGTGACACCGCAGCGTTTCAGCTCGGCCTCAAACGCCGCACGTCCGTTGACGATGTTTTCCTCTCTTTTTTCCCGCTTAAACCACTGGCGGATCTTGGAGCGTGCCTCGCTGCTGCGGGCGATTTTCAGCCAATCACGCCCGGGGCCTTTGGCATTCTTGGAGGTCAGCACCTCTACCACATCGCCGTTTTTCAGCTTATAGTCGTACTGGACGATATGACCGTTGACCTTAGCCCCCACCATGCGGTTGCCCACAGCGGAATGGATGGAGTAGGCAAAGTCGATGGGCGTGGCCCCGGCAGGCAGGTTGATGACATCCCCCACCGGGGTAAAAACGAACACCTCATCGGCAAACATATCCACCTTCAAAGAGTGAATAAATTCCTCCGCATCGGCCCCCTCCTGATTCTCCAGCAAACGGCGCACCCACTCATACCGGTTTTCGTCGCCGCCGCCCTGCCCATTCTGCTTATACTTCCAGTGGGCGGCAATACCATATTCCGCCACTTCGTGCATCTCCTTGGTACGGATCTGCACCTCGAAAGGAACTCCCGTCTGGCTCATCACAGTGGTGTGGAGACTCTGGTACAAGTTGGGCTTCGGTGTGCCGATATAGTCCTTGAAGCGGCCCAGAATGGGCTTATAAAGGTCATGGACAATTCCCAGCACATTATAGCAATCCGCCACCGTATCCACGATGACACGGAATGCAATCAAGTCAAAAATATCATTAAATGTCTTATTCTGGGTATACATCTTCCGATAGATGCTGTAGGGATGCTTGAGCCGCCCATAGACCACCGCATCCTTGATCCCGGACTCCTGCACCCGCTGGGAGATCTGGCTGTTGATGCCGTCCATAAAGTCCTCATATTCCTCAGCCTTGGCATCCAATGCCTCCATGATCTCCTCATAGCCAACGGGATCGAGATACTTTAAGGAAAGATCCTCCAGCTCCCATTTCATGCGCTGCATACCTAAACGGTGGGCGATAGGGGCATAGATTTCCATGGTCTCAAAGGATTTCTGCTTCTGCTTCTCCGGCGTCTGATACTCCATGGTTCGCATATTGTGCAGCCGGTCGGAAATCTTTACCAGAATGACGCGGATATCCTTGGACATGGCCAGCAGCATTTTACGCAGATTCTCCATCTGCTCCTCCGCTTTGGAGGTGAATTTTACACGGGTCAGCTTGCTGACACCCTCCACCAAATCCGCCACGGTGGGGGAAAAGAGGCGTGCAATATCCTCATGGGACGTACTGGTGTCCTCAATGGTATCGTGGAGCAGCGCTGCTATAATGGACTCCGAGTCCAGATGCAGCTCATTGGCCACGATATGGGCCACCGCCAGAGGGTGGGTTACATAAGGTGAGCCATCCTTGCGCTTCTGCCCTTCATGGGCCTGGACGGCAAACTCATAGGCCGCCCGGATCTGGGCAAAATTGGCATTGGGATTATAAGTGCGAATGGAGTCCTCCAACTGCAGATAGGATTCTTCTATTGTCATCGTACTCCACCTCATTTCACCGTTTGCGTTCCGCCGGCAAGTCGGCGGAGATATATGGACTCTTCCAAAGAGACTTTCTTTCCCTGATTTCTCCGGCACAGGCAGATCTGCTCCGCCTGGCGCTCACAGCTTAACAGTTCCCGTTCCCGGAAGATTTCCAGGGCAAAGGCCGCACGCAAAAACGGCTCTGCCCCTGTCATAGCCGCCGCTATCTGCCGGACAAGAGGCAGATAGTCTGTGGTCAATCCCTCCTGCGGCACCAAATGCTGCAGCGAGCGCCATGCCCGCACACACTGTTCCCGGGTGGGCTGCAGGCGCATGATCTCCTTGGGACGCAATGTGTCTCCTGTAAGGCAGCGTTCCAACAGATGCAGGGATTCCTCCTCCCGTCCGCTGCAGCACAAGGACGGGCGGATATCCACCATTTGCAGCTGTACCGAACGGTTGCCCCGGAATTCGTTAATCTGTAAATAGAAGGCGGCATCCACCCGGCTGCCCACCGTGACACCACAGGCTTCCGCACTGGCAGAGAAAAAGATTCCCTCCAGCTGTACCGGCCCCTTACTGAGCCGTAGCTTCAAGTGGCGATTCTGTCCCACATTCTGCATCCGCTCCAGTGTCGCACCCTGCAGGCAAAACACGGGGCGGTTATTTCCGGCGCCATAAGGCTCCAGAAGATCCAGCGCCTCCACTTCCTCCAGCGTCACCCGGCCCGGATGCGCCAGCACCGCATCGATCTCCAGACTGGACACCGGTTCGGCACCGCCGCGGTACTCCCGAGCGATTTGGTTCATTCTATGTCGGAAAGCAGGAATATTTTTTTCTTCAATGGTAAAACCGGCCGCCAGCTCGTGGCCGCCGAATCCCAGCAGCAGATCGGCGCAGTTCTCCAGCGCCGCAAATAGGTTAAAGCCGCCCCAGCTGCGGCAGGAACCCTTGCCCACACCGCCGTTGAGATGAATCATAAAGCTGGGGCAGGAGTATTTTTCACTCAGGCGGGAGGCAACGATGCCCACCACGCCCGGATGCCAGCAATCGCTGGACAAGATCAGGGCGCTGCGCTCTTCCTCCGGCAATGCCTCAATCATTTCCAGTGCCTGTGCGTAGATTTCCTGCTCCACGTCCTGCCGTTCCCGATTCAAAGCACACAGCTGCCGCGCCAGCATGGCCGCACGCTGCGGGTCATCACATAAAAGAAGATCTGCTGCCATATCCGCCGCATCCATGCGTCCGGCGGCATTGATGCGCGGCGCCAGCACAAAGCCGATCTGCACGGAAGTAATGGTCTTGTCAGCCAGACCCGCCTCCCGCAAAAGCGCATGCAGTCCGATGAAATCCGAATGGCCAATGGAATCCAGACCACGGGACACGATGGTGCGGTTTTCTCCGGACATCTGCATCACATCCGCCACCGTGCCGATAGCAGCCAGCGTGCAGTAGCGGGAAAACACCGCCTCTTCCCGGTCGGTGCCCGCCAAGGCCAGCACCAGCTTCAGGGCCACACCGCAGCCGGCCAGATGCTTGAAGGGATATGCACAGTCGCTGCGGTGTGGATCCAACACGGCACAGGCCTCCGGCAGCTCTTCCTTGCACTCATGGTGATCGGTAATGATCACATCCATGCCTAAAGAGGCGGCGTAAGCCGCCTCCTCCACGCCGGTAATGCCGCAGTCCACGGTAATGAGCAGCTGCACACCCCGCTGGTGCAGGGTGTGAATGGCATCTTTTCCAAGGCCGTACCCATCCTCAATACGGTGGGGGATATAGTGCAGACAGTCGGCGCCGCGCTGCTGAAGAAAATCTACCAGAATACAGGTCGCCGTAATGCCGTCCACATCATAGTCACCAAAAACAGCCATGCGCTCTTTCTTCGACAAAGCCCGGTTGATCCGATCCACCGCACGATCCATGTCTTTCATCATGAAAGGGGAGATGGTCAGCCGATGATCCCGCTCCAGAAACGCGGCGGCTTCCTCCGCCGAGGCAACGCCCCGGCCAGCCAGCACTTCCGACACAAGAGGCGGGTAGCCGGCAGCAATCAGCGCCTCCGCCGTCCCATCCGGTGTTGGGTGAATATTCCACTTTTGAAATTTCATATCTGCCGTCTCCTCTCCTGCGTTTTTTGATATACTTTCACTAATAATATTTAATTATAGCAAATCTGCCCTAAAAGGTAAAGCAAAAAACAATCCCTATAAACGCTGCATCATTTTCTCGCTTTATCCGCTGCTTTTTGGAAAAATGCACGTTTTTCTTCCGGTTTTACATTCATTTTACAATACTGTGATAACGGATTTGATGGTCATGGTCTATTCTGTAATCGTGAACGCAAAAGGTAATATCCAAAATTTAATCGTTCAAGGAGTATGAAGAAATGAAAAAGACAAAAAGAGTATTGGCTTTGGCAACTGCTGCCATTATGAGCGTATCTCTGCTGGCAGGCTGCTCTAACAGCACTTCCGGCACAGTATCTACCGACGGCTCCACTTCCATGGAGAAGGTCATCGGCACATTGGGCGAAGCCTTCGAGAAGAACAACGAAGGCGTAACCTTTACTTATAACCCCACCGGTTCCGGTTCCGGCATCAAGGCCGTACAGGAAGGCCGCTGCGATATCGGTCTTTCCAGCCGTGCCCTGAAGGACGAGGAAAAGGCATCTGGCCTCACCGAAACCGTGCTGGCCTATGACGGCATCGCCATCATCGTAAACCCCGAAAATCCCATTGCCGACTTGAGCCTGGAGAACATCGCTGCCATCTACACCGGTGAGATTACCAACTGGAGCGAAGTGGGCGGCAAGGATGCCGAGATCGTACTGATCGGTCGTGAAGCCAACAGCGGTACTCGTGATGGCTTTGAGAGCATCACCGGCACCAAAGATGCCTGCAAGTATCGTCAGGAGCTGACCTCCACCGGCGATGTGATCACCACCGTTTCCAGCAACCCCGATGCCATCGGCTATGCTTCCCTCGCCGCTGTGAAGGATAACGTAAAGGCTCTCTCCGTAGCAGGTGTTGCTCCCACGGAAGATACCGTGAAGGACGGCAGCTATGTGGTACAGCGTCCCTTCGTTATGGTAACCAAAACCGACGCAAAGCTTTCTGATGTCGCACAGAAGTTCTTCGACTTTGCTCTCTCCGAAGACGCATCTGACCTGATTTCCAGCGCCGGTGCTGTGGCAACCAAATAAGCACACTTGAAAAACGGCGGCTGATTGCAGCCGCCGTTTTTTTTGACAAGAAAGGAACTTATAGAATGAAACACAAAAAGCAGCTTTTAGAAACCGTAATCCACGGCGTGTTTCTCATTCTCGGTCTGATTACGGTGGGCTGTGTCCTTCTCATTACTGTATATCTGATTTTATCCGGTATTCCGGCCATCCGCAAAATCGGACTGCTTGACTTTTTATTGGGAGACACCTGGGCATCTACTGCGGCGGAACCCGCCTTTGGTATTTTGCCCTTTATTCTTACCAGCATCTACGGTACTGCCGGTGCTATCCTGCTCGGCGTTCCCATTGGCTTCCTGACGGCGGTTTACTTAGCGAAAATGGCGCCGTCCACCATTAGAAATGTGGTATCCTCCGCCGTCAGTCTGCTGGCGGGAATCCCCTCGGTGGTATATGGTCTGGTGGGCATGATGGTACTGGTTCCGGCCATTCGCACCCTGTTCCACATCCCGGACGGTGCCAGTCTGCTGGCCGCGATCGTGGTACTGGGCATTATGATTCTGCCCTCCATCATCAATGTTTCCATCACAGCGCTGGAAGCCGTTCCGAAAGAGTACGAGGATGCATCCCTTGCACTGGGCGCAACACCGGTGGAAACCTATTTCAAAGTCTCTGTCCCCGCCGCCAAAAGCGGAATCGCCGCAGCGGTGGTTCTGGGTGTAGGCCGCGCCATCGGTGAGGCCATGGCCGTAATGATGGTGGCGGGTAATGCGCCAAATATGCCCTCACTCTTTCAAAGCGTCCGTTTTCTCACCACGGCGGTTGCCAGCGAAATGTCCTATTCCGACGGCTTGCAGCGGCAGGCACTTTTCTCCATTGCGCTGGTATTGTTCTTGTTTATCATGCTCATTAACGCTACGCTCAATTTCTTTTTAAAACGCTCGAAGGAGGGATAAGCATGGAGAAACATCAGATTTCCCGAAAACGAAAAACTTATATTATCGTAATGAAATCCCTCATGGGGGTCTCCGCTGCCCTTACCTGCGCTCTTGTACTGTTCCTGGCCATTTATGTGCTGGCAAAAGGCATTCCCCATATCACCTGGACACTGATCTCCACAGCGCCCAGCTACTTAACGGAAAATATTGGAATTTTACCGGACATTCTAAACACGATTTATCTCATTTTCGCCACGCTGCTCCTGGTCATTCCCTTAGGCGCCGGCGCCGCCATCTATCTGACGGAATACGCACAAAATAAGCGTCTGGTGTCTGTGATCGAATATGCGGCCGAGACCCTTTCCGGAATTCCCTCCATCATCTACGGTCTGGTGGGAATGCTGTTTTTCTGCCAATTTCTCAAAATGCAGACCTCTCTTCTGGCAGGTGCCTTGACGTTGGTGATCATGAATCTGCCTACTATTATGCGAACCACACAGGAAAGCCTCAAAACCGTGCCCCAGAGCTACCGGGAAGGTGCTTTCGGCCTTGGCGCGGGAAAATGGCGGGTCATTCGCACCGTGGTGCTGCCGGGCTGTATCGATGGTATTGTCACAGGCTGCATTCTTTCTGTGGGCCGCATTTTGGGCGAGTCCGCTGCACTGCTCTTTACCGCAGGCTGTGCCCATGTGCTCAACGGCTTTTTTGATGCACTGGGTAACGCAGGCGCTTCTTTGACGGTTGCCCTCTATTTTTACGCAAAAGAGCAGGGAGAGTTTGGTGTCGCCTTTGCTATTGCTGCGATTTTGATGATACTGACTCTGCTCATCAATTTGCTGGCCGATTTGGTTGGCCGGTATTTTAAGAAAAGGAGAAGTCTATGAGTGACATTATTACCGTACAAGATTTAAACCTATGGTATGGCAGCACCCAAGCGCTGCACCATATTAACATGAATATTCCCGACAAGAGCATTACGGCGCTGATCGGACCGTCCGGCTGCGGCAAGTCCACCTTTTTAAAAACACTCAACCGTATGAACGATCTCATCACCGGCGTTAAAATCACAGGGCAGGTTTTCTACAACGGCAGCGATATCTTTGCCCCGTCTGTGGATGTCAATCTGCTGCGCAAGGAAATCGGTATGGTATTTCAAAAGCCCAATCCCTTTCCGATGAGCATCTATGACAATGTGGCCTATGGACCCCGAACCCACGGAATCACCAGCCGCATCCAGCTGGACGAAATCGTGGAGCGTTCCCTGCGGGATGCCGCTATCTGGGACGAGGTGAAAGACCGGCTGAAGAAAAACGCTTTGGGTCTTTCCGGCGGCCAGCAGCAGCGTTTATGTATCGCCCGCGCCCTGGCTGTAGAGCCGGAAGTCCTGCTGATGGATGAGCCCACCAGCGCTTTGGACCCCATTTCTACCTCCAAAATCGAGGAACTGGCCATCCAGCTGAAGGAAAAATACACCATCATCATTGTAACCCACAATATGCAGCAGGCCGTCCGCATTTCCGACCAAACCGCCTTTTTCCTTCTGGGAGAGCTGGTGGAATATGGCAACACAGAACAGCTGTTCTCCCAGCCGACGGATCAACGGACAGAGGATTACATCACCGGGAGGTTTGGATAATGAGAAGTCGTTTTGATGAGCAGCTTGCCCTTTTAAATCGGGAATTGACCACCATGGGTGCTCTTTGCGAAGAATCCATTGCACTGGTGGCCAAAGCCCTTTCCGACAATGACAAGGAGCTGGCAAAGAAGGTAATCCCCTTGGATCATGAAATTGATCAGATGGAGCGGGACATTGAGGCACTATGCCTGAAGCTTCTCTTACAGCAGCAGCCGGTAGCCCGGGATCTGCGCCAGATTTCCGCCGCACTGAAAATGATCACGGACATGGAGCGCATTGGCGATCAGGCGGAGGACATTGCCGAGATCATTCTCTCTCTGGATGGACATACCGGGTCTGTCCATACGCAAATTTACGAAATGGCCAAGGCCACCAGTAAAATGGTCACAGACAGCGTGGATGCCTATGTAAAGAAGGATCTGGCCCTGACAAACGCTGTCATTGACTACGATGACATTGTGGACAATTGCTTCAATCATGTTAAAAACGACTTGATTCAAGTCATTGCCCAAGATCCCACTGAGGGCGAATATGCGCCGGATCTGCTGATGATTGCCAAATACTTTGAACGCATTGGCGACCATGCCACCAACATTGCAGAATGGGTATATTTCTCCATCTCCGGACAGCACATCGGCGAAACCTATTGAGAAACGTCAGCCAACGCAGTATAATATAATCCTATCACTGCTGTGAAGGGATACGATTTTATACAGCTGGCTGATGATTTCTCCTTTATCATCCGGCTGACCGCGTTTCTTACAAAAGGCGGGCTTAACAATATCAACTCCCATGCAGCAACAGCAGTACACACCTTTGTGGTACTGCTGTTGTCCTAGTTGCAGGTGTTTGCAGCTGACACTGCCCTAAGCATCCCCCACGTTCCCTCTTATCCGAGAACTGCTCCATGGCAGCCTTTGTGTCTGCGTGGTGCATGGCACTGCTGAAGATATGCCGGCTGCGCCAAAAGAGGGAGAAACTCCTGCTGCCGCTATGGCGGCTGACCTTTACGAATATTTAACAAAGCATGATCGAAAATTTTAAAAGGATACCGTATGATATCAAAGGAGAATGAATATCTTACCGATTCCAGAGGAAAGAAGTGATCCTAAAATGATTTTTTGTGTAGAAGATGATCGTGGAATCCGTGACTTGATGCTGTATACGCTGAACGCTGCCGGATTTGAGGCCAAAGGCTTTGGGGACAGCAGCAGCTTTTTTGAGGCGCTGAAAACCGAAACGCCTCAGCTTGTCATGCTGGACATTATGCTGCCCGGGGAGGACGGCATTTCCATTTTGAAACGGCTACGCAGCAGTGCCGTCACGGCGGATGTTCCTATTATTATGGCGACTGCCAAAGGGACAGAGTACGACAAGGTGATCGGTTTGGATCTGGGGGCTGACGACTATCTGGCAAAGCCTTTCGGTATGATGGAGATGGTCTCCCGTGTAAAAGCGGTGCTGCGCCGCACAGAGCCCAAGAATACCGCCAAAGTCCTGCAAGTGGGGGACTTGACTCTCAACACAGGCGAACATACCGTTTCCGTACGCGGTGCACGGGTACAGCTCACCCTGAAAGAATATGAGCTGTTAAAAAAATTCATGGAAAACCTGGGCAGAGTATTCAGCCGTGAGCAGCTTCTCCAGAGCATTTGGGGCACGGACTATATTGGCGAGACACGAACTGTGGATGTCCACATCGGTACCCTGCGCACGAAGCTGGGCGATTGCGGCGATTACATAGCCACCGTCCGCGGTGTGGGTTATCGGATGGAGGCGTGGGTATGACAAAGCGCATCCTGCACTCTATTTTTGTTGTAGCCATCAGCGTTTTTCTCGCCTCCGTGCTGCTATTTATGGGTGTGCTTTTTGATTATTTTTCCGACGTGCAGCAGTCACAGCTGAAAATGCAGACCAATCTTGCCGCACAGGGCGTGAGCCTTGAGGGCAGCAATTATTTCAACGGACTGGACCCCCAAAATTATCGCATTACATGGATTAATGACGATGGCACCGTACTCTATGACAGTAAATCCAATTCCAGCGAAATGGAAAACCATTTGGAGCGCGAAGAGGTCAAAGAGGCGCTGGCCCAAGGAACCGGCGAAAGCGTGCGCTATTCCAAAACCCTGCTCCAGCGCTCTCTTTACTGCGCCCAGCGATTGTCTGACGGAACCGTGATCCGGCTTTCGGTGGGGCAAAATGCGCCGCTCACGCTGCTGCTGGGCATGATGCAGCCTCTTTTGATCATCTTCGCTGTGGCCTTAGTGCTTTCTCTTGTGCTGGCTTCCCGGCTGTCCAAGAAAATTGTACAGCCCCTCAACGAATTAAATCTGGATGACCCCCTCAGCAATGACGGATATGACGAACTCTCGCCCCTGCTGCGCCGCATCAGTGTGCAGCAGCGCCAAATTAAGCAGCAAAGCGATGCCTTGCAGCAAAAGCAGAAAGAATTTGAAGCGGTGACAACGGACATGACCGAGGGCATTGTGCTGCTTAATAGCCAGCGCATCATTCTGAGTATCAATCCCGCCGCCCAGCGGCTTTTTGACACAGATGCCTCTTGTGTGGGAAAACTTCTTCTGTCGGTCAACCGCAAAGCGGAGTTGCAGGAACTGCTCATGAAAGCCGACAACGGCACCCACGTAGAAAAGGTCATAGAGCTGCGGGGCAGAAAGTATCAGATGGATGCCAGCCCCATTCTCTCGGACGGCCAGGTGTCCGGCATGGTACTTCTGCTGCTGGATGTGACAGAAAAGGAAAAAGCGGAGCAGCTGCGCCGGGAATTTACCGCCAATGTCTCCCACGAGCTAAAGACACCGCTCCACACCATTTCCGGCTGCGCAGAACTTCTGTCTAACGGCTTGGTCAAGCAGGAGGACGTGGGAAAATTCTCCGCACAGATCTACACGGACGCCCAACGAATGATACATTTAGTAGAGGATATTCTCAAGCTCTCCCATCTGGATGAGGGGGCAGAGGACATGAAGCGGGAAGAAACAGATCTATATGCTTTGGCTAAGGAAACCGTGGGCAGCCTGATGCCGGTAGCAGAGGCCGCGCATGTCAAACTCACCTTGGACGGAGAAGTGGCCGCACTTTACGGCATTCCACAGCTCCTGCAGGGCATTCTTTACAACCTCTGCGACAATGCCATCAAGTATAATCGCCCGGGAGGCAGCGTTGCCGTGTCCGTAAAAAACGAGGGGCAGGCTGTTCGCCTAACCGTAGCCGATACGGGCATCGGTATTCCCCCAGAGCACCAAGAGCGTATTTTTGAACGCTTTTACCGGGTAGACAAGAGCCATTCCAAAGCGATCGGCGGCACCGGGCTGGGCCTTTCCATTGTCAAGCATGCTGCGAGACTTCACAATGCTGCCATTGCCTTGCAGAGTGAACCGGATAAGGGAACCTGTTTCACTATTACCTTTCCCACAAATTACCACGGCATGGAGTAATAGAGCCCCTGCCCCGGGGAAATATCCCTTCCCAATGCACTTACCTAAAAAGCCCACCATATGAAGTGAGCAGGTGCAGTAAAATGAACAACGACAAAAGCCCCCCTTATGTAGGATAATAGAACTACATAGGGGGCTTTGCTATATGCAAGTAAAAATACACAGATTTAAAAACAGCGGCAGCTAAAATGGTTGCTATTGCCTGCCCCCTGCGTTCTTTGTTCTATCCGCACAAATAGGTCTGCCTTTTGGCAGAGGGGTTTCCCTCGTACAGAGCAGAGGCAGGCCCATCCGTACAAATACAGCGCTTGCAGCCACAAAAAACAGGACCGAGATTTCTCGGTCCTGTTTATGTATGAGGTTTTTAAGCTTAGAACCACATGGCCCAGGCGAGGAAGCCCAAGCAGGCCACCACACCGGTGAACAGCAGCACGATCACCAGATAGCCCATGATGTTCTTGGCGGACAGCTTGGCCACACCCAGAGCAGGCAGAGCCCAGAAGGGCTGGATCATGTTGGTCCACTGGTCACCCCAAGCAATGGCCATAGCGGCACGGCCGGCATCGATCCCCATCTCTTGGGCAGCGGGCATCACGATGGGGCCCTGCACCGCCCACTGGCCGCCGCCGGAAGGAACGAAGAAGTTCACGATACCGGCAGACAGGAAGGTGAGCATGGGGAAGGTCACGTCGTTGGAGACGTTAACAAAGAAGTCGGAAACAATGGAGGCCAGAGACACGCCGTCGGCATTGCCAGCGGTCATCATGCCCATGATACCGGCATAGAAGGGGAACTGCAGCAGGATGCCTGCGGCACCGGCAGCAGCCTCGCCGATGGCATCCACATAGCGGCGCAGATTGCCGTGGAGCAGGATACCGAGGAACATGAAGATGAAGTTCACGATGTTCAGGTCCAGAGCACCGGCGACGTTCTTGCCGGCCTTGACCACGGTATAGAAGTAATACACGATGTATGCAAAACCTGCAATCACCACCAGCAGCCACAGAATCTTAGAGTGCTCCAGCTTCTCAGCGGGCGTGTTGATCTCGTAGACCTTCTCCTCCTCATCCTGCAGCAGGGTGGGGTCGATGGTGATGGTGTGCTCCTTGTCGGGATGCATGGCATAGTTCACCAGGGGCATCAGGATCAGGATCACGCCCACCATGATGAGGTTCACAGGGTGGAAGATGGTATCGGTGGTAGCAGCCTGGAAGGTTGCCTCCTGAGCGGTACCCGCAAAAATGGTGTAACCGCCGTTGAGCTGCAGGGGGATGGAACCGGACAGGCCGGCGTGCCAGATCACAAAGCCGGAGTAGGCAGAAGCGATCAGCAGGGGATAGTCAACGGTGGGAACGCGCTTGGCCACTTCCTTAGCCAACAGAGCGCCGGCAATCAGGCCGAAGCCCCAGTTCAGCCAGCAGCAGATCACGGACACGAAGGTGGTGATCACGATGGCCTGCATATTGTTGTGCGCCAGACCGGCCAGACCACGCAGCGCCTTCTTGCAGGGCTTGGAAGATGCCATGGCGTTACCCAGCACCAGCACCAGAGCCATCTGCATGGAGAAGCCCAGCAGGCCCCAGAAGCCCTTTCCATTACCCCACGCATCCAGCAGGGCGATGGGCCCCTGTTGAGTACCCAGCATGGCAGCAATGAACACGACAAAGCTCAGAATGACTGCAAACAGGAAAGGATCGGGCAGCCATCTGTTGACTACGCGAACGCAGCCGTTGGTGAATTTCTTAAACACAAACACACACTCCTCTTTTTTATTTTTTCTGCGGCGCCACGAACACCACTCGTTTGCGCCGTTTTGGGGATTTCCACCCCATTTCTTTTGCATGTGCAAAAGAACTCTTTACCACAGTGTACATTTTACAATATCTCGCAGGCAAAAACAAACCGCAATTGTGCCAAAAAATTAACAAAAACCTGTGCACATTTGATAAATTATTAACAGCAGGGACTCATACAGCGTGTTTTTTGCCCTTTTTGACGAAAAACAGGCTCTCGTGAGAGAGCCTGTTAAATGCTTAACATTTTTTGGTGCCTGCCGTCCCGCGGGCACTTTTTAAAACAGTGGGGCAGTGGGATCCTGCGCGTCCGGGCCGTGGCCGGGCTCCCGTGGAATATAGCCGATGCCGGAGGCACGCTTGAGCGCCTCAAAATAGCCTATATCCGTCTGCTCCATATAAGGGCTGATCCAAATAGAGAGAATGCCCATGGTAAGGCCGCAGAGTAAAATCCAGCCAAAGAAACTCAAATCCAGCACCAAAAGATCCGCTTTATGGTTTGCCGTCTGCAGGCGGGACATCCGCATGGCATTAATGACACCCAGTTCCGGATTTTCACACAAATTATATATAGTAAAGCGATACATATAACTCAAAATGATACCGGGAATCATCAGCAGCATCAGACCGACATACACCACGCCTGTCACGCAAATGGTCGCAAGGATCAGCTTTCCAACCATGGAAAAGCCATCGAAAAGGGTGGTGTACTTCATCTCATAGCCGCGCCGCACACCCAGGTGATAGATTGCCAGACCGCCGCCCAGTACCGTGGTGAGCAGCCACACCATCACAGAGGTGAACAGCACCACCACCGGCGAAAAGTCGGGTGCGGTCAAAAAGGAGGGCAGTTTGACCCATGGCACGATCCGCTGCACATAGGCGGCAAAGTCATTGGCCACATAGAGATTGATAATATGGATCAACTCCATGAGCACCAAGTAGAGCAGCGTCACCACATAGGCCGAAGAACGAGCCGAGCGAACGACTTCCTTGGCCTCCATTTTAATTTGTACACGGTCGAGCATAGTATCTCCTTCCCCGTCCTTCCGCAAATCAAAAAACAAATGATGGATGATTCAGTGGTAGTGTACCATAGTGTCACCTAAAAAACAAGCAGCCCCGCATTCTTGCCAAATGTTACAATTGTTGGAAATTCTCCAAGAATTTTCCGTTCAACTTGACAAGAATAGAAGAAAAATGGCTATGAATTGCGAATTTGGCAGCAAAACACTGGACAATCGAATTTCTTTGATGTAGAATAATTTGCAGTATGGGGTGGCGTAGAGCCACCCATAAGTAAGATGAGGTGAAGACAATGGCACAAGCTTTCTTTGGCGGCGTTCATCCCAATGACATGAAGGCCGCAACCAATGAAAAGGCCATCGAGCAGCTGGCAGCACCGGCGCAGGTGGTCATTCCCATGTCTATGCACATCGGTGCACCTTGTAAGCCTCTCGTTGCAGTGGGCGATAAGGTGACGATTGGACAAAAAATCGGTGAACCCGGCGGATTTGTGTCCGCTCCCATCCATGCCAGCGTGTCCGGTACGGTGAAAGCCGTGGAACCCCGGCCCTACAACATGGGCGGCACCATGATGTCCGTGGTAATCGAGAATGATTTCCAGAACACTGTGTGTGAAGACATCCACCCTGTAGAAGATCCCGACAGCATTACTCCCGAGCAGCTGGTCGAGATTGTTAAGAATGCCGGTATCGTCGGTCAGGGCGGTGCTACATTCCCTACCCACGTCAAGATCAGTTCCAGCCTTGGTAAGGTGGACTATGTGATCATCAACGCGGCGGAGTGTGAGCCCTACATCACCGGCGACCACCGCACCTGCCTGGAGCGTCCCGAGATGGTGATCAAGGGTGCCTCGCTGCTGGCAAAGTGCTTCGGCGTGGACAAGGTGTACATCGGCATTGAGGCCAACAAGCAGAATGCTGCTGACACTCTGAACAAAACCATTGAGGAGCTGAAGGCTCCCGTAGTGGTAGAAGTGCTGCATACCCGCTACCCGCAGGGTGCTGAGAAGCAGTTGGCGCAGGCCATTTCCGGCCGTCAGGTGCCCTCCGGCAAGCTGCCCGCAGATGCCGGCTGCTGCATTTTCAACCTGAACACTACGGTTGCGATCTATCGTGCAGTGTACGAGGGGATGCCGGTGGTGAACAAGGTTGTCACCGTGTCCGGCTCCGGCGTTATTGATCCCAAAAACATCGAGTGCCCCATTGGCACCCCCATTTCCTGCCTGTTTGACGCCTGCGGCGGTCTGAAGGAGGAGACTTACAAGCTGATTATGGGCGGCCCCATGATGGGTTTGGCTCAGTACAGCGTGGATGTATCCGTCGGTAAGGGAACCGGTGCCATGCTGGCCTTTGCCGGCGAGGAGGAGAAGTACGTTGCCGAGCCTCAGTGCATCCGCTGCGGCAAGTGCGTCGGCGTATGTCCCATCCGCTTGGAGCCCGTGTTCATGTACAAGTACCTGATGAAAGGCAATTGGGAGGCATTTCGCGATCAGCTCCATGGTATGGACTGCATCGAGTGCGGTGCCTGCACCTACACCTGCCCGGCTCGTCTGCCTCTGACCCACGCCTTCCGTCTGGGGAAGCAGCAGGTCAACAACGCAAAAATGGCCGCCCAGGCTAAGGCTGCCGCTGAGAAGAAGGAGGCGTAACTTATGACCGATTACAAGAATTTGAAATTGATCGCGTCTTCCTCTCCCCATATCCGTTCCAATGAGGACACCCGCAGCATCATGCTGGACGTGATCATCGCTATGCTCCCCGCTCTGTGCATGAGCGTATATGTCTTTGGCTTCCAGGCTCTGATCCTGACTGTCATTGCTGTGGCCTCCTGCCTGTTCTGGGAGTGGGGCTACCGTAAGGTAATGAAGAAGAACAGCTCCATCGGCGATCTGTCCGCTGTGGTGACCGGTATGCTGCTGGCTCTCAGCTGCCCCGTGACTCTGCCCTGGTGGATGATGGTGGTCGGCTCTTTCTTTGCCATTGTTGTGGTCAAGCAGCTCTACGGCGGCATTGGCTGCAACTTCCTCAACCCCGCTCTGGCCGCCCGTGCCGCTCTGATGGCCTGCTACGCCAGCGCCATGACCCAGTGGGCTGCCCCCGGTAATTGGATGCCCCTCTTTGGCTCCGTGGCCGATGTGGAAACCACCGCTACCCCCTTGGCCATTATGAAGGAGGGTGCTTTTGATCAGCTGCCCACCATTGCTGATATGTTTATCGGCAAGATCGGCGGCTCCATGGGTGAGGTTTCCTCTCTCATGCTGCTGGCCGGCGGCATCTTCCTGATGCTCCGCAAGGTCATTTCCTGGCATACTCCCGTAGCCTTTATCGGCACCGTGGCTGTGATCTCTCTGATTTCCGCTCCTGCCGGTATCAGCGCCGTAGACTACATGGCCTACAGCGTGTTCGGCGGCGGTCTGATGATGGGTGCCATCTTTATGGCTACCGACTATGCCACTTCTCCCGTGACCAAGCCCGGTCAGCTGATCTTCGGCATTGGCTGCGGTCTGCTGACGGTGTTTATCCGCCGCTTCGGCTCCTATCCCGAGGGCGTGTGCTTCTCCATTCTGGTGATGAACTGCACCACTTGGCTCATTGACAAGTATGTCCGTCCCACCATCTACGGCGCACCCAAGAAGGAAAAGAAGGCAAAGGAGGCGGCTGCAAAATGAAAATCTCCGGAAAGTTTATTTTGAAGGTGGCCGGCACCCTGACTGTCATCTCCCTCATTGTGGCTGCTCTGCTGGGCGCTGTCAACGAAGTGACCAAGGGGCCCATTAAGGCCATCAACGAAGCGAAGACCAAGGACGCTCTGGTGAAGGTCGTTACCGACACTGAGAGCGAGTTTGTCCCTCAGGAACTGACCGATGAGGTCAAGGCCGCTGCCACCGCACAGGGCGGCACCGTCACCGAACTCTATCAGGTGAAGTCCAATGGCGAGGCGGCAGGCTACGCTGTTAAGATCGTGGCCAGCGGCTCTCAGGGCAGCATCGAAATGATTGTCGGTACCGACACCAACAAGGCCATCACCGGCATCAGCGTTGTTAAACACGCCGAGACTTCCGGTATCGGCACCAAGGTCTGCAACGACAATGCACCCGCTGTCAACGGTACTCCCGTACTGGATCAGTTCATCGGTTTGTCCGGTTCCGGCAGCCTGGTAGTCAAGGGCAACATCAGCCCTGTCTCCGGCGCCACTGTTTCTTCCTCCGGTGTGACCAAGGGCGCCAACGCCGCTCTGGCCGTCGTGGAAGTATTGGGTTAAGAAAGGAGGAGTACTAAATGAATCCTAAGAAACAACTAATGGACGGTTTGATCAATCAGAACCCCGTTCTGGTACAGCTTTTGGGTATGTGCTCCACCATGGCCATCACCACTTCGATTATGAACGGTCTTGGCATGGGTGTGTCTGTTATGATCATCCTGACCCTGTCCAATATCTTTATTTCCCTGCTGCGCAAGATTATTCCCGGCGAAGTGCGTATCGCCTGCTACATCGTGGTGATCGCCGGCTTCGTTACCTGCGTTGACCTGCTGCTGCAGGCCTTCGTTCCCTCGATTGCCGCATCTCTGGGTGTGTTTATCCCCCTGATCGTGGTAAACTGCATTATCCTTGGCCGTGCAGAGGCTTTTGCCTCCAAGAATACCGTGGGTGCCGCTGCACTGGACGGTATCTTCCAGGGTTTGGGCTACACCATCGTGCTGGTGATCCTGTGCTTCTTCCGTGAGCTGCTGGGCAGCGGCACACTGGCCGGCATTCAGATCATGCCCGAGTCCTACACCCCCGCTCTGATGCTGGTGCTGCCCGTGGGCGGCTTCCTGTCTCTGGGCTGCCTGATCGCTGTCATGCAGTGGGCCATGGCCAAGAGCGCTAAGAAAAAGGAGGCCAAGTAAGTTATGAGTGTTACTTCTCTGCTCGCCATTTCTCTTGGCGCAATTCTGACCAATAACTTTATCTTTGCCCAGTTCCTGGGTATCTGCCCCTTCCTGGGCGTTTCCAAGAAGATCGACACCGCCGTGGGTATGGGTGCCGCCGTGACCTTCGTTATGGGTCTGGCTTCCGCCTTTGCCTATCTGGTGAACATCGTTCTCAGAGCGCTGGGTCTGGAGTTTATGCAGACTGTGGCTTTCATTCTGGTGATTGCCGGTCTGGTGCAGTTCGTGGAAATGTTCCTCAAGAAGTTCATTCCCACGCTGTATACCGCTCTTGGCGTGTACCTGCCCCTGATTACCACCAACTGCGCCGTGCTGGGTGTTGCCCTGCTGAACGTGCAGAACAACTACAACTTCATCGAGTCCGTGGTGTATGGTATCACCGGCGGTCTGGGCTTCCTGCTGGCAATCTTCCTGTTTGCGGCTGTCCGTGAGCAGCTGGAATTTGCCGAGACCCCCAAGGCCTTCGAGGGTTTCCCCATCGCACTGATCACTGCCGGTCTGATGGCTCTGGCCTTCATGGGCTTCAGTGGTCTGAAGGTCTGGTAAGGAGGTAAAAGACAATGGATTTTATAACGATTCTTTACGCTGTTCTGGTGCTGGGCGCTCTGGCCATCATTTTTGGTCTGATCCTGGCCGTGGCAGCTAAGGCCTTTGAGGTGAAGGTCGATCCTCGTCTGCCTCAGATTCAGGATTGCCTGGCCGGCGCTAACTGTGGCGGCTGCGGATATCCCGGCTGCGGCGGCTGTGCCGAGGCCATTCTGGCCGGCAAGGCTCCCATCACCGCCTGCGCACCTGCCGGTGCCGAGGGTGCTGCCAAGATCGCTGCGATCATGGGCATGGAAGCTCCCTCCGGCGAAAAGATGGTGGCGCACGTCCTGTGCAACGGCGGCGTGAACGCCAAGAAGAACTTCGAGTATCGCGGTGTTCAGGACTGCGTTGCCGCTACCAAGGTCTGCGGCGGCGATGTTCTGGGCTGCAAGTACGGCTGCTTTGGCTTCGGTACCTGCGTGGCTGCATGTCAATTTGACGCCCTCCATATCGGCGAGAACGGCGCTGCCGTTGTCGATAAGGAAAAGTGCACCAACTGCGGCGCCTGCCGTGAAGCCTGCCCCCGCCACCTGATCGTGGAAGTTCCCTACAAGCAGAAGGTATTCGTCAACTGTTCCAATCTGGACAAGGGTCCTGCAGCCACCAAGGTCTGCACCAATTCCTGCATTGGCTGCGGTTTGTGCGAGCGCACCTGTAAGTTTGATGCCATCCATGTAGTTAACGGCGTGGCCGTCATTGACTACTCCAAGTGCAAGAACTGCACGATGTGCGCCAAGGCCTGCCCCAAGGGTGCCATTGAGCCTATCCCCACGCCCGAGGAGAAGGAGAAGTTCAAGGCCGCTCAGAAGGCTGCTGCCGAAAAGAAGGCCGCTGCTGCCAAGGCTGCTGCTGAGAAAACCGAGAGCGCTGAGTAAGCCGTTTCTTTCTTAGATGCGCTTTTAAAAAGAACCACCTGCGGGTGGTTCTTTTTTCTCTGTTGCGGGCAAGCCGCAAAACTGTCCCCATTTCCCGGCAGGCAGGGAAGATGCGCCGCACGGGGGAAGCCATAGTCACCGGGCGGATTTGGCCCGTATTTTAAAGTAGGACTAAATAGGCGCACGAAACTTTCCGCTTGCGGTATCTATTGCCGACGCATTTTCCCCATGTGGGCATATGATCATCGCCCTGCAAAGTAGCATTTTGCCCATCCAGCCCCATTGTATTTCGTGCTACGGTACATTGGATAGCCACACAGCTCACGGAAGAGGCCATAAGCTGCCGGCAGCGGGAATTTGATGAAACAATGTCTTATGAACGGATTCTCTCCCGTTAAAATTGCATTGGAAAGGACCGTGTTTTGTATCGGAAAACACTTGCAAATCCACAGCAAAAGCGTATAATAAATATATCTAGGCAGAGTAGGCATCTGTGTGTTGCAAAGTGCTGGCGGGACGGGGAGTTGTCCGCCGGACGAAACGGAATTTTCCGTGCAGTACAGACGCTGCATCCCGCTGCCGCATACCGGACTCGCGGGCATTTCCCCCTCCTCTGTGCGGCTGACCCTTTAGGGCTGCCAAATCACATAGGAGGTCTTTTTTTATGCCCTTGTTCAAAACCCCATTTTCCCGCGACTACTGGCGCACAGCCGCTCAGGAGTTAAAAAATCCCCGTATTCTGGTTTTTGCCGCACTGATGATTGCCCTGCGGGTGGCGCTCAAGCCTGTAGGCTTCAATCTGGGTCCCGGTATGCAGATCAACACCGCCTTTGTCATCAATGCGCTGGGCGCCATGACCTTCGGTCCGGTGGTGGCCATGCTGGCCGCAGCCGTGTCCGATACGCTTGGCTGTCTGCTGTTCCCCACGGGCCCCTATTTCTTTCCTTTTATTTTTATAGAAATCGCCGGTTCTTTGATTTTTGCCCTGTTTCTCTACCGCACCAAGGTCACGCCTACCCGGGTCATTCTGTCCCGGTTCTGCATTGACTTCTTTGTCAATATCCTGCTCAATGCTCCTATTATGGCGCTTTACTACCATTTGGTCATGGGGAAGAGCTATGCCATGTTCCAAATCC
Source organism: Oscillospiraceae bacterium (assembly GCA_020025305.1). Lineage (GTDB taxonomy): Bacteria > Bacillota > Clostridia > Oscillospirales > Oscillospiraceae > Vescimonas. Next base: position 60,929 of record JAHHSG010000009.1, read on the forward strand.
CCCACATCATCAAAAACCTCTGTATGTTCCCGGTGGAGAGTTTCTTCCTTACGCTGTTTTTGGCCCTGATGCTGCCCATTCTCTACCGATCGAACCTGATCGCTGACAGTGGGGAGGAGCTCCGCTTTAACCGAAAACACGCCGCCATCATCGTGTCTCTCTTTTTGGTGGCCGCCTCCTGTGTGGTGGGCTATTTCATCTACGACTACAACACCGCCAACCACGCCCCCCGCATGGATCACAAGCCCGCTGTGATGGCCGCCTACAACGAAGGGCTCACCGCCGAAGCTGACCGGCAGAATCTTTTACAAGACGGTCAGATTATCATTATGAATAAGGTATATAAGCACTTCCGCGGTGACACCACTGTTCTTTTCAATGTCTACGACACCACGGCGGAGACGGATCTGGCGAAAATTCAGGCAGGCGTCCGCGCCAAGACCGTGAAGGAAGACCCGACCCTCACCAAAATTGCCACCGGAAAAGCCATCCTCACCAAGGACGATGTCCACAGTGTGGCAGAACTGACCATCACCCCCGCTGCGGAGAAATAGCCCTCATTCCATTCCCTCATTTTGCCGCTATCCTAAAGGATAGCGGCTTTTTTTGCTTCTTTTCCTTTGTTCATAAATCGTTTACCGTTGTCCTATTGACATTATGGCACCACGGTGGTACACTGAGTTAGCACTCAAGGATAAGGAGTGCTAAACGGAGAATTGCCATGGAATTAACGGATCGAAAAAAGCAAATACTGAAGATCGTGGTAGATGGCTATGTAGCGACTGCCGAACCCATAGGCTCCAAGGCTATTGTTGAAAAGATGCCGGGAAAGATCAGCTCCGCCACCGTGCGCAATGAGCTGGCGGATCTGGTGACCATGGGCTATTTGGAGCAGCCGCACACCTCTGCCGGACGAATCCCATCCCCCAAAGGCTATCGCCTCTACGTCAACGAGTTGATGGAGCGCCGCACGCTTTCGGCGCAGGAGGCGGCAGACATCAGCGCTTCTCTTACGGAAAAGATGGCAGGGGTGGATCAGGTGGTATCCCAAGCCGGGCAGATGGTTTCCCAATTTGTGGGCTATCCGGCCTACGCCATGACCAGCGGACAGCAGGATGCTACCGTACAGCGTTTCGAGTTAATCGCTGTAGATGAGATGAGTGTCATCTCCGTGGTGATGCTCTCCGACAGTCGGGTAAAGAGCCAGCTCCTGCACACGCAGCTGCCCATAGACACCGCCGCCCTCTCTGATATGCGCCACCTGTTAAACACGCATTTTGTGGGTATTGCGCCAGAGAAGATCAGCCAGCGGCTGATGAATCTTTCCGATCAAGTCAGTGGACAGTGGTTCTTGCTTTTAAACCAAGTGTGTGACTACGCTTGCAGCTTATTGCAGCAGGCCATGCACCAGACGGTGTCCACCACAGGCGCCACGCAGTTCTTAAAATTCCCGGAGTACCGGGACCCGGATAAAGCCCAGGATCTCATGAGCTTTATGGTGGACAGCAAGGAGAACCTGCCGGTCCCCACGGGGGACAGTCCCATGCAGATTCTCATCGGGCCGGAAAACGTGAACGACGCACTGAAAGACAGCAGCGTTGTGATCGCCAGTTACGATATCGGAGATCATATGAGGGGACTGGTGGGCGTGGTTGGCCCCACGCGCATGGATTATGCCACCGTAGCTGCTCGGCTGAGTTATTTTGCCGAGAGCTTAAGCCGTATGTTCGGCAGCAATCACCAGTTACCCGCCAAGGAGGATACAGAGAATGAGTGAGATGGAAAAGAAAGACTTGCCGCAGGAGGAAGAGCCCGTCACCGCTCCCCAGACTGAAGAGGCCAACACGGAGGAGTCTAAGGAGGCGGACGCCCCGCAGACGGAAGTTCCCCCCAAAGACGCCAATAAGGATGAGAAGCAGGATGATACCTTTACCCTGACCAGAGAACAGATGGAGCAGATGGAACAGCTTGCCAAGGCCGTCCATGAGGGCAATGACAAGTATCTGCGTCTGGCCGCAGAGTACGATAACTATCGTAAGCGCACTGCCAAGGAGAAGGAGTCCACCTACGATAACGCCAAGGCCGACACCATCAAGCCCTTTTTGGATGTGTACGACAATCTGCTGCGAGGATTGGAGCAATTTGATCCCGCCGATCCCCACCGCCAGGGCATGGAGCTGATCTGCAAGCAGCTGGTGGATGTTCTTTCCAAGCTGGGTGTGGAGGAAATTCCCGCAGAAAACCAGCCTTTTGATCCCGAGCGCCACAATGCGGTCATGCATGTGGACGATGAGAACGTGGGCGAGAACATGGTGGTGGAAGTCTTTCAGAAGGGCTTTATCATGGGCGAGAAGGTTCTGCGTTTCTCCATGGTCAAGGTGGCCAACTAACAAAGGTAACCGGGGGCTTTGCCCCTTCCGCATATAAACATATAAAAACATTTTCTATTATAGGAGGCAAACATTATGTCTAAAGTGATCGGTATTGATCTGGGTACAACCAACTCCTGCGTAGCCGTTATGGAAGGCGGCGACGCTGTTGTTATCGCCAACGCCGAGGGTAACCGCACCACCCCTTCCGTGGTGGCTTTCTCCAAAACCGGTGAGCGTATGGTGGGTCAGGTAGCTAAGCGTCAGGCAATCACCAACCCCGACCGCACCATTTCTTCCATCAAGCGTGAGATGGGTTCTGACCACCGCGTCGACATCGACGGCAAGGCCTACACCCCTCAGGAAATCAGCGCCATGGTGCTGCAGAAGCTGAAGGCTGATGCCGAGGCCTATCTGGGCACTCCCGTCACCGAGGCCGTCATCACCGTCCCCGCCTATTTCACCGACGCACAGCGTCAGGCCACCAAGGATGCCGGTAAGATCGCCGGTCTGGAGGTCAAGCGTATCATCAACGAGCCTACCGCAGCCGCTTTGGCTTACGGTGTGGATAAGGAGCAGACCCAGCGCATCATGGTTTACGACCTGGGCGGCGGTACCTTCGATGTCTCCATTCTGGAGATCGACGACGGTGTCATCGAGGTGCTGGCTACGGCCGGCAACAACCGTCTGGGCGGCGATGACTTCGACCAGTGCATCATCAAGTATCTGGTGGGCGAGTTCAAGCGCACCGACGGCATTGACCTGAGCGGCGACAAGGTTGCCATGCAGCGTTTGAAGGAAGCTGCCGAGAAGGCGAAGATCGAGCTCAGCGGCGTGACCACCTCCAACATCAACCTGCCCTATATCACCGCTGATGCCACCGGCCCCAAGCATCTGGATGTCACCTTGACCCGTGCCAAGTTCAACGAGCTGACCGGCCATCTGGTGGATGCCACCATGGGCCCTGTCCGTCAGGCCATGTCCGACGCAGGCCTCAAGCCCAGCGATTTGAGCAAGGTGCTGATGGTGGGCGGCTCCAGCCGTATCCCCGCCGTTGTGGACGCCGTGAAGTCCTTCACCGGCAGCGAGCCCTTCAAGGGCATCAACCCCGATGAGTGCGTGGCTATGGGCGCTGCCCTGCAGGCCGGCGTGCTGACCGGTGATGTGAAGGGTCTGCTGCTGCTGGATGTAACGCCTCTGTCCTTGGGCATTGAGACCATGGGCGGCGTGTGCACCCGTTTGATTGAGCGCAATACCACCATTCCCGTTAAGAAGAGCCAGATCTTCTCCACCGCTGCCGACAACCAGACCTCCGTTGAGGTCAATGTACTGCAGGGTGAGCGTGAAATGGCTGCCGCCAATAAGAGCCTGGGCCGCTTCCATCTGGACGGCATTGCTCCTGCCCGCCGCGGTGTTCCTCAGATTGAGGTGACCTTTGATATCGATGCCAACGGCATTGTGAACGTGTCCGCTAAGGATCTGGGCACCGGTACGGAACAGCACATCACCATTACCTCCTCCTCCAACATGAGTAAGGAGGACATTGAGAAGGCCGTCAAGGAGGCTGAGCAGTATGCCGCCGAGGACGCCAAGATCAAGGAAAAAGTGGAAGTCCGCAATCAGGCCGATCAGATGGTCTATCAGGGTGAGAAAACGCTGAGCGAGCTGGGTGACAAGATTCCCGCCGATGAGAAGGCCCCCATCCAGACTGCCATTGACAAGCTGAAGGAAACTCTGAAGGGCGAAGATACCGACGCCATCAAAGCCGCCACTGATGAGTTGAGCCAGCTGTTTGCCAAGATGAGCGAGAAGCTCTATCAGCAGCAGGCACCCCAGGGTGATCCTACCCAGGCCAGCAGCGCCGGTACCGGTGCACAGGATGGCCAGTACTACGACGCCGACTACAAGGTCGTAGACGATGACGAAAACAAGTAAGCACACATATTCACAAAAGGGGCAGGCGTACCTGTCCCTCTTTGTGATGTTTAGGAGATAGCGAATATGGCTGAGCAAAAACGCGATTATTATGAGGTCTTGGGCGTCAGCAGGGACGCATCCGAGGCCGATATCAAGCGGGCCTACAAGAAACTGGCCCGCCACTACCATCCAGATATGAATCCCGGCGACAAAGAGGCCGAGGAAAAATTTAAAGAAATCAACGAGGCCAACGAGGTGCTGTCCGATCCGGAAAAGAAGGCCCGCTACGACCAATTCGGCTTTGCCGGTGTTGATCCCAACTACGCCGGCGGCGCTGGCGGCAGCGGTTTCGGCGGCGGCTTTGATTTCGGCGATCTCGGTGATATTTTCGGCAGTTTCTTTGGGGGCGGCTTCGGCGGCGGACAACAGCGCCGCAACGGCCCTCAGCGGGGCGAGAGCATCCGCATGAGTGTTTCGATTTCCTTCACGGATGCCGCCTTCGGCTGTGAAAAGGAGGTCACTCTGGAGCGTTCTGAGGAGTGTCCTACCTGCGGCGGCAACGGCTGTGCCAAGGGCACTACACCGGAAATCTGCCCGGAGTGCCACGGTACCGGCTCGGTGCAGGTACGGCGCCAGACACCTATGGGTGTTTTCGCCAGCACTTCCCCCTGTTCCAAGTGCCACGGCACCGGCAAGATCATCCACCAGCCCTGCGAGGACTGCCACGGCTCCGGCCGCACCCGGAAGCGCCGCACTGTCAAGGTATCCATCCCCGCCGGCATCGACAATGGGCAGACCATCTCCCTGCGCGGGCAAGGGCATGCCGGTAAAAACGGCGGATCTAACGGTGATCTTCTCATCACTGTCATGGTCAAGCCCCATGAGCTGTTCCGCCGTGAGGGAACCTCCGTCTTCTGCGAGGCACCCATCACCTTTACCCAGGCGGTCTTAGGCGGTGAGCTGGAGATCCCCACCATTGACGGCAAGGTAAAGTACGACATCCCCGAGGGCACCCAGACCGGCACCGTATTCCGGCTCAAGGGCAAGGGCATTCCCGTCCTCAACGGCCGCAGCCGGGGCGATCAGTTCGTTACCGTCACCATTGAGACGCCCCGCAACCTGACCCACCAGCAGAAGGAGGCCCTGAAAAAATTCAGCGACTCTTTGGGCGAAAATAATTACGAGAAGCGCAAAAGCTTTTTTAAAAAGTCCAAGCGCTAAGATTGGGCATTGAGGTGAGGAGCCATGTATTTAGCTGACTACCATCTGCATTCCTCCTGCTCGCCGGACGGGACACTTTCCATGACGGAAATAGCTCAGACGGCGCTGGAGCGTGGATTGCAGGAAATCTGTATCACAGACCATCTGGATACGGTCTACTGGGAGACGTTTGCACCCTGTACTACTTTTGACTGGCAGGCGTCTCTGGGGCAGCTGGAAAAGGCCCGTTCCCTCTACGGCGATCGGCTCACCATCCGCCACGGGGCGGAGCTGGGAGAGGCCATCATCTCCTTTGATCGGGCAGAAACTCTCCTAAAAAATGCACCGGCACTTGATTTTATCATCGGTTCGGTGCATACTGCAGGTAAGGAGTTCCAATATTTGGACCTCTACTACATTGGGAAGCGGGACATGGACTACTACGACGCCATTATGCGGGACTATCTGGCACAGACCCGTACACTGATTGCATGGGGAAAATTCCACGTGCTGGGGCACTTTACCCTGCCTTTGCGCTACATCTACCGGCACACCGGCCTGCGCCTGAGCTTCGACCCCTACAGGGACGAAGTGGAGGAAATCCTGCATATGCTCATCGACCGTGGAATCGGCCTGGAACTGAACACCAACTGCGGCGATGTACCTCTGCCGGCGGAGAAGATCCTGCGGCGGTATCGGGAGTTGGGCGGGGAGCTGATCACGCTTGGCAGCGACGCACACACCGCACAGCACATCGGTATCGCCATTGCCTCATGCCAAGCACTGCTGCGGCGCTGCGGATTTTCGCACTTTACTACCTACGAGCAGGGAAAGCCCATCTTCCGCCCCTTGTCATGAACTTGAGAAAACGAGAGGAGAACACCCATGAAAATTGCAATTGGCTGCGATCACGGCGGCTACCTTCTGAAGCAGGACGTACTGGTCTGGTTGGAGGAGCATGATATTGATTTCGAGGATTATGGCTGCTTCAGCCGCGAAAGCGTAGATTATCCCATCTACGGCGAGAAAGTGGCCCGTGCCGTCGCCGCCGGCGAAGCGGATTACGGCATTGTGATCTGCACCACCGGTATCGGCATTTCCATTGCCGCTAACAAGGTGCGCGGCATCCGATGCGCACACTGCACCGATCCCCTCAGCGTTGAGATGACCCGCCGCCACAACAACGCCAACGTACTGGCCATGGGCGCCGGGCTCACCGGTACCAACATGGCACTGCGGATGGTTGAAGTTTTTTTGAACACAGAATTTGAGGGTGGACGTCACCAGCGCCGTGTGGAGCTTCTGGACAACATACAGCCCTGAGTCAGCCTCTCTGGAAAGGAGTACTTATGGCAACCAAAGGATATAACAGCTATAGTGGACGCAGAAACGGCAAGAAAATTGCCCTTGTGGTAGTCTTGGTGCTCATTCTTCTGGCCGCCGTAACCTATCTGCTGGCGCAGCAATATGTTGTCTATCAGGATGATGGCAGCATCCGTTTAGAGCTGCCCTTTTTGAACAACAAGAAGGACACGCCTGCGCCGCCTCCTTCCGACGAGGTTCATATCCACCGGGATGACCAGCCTCCTCAGGACAATCCAGCTCCCGCCAAACCCATTTTAGCGCTGAAAGAACTGCACGCTGTGGAGCTGCCCTACAGTGTCCTCACTTCCGATCCCAGCGGGCTCTTGGTGAATGAAAGTGCCGTCGTCATCAATGTAAAGCGCTTTGACGGCTCCATCGCCTATCAAAGCAGTCTCACTGCGCTGCCGGAGAGTGTATTGCAGGGCAATCCGGACACACTGACCCATCTCAAAACGATTATGGACAGTGATTGCTACACCGTAGCGCGCATTTCCGCTCTATGCGACAACGCCTTTGCACTGGGACGACCGGAGAGCGCCATGCGCTATCCCGGCGGCCAGCTCTGGTATGATAACTATCGTCGTACCTGGCTGGACCCCGCCCAGAAAAGCACTGAGGAATACCTGTGCTCTCTTGCCAAAGAGTGTGAAAAACTTGGCTTTGACGAGATCTTGCTGGAGCACTTCCGCTATCCTATTGAGGGCGATCTGAGTTCTACCGTGCTGCCTGCCGATACTGACCGTGGCGCCGTTATGACCCAGCTGGCTGAGGCACTCCACAAAGCGGCGCCCTCCCTGCGTGTGAGCATTATTTTGCCCGCCAGTATTGGGACGGATTACTCCTTCTCCGCCAGCGGTCTGCCCATACAGGTTCTCACGGAGCATTTTGACCGAATCTATGTGCCACGGGACAGTGCGGCCTACTACTGGCTGGACAACGCTCTGCCCGCTGCCTATGATCGCACCACCCGATTGGTGCTCACAGACTACGCTGTACCGTCCCAAGCCGGAAGCTATATGGTATCTCAGTAACTCTCTTACACAGAAAAAAGGATGCAGGCCTACAGGCCTGCATCCTTTTTTACGGTCTTTTACGGTCTTTTACGGTCTTAATGATGGGGTGCCGCGCTGCCGCTGCGGAACGCCTCCCGCTCCCGGCATAACTCCTGATAGAGGGCATCCGCTGTCCATGCATCATTGGTAGGTGTCCGGGCAGCCTTTAACTCCACCCCCACTTTCTGCCGTCGAAGGCCCTGCAAAAAGAAATCCAGCACGGCGCCGGGCAGATCCATCACCAGCATTTCCTCCTCAAAGGGTTCCTTGGCAGGGCAGTCCTCCGCCTTACCGGCAAACAGCGCCTCCAAGGTACATCCCCACCGCTGCGGCGGGACTTCCACCATCCGCAGATTCAGTTTATGGCACACCACACCGATGGCGTTTCTCTTAGCCGGGGATATTCCGAACATCAATACTGTGGGTTTCATGGCATTGCTCCTTTTCTATTTTCTGCATGATCCCGTCACTTTTCAAAAGTAAGTGTGGCAGCTGCTTTCCATCTGAACATACCGGTTTGCACTTGCTATTCCTCTTTATCCAAAAGAAGCAGCGTATCAAACGGTGTTTGCCGGCAGCCGACAAGGGATGCGCTGGTCAAGGCGGACAGACAGTACAATTCAATAAACAGAAAGGGAAGAGGATGCCGTGCATCTTCTTCCCTTTGATGGAGCAGGGTACGGGAGTCGAACCCGCCTCATCGGCTTGGGAAGCCGATGTAATACCGATATACCAACCCTGCAAGTGAATTACTATGCTATTATAACAGACTCTCGCCACCTTTGCAACCCAAAAATATCCCGTGCTGTGTCTGTCATGGATTGCCCCGCCCTATCATAGAGTAGAAAAAATGACATGGAGGGACGTTCCTATGAGACGAGGGCTATTGCTGTTATTACTTTTTGCCCTGCTTTTGCCTACTACGGCCCAGGCAGTGGATTTAGACGTGGAGGCGCAGGCGGCACTTTTGATGGAAAAAGAGACGGGACAGGTACTCTTTTCTAAAAATGAGCACGAGCCGCTGGAGCCTGCCAGCGTCACGAAGGTCATGACACTTCTTCTCACCATGGAGGCCATTGAACAGGGCTCCATCCACTACGACGACGTAGTTACCGTCAGCGCCTATGCCGCTTCCATGGGCGGGAGCAATGTATATCTGGCAGAAGGAGAGCAAATCACGGTGGAGGAGCTTCTCAAAGCGGTGTGCGTGGCCTCCGGCAACGACGCTTCCGTGGCGCTGGCAGAGCATGTCTCCGGCGTGACAGAGCTCTTTGTGGCGGAGATGAATAACCGCGCCAAAGAGTTGGGTATGAAGGATACCTGCTTTGTCAACTGCACCGGCTTACCCGCCGAAGGCCATGTAACCAGTGCCCTGGACGTAGCGATCATGAGCCGGGAACTGATCTTGCACCACCCGGATATCCGCCGTTTTACCACCATCTGGATGGACTCTCTGCGAAACGGCGAATTCCAACTGGCCAACACCAACAAGCTCATTCGCTTTTATGAGGGCGCCACAGGCCTGAAAACCGGCAGCACCAGCAGTGCCCGGTACTGCGTCAGCGCAACAGCGGAACGGGACGGCATGGAGCTGATTGCCGTCATTTTGAAGGGCAGCACCTCTCAGCAGCGCTTTGAGGATGCAAAAACGCTTTTGAACTACGGATTTTCCACCTATGCCCTCCACCGCGCCGATGTGGAGAGCCCCTTTGCACCGCTTCCGGTAGAGTTGGGTGCGGCAGACACCGTGCATTTAAAATTGCCGGAGGAGGGCCGCACTGCCCTTCTCAAAAAAGGAGAGATCGCCAACCTGACGCAGGAAATAGCGCTGCCGCCCTCCGTAGCCGCACCGGTTGAGGCGGGGCAGACCATAGGGACGCTTACCGTCCGCAGCGGCGAGCAGGCAATCCTGGAGATCCCCATTCTGGCCGCCGAGTCGGTGGCGGAGCTGCAGTGGAGTGAAATGCTGCTGCGGATGCTCCAAGATGCCTTTTTCTGCGGATAATACGGCCTGACACCGGACTTCCCCCGTTTTCTCTTGTGTTTTTCCCCCCGACGTTGTAGAATGAAACCATCCATACATTTGATACAACTTTAGGAGGAATTACCATGATTCAGGTGAACCTGTCCAATATGCTATCCTTTGTCCCGGAGGGCTACGAGACGGATCTGGCACAACAGCTGCATACCGCTCACAACCATTTGCAAAACCACGATGGCGCAGGCAGTGATTTTACCGGCTGGGTGAATCTGCCCGCCGACTACGATCAGAAGGAGTTTGCCCGCATCAAGGCAGCCGCCAAGAAAATCCAAAGTGACAGCGATGCTCTGGTGGTGATCGGCATCGGCGGCTCCTATCTGGGTGCCCGCGGTGTCATTGAGTGCCTTTGCTCCGCCAATTACAATCTGAAAAAAAAGTCCACACCCAATATTTATTTCACCGGCAATGGCCTTTCTTCCGATCAGCTCAGCGAGATCGTGGAACTGCTGGACGGCAGGGATTTCTCCATCAACGTGATCTCCAAGTCCGGCACCACCACCGAGCCCGCCGTGGCTTTCCGCTTCTTCCGCCGCCTCCTGGAGGAGAAGTACGGCCCCGAGGAGGCCGCCCGCCGCATCTATGCCACCACGGATCGCGCCCGGGGCGCTCTGAAAACCCAGGCCGACGCCGCCGGATACGAGAGCTTTGTGGTTCCCGACGATGTGGGCGGTCGCTACAGCGTACTCACCGCCGTAGGTCTGCTGCCCATTGCCGTGGCCGGTGTAGATATTGACGCACTCATAGCCGGCGCCCAGTCCATGATGGAAACCTGCGCCAAGCCGGAGCTGGCCGCCAACCCCGCATGGCAGTATGCTGCGGCGCGCTATGCACTCTACTGCACCGGTAAGAAAATCGAAATTTTGGCCGCCTACGAGCCCAACTTCCGCTTTATGTGTGAATGGTGGAAGCAGCTCTATGGTGAGAGCGAGGGAAAAGAGCAAAAGGGTCTGTTCCCTGCCAGCGTGGAATTCACCGCCGATCTCCACTCCATGGGACAGTACATCCAGCAAGGGGAGCGCCATCTTTTTGAAACGGTGGTGCGTCTGGGTGCTTCTGCCACCAAGAACGTGGTACCCATGGAAGAAAATAACGGCGACGGGCTGAACTTCCTGGCCGGCAAGGATATGGATTTCATCCGCCAGCAGGCCATGGATGGTACGCTTCTGGCCCATGTGGAGGGCGGCGTTCCCAACATCATTATCCAGTGCGACAAGTGCGATGCGGCACAGCTGGGACAGCTCATCTATTTCTTTGAGTACGCCTGCGGCATGAGCGGCTATCTGCTGGGCGTCAATCCCTTCGATCAGCCCGGCGTAGAAGCCTATAAGAAGAATATGTTCGCCCTTTTGGGGAAGCCCGGCTATGAAGAACTGCGCTCCCAGCTTTTAGCGAAACTGCAGTAAAAAATCGTCATTCTCTTTTTTCACCAAAAAAAGCAGGGATAAATTTTCATTGCTATTTAACTAACAATGTGGTATCTTATTTACAAGTATAGAACCACTGGTTACCATACATTTCAAAGGAGTGATTTCTGATGGTTAGACTGATTATGGGTGCCGCAGGTGCAGGTAAGACCAAGCAGCTCATCGAACTGGTACACGCCAGCGTAGAGTCCGAAAAGGGCAGTGTCGTGTGCATTGAGCCCAGTGCGGACATGACCTATGATGTCAGCTACAACGCCCGCCTTGTGAATGCCAGCGAATATGATCTGGATTCTTTCGAGAGTCTGCGTGGCTTCGTCAGCGGCCTGTATGCCGGTAACTATGATATTTCTCACGTCTATGTAGACAATCTGTGGAAGGTTACCCGCAGCAGTGACATGGCTGCTACCGATAAGTTCTTGGTATGGCTGGATAACTTCAGCGAGAAGAACTCTGTGAAGTTTACCGTTACCGTGAGCGCCGATGAGGATGTTGCCACCGATGTCATGCGCAACTACCTGTAAGTAAACGCCTTACATAGCGCCCCATCTCCTTACAGATGGGGCGCTTTGCTGTACCTGTGGAGCCGCAGGCCCTTTTTCCTTTCCAAAAAGGCAGGAATATGGTACAATGGCTTGCAGTATAGGAAAGGGGAGGGACACTGTGTTTAAAAGAGTTTATGTGGAAATCACCAATATGTGCAACCTTTCGTGCAGTTTTTGCCCGGGGACACAGCGCCCTCACCGTTCTATGTCCACGGATGAGTTTGCGGCGTTGACCCGGCGTTTGCAGGGCCATACCCGCTATCTTTATCTCCATGTGCTGGGAGAGCCGCTGCTGCACCCACATCTGGGTGAGATTCTGGAGATAGCCCATACCGGTGGCTTTCGCGTCTGCATCACCACCAACGGCACACTGCTGCCCCGGCAGCTCTCTGTCCTGCACAGCGCGCCTGCCCTCCACAAGCTCAGCGTTTCCCTCCACAGCTTTGAGGGCAACGTCTCCGCAGGAAATCTGGAGGACTATGTGCGCAGCTGTGCCCATGCCTGCCGCCAGCTATCCCAAGCGGGCGTCATCTGCGCCCTGCGGCTCTGGAACGAGGGCGGTTTAGCGGAGCGAAACGGGGAAATTCTCGCCATTCTCGGGCAGGAGCTGGGCTTGGACATAGCCGCCCTTGCCCCGGACAACAAGGGAAATCTCCGTCTGGGCGACCACCTCTATCTGGAAAATGCCGCCAAGTTCGACTGGCCGGACATGCAGGCGCCCGCCGGGGGCGTGGAATTCTGCCACGGTCTGCGCCAGCAGATTGCCGTCCTCTGCGACGGCACAGTTGTCCCCTGCTGCCTTGACGGTGAGGGGCAGATTCCTTTAGGCAATCTCTTTACCGATACGCTCCCCCACATTGTAGCCTCGCCCCGGGCGCAGGCCATTTTGGACGGCTTTTCCCGCCGTCGGCCGTCGGAGGAGCTATGCCGCCGCTGCGGCTATGCGCGGCGTTTCAGCAAAGGCGTGGGAGGAATACTATGAGTGAAGCGCTGACCCTTTTATCCCGACTGCCCGAACCGCTCCTTACGTGGTATGATGCGCACCGCCGCCACCTGCCGTGGCGGGAGGAGGTCAGCCCCTACCGCACATGGGTATCGGAGATCATGCTTCAGCAGACTCGTGTGGCTGCTGTTTTGCCTTACTTTGCCCGCTTTATGGAAACCTTTCCCACGGTGCAGTCTTTGGCAGAAGGGAACACGGAGCAGCTTTTGAAACTGTGGGAGGGACTTGGCTACTACAGCCGCGCCCGCAATCTTCAAAAGGCGGCACAGGTCATAATGGAGCGCTACGGGGGCGTCTTTCCCCAAACCTACGAGGAGCTGCTCTCCTTGCCCGGTATCGGTGATTACACCGCCGGGGCCATTCTCTCCATCGCGTTTGGGCAGAAAATACCGGCGGTGGACGGCAATGTGCTGCGGGTCGCCAGCCGCATCATCGGCAGCGAGGACAATATTTTAGAGGACAAAACCCGGAAAAAATGCCGAGCGTATATGGATGCTGTCATGCCCGCCCAGCGCCCCGGCGCTTTTAATCAGGCACTGATGGATCTGGGTGCGTCGATCTGTCTTCCCGGCGGAGAGCCGTTGTGCCACCAATGTCCCGCCCAGGACTTTTGCACGGCCTATCAGGAGGGGAGGCAGCTGGAACTTCCTGTGCGAATCAGCAAAACAAAGCGCAGGGTAGAGAAAAAGACCGTCTTTCTCCTGCTGCAAGGGGGCTGCGCCGCCCTGCGGCAGCGGCCGGATCACGGCCTGTTGGCAAATCTTTGGGAATATCCCCATGTGGAAGGACAGCTGGAGGAAGAAGCGGCTGCAGCACAGCTGGCGGCCTGGGGCGTGACACCCCACCACTGGCGCAAGCGTCTGTCGGCCCATCACATTTTTACCCATATCCGCTGGGAGATGACGTGCTATGTGGTAGAGGTCAGTGGTGGCGGACAGCCGGATTGGCTCTGGGCCGATGAAGAGGAACGCAGGCAGCGGGCTGTCCCCTCCGCATTTATCAAGTTGACCCGGGAACTCCCCGATGGAAAGGATGAAACATAATGGCACAGCTCTATTTCAAATACGGAGCCATGGGCTCCAGCAAAAGCGCCAATGCGCTCATGGCGCGCTTTAACTACGAGGAGAGAGGACAAAAAACGCTGCTGGTGAAGCCCCGGCTGGATGTACGCGACGGCGACCATATGGTTTACTCCCGCATCGGTCTGCAGCAGCCCTGCGTCTATTTTGACGAGATGCAGGCCATGGGGGATGCGGAGTTGGAGCAGAACGCCTGCATCATTGTGGACGAGGCCCAATTCCTTACCAAAGAAGAGGTGTACTATCTGGTGCATCTGGTAGACGATTGTAATATTCCCGTGATGTGCTACGGGCTGCGGGCGGATTTCCGTGGGGAGCTGTTCCCCGGCAGTTACCATCTGTTGGTATTGGCGGACAAGCTGGAGGAGGTCAAAACCATCTGCTGGTGCGGCAAAAAAGCGGCATTTAACGCCCGCTTTGACCACAACGGCAAAGTGGTGAAGGAGGGCGCACAGGTGGAACTGGGTGCCAATGACCGCTACATCGGTCTTTGCCGCAAACACTGGATGCAAGGCGATCTCGGCCCGGACTTCCACATACATAAGCCATGATCTGTCAGCTCTGTCCACGGCGCTGCAACGCCGTACGCACCGCCGAGGAGGGCGGCGGTTTTTGTGGTATGCCCACCACCGTCCACATTGCCCGTGCAGCCCTCCATCACTGGGAAGAGCCCGTCATCAGCGGCACACGGGGCAGTGGCGCCGTGTTCTTTTCCGGCTGTACACTGCGCTGCGTCTTTTGTCAAAATCATGAAATCTCAACCGAAAACTTCGGAAAAGCGGTCACCGTCTCCCGGCTGCGCGCCATTTTTGAAGAATTGATCAAACAGGGCGCTCACAACATCAATTTAGTGACTCCCGACCACTTTACGCCCCAGATTTTAGAGGCACTGGAAGAACCTCTGGGCGTACCGGTGGTGTGGAACTGCGGCGGCTATGAACGGGTGGAAACGCTGCGTTTACTGGAGGGCAAGGTGCAAATCTACCTCCCTGATTTGAAGTATGCTCTGCCGGAGCTGGGGCGGGAGCTGTCCAGGGCGGAGGACTACTTCCCGACAGCCACCGCCGCCATCACCGAAATGTTCCGCCAAGTAGGCCCGCCCGTTCTGGAGGAGGGGCTATTGAAGCGGGGCGTGATCATCCGCCACCTAATGCTGCCCGGCAAATTAGAAAACACCAAACGGTGCATTGACTGGGTGGCGCGCACCTTTCCGGCAGGACAGGTCCTCTTCTCCTTGATGAGCCAATATACCCCCCAACCGGGGGCAGAGGGCTTTCTTGCCCGCCGTGTGCGTACAGCGGAATATCGCACAGCCACCGAATATATGCGTCAGTGCGGCATTTTGGACGGGTTTTTGCAGGATTCCTCCTCTGCAAAGGAGGAATATACGCCGCCTTTTGACCTCACAGGACTATAATATTTTCACTTGATGGGTTGTACCGGTACAACCCATCATTCCTTTTGGCATTTCTGTGAAAATCCTTTTCCCCTTTCGTAGGGGATTCCAAAGATTCACCGGTAACGTTTCCAAACTTGTACTCAGTACAAGTTTCTATTGAATTCCCCCTTGCCCTGTGCTATCTTGGAATTGGAAAAATGCTCCACTTGTGAGCAACAAAAAAGAAGGAAAACTTTTTAAGGAGGATTTTCATGAGCTATCCTAAGACGGGCCACGAGGTCTATGTGAGTTTAAATTTATCCAACACCATGCTCAATGGTATCGGCAAGGGTACCATTACCCGTGAAGAAGTTTCTGCTGACTATCTCAAGCGTCTGTTCGCTGAATACGGTGTGATCGTCTCCGCCAAGCCAGAGCAGCGAGCCCTGCTGGAGCGTGTGAACGAGGTCTGCGACTTAGGTCTGGAAATTCCCGAATCGCTGAAGCTGTTCCAACTGTCTGAGGAGCGCCGCCGTCTGGTGGTCATCAATGTACAGGGTCTGCGCCGCAAGGGCGGCTCTCTGCTGCCCGCCTATGACAAGGAGGAGTTTGACGAGGCCACTTTCACCTTCGTGAAATATTATGTACAGGGCATCCACTACGACACACTGGTGGAGGAGAACAAGAAATTGCGCTATGCTCTGGAACAGGAAGAGGAGTGGCGCGAGCGCACCGACGGCTGATTTCTCTTAAAAAGCAAAAAACAGGACGAACGCCAGAAAGCGTTCGTCCTGTTTTTTATGGACATACTTCCACCTGATAGTTGCCGCACGCCGTTTTTACCCGGCGGCGCTGTTCCTCCTCCAGCAGGGCATCCTCCAACTGCCCGATGATCTGGTTGGAAACCAGAAATCCCTGAGGTGTCAGGCGCCAGCCTCCCTCGGTGTGCTGGCAGAGGCCGTGCGCCTCGTCGATCTCCAAAAGCCGCTCCAATACACCAAACGGGCGGCGATAGCGGTTTTCAAAGGTACGCCGATCAATGCCCGCAGTTGTGCGCAGACCCAGCATCAAATACTCTTGTGCCCGCTCCTGGGTTTCTATCGTCTCCGACTCCGATAGGATCAGCTCGCCCCGGAGGTACCGATCCAAATCCCGCACATAGGCGTAGCGCACACCGCCGAAATCCGAATGAGCGCCGGGGCCGAACCCCGCATATTCGCCCATCTGCCAGTATTTCAGGTTATGGCGCGACTCTTTGCCCGGCTGGGCAAAGTTGGAAATCTCATACTGTTCATACCCCATCTGGCGCAGAAACTCCACCGTGTAAAGGTACATATCCGCCTGCAGATCATCGTCCGGCAGCGTCAGCTCGGCCCGCTGCTTCCACAGCGGCGTTCCCTCCTCTACTTTCAGGCCGTAACAGGAGAGATGGCGGGGGTGCAGCGACACGGCATCGCTGAGTGTCTTTTCCCACTGCTCCATGGTCTGATCCGGCAGACCATAGATGAGATCGAGGCTGATGTTGTCGATCTTCGCCTTGCGAATGGCCGCCACCGACTCGGTGACCTGCTGCCATGTGTGGACACGTCCCATGCGGTGCAGCACTGCGTCGTCGGAGGACTGTACACCCAGAGAAATGCGGTTGATTCCTGCACGGCTCAACGCACGCAGCTCCCGTACATTGGCGGCGCTGTCAGGATTGGCCTCCATGGTGATCTCCGCATCTTTGGAAAGATGATAATGTTTTTTTACCGTTTGCACCAAGCGAATGATCCGCTTACTGCCCAGATAGCTGGGGGTTCCACCGCCAAAATACACCGTGTCCACCGTGTGCCCCTGCGCTACAGGCGCCACCTCTATCAAGTGAGCACTCAGCGCCGCCACATATTGATCCATCTTCGCCTCGCTGTGGGCCAGCGAATAAAAATCGCAATAGGCGCACTTGGCCCGGCAAAAGGGGATATGAATATAAAGCCCCAGCGTGGGGCGTTCCTGCTTTTTCATTGCTCCTCCGTCTCCCGCTTGGGGGGCAGGATGGTCACAGCCTCGTAGGGACAGTTGACTTTACAGGAACGGCAGCCCACGCAGTGTTCCTGGTCCACTTCATAATAGCCGTCCGGACGCTGGAAAATGCACTCCATCA
This sequence comes from Oscillospiraceae bacterium, assembly GCA_020025305.1. Taxonomy (GTDB): domain Bacteria; phylum Bacillota; class Clostridia; order Oscillospirales; family Oscillospiraceae; genus Vescimonas. Next base: position 78,442 of record JAHHSG010000009.1, read on the forward strand.
GACAAAACATAGCACAGTAGCCGCAGCCAATGCAGGACACCTCATTGATCACCGCCAGAGAGCGCGCCTTTCGCCCAAAGGGATGGATCATATCTGCCATAGTTCTCCCCCTGCCTTTCCTTTTTCTTGTCTGTAGTATAGCCTTTTTTTCAACTTTTGACAAGGCGGATGCATGTTTTTTCCCTATTTGCACACACTGCATTCAGAAAGGATGTGAGCTGCCTTGGATATGACACCTCAGGCGTATCAGGACTATGTGGCACAAAAGCAAAAGAAATCTCCCATCGTAAAAAATACACTGCTGGCTTTCTTGATTGGCGGAGCCATCTGCACACTGGGACAGGCTGTCTCCGACGGGTATCTCGCCGCGGGACTGGCGCAGCAGGACGCTGCCACCGCCACCTCCTGTACGTTGGTTTTTCTCTCAGCACTGCTGACAGGGCTGAACCTCTACAACAAGATTGCACGCTACGGCGGCGCGGGTACACTGGTGCCCATCACCGGCTTTGCCAATGCCGTGGTCTCTCCCGCCATCGACTTCCGTGCCGAAGGAATTGTCACCGGCATGGCTGCCCGCATGTTTATCATCGCAGGGCCTGTTCTTGTCTTTGGCACCGCCGCCAGCGTGATCTATGGTGTGATCCTCTGGCTGCTGTAATCAAAAAAGCCGCCCCTGGGGGCGGCTTTTTTTATGCTTGCTGGTGCATTTGCAACACACGCTTGCGCAGGATTTTTTTGTTGCACAGCACAAAGACCGGCGTAGACACCAGAATGGCCAGCACATCCGAAATGGGCTGGGCGTAAAAAATCATAGAGGCATCCAGCAGCACCGGCAGCAGGAACAGCGCGGCAAAGTATACACCTTTGCGCCAGAAGGACAGCGGCAGCGACAACTGCACCTGCCCCATCCCGGTAAAGCCATCCACAATCGCATACTGTGCCCCCAACGGCACCGCCGTAATCGTATAGATGCGGATGGCACGGCAGGCCTGGGCCGTAATTTCCGGATCAGAAGTAAAAAGCGAAACGAACACGCCGCCCGCCACACGAGCCAGCACAAACAGCAGCCCCGTATATGCCATACAGAGGCAAAGAATATACTTTTGTGCGCGCTTCACACGCGCAGCGGCACCGGCACCATAGTTATAACTCAAGATGCACTGCGTTCCGCCGCTGATACCGCCCAGCGGCATGGTCACCACCAGCATAAAGCTCTGGACAATGGTATTCACGGTAATGAGCAAATCGCCCTGTGCGCCGCCGTAGCGCTGCAGCAGCGCATTCATGGCAATGATCATCACATTGTCCATGGAGATAATGGCAAAGGGCGTAAAACCCATTTTCATCACCTGCGTCATCAAGCGCCAGCGGTAGCCGCCAAGGGTAATGGTAATGTTGGCCTTTTTGAAGAGGAACAGCAGTACAAAAACGGCACTGGCGATCTGACTGATGACGGTGGCTATCGCTGCACCCCGGACACCAAGATCCAGCACAAAGATAAATACAGGGTCCAGAATCATATTCATCACCGCGCCCAGCACCACCGAACACATACCTGCCTTGGCGTAGCCCTGCGCAACAATGAACTGATACATCCCTGTGGACAGCAGAGAAAAAAGGGTGCCGCTGACATAGATGGTAAAGTACGCCTCGGCATAAGGGTAAGTCACATCGCTGGCACCAAAGAGCCGCAGCATGGGTTCCCGCAGCACCAGCGACACCGCCGTCACCACCAAGGCCAGAGTACAGAGCATCAAAAAGCAGTTGGCCAAGATCTTTTCCGCCCGTTCACGATTTCCCTCGCCCATCGCAATGCCCATCAGCGGCGCACCGCCAATGCCTATGAGGCAGGAAAAGGCGCCAATCATCGTGACAATGGGGCCGCACACGCCCACACCTGCCAGCGACACGTCGCCGTAGACCGCAATATTCCCCACGAAAATGCGATCTACAATACTATAGAGCACGCTGACAAACTGAGCCAGCATACTGGGAATGGCTATTCTAAAAACAAGACGGGAAATCTCATCCCGCCCCAGGTCATTCTCTCTTCTCACGTTTCTTCCTCCCACGCCTGCAGGGAGCGCCCTTGCGCTCACAAATAACGCTTTCATCTTATCGCGGACAAAGGGGAAAATCAAGTGGCAATACCGACGAGTTTCCTCCTTTTTCTCCATGGCCGCAAGTGCAAATGGACAGCCTCCGGCAGGGGAGTGGGATACACCCCCTGCCTCCCCCACAGTGCGCACGCATCCTCCATGCCATGTCCCCTCGCAACAGCATCCTACCCGCAAAGAGAGGCAGCGGACGTTCCGCTGCCTCTCTTTTTCCACATCGCAAATCGTATCAATCGCTGTCCAGCTTGAGGACGGCCATGAAGGCCTCGGTAGGCACCTGCACCGTACCGAGATTGCGCATCTTTTTCTTGCCCTCTTTCTGCTTTTCCAGCAGCTTCTTCTTTCGGGATATATCGCCGCCGTAGCACTTGGCCAGCACATCCTTACGCATCGCCTTCACGGTTTCACGGGCGATGATCCGTCCGCCGATGGCGGCCTGAATGGGCACCTCAAAGAGCTGGCGGGGAATGTTATCCTTCAGCTTCTCGCACAGGCGGCGGGCACGGGGATAGGCCTTATCCCGGTGGGCAATGAAGCTGAGGGCATCCACGCCGTCTCCGTTAAGCAGGAGATCCACCTTCACAAGATCGCTGGTATGATACCCGGACAGCTCATAGTCCAGGGAGGCGTAGCCCTTGGTATTGGCCTTGAGCGTATCAAAGAAGTCGTAAATGATCTCGTTAAGGGGCATCTGATAATGAAGCTCTACCAAATGGGTATCCAGATACTGCATATCCTTAAACTCGCCGCGCCGATCCTGACACATGGGCATGATATTGCCCACATACTCGTTGGGGCTGATGATGGAAACCTTCACATAGGGCTCCTCCGCGTGCTCGATGGAACCGGGGTCGGGGTAATTGTGGGGGTTATCCACCTTCACCATGGTGCCGTCACTTTTATAAACGTGGTAGATAACGGAGGGCAGCGTGGTGACCAGATCCAGATTGAACTCACGCTCCAGACGCTCCTGAATGATCTCCATATGGAGCATTCCCAAAAAGCCGCAGCGGAAGCCAAAGCCCAGTGCCGCAGAGGATTCCGGCTCGAAGGTCAGGGAGGCATCGTTGAGCTGCAGCTTCTCCAATGCGTCCCGCAGATCGGGATACTTGGAGCCGTCCTCGGTATAGATACCACAGTAGACCATGGACTGGGCACCGCGATAGCCGGGCAGCGGCTCGGCCGCCGGGGCAGCGGCGTCGGTAATGGTATCACCTACCCGTGTATCCCGCACGTTCTTGATGGAGGCGGTAAAGTAGCCCACCTCACCGGCCTGCAGCATATCGGCGGGCTCGTTGCCCAATGGCTTGAGATAGCCGCACTCCAGCACCGTATACTGAGCGCCGGTGGCCATCATGCGGACGGTCTGCCCACGGCGCAGTGTGCCCTGCTTGATACGGAAGAGCACCACCACGCCCACATAGGGGTCATACTGGCTGTCAAATACCAGCGCCTGCAGCGGCGCATGGGGATCGCCGGCAGGGGAGGGGACATTGTGCACCACGTCCTCCAGCACGGCCTCAATGTTCAAGCCCAGCTTGGCGGAGATCTCCGGGGCATCCAGTGCCGGCAGACCGATGATGTCCTCCACCTCCTGCTTGGCCTTTTCCGGGTCAGCAGCCGGCAGATCGATCTTATTGAACACGGGCAGGATCTCCAGCTCATGCTCCATGGCCAGATAGGTATTGGCCAGCGTCTGCGCCTCTACCCCCTGGGTGGAGTCCACCACCAGCAGGGCACCTTCACAGGCGGCAAGAGACCGGGACACCTCGTAGTTGAAGTCCACATGGCCGGGGGTGTCGATTAGGTTCAGCGCATATGTCTCGCCGTCCTGCGCCTTATAATGAATCTGCACCGCCCGGGATTTAATGGTGATCCCGCGCTCTCGTTCCAGCTCCATGTTGTCCAGCAGCTGATTTTCCATATTTCGCTGCGGCACAGCGTCACACTTCTCCAGCAGACGGTCGGCCAGCGTGGATTTGCCGTGGTCGATGTGGGCAATGATGGAGAAATTGCGGATTTTAGATTGATCATACATAAATTGGTAAACCTCCTAGTTGGCAAAGCCACGCGGCGCGCGGCGCGCGTACAAGCGTTTTGCTGTGGCAAAACCTTGCCGCAGGCGGAATTCATTTTCGCCGAGGATGTAAAATATCACGCAGGGCTCCCAGCGGGCCGTCAGGCGGTGGGAAACGGATTTGCCGTGGTCGATATGGGCCATGATAGAAAAATGGCGGCTTTTGGATGGATCATGCACAAATTGGGAACCCTCCATGAAAATAGGGGACAGCCGCTGCTTGCCGGTTAAGCGTCATCCAGCAGCTTGCGGCATTTCTCATCTACATTGTGGAACACCTGGGCCGCACTCTGATTCAGCGCAGGATCCTCCACCCCCAAACTGCCGGACTCAAAGGCGGGGAACTCCGCATCCTCGGCAGTACAATGATCTAATGCACGGAGATAGCGCATCAGGCTCATCTCCATCTCTGCTGTAACAAGACCTGCGTCAAAATCCGTGCTGGACAACGAAAAATAATCCTCATTGCCGCCGCTGCGCCGGAAGAGCTGCCGCAAAAGGCGGTAGAGCCCGGCATTGAGATAGTCCCCGGCAGCGGTAATCACCGCACGGTCACCCAGCTTGCCTAGTGCATTGAAGAGGAGACTGGCCGTATTCACCACCAGTTTCTTTTGCAGGGTTGCCAAAATGCTGCCCTTGAGCGTTCCTTTTTCCAAGCTGGAGTCATAGAGCCCATCGGCATCGATCATGGCGCCGTCCCGACTCAGTGTCCGCCCCAACAGATAGTCCGCCGAAACATGGTAATAGCCACAGGCTTTCACCACAAAAGCCAGTCCCGGTTCACGGATACCGTTTTCATAGTGGCTCAGCAGCGCCTGACTGATGCCCAGTTCCGATGCCGCCTCTCGCTGTGATACACCCTTTTCCTGCCGCAGCAGGCTTAGCGTTCGGGAAAAATCACTTGTCATATCCTCACCTAAATTCTTTCTCTTTTATACGGAATGTAAATTATATACTACTTTATACAAAAAGTAAATGCTTTCTTACGCTATTCTCTCACTTTCCTTTCTCCGTCTCGCCGCCATTATCTCCTCATTTAACTACCATAAAGGCCATTTTTCCCCTGTTTTTCAAAAAATTTCACCGTCATTTGTACCAAAAAACCAGCTTTTGCCTTGACGAATACACTAAAAAAAGGTATGATACCCTTTGTAATAAATTTGTAACCTTTAGATAGGAATCTATGATGAAGCAAGATATTAAAAATAAACAGGAAACGCCAAAGGAGCATACCTCTCTTTGGCAGCGATGGAAGAAGAACCTGCAGGACTGGGTTTGGTACCACCGCGAGAACCCGGACTGGTACGACATCGACATCCAGTCCGCGGTGAAGCATCATATCATCGCTCCCATGCGCAAGGAGCTGCAGCACCTGCGAGAGCTGCGGCAAATCAATAAGCACCGCTGGGAATTTCCGGAGACAGAACACCGTCTGGGACAGCTCATGCTGTTTGGCTGGAGTGTTTTTCCCCGCATCGGCAGCGGTGTCCGGGAGGCCGTACTGAAACGGCGGAAGATTTCCAGCTATACGCATGGTCGTGTGGCAGCCTTCTTTGACCAATGGAAACTGCAGCCCCTCCACTTCCTAGTGACAGCCGTGGGCATCGCCGCCGTGGCGTTGCTGCTGTCTTTTTATACCCTAGGGACCACGGCGGAATATAATGGCACGGAGCTGGGCACGGTAGGCAGCGCCCGCACGGTCAGCGCCGCTGTAGAGAATGTGGAGGCGATCACTCGTGAGACGCTCCACGATACGGATTACACCATTGACCCATCCCTTTTAAAAACAAGAACCCGTGTGGTTCCCCGCTCACAGCTTTCCAACAGCGAGGAGCTGCAAGAGGAGCTCTCCACCCAGTTGGGTCTGGTGGACTATGGCTATGGTCTCTATGTGGATGATGAGCTGGTGGCGGCTACGCCCTTTGCCGGCGCACTGGAAGAGCTTTTGGAGCAGATGAAGGTGGGCTATCGCACCCCAAACACTGTTGAGTGCACCTTTGTAGAAGACGTAGAGATTCGAAAAGGGTATGTTGACAGTACCTATATGATGAATCTGGGATATATTGCCGAGCGCCTCAGCAAAACCAAATCTGCCGAGATTACCTATACGGTCAAGAGCGGTGATGTCTGGTCCGAAATTGCCGATGTCAACGACATGAGCAGTGATGAGCTGCTGGCCCTAAACCCCGGTTACGAGCCCTCCGTACTCCATATAGGCGACGTGCTCACCATTACCAATGCAGTCCCCTACTTGACGGTGGTCAACGTGGAGCGGCAGAGTTATTTACAGGATGTTCCCTACACCATCACTTATGAGGACGATCCTTCTATGTATGAGGGTGATTTTTCCGTTCTCAGCCCCGGTGTCTATGGTAAGGCGGATATCATCGCCAATGTAACCTACGTCAACGGTACTGAAAAGAGCCGCCAGGTTGTCTCCTCCGTTACCCTGAGTGAACCGGTGGCGGAACGACAGGCCCGCGGCACAAAGCCCCGCCCAAGCTGGCTGCCCACCGGCAATTTCCGCTGGCCCTGCAGCGGTGTGGTCACCTCTTACTTTGGTTATCGTGATGCAGGGGTAGCCGGTGCCTCCAGTTTCCACAACGCTCTGGATATTGCCAACTACACCGGCGCACCCATCTATGCCTCTGACGGCGGCACGGTTGTTTATTCCGGCTGGAGCGGCGGCTACGGCTATCTGGTGAAAGTGGATCACGGCAATGGTTTTGTCACCTATTATGCCCACTGCAATGATCTGTATGTCTCCGTGGGCGAACACGTTTATCAAGGCCAGTTGATTGCCGCTGTGGGATCTACCGGTATTTCCAGCGGCCCCCACTGTCATTTTGGTATTTTGAAAAGCGGCACTTGGGTAGATCCTATGAACTATCTATAATAGCATCCGGTACAGCAAATTTTGAAATGCACCCCATTTGTCAGGCAGTATGATATACGCCCTGACAGATGGGGTGATTTTGCGGGTTTTTTATTTTTTTCATTTGTTGCATATATCACAGACGAATTTATAAAAGCTGTTATAATGAAAAAAGAATCAAGTATAATAAAACTCAATTGGATGATATATAAGGAGGTATCTTATGGATCGCAAAGTTTTGGAGAAAATGAATTACGGTGTGTTTGTACTGGGCACCCAGTCGCAGGGCAAACGGGTAGGCTGCGTTGTCAACTCCTTTGCTCAAGTGACCAGCAACCTGCCTCAAAAGTTTACCGTCACTCTCAACCGGGACAATGACACCTGCCGTGCTCTGCTGGACAGTGGCAGCTTTTCCGTCACGCTGGCGGGCAAGGACTGTCCCAAGGAATTAGTAGATTTGTTTGGCTACAAGTCCAGCCGCATTGTTGATAAGTTTGCCGACTACAAAACCGAGACCGACTCTCTGGGCAACCCCTATGTAACCGAGGGGATGGTGGCTCAAATCTCCTGCAAGATACTGGACACCATGGATGTGGGCCGCTACGTTCTCTTCCTCTGTGAGGGTGTAGACGGCAAGATTCTCTCGGACGGTCGCATGCTGACCGTAGATGAATATCTGGGCAAGAACAAGACGGCTGTGCCTCCTACGGCCACTGTATACCGCACACTGGAAGAGGTAGGCGGTTGGGTCTGCCCCTGGTGCGGCTATGTTTACACCGGCGAGACGCTGCCCGACGGCTATGTGTGCCCCCTGTGCCGCTGCCCCGGGGAGAAGTTCACCCGCAAGCAGCCGGAATAATCCCATGAATCCAAAAAAGACCGCCTGAAGGCGGTCTTTTTTATTCGTATGCCTCACTCATTCAAACAGGCTGGCTTGATAGGGGAGACCGCTTTTGCCGATCTGCTGGCACTGTGCGGTATGTTCCGCTTCCAAAAGGTCAGTCACCGCCATTTTACGGATGATATTCTTCACGGTACGATCCAGCGTGGTTCCCTCCCGGTAATCAGCAGGGAAGATGAAATCCACCCGGCCGCGGTACAGCAGTTCCTCCACCGCCGTGCGGGTCTCCGGCTGATAGACGGCAATCGCCTGCCCACCATAGGAGCGCATCATCTTCATGCACGGCACGTCCGACAGCCCATCCCCCACATAAATCATATTGGTGAACGGAATGCGCTTACTGTCATCGGGCATGGAAGCGTTCAAATCCCGGTCATTGTCCACATCCAGCACGCCCTTATTGATACGATAGACAAACTGCGTTTTCGCGGTAAAATTTACATCCAGCTTCGGCCAGACAGGGGTGCCCGTCTCATCGTAGTAGAACTCACTGGCGTAAATTTTTTTAAAGTGATGGCTGATCCCGGAGCCCTCGATGATCTCCCGCAAGCCAGAGGAGAGAATATAGTGCTCCACCGTGACACCCTGGCTCTCACCAAATGCGCCGATCCGTTCAAACCACTCCTCCACACCGGGAAAGAGAACGATACTATGTCCCTTATCCACCAGTGTCTGTCGGTTCAGCGGCAGTCCTTTTTCCCGGCTTTTGCGCAGCATGGTATACATATAGGCCAGAATTCCGTCCATGTGCTCCCGGTGACCTAACGCGTTGGCCTCCCGCCAAAAGTCCTCTGGCTCCATACCCAAAGAGGGAATAAAAGCGTAGTTCTGCATATCCTGTGTGCAAAGCGTCTTATCAAAATCATACAGCAGAGCGATGATGGGCTTTTCCATAGCGGCATACTCCTTTTTATATGAAAAAGCGGCCCTTAGGAGCCGCTTTTTTCTTTCTGATTATTCGCCGGAATAGTTGCGGCCAAACTTTAACTCGTCAAGATTCAGATGAAAATCCGTAGAAAACGGACGTTCGTCCGACACGGGAGCTGCCGCCTCTTCCTTTGCGCCGGCCGATTTCTCTGCAGAGGCCACCTCCGCCGCAGGTGCTTCCACCGGCGCCGGATCGGCAGCAGGGGCCTGGGCAGCAGGTTTTTCCGCAGCAGGTTTTTCCGCAGCAGGAGACACCTCCTCAGCGGCAAGGCCGCGGAGCACCTCCTGTTTCTCGATGCGGACAGTATCCTGTGTCATTGCCTCTGCCTGGGGTGCAGCATCCATCTCCATCTCCGGCAGTTTCTCCAAAAATGCGATCTGGGCTGCGCACAGGTCACGGCTGCGCTGCACAAAACCAGCCAGTTCCGCCTGGGCAGCGGCCAGTTTCTTCTTAGTTTGCTCCGTCTCCCGCTCAATGGAGCCCATCTGCTTGGCGGCAGTTTCGCGGGCCTCGGAGAGCACCTTCTCTTTTTCTGTCTGCGCATCCTGCACCATTTGGGCCGCCATACGCTGGGCGGTCAGCAGCGTGGAGCGCATGGCCTCTTCGGTGGCCCGATATTCCTCCACCTTCTCTGCCAGCACCTTCAGCTTTGCCTTTAAGGTGGCATTCTCCTTATAAAGAGTACTGTAATCCTCGGTCAGTGCATCCAGAAATTCGTCTACGCCAGCCATGCTGTAACCGCCGAAAGATGCTTTTTGGAAAGACTTTTCGGAAACTTCCTGAGGTGTGAACATGGTAATATCCCTCCGCTTTTATTTTACAGATATAATCCGTTATTTTCCAGTTCATCAATCAAGTCCCCCATCAAATCCACAGAATAGGGGGTAATGATATAGGTATTGGCCGCCACCTTTTTAATCTTACCGTCACCGGCGTAGGCCACACCGGACAAAAAGTCCACCAGACGGCGGGCAATGTCCTTATTGGCAGACTCAAGATTCATCACCACCGTGCGCTTTTCCCGCAGATGGTCAGCAATCTCAGAAGCATTTTCAAAACGCTCCGGTTTTACCAATACCACTTTCAACTGGGCGGTTGCGTGGATATTGACTACTTTGTTGCGCCGATCCTCTGCCCGGCGCTCCTCCCGCCGGTCATCAAAATAGTCCGATGTGTCCCGCTGCTCCTTAGCACTGGTAAAATTTTCTTCCTCATAATCATCCTCATCATCGTAGGGATGCATGATTTTCTTAAACTCGTCCATCAGGCTCATTGTCTGTGTCCTCCCCTTTTACTTAGCGTAATAACGCTGGCCAAAAATAGCGGTACCCACCCGCACCATATTGCTTCCCGCGCGGATCGCATCCTCAAAATCGCCGCTCATGCCCATCGAAATATACTTAAGCTTATTATCATATATTTCTCTGTTTATGTCAACATAGAGGGCATAAACTTTCTGGAAATATGCTAAATTCCCGTGATCTTCCGCCGCAACGGGGGGGATGGTCATCAGACCCTGTACCCGGACGTGCTGCAGTTCTTTGGCCAGCACAGCCGCATCCCGGACAGCCTCCGGTGCAAACCCGCTTTTGGCCTCCTCACCGCCGATATTCACTTCCAGCAGCACATCCTGCACAATGTCCAGCTTGGCTGCCGCCTTTTCAATTTCACGCAACAGTTCCACAGAGCCTGCTGATTGGATCAGGGATACCTTGCCCACCACCTGCTTGACCTTGTTGCGCTGCAAATGTCCGATAAAATGGAGCGGTGCGCCTCGATAGGCATCCTGCGCCAGCTTGCCCGTCATCTCCTGCACCCGGTTTTCTCCCAATGCATCGATGCCGGCTGTGATAGCCTCCTGACAGGCCTCCGCATCATTCATTTTACTGGCGCCCACCAGCACAATATCCGCACCGGTACGCCCCGTCTCACGAGCCGCAGCATCGATTCTGCTGCGGATCTCGGCAATATGCTCTTGGATCGACATACTTGGAATCCTCCCTTATCTTCTCTATCTATCATAGACCATTTTCCCATCGTACAGTTCCTTGGAGGTAATGATCACCTCATCTCCTGCCCGCAGAAGGCTGCTGCCTGCGGTGCCTTCGCCAGGGCGCAAAAGCGTATATCCATCGCCCTGATAGACCACATCCGCCGGTTTAAACTCGGCTGTGGAGCCCACCAGGCAATAGATCCCGCTGCGCCCCTCCGCATCCAGCCGCAGGGCATTGGCCGGTACACGAAGACCGGAGTAGCTGTCTAAAATCACCTCGGCCTGCAGCTGTCTGAGCTGGGTCATCTGGGCCATATATTTGGTACAGCCAAGGACCACGGCACACTTGCCATTTTCCGGCTCACTCACCGACTCCACCCAAGCCGCCACATCCTGCTCTAAGCCCTTGGAAAAGCGCAGCGTGACATTTCCTGCCTCCTGCAGCCGCGCTGCATCCGCCTCGCTGACCGTAGCGGCATAGTACCATGTCGCACCATAAATAAGCTTGCCTACATCGGCAGGAACATTCTCCTTATGCACGCCGCTCAGAGCACTGGGTGTCAGATTCTGCAAAAAGGCAGGGGTCAGCACCTGTTCATAGCCATCGACTGCGGCGGCATAGGTGCCGGGCCGCTTAGCCTCCACCGTAGTCACATCCGATAAAGACGCCCGCAGCGACGCAATCTCAGCCCGCACCGCCTCAATCTGTGCCTGGACCTCGGCAGCGGAGGAGAAGGAGTGACTTCGCTTGAGAATATCGGCCTTGAGCGCGGAAAGGTTTTCCGCGGCGACACTGTAGTCCCCTTGGCTCACATCCCCCCGCAGCGCCAGGAGGGCATCTGTAATGGAGCTGTCCAGCTTCAGCGCCGCATCCGGATTTAAGTATGTATCCAGCGCAAATTCCAGCTGCTGCAGCTGCAAGGTCTTCTCTTCCAAATCCTCCACTGTCTGCAAAGCACCGGCGCTGTTGTAGGCGGCGGCCAATGTCTGACCCGCACCTACCCGCTCCCCCTCTTTCAGGGGGTGAGTGAGAATGCCGCTGCCGATGTGGAAGGTCTCCTCCTCCCGTACGATCCAGCCATCCGTATGGATACTCTCCTCCGTGGTGGCGGCATAAACCCGCGTGGTGGAAAGGGGATCGGCATAGTAGCGGTAGATCTGAGCGCCGAAATAGAGAACAATTCCGGCTAAGATGGCCACCGCCAACAGGCGGAACATAGGGGAAGATTTCATAAAAAATTACCTCAGCTCTCGGTGTCGGCGGGTGGCTCGTCCCCCTCACGCAGGGAGATGGCCCGCACCGGCACAATCGTAGAAATAGCGTGTTTATAGATGACCTGCTGTTTCCCGTCGCTGTCCAGCACTACGGTAAAGTTATCAAAGCCGGCCACACTGCCCCGCAGCTGGAAGCCGTTGACCAAAAATACAGTCACCGGCACATTCTGCTTCCGGGCTTTTGTCAAAAAGATTTCTTGAAGATTAGATTTCGTCTGCATATCGTCTGCTCCTTTTTATCTTTGTACGGACGATGTGCAATTCGTCCGCCTAGGATTATCCTAATCCCTCGGCGGTGAGGATTTCTGTCGCAATTTGGAGAGCCATTTGGAAATCGGGCACTTTTTCCCATCGAATCCAATGAATCGCCTCGTTGCGGCGCAGCCATGTGAGTTGGCGCTTTGCATACTGGCGGGAGCGGAGCTTCACCTCATCCACCGCTTCCTCCACGCTGGCACGGCCCTCTTCCACGGCTAAAAACTGCTTATACCCAATAGCCTGCATCGCCGTAGCATCCGCAGGCAGCCCTGCGCGCAGCAGCGTGCGTACCTCCTCCAGAAGGCCTGCCTCCACCATCAGATCCACGCGGCGGTCAATGCGTGCCCGGAGATCCTCCCGGTCTTGAAAGTCAAGTCCGATATACACGGCATCATACCGGGGCGGTTTCTCTTGGGTCTGGCGGTTGTGCTCGGTCATGGTCGTTCCTGTCTCGTACCACACCTCCAAGGCCCGGAGAATTCTCTTTTCATCCCGGACATGGAGTTTTTCCGCCGCCGGGGGGTCAATGGTGCGCAGCTCCCGGAGCAGCGCTTCGGCCCCCTCCGTTTCTAAACGGTGTTTGAGATTCTGCCGTATCTCGCCGCCGGTACTGCCCGGAGCAAAGCGGCTGCCGCGCACCAGTGCATCCAGATAAAGACCGGTACCGCCCACCAAAATCGGCAGCTTTCCCCGGTGGAGGATGTCCTGTACGCACTTGTCCGCCGCCTCGGTAAACCGAGCCACAGACCAGTTCTCCTCTGGATCGGCGACGGCAATCATATGGTGGGGAATGCCCTCCATCTCCTCTGCGGTGGGTGCGGCGGTGCCGATGGTCATACCGCGATAGATCTGCATGGAGTCCACACTGACCACCTCACCGTGGAAGGCTTTCGCCACCTCCACGCCCATTTTCGTTTTTCCCGATGCGGTGGGACCCACCACACAGACAATTTTCGGGGGCATATGTGTCTCCTTTTCACTAACACTTGATAACGCACCACGTTGGCTTGCGCAGGCGTAAAAGTAAACTTGTTTTCTTGCGCGGCACGTATGCCGTGCAGCCTGCTCTATCCGGCTTATGCTCGCTTAAACATCTTTTCCATCTCGTACTTGGAGAGTTTGACCGCTACCGGTCTGCCGTGGGGACAATAGGCAATCTCCCCGGCCTGCACCTTTTTTACAAGGGCCGCCAATTCCGCCGGAGAAGTGTTCATTCCCGCCTTGATGGCACTCTTACAGGCCATCGTGTGCAGCAGCTCATCTCTGGCCCCGGCGGGGTCGGCTCGCTGCTCCAGCAGCTTCTTCGCCAATTCCTCCAGCGTAGCGGCCGCGTCGCCGGTCAAAATATCCGCCGGGATCTCCCGCACCAGTACGGTCCCGTCGCCGAAGTCCTCACATCCAAAGCCGAAATGCCGCAGCGTTTCCGTATGCTCCAGCACGGCGCTGTACTCCTCCGCCGCCAGCGTCACTGCCAGCGGTTCCAACAGTGTCTGCGCCATCAGGGGCTGGGGATTGGCCTTCAAGGCATCAAAACGCACCCGCTCATGGGCGGCATGCTTATCGATAAGCCACACATTCTCCCCCTCATCTTCGCAGATGATATAGGTTTTCAGCACCTCGCCCACCATACGCCACGGTACGGGATCGTTTGGGAGCATCTGCTGCTCCGCCGCCGGCAGTTCCATGGCGGTCTGCTCCGCCGCTGTTTCCGCCCCAGGTTCTTCCGCAATCACTGCTTCCTGGGCAGGAACGGTCTTATCCACTGCCGGCGGCGTAATCTCATAGGTCACCTGCCGTCCGTCTTGGGTGTGTCCCGGCACGGTGAAGGATTCTCCTGCCTGTCGTGCCACATCCCGGATCTCCCCGGAGAGCGTCGGTTTTTCCATGGGCTTACTCTCCCAGCCCGTGGTGGTCACAGGGCGCACCGGGGGGGCGCTGTAGGTCGGCGCAGGGTGGGCAGGGG